>CAZWRU010000025.1:24108-26265 GCA_964636425.1 uncultured Candidatus Bathyarchaeia archaeon
GCACCTTAATGAAGCTAATTCGAATACCCGCGATAGCTCCTGAAAGTAATGGTGAAGGAGAATATTCAAAAGCTCAATTACTTTTAGAGATTTTAGCGGAAGTCGGCTTTGATAAAATCGAAAATTATGATGCGCCCGATTTGAGGGTTCCTACTAGAGTACGTCCGAACATAATTGCGTACTGTAATAATGAAAAAACCAAATCACGAATCTGGATAATAACGCATTTAGATGTTGTACCTTCAGGTGAAGAAGCCTTATGGACTATCACTAAACCGTTTGACCCCATATTGAAAGATGATTGTGTATATGGCCGGGGCAGCGAAGATAACGGACAATCTATTGTAGCTTCAATATTTGCTGTTAAAGCGCTAAAACAAATTGGAATAAAAACTAAACGAAATTTGGCTTTAGCCTTTGTTTCGGATGAAGAACAAGGAAGCAGCATGGGTATTCAGCATTTAATCAATCAAGGAGTTTTCCACAAAGATGATTTATTATTAGTACCTGATAGCGGAACTCCCGAAGGTAACTTTATTGAAGTTACTGAAAAAAGCATCTTATGGTTAAAAATTATTACAATAGGAAAACAGGCTCATGCAAGTATGCCAGATAGGGGGTTAAATTCACATCGAATAGGAATGCAAGTAGCATTAGAATTAGACACCTTCCTCCATAAAAAATACAATTTAACCAATCACTACTTCAATGAACCTAAAAGCACTTTTGAACCAACCCAGAAAGAACAGAATGTAGATGCCGTTAATGTAATTCCAGGAGAAGATGTATTATATTTTGACTGCCGCATCTTACCGGAGTATGATGCAGAAGAAGTACTGAAAGATATTAATAGGATAATTCACGAATTTGAGGAGAAAACTGGGGCAAAGATAAAAATTGAAATTATTCAAAAACAATTGGCGCCAAAATCAACCAATGATAATGCGGAGATTGTGGTATTACTTAAAAAGGCACTTAAAGAGGCAAGAAATATTGATGCCACCATTGGAGGCATCGGAGGGGGAACATGTGCAGCGTTCTTTCGTAAACAAGAATTACCTGCAGTTGTTTGGAGCACAATCGATGAGCTTGCTCATCAGCCAAATGAATATGCGAAGATTCAGAACATGATTGAAGATGCGAAAGTCTTTGCTCTATTAGCCATTATTTAATTGATATTCTATAATTAAAAAGAAGACGTTGTGACCTAAAGGGTCACATTAGGAATCGTTTTTTCTAAACTGAATCAACTTGAGTTATTTCAGGTACTCTTGCTTTTATTATACGTTCGACACCCTGCTTTAGGGTCATTGCAGCCATTGGACAACCTGAACATGCACCTTTCAATTTGACTTTAACAATGCTTCCTTCAATTGCGACTAATTCGATGTCGCCACCATCAGCTTGAATTTGTGGTTTTATTTCAGCTAAAGCGCCCTGTACTTTTTGCTCAATAGTTTCGACCATTTATCTCACCAAGACTATCCGGGATACTAATGCATGCAAAATAATGGCTTTTAAGCATTCCCATCCTATTTTTAACATACCAAAATATTAACTGCCTATTTTTTAACAATCACTAAAATGTAAGAAAACTATTGAAAAGTCTAATTTTGGAATGGAAAAATGATAAGAAGCTAATTATTGAAAGGACAACGCGAATAGAAAAAGAAGAAAATTGAGGAAAAACCTACTTTATGTTTATTGTGTTTATGTTGCTCTTTGAAGGTTTAGCTCTATCGTTTCCTTTAAATTTAGCATATATGTTGCCTGAATTTTTTCTCCAAGCTAATGATCTGGCTTTCCAATTGACGTTAAATGAACCGTCTTCTGCAGTAGCTCCGTATGCTAAATAGTCGTCGCCGAGAAGAGATTTGTCGCGTTCGTATATACGAATTTGCGCTCCAGGTATTCCTCTACCAGTATCGCTTCTGTAAAGTCTGCCTTGAAAATTAACTATTTCACCTTTGCTTACAACTGAAGGATTATGTAATTCAAGTATTGTCTCAGCCGGACCAACATCAGAAGGCATAGCCATAACACTAGATGCACCAACTTCTTTCTGAACAACTTCCTTTGTTTCAGCGGCCTTCAACTCAGCAGCCTTCAACTCAGCAGCCTTCAACTCAGCAGCCTTCAACTCAGCAGCCTTCAACT
>CAZWRU010000025.1:26474-29078 GCA_964636425.1 uncultured Candidatus Bathyarchaeia archaeon
TCAGCAGCCTTCAACTCAGCAGCAACCCTAGCCTCTTCAGCAGCCTTCAACTCAGCAGCAACCCTAGCCTCTTCAGCAGCCTCGGATTCTATCTTGGAGGTAGCTGAATCTTCTGCTTGCTCTGTAACTATGGTTAGATCTTCGATTTCCGCATTTCCACCAGTCCTAAGAGCTTCTATTCCGTTTAGGCAGCCTTCTTTGGTGTCATAGCCTTCTCCTTGTGCGATTATTTCGCCATTTTTTGCTTTCAGACGAAAACGGTATTTATTTTTGTCGTCAAAATAAAGTTGGTATTTTGGGTTAGGTATTTTTTTACTTTCGCTTGTTAAGTCCTCGATTTCGGAATTACAATTGTTTTGTACGCTTCTTATTCCTTTTAAACAGCTAGCATGCTGTTCATAAGCCTCTCCTACAGCCACGATTCTGCCATTGCCAGCCTTGAATCGAAAACGATATTTTCCTCTGCTGTCTTTGTAGACCTGATACTTCGCGGGCATAAAATCCACAATTCACTAAGGATGCAACTTACCCAAAAATCTTTCGCACACTCTAAGACTACAAATCCATTTTCAACATTGTTGCCGTGAAAATCAATGTTTTTCAAATTTGAACTTTGAAGTAAACAAAAAAAAGAAAGATATTCTAACTGAGGCAAGTAAAATGATAAGCGACTATATTCATGTGTTTAGGATTAATCCTTAGTTAAGGATTTTTTGACATCATGATATAATTACATATCTCTTCCGTGAACATGGATTCCGCTAGTATTTGCATACATAGGAAAGCCGCATTCGGGGCAAATGTAATTGTCAAGATCTTCATTCATTTCAAGTTGTGGCTCAATTAATTTTTTACATTTTTCGCATTTAGTTGACATTTTCTAATTCACTATTTCTTATTATTTAATATTGAAACGATAGAGTTAATGAACATTCGCTTTACCAATTTATAGTTTATGAATTAACAACATACACTAAAAAGCCTCAAATAGTTGGCATATTTTGTTAGGCATAAAGTATATTTCAGCAGCAAGAACAGGAATCCGACTGATCATCCTCACTATCACAAGTGAGGGGATATTTTGCTTTGACTTCATCAAAAGACATCCGGGTAATCTTAGACAAGGCCGCAGAATCAAACTCATAATCAGAACTAATAGAATAGCACTTACCTTCATACTCAAAAGTTACCCAGTTAGGCGCAAACTTTACGATTTGAACCATAAACATCTCCCAAGAAACTAAAAGGCAGACGCTTTAATTAAATTTCTATTCCTCAAGTCTTGTTAATTATTAGCCTAATTATCATCTTTTCGGGTTAGCAACTATCCATTTGACAGAATCAAACCCATACTTTGCCAGCAGTGGTGCCAAAAAATTCGGCAAAACCTCATCTGCCACCTCACCCAAAACTACCGTATCACCTTCCCGATAAACCAGTGCAACACAAGCCACAACTTTTTTCCGTTCGTATTTGGACAGGATTCGCCAGTATTCTTCTACACCTTTTCCTTTCTCAATGATCCATACACATTTACCGTTAGGAGGTTCTTCTTCGAACGTATTGAAGGCGCAAATAACTTGGGCTACAATGTCGGGGGTTTGGTTGGTTTTAACGCAGAACCAAATCGTCATAAGATTTCCTTTCTATAACTTGGTTAACGGGCTTATTTATTTTCTCATAGGCTGTTTAAAGAGCGGAGTTCTGAAGGAAGAGTTTACTTTTCTGCGTAAAAATACCAACAGAAGTAATTGGCTACCAGACCGCATTCGAACTGGCGATCTCCTGCGCGTTAAGCGTATCTACTAAACAGTCTACATGGTTGGAAGTGGCAGATATCCCGCTTCCTTGAAATGTTTATCGAATGTGAATGCTGTGGAAAGCCCAAGTTCCCGCATCAAAGCGAAGCTTGTACAATCAGTAAAACTCCAAAGCTTATCACTAGATTTCTTGAATGTATCTAAAGCCCTCTCGAACAGACCCTCGTCGACCCAGAATATGCGGACACTCTTACTTTTCGTAATTTTGTCTATAAATGCTGAAGCCACAGCTAAACCTTTTCTTACTTGCAGAAGCGTAAGCATTTCATCAAGAACGTAATCAGTAGTGACAATAATTCCGTGTTTGCCAGAAGCTATAATCGCAAGTACTTTGCAGGCAGCTTCGTGATTTATATCGTCTTCAACTTCCATGGCATACCATGCGCTGGTGTCTACGAAAATCAAGTGTTTTCCCCATATAGGTATTTGTCATGTTCTTGAGAGCCTTGATCTTTCTTGCCCATTCGCTTTGAGCTAGGCGGACATGTAAAAATAGGGTCATCGTGATTCACATTTCCCTCAACTTTAGCTTTAATGGCGTCTCTGAGCACCTGTTTAATGCTCATAGAGTTCTTTTTGGCGTATTCTTCAAGGAGTTTATGCTCCGCTTCAGTCAAGGTTGTTTGCACAATCTTCATGCTACATGTCACATACTAAATGAAAGATGACCCATCGGCTAATTTAAGCTTTGCCAAAACAATAACTAAACAACTTCGTTAAAATCCTAAAAAACATATAGTGGGCTAAGTCGGATTCGGACCGGCGACCTTCTGCACGTCAAGCA
>CAZWRU010000026.1:0-6629 GCA_964636425.1 uncultured Candidatus Bathyarchaeia archaeon
CGACCATATAGTAGAGTCTACGCTTAAACTACCCTCTTTCTTAATCTATTCTATATTCTTAAGTAACCTCGGAATAGGTAGTATTTCTTTTAGCTACCTTAATTTCAGGCCATCGACAAGCCCTCATTAAATATTCGTCAATATATTTTGCAGCTTTTCTGCCTGAACTCATTGCACCTATTACGGTGGCTTCACCTGTAGCTATATCTCCGCCCGCATAAACGCCAGCGTGGCTGGTCTTGGAGGTTTCATCCTCAACTAGAATTATACCGCCTTTCCCCACATCTATCTCCTTGCAAAAACTTTGCACTATGGGATTGGGTGCTCTTCCTATGGCAATAATTACAGAATCAACATCTACTATAGTTTCAGAGCCTTCAATCGAAATCGGCTTTCGTCGTCCTGTAGAATCGATTTCGCCAAGCTTGATCTGAATGTATTCCATACTCTTTAATCTGCCATGCTCATCTTCAATAAATCTGGTCGGCGCAGCTAAAAATTTGAATTCTATACCTTCTTCTTCAGCATTTATAATTTCCTCTTTTCTTGCGGGCATCTCATCTTTTGATCTGCGATAAAAAATACTAACTTTTTCTGCTCCTAACCTGATTGAGGTCCGTGCTGCATCAATAGCGACGTTACCTCCACCTACAACAACAACTTTCTTGCCTATCTCGATGGGCTTGCCTTGCATTGTATGTTGATAATGTCGCTGAAAATTAACTCGCTTCAAGAATTCATTAGCAGTATAAACACCCTGCAACTTTTCCCCCGGTACTCCTAAAGTAAGAGGCGTACCTGCGCCTGCACCAATAAAAATGGCGCCAAATCCTTGTTTAAATAACTCTTTTATCATTAAAATATTCGACACTGGCGTATTTGTGAGAATTTTAACTCCCATTTTTTGTATGCGCCCAATCTCCTTTTCTAGTATGTTTTTGGGTAATCGAAATTCAGGTATGCCATATGCGAGAACACCACCTGCAAAAGGAAGTGCTTCAAAAACAGTAACTTCATGGCCTAGTTCAGCCAAATTAGCTGCTACAGTAAGTCCGGCTGCTCCCGCTCCTATAACAGCTACTTTCTTCCCCGTTTTGGGTTTCTTAGAATGTGGTAGCGGATAATGTGGTTCTTGATCTGCAATGAATCTTTCAAGTCGGCCAATTTCAACTGAATCTCCTTTTTTTCCCATTACGCAGTGTTTTTGGCATTGTTCTTCTTGAGGACAAATGCGAGAACAAATAACCGGGAAAACGCTTTTTTCCCTAATTTTATTTAAAGCTTCATCATACTTTTTTTCTTTAATTAATTTAATGAATCCTGGGATATTTACTTCAATAGGACAACCCTTTATGCACTGAGGATTCGGACAAACTAGGCATCTAGATGCTTCTTTTTGAGCGTCTTCTTCAGTATAGCCTGTAGCGACTTCCTTAAAATTCTGAACTCTGTCTTCAGGGGCAACCTTTTTCATAGGTACACATTGCCAGCGATTTTGCGTGATGACTTTTTCTGTTTCCATCACAAAAAACCCCTATTACCCGGTAATTATTAATTATGCATCATTTGATAAAAAATTTTCCAACAAAAAACTACATCTTTAAGATATTTTATGAGGATAATTATCTATATCTTGAATATGAAATTAATCTGTCTTAGTGAATTGATTATGATGGATTATTTATGGGAAATGAAAGCGTTTAACTGCGCCCTGAATTGTTTACGATTTGAATTCGAGTTTATATAGTGAATGAGATGTTTAGTTAACGTAACTTGACTGATTACGATTTTGTGAAAGGAAGGTTTAAATAAATACTGCCTCATTTCGTATATGCTTCAAGCTTAACGGAAGAAAAATTAATGTCAGCTCAGGAATTTCGTCACATAGTTCGTATATTAGGGGCCGATTCAGCAGGCACTCTAAAGGTTTCTTACGCTGTAAAAAAAATTAAAGGTGTAAGTCTCAGTCTCTCTAACGCGATATTAAAAAAGGCTGAAATTAATCCGAACCTTAGAGCCGGCTTCCTTACAGAAGCAGACATCTCAAAAATTGAAGATGTTGTTAAAGATCCAGCCAAATATGGCATACCTGCTTGGTTGATGAACCGGCGAAAAGACGCTGAATCGGGTAAAGATATGCACATTATCAGTTCAGATTTAGCTTTAAAAATTAAGAATGATATTGATGATGCAAAAAGCATCCGTTCCTGGCGCGGTTATCGGCATGCTTACGGTCTGAAAGTTCGTGGTCAAAGAACCAAAACAACTGGCAGATCTGGTAAGTCTTTAGGTGTTAAGAAAAAGACGCTTATGGGTAAACCAGGCGGTGCGCCAGCAGCTGAAGGAGGCAAATAAACATGGGCGATCCAAAAAGACAGAGACGTAAATTTAATACTCCTCGTTTCCCTTGGCGCAAAGACATCCTTCAAGAAGAACTCAAGCTCCAAGGTACATTTGGCTTACGAAACAAGCATGAACTTTGGCGTCATGAAACTATGCTCTCCAAATTCAGGGGAATTGCCCGTTCTTTAATCGGTAAAACACCTGATGAACGAATGAAAATGGAGAATGAACTTCTAAATCGGCTAAAGAAACTTGGCATACTTCAAGAAACAGCGGTATTAGACAACGTATTAGACTTATCGATTGAAGATATCCTTGAACGCAGACTGCAAACTCTTGTGTTCAGGAAAAACTTGGTTAAAACTATTCATCAATCTCGACAATTAATTACTCATGGTCATATAACTCTTGACGGGCGTAAAGTCACCATTCCTGGATACATCGTTTCACGCGAAGAAGAAAAGACTCTCGCTTATTCACCACAAAGTGAACTTGTGAATCCGTCTCACCCAACACGCGTTGCGATGACCGTTGTGACAAGAAAGCCTGAAATTAGGCAGCAAAGAGACCGCAGAAGAGGCGGAAGAGGCGGTAGATTTTGAGTAGCACCAAACGAAATGACAAATGGGGAGTTGTTCACATATTCAGCTCCTATAACAACACCTTAATCCATATAACAGATATATCGGGAGCAGAAACCATAGCTCGCACAAGCGGTGGCATGTTCGTGAAAGCAGATCGTATGGAGTCATCTCCCTATGCAGCTATGCGAGCAGCTACAGGTGCAGCTGAAATAGCGCGTGATAAAGGTATAACTGCTATACATATCAAAGTTCGTGCTCCGGGTGGTTCCGGTCCGCGTACACCTGGTCCAGGTGCTCAAGCAGCCATCAGAGCTTTTGCCAGATTCGGTTTTCGAATCGAACGCATAGAAGAAGTTACACCGATTCCTCACGATGGCACACGTAGACCTGGTGGCAGAAGAGGCAGAAGAGTATAGTCTCTTCATTTTCAACCTTTATATATAGAAAAATTGAAATAATGCCCTTATGCTCCTATTGAAACCAAATAATCCTATTCACTTGTGGAGTGTCTAAGTAAGTGAAAATTGAAGTGCTCGAAAAAGATGCGACAAACCTTCGTGTATTAGTCAGGGACGCAGATGTTCCACTGATGAATGCATTGAGAAGGATAGCTCTTGCTGAAGTACCAGCCATGGCTATAGCAGATGTGGTTATGATTGAGAACTCATCTATTCTGCAAGATGAAATGATTGCACATCGTCTTGGTTTAATTCCACTAAAAACAGACTTAGACAGCTATAATCTTCCCGAAGAATGCTCATGTAAAAGTGAATTCGGTTGTGCTCAATGCCGCGTCACCCTAACCTTGAACGCGGAATCTCTGGAAAGTACTCGTCCAGTATACTCTGGTGAACTCGTTTCTGAGAACCTTGACGTAGTTCCGGTCAGCGAAAAAATTCCAATAATAAAACTGGCAAAAGGGCAGAAGCTAAAACTTGAAGCGTACGCGAGACTTGGTAAAGGAAAGATCCATGCTAAATGGCAACCAGTATCAGGTTGCGGTTACAAGTACTACCCAAAAATAGAGCTTCCCTCAAAAGGTTGTGAAGACTGCACTAAATGTGTAGATATTTGTCCTAAGAAAGTCTTAGCGATGAAAGGTGACAAAGTGGCCGTTCGTGACCTCTTAGCTTGCACATTATGCATGGACTGCGTAGATGTCTGTCCTAAGAAAGACGAAGGAATAAAGGTCGAATGGGAGAAGAATTCATTTATCATGAATATAGAGTCAACCGGGGCGCTTCCACCCGAAAGAATACTTCAGGAAGCAAACAAAATACTAGAAGAACAACTTAAGGAATTCAAGAAAGAATTAAAGGTGGCAGAGCCATGAGAGAAACAAATTCTACAAACCCCGAAATTATCCAGCTTATAAGATATCTCAAAAAGCAGAGTCGAGAAAGCAAAGTAGGTATCTGGAGAGATGTTGCTGAATACTTATCCAAACCAAGTCGCCAGAGTATATCTGTTAACTTAAGCAAAATTAATCGATATACCGATAAAAGCGAAGTTATCCTTGTACCTGGAAAAGTATTAGCCTCCGGAAATCTCGATCACGCGGTAACAGTTGCGGCTTTTAACGTTTCAGAAAAAGCAAAAGAAAAACTGACCGCAGCTAAAGCTAAATATCTAACCATCAAAGAACTTGTGGAGCGAAATCCAACAGGTTCTAATGTTAAAATTATTGGGTGAATAAAATGCAATCAACCAAAACCTCAGCAGTAATAGTAAACGCCGAAGGTCTTGTTCTTGGCCGAATGTGCAGTAAAATAGCCAAGCGCCTTCTAAACGGCGAACAAATAATCATAGTTAACGCAGAGAAAGCCATAATTTCAGGAAAAAAGAAAAGCAAAGTAGCTGAAGCGAAGCAATTTCTTGAAGTAGGTGCACCAGAAAGAGGGCCATTTCACTCACGAAGACCTGACAGGATAGTAAGAAAAACCGTTCGGGGAATGGTTTCTTGGCCTCAACCTAAAGGTAAAGCCGCCTACAAGAGACTTAAGGTCTTTATGGGCATACCCAAAGAACTTAACGATCAAAACATGGAAACCGTAGAACAAGCTTTGGCTTCAAAACTAAAAGGTCCTCGTTTCACACTTGGAGAATTAGCAACAGAAATAGGATGGAACCAAGGTGCATAATCATGCCTGGTAAAAAAGTAATAGTTGTTAGTGGAAAAAGAAAAACAGCAACAGCTCGAGCTGTACTAAAGCAAGGTCAAGGAAGAATCCGAATAAATAAAACCCCTGTAGAAATCTTTGAACCCGCCATCGCCCGCGAAAAAATAATGGAACCTCTCTTGCAAGCTGGAGAAACCGCATGGCGACAACTAGACATGGAAGTAAAGACAATCGGCGGAGGATATATGGGTCAAGCAGAAGCGGCACGAATGGCCATTGCAAACGGTTTACTAAAATGGACCAAGAGCACTCACCTGCGCACCATTTTCACAGAATATGACCGTACTATGGTTGCTGGAGATGCAAGAGCTAAAGAACCAAAGAAATTTGGCGGTCCAGGCGCAAGAGCTAAAGAGCAAAAGAGCTACAGATAAAAAAGGAGTAAAAAACAAAAATGATTATTCCCGTGAGATGCTTCACCTGCGGCAAACTGGTAGGAGACAAATGGGAAGAGTTCGCCCGCCGAATTCGAACAGGCGAAAATCCCAAAGATGTACTAGACAATCTAGGGGTCAAACACTACTGCTGCAGACGAATGTTACTCTCAAATGTGGAAATCATAGATGAAATCCTGCGTTTCTATGAAGAAGCAGAAAAACGCAAAGAAACACGCAGCTTCGCATAAATCCTTCAAATATTCGCTCCAAAATTTTTCTTTTTTACAATTCAGTCTAATTCTACCTTCGTTTTTATTCGATAAATAGGAAAAATTGATTAGTTTTGGGTGTTTTATGTTTTTTACGATAAGTGACGTCTGCTGATATGTTTCATAAATCGTAATACGGCTTAAATGCTTTTAAGCTCAATCTGCATTATCAAACGTAATGACAAATTGAGTTGGTGAATGATGAAGAAAAATGGAGAAGAGGGGAAGGTAAAGCGAATCTTAACCGATCCGAAGCTTTCCGCCATCAAGGCAATGCTAGAAAAAGATCACGCTATTGACTGTCTTTTACTGCTTTACGTCAGTCGGGGCAAGTGGAAGGACGCTAAGGACTTTATGCGTGAAAATAACCTGACCTTAAGCGATGGAACATTTAGGTCAAGAATGATTGAGATAGAAGAATTAGGTCTGGCTAAGAGCGAACGCATTGACCCATTAAAGAAGTACTATCTGAGTACCGAATTTGGCGATAAGGTTGCGAAACTTCTTCTAAAGTTATTTGATGATATTGAATCATAGTAAGACTCAAACCATACCTTTTTTGATGGTTATGTTTGGTCTTATTTTTCTATTGTTTCGATAGATTTCAAACTGTTTTTTCTTTTTGTGTATTTCTGTTGTACAGCTAATCAGCTTGGTATCGTATATCGCAAGATTTAAAAGAGCTTTTTGCTTCCTACCATATCGTTAAAATTCCAAAGAGGAAAAAAAAGAAATGAACACCTTTAGAAATATAAAGAAAGACGCAAAAGCACTCAGCCCAGTAGTAGCATCAATTATCCTCATCGCAGTCACAGTCGCAGTCAGCGTAGCAGTCGCTGCATGGATGGGCGGCATGACCGTCGGATTCATGGAAAC
>CAZWRU010000026.1:6729-28942 GCA_964636425.1 uncultured Candidatus Bathyarchaeia archaeon
TTCACCTAATTTCCCTTTCCTTTGTTTCCTCTCGAAGGGAGGTTAAAAAATCATGGTCGTTGAAATAAAAGAATATGCATCAGCACAAGAATTAGCAGATCGTTTAGATAAAGAGATAGGTGACACTAAAAGTACCTTAGGCGGGTACCTGCGAAGACTAGATGACATTCGTATTATTGCGGAGAAATCAAAGAAAGTCCGCGAAGTCGTTATGAAACTGGCAGGTAAAAAAGCCTCAACCGAATCAATGGGTGAAATAACCGTTGGCAGCTTAAACATAATTCTGGACTCTAATCCATTTCATGAACTAACTGCAATAGAAACGGTGGTTCGAAGCTTCCAAGAACGATTACTGGTTCTCCAGAAAGCACGTGAAGCACTCAAATGGCTCGATCAACTCGGAGACACTGACGGCCTAAAATACCTAGTAGTTGAAACCGACGGCGTCCCTGAACGTATCTTGTTCAAGATGTCCTAATAAAAACGGATTATGTCTTATTAGAGGTACAAAAAATGCAAACTGACTCAAGCACCATAGCCTTAGACAATGCGTTAAATGAAGTTAAGAACGTTTGTCCAGGGTTATCACACACTTTTATTTTTAGAGAAGATAATCAAATTCTCTCCAAAGATCAGAATACAACCATTGATGAAGTAAATTCTACTAAGCAAGCTTTTAGCGCTATTGCCCAAAAAGCGAACCCAATCGGCCGAATAGAATCAATCAGCTTTACTGGTTCAAATGAACGTGTAAACATTTCTCGAATAAACGATTTTTACCTAACAACAATAGCTTCCCATGAAGCAGATGAAAAAATTGTCACTAATCTGGCGCGGATTCTGGTTCCAACTATGCTAAAACTAGTAGAAACTTCGCGTCCGATATCTCAGGATGTGATTGAAACAAGAGCATCCACTTTTAAACCAGAAATGCGGATCGTCCCTGAACCTTACGTTCCTGAAATTCCAATTAACGAGTTAACCGTAGAAAGTCTTCGCGGCATCGGCGGACTTTTAGGTAGCCCTGATATCGTGCGCATAGATAATATACTGATAGCTCAGTGGAATGAACTCTTTGGCCTTAATAAAATTCAGGAAATAACAATAGAAAACGCTATCACTAAGAAGAATATGTCTTGCCGTTTCCAGTCAATCAAAGAAGAAAAGTTCGAAAACAAGAATGTTATCCAAATATCCGAAAAAATCTCACAGGTGCTAAAAATTAAAAAGGGCGATAAAGTCATCGTTAAACCCATCATCAGCTCCTCTCAGAACAGCGCTATCGCAACTAAAGAAAAAGTCAAACTGTACTCTGCTGAACCTAAACTAAAGTCTGAGTCAAAGAAAACATACAATTCTAGTCGTTCTCTTTCAGATGCTCCGTTTAGTCAATTTCTAGTTGAGAATCTCACCGGGATAAGTGGCTTTATGGGTGGTCCGGAAGTTGTGCGGGTTGATAGCGCAATAATTGGACGCTGGAATGAGATGTTTGGAGATAAAAAAATCGAAGAAGTTACCATAGAAGATACAGTAACTGGAAAACAACTACGCTGCAAATTTAAGGCTTTTAAAGATTCAAAATTTGAAGGCAAAGGCGTAATTCAAATGTCCGAAAAAGTTCAGCAAGCATTACGCACTAAGAAAGGTGCGTTAGTAAAAGTTAAACCTATAGTAAAATAAGAGGCGTTGAAGAATGGTTAAAAAAAACAGAGAAATGATATCTACTACAGCAATAAACTGTGAAGACCCTATTGAATCTCAGGCGATGGTGGAAATTACTGCTTTGACTTCTGAGCAAACTTCTTTTGACGATCTTGCAGTACTCCTTAATGACCTTTGTGATGCTGATAATATACTGGGTTATATTCTCAAGAATGATATCAAAGCGAAAATAAATCTCAAAGATTCTGCTAAAATCGTTGATTTTGCGCTGTTATCATCTCAGGCGTTTGACTCCGTGGCGGATATATCCTCATCCTTCGGAGTAGGCAGTATAAGTAGCATTGTAATCGAGGGCACAGATATCAAAGTACTCTGCTTCAATGCAGGCGAAAATTCGGCCAGCGTATTTATGGAAAGGAACACAGATCACGCCAGCATCTTAAACAAAATAATCTTATTAGTTCCCAGTTTATAGTTTTTTTAACTATATTTCTTTCTTCTGTTTTTAGTGTTAAAAACTTGGTAGTTTATTTTTTAATCTGCTAGTTTAAGATATTTTTTATAATTGTTTTTGTTCTCTCAAAGTTTTTCTCATTTAAAATCTAAGTTTTCTTTGTAGTTCTCTTAGTTTAAGGGCGATTAAGATTCTATGATGTATAATGGAATATTAAAAAAATGAGTTGAATAAGGTGAAGATATAAAAAAGATTGAATAATTTGTGAAGGCACTTACTTAAGCGCCAGTAAGTTTTTTTTAATGTTTTCTGCAACTTGTGCTCCGAGTGTCGATTGGGTGCCAATGCCGCACCATTTGGCTAATTCTTCTATATCCCATTTCTCAAGTTGTGATGGTTCTTTTTTTAATTGGTTTTTACATATGCGAGAAAGAAAGGCTCGGGCAGCTGGCCCAAGTTCTTCTGCTAATACGGCTAGGCAATCTTGTTCTACTGTCATTCTTTTGGTGTCTCCTGTTCTTGACTTAATGCTTCTGTCATTCTGAATGCGTTGATCATTCTTCTGAAGGCACCTACGAGTTCGTCGATTTCATCTCCGGTCTTTATATCAATGTTCTGTTTAAGGTAGTATCTTTGGTTTAGATCTCCAAGGCTCACTTTGTGAGCTATTTCTGCTAGTTTTTTCAGAGGATCTGTGATGCGTTTGCCCATTATGAATGCTAAAGCCACTGAAATTATACTTATTATCACAATGAATGAGATGTTGATTATGTTGCTAAAGTTGGCGTAGTTTTGGGATTCTACAGTTGCGTTTTCGACGCTATTTAGTGTTGCAGTTCTGACTTCCGCTAGTATGTTGTCCGCTTGGGTTACTGCATTCATTAGTATGGTTAATTGGTCCCAGATGAGTTCGTATTTGTTTGAGGCGCTGCTACTGTAGATTGTATATATTTGTGTAATTGCGCCGTTGATTTGGTCTCTGTCTATGTTTACAACTTGGTTGAATTTGTTTAGAAGTTCTTGGTCGTTTGCTAGAGCGTTAAGCAGGTACGTTTCGGCTGGTTGCATTGTGTCGGCGCTTCTTACGATTATTTCTTCTCCTTGCTGAGTGTTGTCAGAGCTGTACATTAAGGAGCCGAATTGTTTTTGGTCTAGTCCTTGCTGATAGGCAAATGCGTTGTTGTTAATTTCTACTTGTTGTTTGACTTTTGTTTGTAGGTCTGCCATGTGGACGGTGTTTACTGCGACAGCTACCCCTGCCGCAATGAAGAGTGCTACTATTAAAAGATATGACAATAATAGTTTACGACTAATTTTCACGGTCTTAATTCACCTCTTGGTTTATGTGCGTTATGTGTCTCATACGGGTTGTATTGTGACACGGTTTATAGACTATCTGGAATATTGACAGTTAATAAACGTTATACATTGTGCGATTATTAAGCCCGTTTGTAGTACATAACTACAAAAATCACTCAATTCACAAACCACACCCACAACATAAAAAAAGTATCAGGAAACTACAAGAAGCTAGCATAAACTTTATGTTAAACTAATTGCCTACTTGCCATAAAGGGCTAACTACAATGAACGCACCGCTTACCTATACACTGCACTCCTACAAACACAAAGGATACCAATACACCCACAAAGCACATTGAATACCAAAAAAATTAAACAATACACATCAAACCTATATGTTTCAGCTTTTGATCGATGCAAGGATTAAGGACAATTAAAAAGCATTAAAGCATAAATAATGAATAAGCTAAGAAATAGCGTATCATTAAAAGTAACCCTAAAATGTTTAAAGTCATAAAGGAGAAAAAACAAAATGCACAAGAAACTTTTGATTCCCGGACCCACAGAAGTGAGTCAAGAAATACTCCGTGAACAATCTCGCCCTATGATAGGTCATCGAAGTAAAGACTTCAGCGCACTTTATGGCGGGATAACAAATAAACTCACCAACTTCTTCGAGTTGCCAGTTGATTATAAACCCGCGGTCACTACTGCCTCTGGAACTTTATGGTTTGATATTGTCGCTCGAAGTATTGTTAAAAACAAAGCCCTCGTGTGCGTTAACGGTGCATTCGCTAAAAGATTTGGCGAAATTATCCGATCCTGTGGCAAACAAGCTGATTGGATAGATATCGAATGGGGAAAAGCCGCCAAACCAGAGCTAATTGCCCCAAAACTAGATTCAGGCGAATATGATACTTTAGTTGTTTGTCATAACGAAACTTCAACAGGTGTGCGAAGTCCAGTTCATGAAATTAGCAAACTTGTGCGAAGCAAATATCCTGACGTATTATTCGTTATAGATAGCGTATCTTCTCTTGCAGGCGATAAGCTTATCCCATCAGAAATCGGTTGCGATGTCATCTTCTCCTCAAGCCAGAAATGCTTCGCTCTACCTCCAGGCCTAGGTATAGGTATGGTGCATGATCGTGCCATAGAAAGAGCTAAACAAGTACCAAACAGGGGCGGCTATACTGATCTTGCTGAAATCTTCGAATTCGAGAAAAAACAACAAACTCCCTATACTCCAAATATTTCCCTACTTTATGCATTAGATAAGCGGATGGACCTCTTGATAGCTGAAACACATGATAAAGTTTACCAGCGCCATAAGGATATGGCAACATATACGCAGAACTGGGCAAAGAAACACTTTGAAATGTTCTCTGAGGAAGGTTACGCTTCACTAACTGTGAGTTGCATAAAAAACACGCTCTCTAAAAGCATACCTGAACTAAATCAAAAACTAGCTGAAAAAGGTCTAACTATTAGCAACGGCTACGGCAAATTAGCTGATCAAACTTTCCGAATTGGCCACATGGGCGAATGGACTCTAGAAGAAATCAAAGGTGTTATTGCAGCTATTGACGAAATCTGGAACCTTTAGCCAATAATCTGAGACTGTAATCGATTCCCATAGAGCTAGATAGTCATGGTTGATATTAGACCCTTCAGAGCTATTCGATACACCGAAAAGGCTGGTAATGCTAAAAATCTTGTCACTCAGCCATACGATAAAATAGATCAGGATATGCAACGTGAATACTACGAGAAATCACCCTACAACTACTGCCGTCTTATACTGCCATTGGAGGAAAATCGATATCAAACAGTGCATCAACGCATCTACGAATGGCTAAATGAACACATCCTCGCTAAGGACGAGGATCCATCTGTCTTTGTTTTTCGGCAAGAATTCCGATTGGATGGTAAGAGTTGTGCTCGTACAGGTCTACTTGCAGCTCTACGTCTATGTGCTTACAGTGAAAACATCGTTTTTCCACATGAAATAACGTTTTCCGCTCCAAAAGCTGACCGCCTAAATATGTTACGGACTATCCAAAAAGACCTAGAGCCAGTTTTTCTGATTTACTCTGATCCAAAAAAAATCACAGTCAATTTTTTTGCAGAAATTGCAGAAACTCCGCCTTTAATTGAAGTCGAGGATCAATTTTTAGTTCGTCATAAACTTTGGAGAATCTCTGATCCAGACAAAATTACGATTTTGCAAGAAGCACTAAAAAATAAAACAATAGTAATCACAGATGGCCATCACCGATATGAAAGCGCTTTAGCCTATCGAGATGAAAGACGCAGACAGGTTGAATGGACAGAAGATTCTGCTTTTAATTTTCATATGAGTTATATGGCTCCAGTTCAAGACGAAGGTTTAGTCATTTTACCTACCCATCGACTCTTAAGAAAACTTAATTTAACAAGTGAAATAATTGACACCTTCAACAAACACTTTATATTAACTGAAATAAATGCGAACGCTAGTGCAATTGAAGATTTTCTGCTAAAACATAATGCGGAGCATGCTTTTTGCGTCTATAATGGCGCCAAAGCATACGGGTTATTATTAAAGGATGAAAAGAAAGTCCTCAAAGTATCCAATCCAAACAACTCCGAAGAAGTAAGCTTATTAGACGTTGTAATTCTACGTGACTTCATTTTCAAATATCTGATGAATACAGGTGAACTTAAAATGGATGAGGATATCCTTTACGAGCGATCCATACCTGTTGCATTGGAAAAAGTTGATAATGGTGAAGCTAAACTTGCTTTCTTGGTTAATCCTATTAATCCCGCTATGGTATGGAGAATTGCACAAAAGCGCGAACGATTACCTGAAAAATCTACCGACTTTTACCCCAAACCTGTTTCTGGATTGGCAATGATGGATATCTCGACTGAAGAAAAATTATAAATTTTCTATCTAAACTTTTATTTTAACAGAAATCACTTGAATTATTTTGGAGATGGATAGTGGCATCCCGACGTAAACACATTGTTAATCAGCTTGATTTAAAGATTATTTTATGAATTTTGTTGGTTGCCTTTTGAATCTTTTTTTACATTTTAGACTGCAAAAATGAATCGTTTCGCCGTCATAGGTTATTTTAAATTTTGCTGTGTTTTCGTCTAATACCATGCCGCAAACTGGGTCTCGGTACATTTTTTTTGGTCTTAACCTCAAAATAGAGAGGATTGTCCGTCTTTTATGGGTAGTGGTTAATAAAAGCTAACCACGGGAGAATCCGGGTTGCTGTTTGGTTTTATTTCTTCTATAGTGGTTTTTGTTAGAGCTTTGATATTATTAAAATCGCTCATTTCTCCATAGCTGACAATTGTTATTGCTGTGCCATCTGTTCCTTTTCTTGCAGTTCTACCAACACGATGGAAGTAAACTGGAGGGTCCATTGGAACATCATAATTGATTATGTGAGTTATGCCGTCTATATCTAGACCTCTAGCTGCAACATCAGTAGCTACTAATAGATTCAATTTTCCAGCTCGGAAAGCGTTTATGGCGCGTTCTCTTTGGGGTTGCGTAAAACCTGCATGTAATGCCTGAGTTCTGTATCCTTTTTGGGCGAGTTTTTCTGCTATTTTGCTGGTTTCGCGGCGGGTTCTGCAGAATACTATGGCTCGATCGATGTTGTCATCATGTAGAATTTTGCAGAGGATTTCGAATTTGGCATGTGGGTTGACCACTATGTAGTATTGTTTCATCTGTGTGACGCCTATTTCGTCTTTGCTTACAAAAATCTTAATTGGATTTTTCATGTATTTGTTGCAGACGCTCATCACTGTTTTGTCTATGGTAGCGCTGAAAAGACTTGTTTGTCTTTCAACAGGGACCTTTGAAAGTATGTAGTTTATATCATCGATGAATCCCATATCTAGCATTCGGTCGGCTTCGTCAAGGACAACAATTTTTATGTGTGATAGGTTGAGCATGCGTCTTTCGATTAAGTCGATTATGCGACCGGGTGTGCCGACAACAATTTGTGCACCGTTTTGGAGTTCTCGTCTTTGTCTTTCAATTGAGGCTCCGCCGTAAACGGCTAAGACTCTAAGTTTGGCATGTTTTGAGAATTGGATCATATTCTGTGAAACCTGCATTGCAAGTTCACGTGTAGGGACAAGAATTAAACCTTGAACTTTTCTGATCTGAGGATCCAGACGTTCAACCATGGGCACTCCGAAGGCGGCAGTTTTACCTGTGCCCGTTTGTGCCTGTCCAATAATGTCCTTGCCTTCAAGCAGGGGCATTATCGCTTGAGCTTGTATAGGGAAAAGCGCTTCAAATCCAAGCTCTTTTATGCTTCTTTGGACCTGCGCACTCAAGGGTAGGTCCTTAAATGATTGTACTTCTAACATTTTCTATTTTTTCCTGCCACAGCGATCATGCGTATTTTCAAAAGCTTTAGGGAGCTTGAGTTGTGGCATGAGTTAATGTGACGTTCCAACATCATGGATTCGCATATAAAAAGGTTTACCATGTATTTGGGGAGACAGCCCAAAGTTCAAGGGTTCTTTTGTTTGGTTTGAGAAATTTCTATTTAAGCTTTGTGGTTAAGTGGTCTTCTGTTTTTGGCATCTTGTTGTATTTGTACTGATACTTTCAAATTTATCTATCTTATACTTTGAGACAGGAAACTTTGATTTGGAGAATGCTGAACGGCACCTGTATTGTAGTTGTTGATCATGCGGTTGTGATGGTACAAAACACGCTTCAAACAACAATGCCGCAACTGGGGCGACTAAAAGCAAAAAATTCGTTTCTTACTCAAACTGATTATTTATGTAACCAAACACTGCCAACACCTCAAAGTACCCCTACATCCAAAAACCCATTACCTCCATTTCTCGCTTTACCAAAACTTTAATCGTTAGCTTTTCTTTATTCTTCAAATAATATCATTAATTCTCTAAAGTCCCCTTAAATTCGACTCTCTATTTTGTCTAATTTCTAGAGCGGTTTCATCTTTTTTATTTTGGGCAGTATGCCTTTTTGTGGCTCGGGGTTTTAGTTTTCTGTTTTTTCTTTTTCTTGTTTGCTGTTTAGATGTTTTTTGTGTAAAAAGGACTTCTGCAATATTCTCGATTTCTTGCTCTAGTATATCGAGCTCTTTTTGGATACTTCTAATTTCCCCTATGAACTTATCCGATTCCGTAGGATTTGTCATAGTGTTTCTCCATTTTTCGCTTCGGCATTACCAGTTATAAGTCTTCTTTCCAAAATCGGAACATCAACTTTGCTCTTCGGCTATTGTCGAACTGTTTTTATGCTTTGATAACCCCCTAATTATGAGTGTGGTTAAATAATGCCCGTTTCCGAAACCAACGACGAATCGACTCAACAAGCCAAGCCAGTTTCGGTTCAAAAAGTAGATCAGAATCGAGATAAAGACTACACTTCTAAAAAAACTGTGTTTTCTGGTCGTGGACAAGATAGGAATAGGCGCCGTAACCAAAGTGTTGACCTTCTCTTTGAGAAAGCTCTAAAACTTGCTAATAGCGGCAGAGTGGAGTTTTTGGATAATAACGTCTATAACGTTATTGGTGATCATGGTACTTATACGGTTGCTTTAGATTACACTGGTAAACTCAGTTGCAATTGTCCAGGTTTTTTGCAGAAAGGTAAATGCAGCCACGCGACGGCTGTGATGATAATAACAAAAGGACGTCATAAACGGCGTTACTAATTTATTGAATTGAGTTACCAGAAGCCTCCTTTGGCTTCTACTTCTATTTGGGCATCCAGTGAACCTGCGCCTATGGTTGCAAAAACTAAGGTGTAATTTCCACTAGCTAATGAAAAATACTCGCTGGAGTAAACAGTTTGTTCGCTTTGGGCTTTTTGATGTGACCAAATTGTTGTACTATTATCTCCAAGTATGCTAGCTTGCCATAATGAAGCACCATTGTTTATTTTTACCTGAACTTGGACAGAATCATCTAATGCAGGTACCTCGAATACTTTTTCTTGAGTTGACGCTCCTACGGTAAAAGAAACTGGAAGACTTAGTATTGTTCTCGGATATGTCCACCATGCAAAAGCAATTATGAATATGCCCATGATTATGATTGTCGTTATGATACCTTTTGTGAGTCTTGATCTTTCTGAATTTGTTTGCATACTGCTCCTCTATTGTTATTGTCTGGTGATAGATTTAAATGGTTTTTACTACGAGGTTTTTCCTCAGGTTTTTGATTAATAATGGTTATTATAGGTTGCTTTCTCTTCGATTTTGGGCTCAATGTTTATTTGAGTCAATACTGGTTTCGACTTTCTTGACGTTATGGCGAACATATCCAAAGAAAGCAAAAGGAACTATGCAGGAGACTATGCCTATTAGTAATAGAATAATTGAGTCAGACATGTGCTTATCCTCTATTTTCCCCTGAACTGTTGTTGTGTTACTTTTATATTAATATTGTTGCGATTTATTCATATTGTTTTATGAAAATAATTAAATTTCATTAATATGTGTTGTACATGAATACAGTTGAAAATTAGTTTAATTAGTGATTTATGCAACTTATTGGGTTTGATAAATCAAGATGTTGCTAACGCTTTAGTTGACTAAGCTCAATTTCTTTCCGGATCACCTGATTGTTACAAGATAATCATTCTTGTGTATTATTAAATTCTAAATATTCGGTAAACATATCTTCATAATTCATTAGGTTTAAATGGGAATTCCTACTTTAACAAACCAAGTCAATAGCTGTTGGTATAGGTAACTGCTTTCGCCAACTGTAGTGTGTATTTAAATGGCTGCTAAATCAAAAGAATTCGATGAAATCCTAATTAGCGCAATAGACGACGCTTTACTTTCATTAGGTTCTTCAGCTCAGCAGTCAATTTACTTTCATCTCGAAAAGAACTTTAATCTAAATAAAATTGAGATTCCTCATAAACTTGAAGTATTCCAAGACAGTCTAGAGAAGATTTTTGGTATAGGTGTACGGTTCCTCGAGATTCTGATTATGAAGAAACTCTATTCTAAGCTCGAGAGCCCTTTGGATATGAATAAAAATGAATCGCTCGAATTCATTAAATATGTTAATGCCGCGAGACGGAGTTTTTTAAAAGAAGATCCTAAAATAAAAAACTTTTAATGCTGTCTTAGGTGACTTTTTAACAAGTCTTAATATATACAGTTTTTCTCGCTCTTTCTTTGCAATATTAATTAAGTTTTTAAAGGAAATTGGTTACGATTTTACGAGGATTGTTGAATTTTTTATGGAAAAATTTAAGGCTATTGCGAGAGAAGTGTTTTTGAAGTGATTTTACTAAAGAAGCCTTTTACCTGCTTCTTTGTTTATACTTATTTTGTCTATTTTTCCGTGCTTCTTTATGGAGAGTCGATGTTGTATTGTACAATTACTGTAAAAACAACTTAAATAGGCGCTAAGCGTAGCGTACAAAATAGTTGACTGAACACTATGCTGCGATAAATTCGTACGCGGTGAAAAACACATGAAGTGCCCTTACTGTAGCTCTGAAGAATTCCGCACGTTGGAAACACGCGATTCATTAGAGAATACCACACGCAGAAGAAAAGAATGCGTTAGCTGCAACAAACGCTTCACAACATACGAATATATAGAAACTGTGGAAATGATGGTTCGCAAGAAAGACGGAAAACTAGAACGCTTCGATGTAAACAAAATAATACGTGGCCTTCAAAAATCTTGCGAAAAACGACCCATAACAATGGATCAAATCCACCTCCTAGCTGGACATGTAAGGCAGGATCTCATGTTAAAAGGAAAAGAAGAAGTGACATCTCAAGAAATAGGAGATTCGGTCATGAAATATCTTAAAGACCTTGACCGCATTGCGTACATTCGCTTCGCGTCAGTTTACAAGAAATTCGAAGAACCCGAAGATTTCAAGCAGTTTCTGCTTGAGGTGAAGAAACAATGAACTATGTTAGAAAACGTGATGGTAAACTAGAACCTTTCGATTCAGACCGTATAACAAATGCTGTTTGGAAAGCTGCAAAAGCTGTAGGTGGACAAGACCGCCAGCAAGCTAAAAAAATCTCTGACGCAGTTTTAGCTGAATTAAAGAGCCGATTCGGCGACGACGGATGTCCCACAGTTGAAGAAATACAAGATCTCGTTGAAAAAATGCTTATTGAAAACGGTCATGCCCAAACTGCAAAGGCATACATCCTCTATCGTAAACAGCATCAGGATATGCGTGAGTTAGCTGCGCTTTTAAGTAGTGCTGATCTTGTAGATCAATACTTAGAGATTGAAGATTGGCGAGTAAAAGAAAATAGCAATATGAGTTACTCTCTACAAGGCCTAAACAATTATCTCTCATCTACTGTTATTGCAAAATATTGGATAAGCCGTATTTACCCCGAAAGTATAGCTGAATCACACTTTGCAGGCGATATTCACATCCATGACCTTGGGGTTTTGGGACCTTATTGTGTGGGTTGGGACCTAAGTGACCTGTTGATGTCAGGTTTTGGTGGTGTCTCAGGAAAAATTGAGAGTAAACCAGCTAAGCATTTCCGTACTGCTTTAGGTCAAATAGTAAACTTCTTCTATACCCTACAAGGTGAGGCCGCTGGTGCGCAGGCTTTTAGCAACTTCGACACATATCTTGCTCCGTTTATTCGTTATGACCACCTCAGTCAGAAAGATGTTGAGCAAGGTTTGCAAGAGTTCTTCTTCAACATGAACGTACCTACTCGGGTCGGATTCCAAACTCCTTTCACTAACCTAACACTAGACCTGACTGTTCCAGACTTTATGAAAAATGAAGGTGTGTTATTCAACGGTAAAGTGACAGAAGACACCTATGGCGATATGACAAAAGAGATGGAGATGCTCAATACTGCATTCGCTGAAGTAATGAGCCAAGGTGACTCCAAAGGTAGAGTATTCACCTTCCCGATACCAACATATAACATAACTAAAGATTTCGACTGGGACTCAAATGTAGCTCAAAAGATTTTCGAGGTTACAGCCAAATATGGAGTACCATACTTCTCTAACTTCGTAAATAGCGACATGAAACCCGAAGACGTGCGAAGTATGTGTTGCCGATTACGCATTGATAACCGTGAACTGCGTAAACGCGGCGGTGGCTTCTTTGGTGCTAACCCACTCACCGGAAGCATAGGTGTGGTTACAGTAAACATGCCTCGCATAGGGTACCTCTCAAAAGATGAAGATGAATACTTCCACCGCATCGAAAAAGCAATGGACATAGCACGCGCCAGTTTGGAGATAAAACGTAAAGCTTTGGAAGCATTTACAGACAACGGATTGTATCCTTACAGCCGTCAATACTTACGCAACATTAAAAAAGCACATGGAAAGTTCTGGAAAAATCACTTCTCTACTATAGGTATAGTGGGAATCAATGAATCTATAATTAACCTGCTAGGCCATAGCCTTTCTACAAAAGAAGGCTTAGAATTTGCTGTAAAAACACTAACTTTCATGCGCAAAAAACTCATGAACTATCAGGAAGAATCAGGTGATATCTATAACCTTGAAGCTACCCCTGCAGAAGGCACCGCCTATCGACTGGCTCGCATTGACAAACGCAAATACCCGAACATAATAGCAGCTAACGAACGTCTAGTTCAATCAAACCATGCCGAGCCATTCTACACTAACAGTTCTCAGCTACCTGTAGATTTTGAAGGCGATCTCTTCGAAGCTCTAGAACATCAGGAACAAGTCCAGACGCTTTACACGGGAGGCACAGTCTTCCACATATTCATGGGCGAACGATTACATTCATGGAAAGCCGCGGCGGAACTTATTAAAAAAGTATCTTGGAATAGTCGATTACCCTACTTTACATTGACTCCTACATTCAGTATATGCCCAAACCATGGCTACACAAGCGGTGAACATGAAAAATGTCCAGTATGTGGGTCAACTAGTGAAATCTATTCCCGTGTAGTCGGTTATTTGCGACCTGTAGACCAATGGAACGACGGAAAACAAGCTGAATTTAGCATACGTAAAACATTCGATAAATCCGCCATACTATCATCAGCCCCCATACCTACACAATAAGCGAGTGACCTTCAGGATGAAGTTTAGTGGACTTCAAAAGATAAGTCTGATAGATTACCCAAATCGTATCGCTTCAGTACTATTCACGCCAGGTTGTAACCTCCACTGTGGCTTCTGCCACAACTGGCGTATAGTAACTGATCCACAACCTCCTTTTCTTCAAGAAACCAAGGCATTAGATATGTTGGAAGAGCGTAAGAAGTATGTAGACGCAGTAGTGGTAACTGGCGGAGAACCCTGTATGCATAAAGAGTTGCCCACCTTCTTAGGCAAACTCAAAGAACGTGGTTTTTCAGTGAAGCTAGACACGAACGGTTTCTATCCGAAAATATTAGAAGAATGCTTAGGTAATGTAGACTATGTAGCAATGGACATCAAAGCCTCACTTGAAAAGTACAAACAGCTCGGCGCTAAAGACACTGCGGATCTTATACGATCTATAGAAATCCTAAAAACCGATAAAGTTCCCTACGAATTTCGAACCACATTGGTCCCTGAGGTAGTCACAATTCAAGATTTGACTAAAATTGGCGAATTAGTACAGGGGGCCTCAACTTTAGCGTTACAGCAGTTTGTACCAAAAGATACCCTGGATAAAAAATTCGAATCTATTAGACCTTATGCGCCCGAAACAATTGATCTATTCGCTAAAACCTTAAAACCCTACGTTGATAACTTGGTTCTAAGAGTTTAACCTCAACTTTTTCTCCTCTTTTTATTCTGGTTCAGATAAAAATCAACCAGCGAGCAGATTTTAGATTTTGCTTACAAGTAGAAAAGATAGCGTTCTTGTCAATAAATGCAATTTATTTCATTAGCGTATTTCTGCAGTAAGGATTACTTGAACCCGGACCTCGATATCTCCAGAGATAATCGGTGTATCAGCAGCATCACTATCTCTTGTCATTGTCTTTCGCATCATTAGCGGTTCTGCCCTATGGATTCTTCCGATGTTTTGTTCTTCAATACGGATTATTTTTCCAAGTGTTAATTTTGCACCTGCGGCAATAGCGTTTGCACGAGAAAGTGCAGCTTGTACTGCCAGTTGAAGCGCTTCAGATTCAGCTGCATTCTGATCTTTAAGGGCAAAACGTAAACCCGAAATGACTAACGATGTATCACGCGCTGAATTAACTGTATCAATAATATTGCTTAACAAATTAAGATGGTCTATACGTATCTCAATTTGGTTGTGAACTATGTAGCCTTTGACAGTGCCTTGACCATTTTTCCATTCCATTTCTGGAGCAAGCCAGTATCCTGTTGTTCGAATCGCATCGGGTAGTAGACCTGTAGTTTGGAGAGTCGTCTGGATGTTTGTCATGGTTTCGGCGCTCTTTCGACGCGCTTCATCTGCTTTGCTATTTCGCGTGTCAGTAGCAATTGAGAGCCAAGCTTGGTCGGGTGCTCGTTTGACAGTAGCTTCACCTTGAGTTACTACTAATTGGAGCTGCGAGGTAGTGAACGGTTGACCAGAATTAGAGTTGATGTCATCTGTTGTCATACTTGAAAAATAAAGGAGTTCTCGTATATACGCATAACGTGTTAGTTATAATTTTGACTTGAAGAGGACTTAAATTCTTTTAATAAGGGCAATTTAAAAACAATCTGTATAGAGGATTACCTAAGAGTTATTAACCTGCAAATTTTTTCAATAATCTTGGTCGTGTATCAAATGGGTGTTTTTGTTACAAAGGCCGATGGGTCTAGACAATTATTTGATGGAAAAAAGGTTATTAGAACATGTTTACGAATGGGGGCAAGCGAGGATATTGCTTATGCGGTCGCAAAAAATGTTGAAAGAAGATTATATGATGGAATACCAACAAAACAGATTCTTCAAATGATTTTTAGATACATGCGCAAATACAAACCCGGCGTAGGGCACCTTTTTGATTTAAGAAAAGGATTAAGTTTGATGAGCTCCAAACCCGAATTTGAATTGTTTGTTCAGATTCTACTAGCAAATTATGGTTTTGAGGTTAGCCCTAATCGGATTTTACGGGGAAAATGTGTTGGTCATGAAATTGATGCGATTGCAAAGAAGAATGGAATTACTTATTTTGTGGAGGCAAAGCATCATTCAAGTTATCATGCCCTAACTGGTTTAGACGAAAGCCGTATTGCAAGAGCAGTATTAGAAGATGTTACTGAAGGATATGCGCTTGGTGATACTGACCTGAAAATTGACCACGCCATGATAGTTACTAACACTCGATATTCCGATCATGCAATAAAATATGGAAAATGCAGAGATATCCTGCAAATCGGATGGAGCTCTCCTGAAAATCTTAGTTTACAGAAGATAATTGAAGAAAAAAAAGTGTATCCACTAAGTTGTCTAAGAGGTTTAAAGTATGATGCAAGGTTAAAGCTGGTTAATTCTGGAATAATTCTCATCAGACAATTGCTTAACGAAGATCCACTGGTTATTGAGCGAAAAACAGGCTTGCCGAGGGATTTCATTAGAGACCTTATCGAAAAAGCGAAATCTATTGCGAACACCCTTGGTTTTTCCTAACCTACTCTTGCCTAATCAAATATTTCAATAATAGCTGGTGCTTAATTATGCAAATCTTAGAGTTCCGAAAGAAATGTGTACAGAGAAACTGGTTTTGGGTTTTATCGCTTGGGCCTCTTTACTTTGCAAAATAATACGCCGTTTTACATTCTAATCAGTAATATCTCAGATTGTTCGCGTAAATCTGGGGGATTGGAAAACATCGAGGTTAGTCATGCAAGCAAAGGATGGTGTACTACAAGAATAAATTTGTAATGAAAAATAGTCTAAGTGGAAAACGAGTAACGACTCGGATGAGATATATCTGTGTCTATAAAGCTTAGCTGCTTACGAAGTGCATTTTTTTGTTAGTAATTTGATGTCGATAAGGGGTATCTCTTTGAAATGCGGTTGTAGGGTGCTACGAGCAGATGTTATTTAGTAGGTTTCACGTGTAATAAGTATTGGGAAAGCTTATATTCTTAAACTGCAGGTAAACTATTAGGAGTGTAAGTTTTTGAGCGAAGATAAAAACCTACGAGATTTATTGTTGCAAGCAACAAAAGACCCCGCTTTTAGAGCTAAGTTTCTAAAGAACCCTGAAGCTATAGCAAAAGAATGTAATGTGAGATTTAAGGCAGATCAACTTGAGAAAATCAAAAAAACCGCCGCTTTCATAGATTCTCTTGATGATATAAGACTCCCGCCGGGACCGATTTATTACCCAATAGACCCGATGCTAAACCAATGGAAGAAGATGGAACTCGCCAGCGTACTAAGATACATAATTGCCAAAAAACGTTGGATTTTCTACCCAGTAGATATCTTTAACTTGGAAAGAATAGCTCGAGAACAACCGAGGTAAAATTCTAAAACTATAAATTTTTCTCCCTTCCTTTTTTGTAAGAAAGCAGTGTTTAAGAGGAAACTCATTTGGTTAACTTATTAGTTACAATGCGCTGCAATCGCGCATGCAGTTATTGCTTTGCGAAAGAAAAACTGCACTCATATTCTAAGGAACAATCCATTACCGAAATCAGCGTTGACAATTTCAATAAGGTTTTGGATTTTCTTTTAAAAAGTAACCAGAATGTTCTCCAGTTAGCAGGAGGAGAACCAACCCTTCATCCACAATTTAAGGAAATGCTACTAACTTTAATGAATAAACAAATAAGAGTTAACATTTTAAGCAATGCCCTATGGGCGTCGCACCTGAATCAACTATTCAGCCAAATTTCGCCTCTATCGCTTGGATTCTTACTAAATATTGATCACCCAAAAACTTACAATGCTTCTGAATGGAGCATAATAGAAAAAAATCTCGCTTTTCTAAGCGGCCGTTCAAACGTCACTCTAAGCTTCAATATTCATAAAATAAATCCCGACTACGCGTACATCTTTGATTTGGTATCAAAATATCACTTTAAAAATATTAGGTTAAGCTTCTCTATGCCTGTAAATTTTGGCGAGAAAAAAAATTCGTACCTAGAATTAGCAGATTATAAATTCGCGGCAGAACACATTATGGACTTT
This sequence comes from uncultured Candidatus Bathyarchaeia archaeon, assembly GCA_964636425.1. Classification (GTDB taxonomy): domain Archaea; phylum Thermoproteota; class Bathyarchaeia; order Bathyarchaeales; family Bathycorpusculaceae; genus JADGNF01. The sequence continues at coordinate 24,252 of CAZWRU010000026.1, forward strand.
ACACAAAAGGCAGAAGCTTTAGGTGCCTCAGTAGGAATGGATAATACCGTGCCAATATGCATGTTCACATCTGAGCAACTCTCTATACTTATGCTAAAGCAGGTAATTGAACCGGCGAGAAACTTTGTCTGCTACCCTGCCATAGATATTGGGCCTGATCTTTCAATATGGAGATGCTTTGGTACTTCTAAAATTTTCAATAAGAAACTTTCTGACTTTCGCTCATTCGAAGAAATCTGTGATTATTACCAGCGAGTAAGCCAGCTTTACCAGTTTAAATATTTCCCGTTTAAAGAATGCGAAACCTGTCAACACGCTAAAGAAAAGAGGTGTCAAGGTGGTTGCATCGGATTCGCTGAAGCATTTTGTGACAAGCAAGGAATAGAAGTTAAAGAGCCAACAGACAGCGAACTCTTGGAAATGAAAGCAAAACTCTCAGACAAAGTGACCTTACGCTGCTACCAATTACCCTTACCAACTCAAACGCTTCACTTCCAAGACGGAATCGATATAGAAGTTTCCGACTCAGTAGCTAAAATTGTGGGCTCACTAGACGGAAAAATGACTATACGGCAAACTATAGCTGCACAGATGCAGACAACCGCCCTTTCATCCGATTCTGATCCGCTCGATGATTTGCTGATAGAACTAACAAGCCAAGAATTATTACCTACAATAAGACGCCTTATAGATCAAAAAGTACTGCTAATATAATATATACTCCATTTCTAACTTGAAGAAATCCTTGGGTCAGTATAACCTCCATCAGCAATGCAAGAAGAAGCTTTGATAGAAGATAGTTTTGAATATGTGCGGTCTGATTATCGCATCGGAAAAGCAATATGCAGAAAAAGAAAATAAACGAGAAAAATACCAAAAAATTTAACCCTTTAGTGTAAGATTTAACCATAAAGTTTAAGGGTTAAGGGTTTGTTTAGGTTTCGCGTATTCTAACTGTTGAGGTTTGTAGTGTGAGCGTTAAAGGGCAAACTGTGGAAGAACGTAAAGCTGAAGTACTTATCAAACTCCGAAAATATAAGTTGCTTGAAAAAGAAAAGTTTGAGGGTGCCTTCGGTTATATTGTTGAGATTCCAGAGGATAAAGAGAAAGCTCTAATATGGTGTATTTTAGACCAAGCCACTGTGGGCATTGTGTCCATGAATCAGCTTTATAAGGTTCTCAAGGAGAAGGAGCTAGAGCGAGCAATCGTAGTCACTGAGGGTCGTTATACTCACGCTGTAAAACAAGGCGCTAAGAAGAAAAATGTTGAATTATTGCTCAAATCATTTCCTGTATTTGACATATTTGAGCATGCCTTAGTTCCGAAGCATGAAATTTTGTCCGCAAAGGAAAGACAGCAGCTTCTTACTCAATTCAAAGTTAAGCCTTATCAGATGCCGCAAGTAACTTCAACTGATCCAGCCGTCAAAGTTATCGGTGCTAAACCTGGTGATGTTTTAAAAATAATCAGGAAAAGTTCTACTGCAGGCGAGCACATCGCTTATCGTTATGTGGTAGAATAAAGTCTTTTCCATTTTCCTATTTTTCACTTTTTTAGTCTTAGGAAGTGTTGATAAATTTGGTCAAATAGACATCTTTTGTCTGTTTGATTTTATATCCTGGTCTTTGTTTCTTGTTCTAATTCATCTAATATAATTAGGGCTTCTCCTTGAGGGATGCTTAGTCTCATTGATAGTTCACTTGGCGTTATGGTGGGTTTTTCTTTTAGTATGTTTTCTCGAGTATACGCTTTATGAGTTGGGTACATAACGTTTGCATGGACTGTTTCAATCAGTATAAGCCATAGTTTTTCTTTTGTGTATTCTTCTAAATTCATAAGCATCAACTTGTGTAATGTCTTGGTGGTATTCATTTTAGTCTGTTATTTATTTTATGCTATTTTGTGGATATTTGTGTATTTTTTAAAGCCCGTTTTTGTTGCAATTTATTATCTAAAATGGCTATAATTTAGGGTTTAATCGTTGACTTGGGAAAACGTTAAAAGCAAACGACCTGCATAAATCCGTTTTTAACGGAAACCTAGGAGAGATAATAAAAAGAATGAGTAAACTATCAAACAATATCTTAGTAAATAAGCTCTCTAAGAAAAAATTCAATATCGCTGCTTTTACATTGCTTCTGCTAATGATCGGTTCAGTCGCTTTCATCGCAGTTCCCACTGCTAGTGCACACACTCCTGCATGGCAAATTCCAACCTATGCCTATCTGGTTGCTTCACCTGACCCTGTTGGTGTTGGACAAACCGTATTCTTGACCTTTTGGATAGATAAGGTAGCTCCAACTGCAGCTGGTATTGGTGGAGATCGATGGACAGGCTATAAACTCCAAATAACCAAGCCTGACGGAACCACCGAAACCCAAGGGCCTTTCACTGCTTGGGCAGAATCATCATATGCAATTCTATACAACCCAACCCAAACAGGCACCTACACTGTAACATTCAGTTTTCCTGGACAAACAGCCAGTCTATACCATCCAGACACAAATGTACCTGGTGACGCATCGGACTATGTTGGCGATTACTATCAACCAAGTAGCACATCAACAACATTTACAGTAGCAACCGAAGATGTTAAGTCGCCCCCAAGTTACCCACTTCCAAATAGCTTTTGGACTCGTCCAATCGAAGGTCAAAACACTGCATGGACAACCATAGCCTCTAACTATCTTGGTGCCGGAGTAATTAGGGACAAAGTTCAGCCTGATGGCGCTGCACCTTCAAGTGCTCACGTTATGTGGACAAAAGAATACCAAGACGGCGGCATCGTTGGTGGAAACTACTGGTCAGTTCCAAGTGCTTCCTACTACACAGGTCAATCATACCAAGGCAAATTCTGCAGTCCATTAATTCTTCACGGACGTCTCTATTACAAATCCAGCTTTAGCGACGGTGATCCAGCCGGATACTTAGGTGACAACGGACCATACATGTGCGTTGACCTACTAACTGGAGAAACCATCTGGGAAAATGATAAAATTTACCCAACATTCGGGCAACTCTACTTATACGAATCCATGAACCAACACGGTATACAACAAGGCTATCTAGTGCAAGCTTTAACTTCTTACAGCTTCGGACCCAGCGGATTTACAAGTTCAATTAACTGGGTATTTTACGATGCATTGACTGGCAAAAACGTGTTTAACATGACTGATATTCCATCTGGCTTCGGTCCAGGCTGGTTCGGCGGATATGGCTCAGGCGCAGTTGGTAAAGATGGTGAATTCTTAGTCTATACCCTTGGAAACGGTTGGTTATCTTGCTGGACTTCAGCTGCATTACCAACAAGTGATCTATCAGGCGGAGCAGGTACCAGTAGTGCTGCATATCAATATCGCCCAGTAGGCAAGAGCGTATCCATGGTAAATAATACTCTATGGAACGTTACAATGGCTACATTACCCCCAGGATCCTCTGCACAGATAGCTCTTCCAAATGATATTCTGCTCGTAAGCACTTCTATATCAAGCGGTATGTTCGGATGGGGTACTAATACATACACAATGACTGGAATCAGCCTCGAAGAAAGTACACGCGGACAAATCCTCTGGCAAAAAAGTTACGCACCACCTGAAGGCAACAAATCTCGATCATTCGGTTGTGTTGACCCAGTAAACCGTGTCTTTACCATGACAGACAAAGAAACCATGCAATGGCTAGGTTATGATCTTGACAACGGCAACCAACTCTGGGGACCAGTCGGCGACTTCCGTGACTTCCAATACTTCGGACAAGTTTCTAACCCACCAGCACCAGGACACATCTACGACGGTAAACTCATTGTAGGCGGATACGGTGGAGAACTCAAAGCATTCGACACAAGAACCGGTAACCTACTCTGGAACTATAACAACACTTACAGCGGTACTGAAACCCCATGGGGCCTCTACACTCTCTTCGTCGCAGGCATTGCAGACGGCAAAGTCTACGTTATGAGCAGTGAACACTCACCAAACGTTCCACTATACAAAGGCTCTATGATGCGCTGCATATCTGTTGACACAGGCGAAGAACTCTGGACTTTAGACAGCTGGTACTCAATTGGTACTTTCGGTCAAGACCCAGTTCCAATCGCAGACGGATACATGGCATACCTCAACGTATATGATCTACAAGTCTACTGCATCGGTAAAGGTCCAAGTCTAACAACCGTTCAAGCACCTCTAACTGCAGTATCTGAAGGCCAAAGCATAATGATAACCGGCACAGTCACAGACATTTGCTCAGGAGCAAAAGCCAAAGTAGCCAGCGGCGAATTCAACATTGTACCAGCAATGTCTGACGCAAGTCAGCATGACTGGATGGCATACATCTACCAGCAAAAACCAATGCCCACAGATGCAATCGGAGTTGAAGTTACTCTATTGGCAATTGACAACAACGGCAACTGTATAGACGTAGGAAAAATAACAACTGACACAAGTGGTATGTACAAGAAACTATGGACTCCAACAATCGCAGGCGAATACACAATCGTTGCATCATTTGACGGATCTAACTCATACTGGCCATCATACGCACAAACCGCAGTAGGCGTAACCGAAGCAGTTCCAGCTCCAACGGCAACTGTTGCTCCAACCGCAACTGCAACAATTGCTCCAACCGCAACTGTAGCTCCAACTGTAACTATTGCTCCAAGTCCAACCGTTGCTCCGACTCCAGGCACTGG
>CAZWRU010000027.1:0-28261 GCA_964636425.1 uncultured Candidatus Bathyarchaeia archaeon
AGTTTAGAATATTCTTCCAATACTTTAGATGCAAACAAATTCGAAATCTACTTTAGAAGGATAGGTGCGGAAACAGCTTAGCTCCAACTAAACTGAAACAGGTATAAATTACGAAAGAATCCCATTTCCACATTCTTGATCTTGACGCTTTCTATTTTTGGTGTTTTCAAAAACTAATTTTCGATACAAACGAATTAGCCCACAAGCTTCTTTCTATAATAACTTCGTTGTAAATGGAAAAACATTGTGCTATAGCTTACATGTATCCTCTTATTTCCCAGCGGTCTTTGCGTTCTTTATTGCTTTATTTTTGTATTTTCAATATCCTTTTGGAAATATCTGCCAAAGACTGGGATAAAATACCTCTTTTGAAATCGTTTTCTGTTTCTCTCTAAGTAGCGGCTTGTTGAAGAAAAAGGGAAAATAGCAAGTAGAAACTAGCAGAATTAGTGATACTCATACCAAGAGGTCGACCTTTAATTATAACAACCTTGTCATAAAATGATGTCTAGAAAGCTATTTACGCTAAAGCAATCAATTAAGTTAGTAGGCGCATGATTATGAGCCAAAACAAAATGTTTTGTTATCAATGTGAACAAACTGCACAGGGAAAAGGCTGTACTGTCTTTGGTGTTTGCGGAAAAACTCCAGAGGTTTCAGCACTTCAAGATTTGTTAATCTATATGCTTAGAGGGATATCTCAATTATCAATTGAGGCACAAAAAGTAGTTATCAAAGATGAGCAATTAGATCCGTTTATCTGCGAGGCTGCTTTTGCCACTTTAACAAACGTAAGCTTTGACGCAGATGCAATAATCGCATATATTGACAAGGCAACCAAACTTCGAGATAATCTTCGCCAGAAAGTACAATCAGTTAATGCTAATATCAAGTTTCACGAATCAATTGAAATGGTCCTTGAAAGAACAAAAGAAGGCCTAATTAGGCAGGGAAAAGAAGTTGGCGTAAAAGCTGACTCCTCAATCGATCCTGACCTGAACGGACTCCACTGGCTCTTAATTTATGGATTAAAGGGAGTCGCAGCTTACACCTATCATGCGTATCTATTGGGAAAAAAAGACGACAAAGTATTTGATTTCGTTAAGCAAGCATTTGCAGCAACCATAGATAAGTCTCTTGGTGTTGACGATTTTGTCAAGCTTGTCTTACAGTGTGGCGAAATTAATCTCAGAGCAATGGAACTATTAGATTTAGGAAACACAGAAACCTATGGTCACCCAACTCCAACAAAAGTTCCTCTAGGTCATAAGAAAGGTAAGGCGATTCTGGTTTCAGGTCACGATTTAAAAGACCTAGACGAAGTACTCAAACAAAGCGAAGGAAAAGGCATCTACGTTTACACCCACGGGGAAATGTTACCTGCACATGGGTATCCTAAACTAAAAAAGTACTCTCACTTTTACGGCCACTACGGCACAGCATGGCAAAACCAACAAAAAGAATTCGCTGCTTTTCCTGGTTCCATACTTATGACCACCAACTGTATCCAGAAACCTGCAGAAAACTATAAAGAAGCAATATTTACTTCTGGTCCAGTAAGCTGGCCAGGAGTAACCCACATTCAAATCTCCCCCAACGGATGCGATTTTTCATTACTCATCAATAAAGCATTAGAATTACCTGGGTTTGGAGAAGATAAGAACGATAAATTTGTAACTGTTGGTTTTGGACGAAACGCTGTTCTTTCAGTAGCAGATAAAATTGTTGATTCAGTAATGAATGGACATATCAACGCCTTCTTCCTAGTGGCTGGCTGCGATGGAGCAAAACCCGGGCGAAACTATTACACAGAGTTCGTAGAAAAGGCGCCAAAAGACTCAATTATCCTAACCTTAGCATGCGGAAAATTCAGATTTTTCGACAAAAACTTGGGAGATATAGACGGCATCCCAAGATTATTAGACATCGGACAATGCAACGACGCTTATTCAGCAGTAAAAATAGCTGAAGCTTTTTCAGAAATCTTCAAATGCGGCATAAATGAATTACCCCTGTTCTTTATACTTTCATGGTACGAACAAAAAGCTGTAGCCATACTGCTTTCGCTTTTTTACTTAGGCGTAAAAAACATTCGCTTAGGGCCAAGTTTGCCTGCATTCATAACACCAAATATACTCAAAGTACTTGTGGAGAACTTTAACATAATGCCGATAAAAACTCCAGAAGAAGACCTAAAAGCGATTATGGACTATGTTACAGGCGTTACTTCCTTAGCCGCAAATCAACCATAATTAATAAAAAATAAAAATTACTTTTTTCTATTTTTTTAAATTTAGAGAAGCAGATTCTCAATTTGAATTTTAGCGACTATCGGTAACATTAAGAACATCTTCGATTAATGATTACAAGGGAAGGAGTTGATTTTAAAGTGGCTTGGCTAAAAGCAATGAGAGAAAAAGAACCACCTGAACCAGTTAATCCAATTGGAACAATTGTGATAGGTACTCTTCACCCCGACATTATGGATGCAGCTAAAGATATGGTTAGAAAATCTCTAAAGGCTGCTCAGTTTAAAACTATAGACGCTGGAAAAGGGGTTTCTCCGGCAACTTTTGCTTTAAAAGCTAAAGAGGCAAATGCTGACATTATAGTTGTTTCTGTTTTGCTTTCTGCGGCTAAAGTTCATTTATCCGAGCTGGTTTCTGCTATTGAAGCTGAAGGTCTGAAAGATAAAATAATACTCATGATCGGGGGCGCGGCCGTAAATAAAGAAGATGCTGATAGAATTGGTGCAATGTTTGGTAGAACAAGAGAAGAGGCAGTAGTTCTAGCAAAGAAAGCAATGGAGCAAAAGAAACAAATTCAGAAATAATTCCTTATTTTATAATATTACATTCTTTTTGTAAAACTTAACGCAATAAATGAATTTGAGCACTAAATAGCCAGATATTAAGAGATTTACAGTCAGTTTCCCCTCGAACTTAGCATTGGTCGAGAGCAGAAAGCGGCTACTGCGTGAGATAAACTCAAAAATCCATACGTACTCATGGCTATCAAAGCAACTGGCGAGATGCACTCGATTACGGGTAAAGAAATAATGAATAAACTTGTCTATTCTAACGGAAATTTGGGGATATTATGATTGTGCTAAGCAATGGCGCATCTTTATGTGTGTTAACCACAAAACTGTTTGACAAATAGTAATTTTTGGGCAAAACCTGAATAGATCCACAAAGGTAGTGTGAAGCGTTATATTGAATTTCCTTTGATTTTTCTTGTTTTATTACCATTAGTAGCATAGCGAGAAATATCCTTGACGAAATCATGAGACTTCTTATTCTTGAAAGTTAGTTTGGTGAACAATTTTCTGCGGTTCAGGTGACTCAGACAAAGATTGTATCCGAATGCGTCTTTTCTGAATTCGGATAAATTTAGAACTCTCATTATAAGTTCAATTTTTACGCGGATAGGATTTAAATTTCTATCAAAAGATTCCTCAAGGATTCTCATATTTTCAAGCATAACTGGAATTATTCGGTTGGGGCCCCAGCTAAAAAGAACAAACGATGATGCAATTCTTTCAGTCTTTGCTTGAGAGAGCATAATTGATTCCAATGTAGCAAGAGCAGGATGCAAGCCATACTCCGTGACTTCTGAAGGCTCATTTTGTTGCTCGGTTGGGTCTGTCGCATCAAGTTCCAAACTCAAGTTTATTAGTTCAATAATTTTACCTGAGTTATTTCTTATTTCATCCTTGTTTCGAGCTTCGTCAATGTTTGGCGAAGAAAATGTGTGAGTAAGCATCTCGGGATTATATTGAAAACTGAAAATTAATGAACTGGACTTAATTGTAGGTAACTTCGACTTAGAGTTAAGCCATACTAATGCTCCTTTGACAGATTTAGTTGACCTTGAAGACTTGGTTAAGAATAATTCCTCCTTGACTTAAAGGACTTTTAAGTTTATATCGCAGGCTCGGATGGTTCTGTTACGCTTGTATCTCTCTCCCAGCCCTCATTTTCTAACTTTATATGCTGAATAGCAACAGCGTTTGCATTAGCGTCTAATTCTGGTAGCGCTTGGTACTCAGAAACCCAGCATCGATAGACTTTGTAGGCTAGAGCAAGCTGACCTGCTTCGTTGTAGATTTCAATTATTATGTCCTTACGAAAATTCTTCAAAGACACTTCGCTTCCCAATCCTGCACCAAAGTTCCAAACTTTATTAGCCCAATTCTCGAACTCCACATCATGAGTTATTCCACGTTCTAATATTATTGCTTCATATTCAGTGCGACCTGGAGATTTTCTGCTGCTACTGGGGTCTCCTCCTGAACGATGTTTCACAACCTCTGTTGTTCGTTTCAACGCTGACATTTTGCTTAACCCAGCTACATATTTGCCATCCCATTTGATTCTGAATTTATAGTTCTTATATGGGTCAAAACGGTGAGGATTAACACTAAATTCAGGCATAACATCACGCTCTAATTCACTTATGAAAAGATTAGCTTTTATGATTATCGCTTAATATATAACTCTAATTGGAAAGCCAAAAAGGAAAAATTGGGCATAGCACATCAACTCCTTCCAGACTAAATGCTTTTTCAAATCCTACCCTAAGGTTACTAATTATTTCCACAGGAAAATTGTCACAATCAAGTATACCACAATAAGTATATTTATTGCGAAAAGTGAAGCAACGTTAATGGCACTTGGAATTCGCGCGTTTTTTCCTTGGCATATTCGTAGTAACCCAAGAAATCCTACAATTAATGGTAGGCTCGAAAATGCTGTGATAACCGAGAGGTCCACTGGATAACTTAACCTTAGTAAAGTAAAGTGAAGAAAGACCAAGAAAGCAGCGAATGCTGCGGAGAAGGCCGAAGCGAAGACTGCCCTTGTTCCTTTAGTTACTGCCAATGTTTTCTTGTCTCCTAAACGATCACCTTCTACATCGGGTGCCTCAAGGCTCAACGCAAGCATAAAACCGTAAAGAATGAAGGGTATCACAAATAATCCATACCAGTTGTCTATAGCTCCTTTAGTTGACAAATAACCCGCAGTGGGAATCGCAAATCCAACCGCCAAAGCGATCGCCGCCTCACCTAATCCCCTTGAAACTAATCTTAATGGTGGGGCAGAGTAGAACCAACCAAGAAAATTAGCTGCAATAAGAATCAACAAAAACTCTAAAGGGGCAATTTTGAAAAGAACCGCAAAGAACGAAATTAACAATGATACTGTTAGAAGAGTAACTGCGATTTTATGGGTTAATGGTAGCATTTCTGGTTTATCGGTTAATACTTTATGCTTTGAAAAAACCGCTTTTTTAAAGCTTGCTTTGTCTTGTTTAACATCAAAATAGTCGTTACTAAAATGCGTTGAAAGATCACCAAATAATACTGCTGCGTAGCAGATGGCAAAATGGTTGGGGCTAAAGGTTCCACCATTTGCTAATCCTAACAAAGCTCCTACCGTAAAAGCTAATATGCCGCCTACAACAATATGAACTCTTATAATCTTCAGGTACTGTCTAATCACTGTTTGACCTTCAGTTTTATTCTATTGGTTCTATCATAAAATTACTTATATGCAGATGAGCTTATAAAAAAAGTATAGTGACCTTATAGTGATGAAAGTTCGAGCATATATGGATCTGCTACGTCTACACTTCTTTTTTGTTTGGCCGACGCTGTTTTGCGCTGGACTGTTTTTAGGATTCATTTTCTACGGTAACTTTTCTTTAACTACGGTTTTAAAAGCTATTTTAATTGGCTTTTTTGGGTTTGAGGCTGGTCTGGTCCTCAATGATTTTGTGGATGCAGAAATCGATACTAAAGAGTTACCGTCTGATACCAAATTAACTAAGTACTGGAGGCCATTCGGAAATCGCCCTGTATCCCAAGCCTTAATTTCGCGTAACCAAGCTGGGATTCTTTTTGTTGTTCTTGTCGCAATCACGTCCGCAGTTATCTTTTCTCTGCCTTATCCTCATTCATTTTATGTCTTTATTATCATGATTACGTGTTATTGCTTGGAGGCTTTCTATCAGCTCAAAAAACGAAACCAAAGATTTCCAATTGCGCAGGTAATTGGAAGAATGGATTTTGCCCTATTTCTTGTCGGAGGTTACTTTTGTGTCGGTCAACCAGATTTAAATGCGCTTCTTCTTTTTCTCTTCTTCTATCCTCTTGCACTTGCACATTTAGGTGTAAACGACTTAATTGACGTATCAAATGATGTTGCCAAGGGAATGAATACGATACCTACACTCTACGGCGTCAACTTTACCGCTTCATGGATCTTGTTATTTAGCATATTGCATTTTGTGATGACCATTGTGTTTCTGACTAAGCTCGGAACATTTTTGCCGATCGCAGGGTTTGCAGTAAGCTTAGTTATTTTAGCCATCGGAAATTTCAAAATAATGCAAAACAAGACTTCTGATATGACTCTTAAGGTCTTACCTCTTTTTCACATTGCAATGTTATTTTATGCAATAACAATAATTCTAAACTTTACTGTATATTACTAGTGCCCGTTTTGCTGCTTGGGTTTAAAATGTGGGCAAGCTGATTCTTTAGGGTTTAAATTAGTGAAATGAAAAACCTTACATGTTCCATTATCGAAGTTGTCGCAATCTTCATGTTTATGCTTGTAGAAATCTGTTCGTGGAACTCCACTTCGGAGTCGTTGTAGAGCCTTTCGAAACAAAGTAACCAACCTTAACGTAAATATGCTCCTTTAGTAACAGTTTAATTTTTCTGTTTTATCGATGCGAACTGTGGCTAATGCTCACTGCAGTTATGAATGATTTTTTTGAGTCTGAATAGTTGTAAATCTATATCGTGCCTAAAAAATATGATATCTGCAATGAATATTTGTTTGTAATACCTTTCTTGAATGAACTCAGCGTTATAAGCAATTAATATTCTGCCGAACAAAAATCATAATATGTTCAAAAAGATGGTACATCTTCATGCTCAAACTAAGTTCTTTTATGAGGTCTGCTGCATATAGGATTACGTTTTCGTAAATCCTATTTAATTAAAGCAAGCACATCTAATGTTAAAACTTGCTACTCTATCGATTTACAGCCAACAAAGCAGCTTGCACACCCTTATAGTTGCCTTCTAAATCGAGGATAGGAGTAGGTCTTACCCTGAAGAAAAGCTCTGATCCATCTTTGTGGAGGAACACGAAATCCCTATCGCCCTTTTTCTGGGGCGCACGCAAATACCTCTTGGTTACCTCAATCCCATTCTTATCCATAAAAGAAAACACAGGTTTTCCCAGCATTTCATCTTTTGAGTAGCCCAGTAGATCGGTTAAACGAGAATTAACTAAAGTAACGTTGTTGTGTTCATCTATTACTGCTATTCCAATCTGAATGTTCTCAACTAAATCTCTATACTTCTTCTCGTTTTCAAGTAATGCTTTGGCCGCTTCCTCCTCTCTTTTTTTGCTCGTAATGTTTCTTAGAAAGACTCGAAAATTTTGCACTTTTCCCTTTTCGCTGAGAAGTGGAAGTACACTAATCGAAGTCCAAACCTCGTTGCCGTTCTTGTGAAGAATCCTCAATTCTTCTTCGATAGTGTTCCCTGAGAAAACCTTCATAGCTCTGTTCGAGATTTTCTGCCAATCTTCAGGATGCACATGCTCTTTAGACTTTTCCAGATAATCCTTATGCAAATAGTGCTCAACATTAAATCCCGTGAACTGACTGATATTCTTTGAAACATGCGTGATTTTGCCTTTAGCATTAACCAGAAAAACTGCTGAAGTTGCGCCTTCGTCCGCCAAGTTATTAAATTCTGATTCATTTACTCGACTGTAGCTGTGAAGATCCCTCATCCTGTAATTCAAATCAAGAGCAAACTGCCATTGAGTATCGAACATCAAACCCTGTGTATTAGAAAAAGCCTTATCATTGGTCCACAGTCCAATACCATCTACCTTTATGTTTCCATCAAAATCATCGGAAGAATAAAACAGCATACTTGCTTTTCTATCGACAATCATAATGCGACTAGAACTGGAGGCAACATGCCTAACATCAGCAAACTTGCTGAGCGCTTTAGCCTGATTCAAATTGCCCTTGCCTATGGGTAAAAGAACTTTGATGTCCACCTTTCGACCAAAGGCTAACTTAAACTGGTTGAATAAACCCGAAAAAATACGTTTACCACAACTAGACGTCGCAAAATAGCAAATCTCCTTCTTGCAATTAGCATCAGAAAGCATCTCCACAGCCCTCTCAAAAATGTGCTTTTCACCCCCAAGCAACTCGAACCTACTCACCTCGCCACTAATACCCTCTGTCCTCTTCGAAAAGAACGAGTGCAGCTCATCTAAATCCTCCACCTGACCCTTAAACAGGCTAATTCTGGCAGATCGTGCTTCAAGATCCCTTAAGAAAGCCTTCTTGGGCGAAGACAAAGCAAACCTCGCAGGCCGATCTAAAACCTTAATTACAAAACCACGCCTCAAAAGCTTATTCAAAACCCGATAAACATCCGCCCGGTCAAACCCCGTAGCCAGATTCAACTCGCCTGGGGCGCTTTCCCCATTTTTAAGGAGAGCCACATAAACCGAGGCTTCACGCTTGCTAAAACCAAATTCCGTCAAAAACTCCTTTAACCGACCAAAATCAAATGGCCCACTGCCACCAGAAATGGCCATCTATAATACACCTCTGCTAAAAGTAGAATTACAGACTCTCTTATAATAATAACCAAAAACGATAAGCATCAAAACCGAGACCTTTTAACCACATCGTCCGAGGCTTAATCAATACAACCTCAAATCCTTCTTTCCTCAAAAACGCAAAGCGATACCTAGCAACTTGGAAGGATTGTGGTGGCAAAACACCTCTACAAACCTTTATGCAAACTATAAGTATTGATAAAACCAAGCCAAGAGAGGATTCTCTCGGCCTAAAAAGGAGAAACAAAAACAATGAAAAAATTATACGCAGTGTTATTCGTATTTCTTTTATTTGCTTCAACAATACTTTTCGCAATACCAGTAAAAGCGGCAGAAACAACGACAGTAGATTATGGCGATTATACATTGACCACTCCATACTCAGCAACACACTGGGATGGTGTATGGGACCTCACACAAGGAGACTTAGTGCTATCCTACACTATTGACATGAGCGGCATCACCCAACCACACGGCTTACCAAGCAACCCAACCGAGTGGGAAGCCTATGTCGGACCCACCGCAAAAGACCCTTCAAACTACCCAGATTCGTACACACCATGGGTAGAAGTTGGCTTGCGAGGACCCGACGCTGGTGACTTTAATCCAGGACCATTCGGCGTCTATCAAGGCAAATGCGGCGGCTGGATGGTTTCAGAATCCGACGACTGGGTCGGTTACTGGGACAACGGAGTATTCATAGGTGATGGCACAGCGACACAGGACTTAGATGATAAGCATAGTCTTCAAGCCAGTGGAGGACGCAGCGAACTAGACTACGACGTCTTACTATCCACTCCAGACAATGTGGACTCTATTCCTAGCCCATATTGGTGGTATCCATCGCCAATGGGAGCATACGGTAGCTGGAATAACCATGGACTCTGGTTTGACCGCGACGGCGTAGACCAATATCAAGCACTTAGCTGGGGCAACTCTGGAGAAAACGCAGGACGCATCAACACCGCAGGAATATACCACATCGAAATCACCTATCATGCCATCGACGTTGACGGCGACGGAGTCTTCACTGATGATTGTTTAGGTGTAATGTTTGCCAAAGTAAATGGGGTTCAACAAGGATTCTACACAAGCTGGGTTAGCGGTGCACCTCAATACTACCCCGTAGGACTTAGCTTCAAGGCCGACGTGACACAACTCCAAGTCTTCGCAGGAATATACGCTGGTGACCCAGCAGGCTGGGACTACGGATCCGTCCAACTAAGCAGCATATCCGTAACTGGACATCTTGGCACACTTAATCCGCTGACTCCAGACTTCTCATACACATTTAACTCAAACGTACTATCTACAGGAGAAACAGTCCAATTCACTGACCAAACTTCCGGCGGTATGCCTCCATACACTTACCTCTGGAATTTCGGCGACGGCACAACCAGCACAGAACAGAACCCAACACATATCTACAATAACCCAGGAACATACAAAGCAGAATTGACGGTGAATCCATTTAGATGCACACCCAAAACTTTCAGCAAAGATATAACCGTTTATGAAACAGGATACATCAATGTAATCAAATACTACGACGCCAACGCTAACGGATTAAAGGACACAGATGAGCCCTTGATTCCAGGATGGAAAGTCAATATCGGCGGGACGGTTTATGAGACACCAGCATTGATAGAGCTGCCCCTTGGAGACTACACTGTAACAGAAGTCATGCCCATAGAAGACAACTGGAAAAATACGACACCAAGTAGCGTTGACGTCACAGTCGACACCGAGTTTGAACCAATGTACGCTACTTCCTTCACAGTGGGGAAAATTGTACCCGTCAATTTTGATCCTTATAATCCTACAAACCAGATAGACCGTCTCAACCCATCCAACGCACTAGGTCCATTTGATGCAGTTGCTCCTGCTGGTGTCAGCGACTTCTTCTTTGCCACCGGGGCAAGGACATCGAGCCACTACACTTTTGCAGACAAATTCATGAACGTAGCTGGAGCACCTGACATAGAGTTTGCGGAGGTCACTTGGGGTACCGGCGGGTCTTGGCATACAGAGGCAATGAAGGTCTACCTAACAGGTGCAGCCATAAGAGACTCAGGCGGGAATATTGTTGACTACGGCGCAACTGATGATGGCATCGGTTACTATGCGGGTATCGCCTGGAACAGAATAGGGTTGGAATACATTGACGATGCAACAAGGCTTGCAGTTACAGAGAGCTACTTCTTAGGCAGCCGTAATTTTGCAGACAACGTCTTCTATCGAAGTGGAGATTATGGAACTTATACCCAATTCCACCTACCGGACGAAGTTGTTTATGCAGAAGGAGTTTACCTAGTAGATATCACCACAGACGTCTACGATATGGCTTACCCAGCAACATACTTGAACGTTGGCGGCACCGGTGCGCTTGTGACACTTAATAGTGCAGCTTGGGATGTGATTAACTATGACCAAATCACTGCTGCCGACGTTACCGCTGACTATGGTATAAATGGTAACACTGATGGCTTTGACCTTGACGCAATCCGAGTCTACAGAGCTGATGTCGAATTTGGTAACCTTTGCTTCGGTCCAGGAGGAGGACATACCCCTGGATTCTGGTCTAACAAGAACGGACAAGCAACAATAAACGATGAACCAGATGGAATGGCTCCAGAATTCGCAATGCTATCTGAATTGAATCTCGTAGACAAAAAAGGAGACCCATTCGTTCCTAGTAGCTATTCTGAGTTCAAGGGTTGGTTGTTGAAGTCTGACGCCGTAAACATGGCTTACAAGCTTTCAGTTTCGCTTGCAGCAATGGCGCTAAACGTCGAAGCAGGATTCGTTAATCCAGAAGCACTGGTCTACGCACCAAACGTTGTTGATGGAGCAGACTACATAACAATAGAACAATTGATGGAAGCCGCAAACGTAGCCCTTGGTGAAGATGGATACACTCCAGCTGGAGACCCAAACAGAATAAACCAAGAATACATGTACTCCGCCCTCGATAATGCAAACAACAACATGAACTTCGTTCAAGCAGAACCATGTACCTTCACCTACCCGTTATAATAGCTGACTAAATGCATACAAGAAAACAAATAACTAATCCTCAAGATAGAGAAAAAAAGTTAGCATCAGCTAAATATTCCCTTCTTTTTATTTTCAAGTTTCAAAACTTTTGCCCTTGTACTAAGCCTGTTTCTTGTTTACTTATTAACCAAATCTTGCAGACTGAAAATAATGATCAACGCATAGTAAATTAACAGCTGTCAAATCATATGATTCGGTAGACTTCAAATTCTAGCTCTGGCGATAACAAGTGTACTTTGTAAGATATTGTCATTAAAGAAAAAGAGAATAAACTTTCTAATTACTATATAGAAAAACAAAGCCAGTAGAAAAGAGGTATGGCTTGAATAATATGGATTCTAGCCATTTGCTCAATAGTTCTCGACTGTTCATGTACCTATGCATTTTTTTTGTTGTTATAGCTGTTGCTTCTTTCCCTATGAAAATTCCTATTCAAGCCCAACCTGGAGATGTTGATTATTTTGCTATACGATGGCTTTCTGCGCCGATAATTGGAATTTGGGGTTTTGCAAGCATGGTTTTGGGGCTGGTTCATTCTTCTTCTCATATAAAATGGCTATCAAATATTACCTGCTGCCCGTGCTGGCTTTGGTTACTGTTGGTTTGGCGTATGCAATGTACATGGTTATTTTTTTCGGTTCAGGAATAATACGCAGTGCTGGTAGAGGTGAACCTTTTTGGTGGCTTTACTTTCTGATAATTCTGATTCCAAGTTTGCTGATTTATTTTTTGGCGGTCAAATTTCTCAGATCAGAAGGACCTATAAATCTCTTGACAAGTCCAAAAGAACGGATTACTCTCATTATAAAATTGGGTGCTGTTCCATTTTTTTACAAATTCTTCGTTTTACTACTTCTTTACCTGTTTTAATCCTTCAATCCTTTTTCTTCAATTCTGAAAATATGAAGGATAAAATTTTTAGCTTTTTCAAAAGATAGTGTTGAAGCAGGTTAGGTTCAGAGTTTGCGGAAGAATGCGTGAAGATGGCGAACCACCCAGCATTTCCCTCCGAACCTACCTGATAAACAAAAAATGCGTATCTTCTCTTTAAAATTTATGAATTTAAAATACAGTAACAAGTCCTCATAATGTTTTGTTCCATCAAAAGGGGTCCCTAAGAACTGGAGTAAACAACGGGCCTCTCACAGATGGAGCATCTGGCACAAAATTGGAGAGTTTGAGCGGTTTTGGGCTTAGAAATCTCTTTACCTACTTTCAACTTGCTTTCGACCTGGGCTTGTTAATATCTGGAAGGGCAAATTCTTATCAAAGCCATTAGCTCCTATGTATGAAATAATAAAACGAGGGGTAGCTACGATGAAGAAACTTGAACTCCAAGAAGTCAGCTCGGGATACGGCGTTGAAGAGATAATACATAAAATTAGCCTGGAAATAACTGAGCCATCAATCTATGTTGTGCTTGGACC
This sequence comes from uncultured Candidatus Bathyarchaeia archaeon, assembly GCA_964636425.1. Taxonomy (GTDB): domain Archaea; phylum Thermoproteota; class Bathyarchaeia; order Bathyarchaeales; family Bathycorpusculaceae; genus JADGNF01. Next base: position 13,154 of record CAZWRU010000027.1, read on the forward strand.
TAACGGGGCAGGAAAAACTACTCTCTTCAGGACTATATGCGGTATCCTAAAACCGTCCTCGGGGCAAGCCAAGTTTGACGATCTGGACCTCTTTAATTCAAGAGAAGCGCGTAAACGAATTGCCTACCTCTCCCATCTGAACGCTCTCCCAGAGGAGATGACTGTCTTTAACGCCTTAAAGTATTACGCTGATATTGAAGGCGGAGACATCAACCGTGTGTTTGAACTTCTATCTCTAAGCGAACTTAAAGACAAAAAATTTTCTTCTCTTTCACAGGGTCAGAAGAAGCGAGTCTCAGTGGGCAAGATTCTTCTCAGAGAAAGAGATCTCTACCTGCTTGATGAACCAACTTCAAACGTAGATCCTAAGATATCTAAGGAAATCCGAAACATGCTTATCGAGCTTAGCAAAGACAAGTTCGTCCTCTACTCTTCACATAATCTTTACGAAGCAAGAGAAATTGGCAAATACCTAATACTAATAAAGAACGGCGAACTAAAATTTTTTGACAGGATAGAAAACATAAAAACAGGACAATATCGAGTAGGTATTAAAGCCTTAAACGACCTATCGGAATTTTTGCCGGAATCCAAGTATGAAAACGGATACTACATAATGACGGTTAACAGCCCGCAGGAAGTTGCAAAGATTGTAAGTGGCGTAGTGCAGGCTGGTGCCGAAATTGTTGAGCTCCGAGAGCTAGATAATCCATTGCAGGAATTCTTTGAGGAGTCTTGAAAATGAATTTCTGGGAAGTTACTATGAGAAGGAGCATTAAGCTCAGCAAAACCTACTTCATTTTAGGTATAGTCCTGGCCGTCTACAGTGTAATAATGTCCAACATTTTATCGATAGTTCCGTCTGACGCTGCTAATCCCACGCCTGTTGAATTGATGAACAGTTTTCCTTTCTTATCGGTTGCTATGCTCTCCCTCTCAGCTCTTCTTTTCTCGTTGCCTGTAGTGATGTTATTTGTTTACGATAAGAATAATGGAGTTCTAGAGTATCTTTTATCAACTGGTCTTGATCAGCTTGATATTTTTAAGGGCTATGTGAAAGCTTCAATTTCATTAGCAACCTGTCTACTAATCTTCTCGATCATATTCAACTCCATATTAGGAGTGATGCTGGGTAACAGTCTTGAATTGTTAGCGATAATGGCGGTTCTCACGTTTGCCATTGGAGTTTCAGAAGTTTTTCTGGTCACTGTCTGTATGATGGCTTTCAGTTCTCTTCAGAAAACGCCTATGGGTGCTAATCAGCCTCTTGGGGTGGTCATTGGGATAATTCCAATGTTTCCTGCGTTAATCTTTCCCATGGTATTTCCTTTATATGCTGTAATGATTGACTTGCTAATTGCTGCTATTACCTTACTTGTTTCATTGGCTTTGCTTGTTTCAGTGAAGCGCCTTATACTCAGGGAAAAGCTCCTCCCGTAGACTGCTTTAGTCTGAGTGCTGCAAAAAGTTAAGCGCATAGACAAGATGGTTCGGTTAATCTATTTTCTGTAAGCCTTTTCTCATCTTATGGAACTTTATCTTTTTCTGAATTTGTTTTATTTCGCATCGTACAGGTGTGGTAGGCTATGCAGTTTTCGCAGCCATATTTTTGGTTGGCGCTATCTTTTTTGTTCCTGCTTTGACAATCTACTGTTATGACTCTGTACATTTTTTAGTCCTCTTATCGTTTGTTTGGGAGACTTCTTTCGATGCGCCGGAGGGTTCTAAAGATGTATCCGAAGATTACAAAAGGGATGCAACAAGAACCTATGCCAACGATCAAAAGAGCAATAGATTGAAACATTTTCCATCCTTCCGTTATTGTATGCTGAATGAGTGTAAAGTCAAGTATTTAATTATTGTGTTATTGTTCAGTAATTTGCTTGCACTGTTTACATATGATTACTATTTAAGTTAAAATCTGGAAATCTGTAACATTGGCAATGGTATTCTCAACGATGAAAATTACCTTAAATAAAAAAGAAAATACCGCTCTTAAGTCTGAATTATCTACAGCTTTTCAGCGAATTCAGATGTAGATAATCTACCCCCTATATATCCTAATTCAGAATTTATTACCCAATTAGAACTTTCTCCAAAAACTTGCAGTTAGCTATTTATTCGACTTAAATCCGCAAACTTTTAATTGACTTGCACATACTCCCAAGTTGTGATTTTGAATGAAACTTCCTGACTATGTCTCAGTAAAAGAAGTAGAAACTGTTTGTCAAAAACTAAAAATTAGAAACTGGACAAACTTGAAAAAAGCTGAGGTAACAACCAACGAAGCAAAAACGATCTTGGCGGAACTCGAGACAGGGGACATGAAAATACCGATTGAGAATTTTAGGATAGGTTTGGAAGTAGAGCTTGAGCATGGAGTACGTTTTCCCGAAGCGAATGTCACAAATAATCATCCGATTTTGACTGGAAAAATTGTTTTAGCACACTTCAAGGAAACTATAGATTATTACCAGCGATTAGAAGTCGCTGAAATCGAGGGGGATCTCTTAAAAGCAGTTGTAAGCAAAGACCCCCCTAAGATTGCCACCCTCTATGAGAAACTATTGAAAGCAAAACAACAGTTAAGTCAATCAGAGACAGAAACGCTCAAACAAACATAATGAATATTAAAAGTCTAAATGTTGGAACGCCGTGCTTTGGCGCGAATACTAAATCGTTAATCGAGCTTACAAGCTCGTCTTATTTCCAAGTTTTTCACAAGTTATTGCAAGCTCCAAACTTTTCCCATAATTTCTTGAATTCAGCAGATGACCCTGAATAATTCTTGGATATACAACAAGCAATAACAAAATATTGACTTCCCAAATGGATGATATCCAAATTTGATTTAATTGATGATTCTGTCTTTCCGGTTCAGATCTTGACTATAAACTTTATAAGGACTCTAACTGCAGTATCGAATTAAGGCGGAAAGAATGCCACAGCTGATTAGGAGTCGAACTAAAAAATCAGGATTGCCCCCTGGGACAATTGTGTACGTTGGCAAACAGAAGACAGACCAAGTACGTATTAACGTCATAGATTACGATGAAAAATATTTTGAAGAGAAAGAAGCAAAGGTAATTGAAGAAACATTTGAATTTGTGGACAAAAAAACCGTCACATGGATAAATATTGACGGTCTGCAGAAAGTTGATGTTATAGAAAAGATTGGCAGTCATTTTAATTTACATCCACTTGTTATGGAGGATATCGCCAACACTGAACAAAGACCAAAATTTGAGGAATTTGAGAACCACATCTTTGTCGTGCTTAGAATGCTACGTTATGATGACCAAAACAACGAGATTATATCTGAACAGATTAGTCTGATTCTCGGTTCAGGTTGGGTATTATCGTTTCAAGAAAGCGAAGGCGACGTTTTTGACAAGGTCAGAGCGCTATTACGAAATAATAAAGGTCGAATTAGAAAACTAAGTGCAGACTACTTGTTATATACCCTAATAGATGCAGTGGTAGACAATTATTTCGCGGTTCTTGAGAAAATGGGAGAAAAAATCGAAGATATTGAGGACGTATTAATAACAGATCCAAACCCCCGAACCTTAACGACTATCCACGACTTAAGAAGAGAAAGTATATCACTACGCAAATCCGTCTGGCCTTTAAGGGAAGCAGTAAATTCCTTAGAGCGCGTTGAATCAAAACTAGTCAGTAAAACCACAAAGATCTATCTAAGAGATGTTTACGACCATACAATCCAAATAATTGATTCCATAGAAACCTTCCGAGATTTGCTCTCGGGAATGCTGGATATTTACCTTTCCAGCCTCAGCAACAAGATGAACCAAATTATGAAAGTGCTTACAATTATTGCGACTATTTTTATTCCTCTAACTATGGTTTCAAGTATTTACGGAATGAACTTCAGATACATGCCCGAACTAGAAATGACTTGGGGCTATCCGCTAGTTCTACTTTTAATGTTGTCAATTGCAGTCACTATGTTACTTTACTTTAGAAAAAACAGGTGGATATAACACTTAAACCCCAAATATTCACCATCTTATTTCATTCTTGATTTTCAACAATAATAAAATAGAATACAAGAAACCTGTTAGGAGTATATCACCAGTTTTTGCAATCGAAACTAAATCCTTACTACGTGGTCTAAGAATTAATCCTGCAGGTCACAATTATTATTGTATTATAACCTCAGAACCGAGGGATTTTGGCGAGAACTTCGGTAAAAAGCAGTGCTGCTTAACTAAATGGTATTAATAAATCGACTTATCTATTGGTATATGAAATAGTTTATTTCAATATCAAATTTGCGTTTGTGAATCTAATTAACTGGATTAGAGGAATGATCTTGAAACCGTCTAGTCATAAAGTAATCACTGAACTTGCATTCCAACTACTAGATGAAATCAACATTTCTTTTCCTTATTCTCAATATGCAACTGAAATCGCAAACGAATCAGAAGCTACTGACTACTACCTGGACCTAGAATTCATAGATGTAACCGGATTAGGTTTTGGAGAACGTGATAACCCGCATAAAGATGAAAAATACACAATCAATGATGAACCTCATAAGATAGCTCGCGTGCTACAGGAGGATTACTATTTTACTTCTTTTAATCACTATATCGACATACAGAAAGGACCGGGATTGTTTGATGACTACGACGGCTATAGTTTTAGATATGGATCCGCTTCAAAAGACCAATATCAATCAGTGGGAGATGCCGCATCGAATTCCAGTGCCCAATTTCTGTCAAAACTAGTAGGGAAATTCAATATTCCCATAAAATTAGATGAGGCGATAAATTGGTGGTTTAGTGATGAATACGTTCATGCTCCAGGGCATGAATGGTATGATAACTGCTCTCCTTCTGTGTCGCAATATTCTTTCTACGGCGATAAAGGTATCTATAAAAGCATTGAGGAAGAATCCAAAGCTCGATTCCCACTAGCTAACTCAATCGGCAAAAAGGGAAAAGGTATTCCCTATAGCGTTTTCATGCCAGTAGATAACATGGCTAGATTCTATTTCAATAATTATTTGGCAGAATCTAAACCCAAGTTTTTAGGTCCAGTAATGCATGCTATTCAAGATGCGAGTATTCCACATCACGCTGCAGGTATAATTGGTAATTGGCACGGCAGATACGAAACAGAATTAGCCGACAAAATATTAGCTTGGGAAAAAGACGATCAATTCAAAAATGACATTAAATTATTGTTTTCACGTTGGCGGGTTCTCGATAATTCATCCCCTAACTCGCTGAGAAAACAAGATTATAACAAAATACCAAGCGTGAATTGGAGAATCGATATGTTAGTGACTTGGCTCGCCATAAACGCCTACAAAGATTATTCAGGTACATTTTATAATTTTAGAAATGGCTATGCGACTAACGAGCAGGCAACGAAAGAACTGACAAAAAAGGCAACCGCTATGAGTATGCTCGCACTGTGCAAAGCGGTTAAACACATGGCAACCAGCTAAACCAAGATAGCGATTAGATTCTAGTTATCTACCCCAAAGTGAAGTTGCGAGTCTTATGCATCTTTAGTGTTCTTGTAAAAGTAAATAGGTAGCTTTCTCGGTTATTCTTGTTCAAATTTTGATGACTACCATAATAACTATTAATTTGGACTAGTTATTTTATTTTGGACGGTGTCGTAGAACCAGTGATTTGTGGACAAGATGCCGCTTTCAACGTTGGAGACGCTGTTTCAGCTGGTTTTGGTTTAGGATTAGGACTATTTCTGGTTCCATATATGTTCCAAAATATTAGTCCATCTGACAGAATTATTAAAACAGTAATTGTTTGCCTGAGTTGTGGGGGCAAGAACGCTGAGGATTTCAAGTTCTGTGGATATTGTGGGCGTTCTTTATATCCACCACGGCAGGTTCTTTGCCCAAAATGCGATACAAAAGTGCCTGACATGAAGTTCTGTGAGAACTGCGGTGCTAAATTCAAGAAATAGATAAGTGTACTCTTATTCTTTCTTCTATACACTAATTGTATTAATATTGTCGATCTTCCAAATCGAATAAGTGAACTTTCTTTTCCTGTTAAGAGTTTAGCCGATGAGTTTTTGCATCAGCTTGCTTAATTAAGGAAACCCCTGATAAATCATTGTTCGCTATAGTTCTTTATTGGCGATAACGGTATTGTAAATGTTTCTAGAACTCCTTCTACTAAGCGAATTTTATCTCCTATGAAATGTAGCGCATCCATATTAGTATCAGCTTCAAATAGAACAGCAAAATCCCATTTTCCGAATACCTGATACGCCTCTTGAAGTTTAACTCCTTGGATTGGCTGTTCATCTAACTCCAATAAAGGGTCATAGAGTTTAGCAGCCATGTTAGGGCTGATTTTAATAAAGACAAGATATTTTTGGCCAGAAGTATTCAAAGATTAACACCTTAGAGAACTTTTGTTTCTGTACCCTAAAAATGTAATGGGTGATAACCTTTGATGTGGTATTAATTTTTTTTATAATTTATACAAAATTGATAAATTCCTAACTGAGTATCCAAAATTACTCTTATTCTTACGTCTTCGTATCTAATCAAAAACGGCATAACAAGTGGAAAAAACTCCCGCCCATTCTTAAGATTGTTTTTTGCCTTCGTAACAATAATCATTCGGTAGTTGACGTGTACATTTATCGCAGAAAGTAGTCTCCTTCTCGACAGGTGCGCCACAGAAAGGGCATACCGCTAATGTGTTATTCTGGGCCTTCTTAATGGGTTTTATCCATCGTAATGTTTCTTTGAAAAACATAATTAAACCTAAAAAAATACAGCCTAATCCGGCTACTAACAGACGTGATGATTCCTTTAGTTCCAAAGATACAATTATTGCATAAGCGCCAAGTCCTACAAAGAATATGCTCACCGCAAGCGCTCCAAGAATAATCATGTAAAAACGGGTTCTCGGTCTCACATATTCACCTATTACCCAGATATCAGACAATAATATAAAAATTAAATTCAACAAAGCAACCTACAGTTACTTCCAATATCATCCCTCTTCTGCTCTTCTTCAGCAATTCTCACTTCAAGAATCTATTGAATTGGAAAGCATTTTTTTCTAACTCTCTCTATTTAACTTCGTTTCTAATCGCGAAAAATTTTTAATAAAAAATATTTTCAAATTAATGTTTTTAGCTGGGTGCTTTTGAAGAAATGCCTATGAATGAGATTTTAACAAAGTTGAAATTTATTATTTATCAGTTTCCAAATCTGTTAGGTTACCGAGAATTTACCTGCCAACTGCTGATTTTGTGCTGAATAATTACCCTTATGCGTATAGTTAAATATGGTTAATCGGACTTTTTCTTAAAAGTATTTGACCTTCAAGATAATATCAATTGAATAGGAGAAATTGGCTATCTAAAATCACCATCACTTATCCTTAACTTTATAGCTGTATTAGTAGAAGATTTATTGTTTATTCTATACTGGGGTTTGTTAGAATTAGAGAGCCCGAGTTTTTCTTGAAATGTATTGTGTAATTCTATCTTTTATTTTTGTTTTGCTTATTTTATTGGGCTAAAAATTATTAGCTGATTTTATAATAATAACTCGATAATTGAAAAGTGCGATTTTACAGTGAAATTTTGTTGAGTTAAAATAAAAAAAGGGTTGGTTGGTTATTTATTTTCTTTTGTCATTTTTTTAGCGATAGCATATCCGACTGGTATGAGCATTATTCCTAGAGCTATTGCGAATGCCCATGAGATGTTTCCTACGATGTTTGTGACTCCTGGGAATGTGGCAAAAATTCCGCCTGCGCCTATTATCAAGAATATTGCGTAAAGCAAGAATTTTGCATATCCAGCGACTTCTCTGAATTCTGCGTGATCGTCGGTTATTGATTTTATCAAGCCGTCAGTTAATGATACGCCTGCTCCTATTATTACGAAGCCGAGTATCAGCGGATAGATGGTGCTGCCAGATAGAAGCATGGTGTCAAGAGCTAGTAGTAGTATGAATGCTATTAGGCCTATGAACAGGAGATTCTTTAGCATGTCTGCTATTTCGACTTTAGCTTCTGGGAACATCGGACGTATCATCTTGCCGATGAATGTTGCTAAGAAGTCAACGAATACCGTTCCAAGGATTATGATTAGAATTCCGCCGAGCAGTCGAGGTAGGTAGTCTGCTATGGATGCAAGGTACATGCCGAATGTTCCGCCAATGTTTAGAATTTGTATTGCCAGAACTATTGAGAGTATGAATATGAAAGCTTTGACTATTCCGCCTACAACATTAGACAGGTCTAAGCCTGAGGCTTTGAAAGCTTTTCCAGCAGTGCTCTGGTCAAAGGTTTTTTCCACGCCTATTTTCTCTATTATTTTATTGACTGCTTTGCCAACGATGGAGCCGATTACATAGCCTAGAATTAAAATGATGATTGCGGCGATTATTCCTGGTAGTGCATTGATTACGTCGCCAACCATATTGCCTAGAACTTCAACTAAATCAACCAATTTGGTTCACTCTATATAAATTCATCATATATGATATATAAAACTAATTGGCAATATGAATAGCAATTTTTTCCATTACCTTCATATTTTACTTATTAAAATTGTAAATAAACAATACAATATGTATTTTTTAATAAATTGATGTTAAACTTTTTCCTTTTTATTTAGAAAGATGATTTTTTTTAACATTTTTTAATAAATCATTTTTATGATCAGTTTTTTATGTTGTTGTCTCACATGATTAACTCTGAGACCACTAGTGTTAATTTACAGGGTTGATTTTTGCCATTTTTTTGGTTTATTCCTGTTCTGTTATTACAGCCGTTCCTGTTGCTGAGAAAAGAACTATTCCTGATTGTAGCCCTAAATCTGAAGTTTCTACATCCAGACCGATTATCGCGTTTGCGCCTAATTCTATCGCTTTGGCTTTTGTTCTATTAATTGCTTCCCAACGGGCTTTCTCAACTTCAGAAGTGAAAGCTGTGACTTCGCCGCCAAACATTGATTCGATTCCAGCTATAAACTTACCCAAAACTCCACGGGTTCTAGGGGTAAGGCCTGTTACTAAACCCAAAACCTGCTTAATTTTGTAGCCCGGAATCGTGGGTGTTGTGACGATTAGAAACTTTGGGTCTGCGGTTGTGGGCAATCCGCAGCTCGAACAGTAACTTGCTCCTTCGGGTATTGTGGCGCCACATTTTTGACAAATCATAAATATTTAACCCAATCTCAAAGGTATTATTCTTATACATAACTCTTACGATTATCCAAGTAACCCTGCAAATAATTCTATTACTAATAGGATTATACACATTATCATTATGAATTCGGTTAAAAGTGGGTTGATTTTGTTTTTTACTCAAAGGGTTTTACTATCTTCTGATAGGCAATCTGCTGTTTATTAGTGGAAATGATAACAACAAGGATTATCTGGGATTTTAATCCAAGTGGTGATGCAGAATAGGCATACTCCAAAAGACTGCGGCTACCAAAAATAGGGGCGCTTCTTTTTTTGCGGGAAGACTATCAACAAGCTTCGGGCGATGAGGCTAAGCGCGATTTCTGCAAGAAAATTCTTTTACCCTTAAATTTTTCATGTGTAGATCACCGATTATGCGAATTTGACTTCTATACAAAAAATGGCCTGCTCAATTTACAAAGAATTTAAGAGCAAGTTCTACTGACTCCTAACTTATGAGTGCTGAAAGATTTCCCCCGAGAATCAATTGGGACGCTATTAGACGCTCGCAGCCACAACCTCCTCCTGCACGCGTTAAACCTAAACAATCCCAACCTGTTTATACCCGTTTTCCGTTTAAAATCGGAGTAACTGTCTTTGGAACTCCAACTTACTTTAATATCGATGAAGCAGTGTCGGAATTTAAGACTTTTATTCAATCAAACAGCAAAATAGACCTACAAATAATCCTAAGCAAATATCCTCCTTTGGCTCTTGACGAGTTTCATATAGTTCCTGGAACCGACGGCTGCTCCTTGGCGGATCCTTGGTATGTTCATCCGGAAACCCTCGCCAAATTACCTCCAAATGTGTCAGTACAAATCGTTATTTACGACATATTAAGCACAAAAACACTCTACGGCGGAGCTACCTATCATGCGTCTGCAAAAACCCGCAATGTACCTTTCATCGGAGTTGCCTTTGGAGACTCCATAAAATGGTGGGGTGTAGAACCCAATTGGAAAACCAGAACCGCGACTGCTTTAGTCCACGAATTTTATCACGCCATTAGCCAAATTCTGGCCAAGAAAGGCTTCAATAACCTGCCAGATATAGACAAGGCAAACCAGTATGGATACAACAATGATAACGATCCAGGTTGGATAAGATTCGACAAATACATCTACAGTCTCCTCACAGATCAGATGTACAAAGCTCTAAGTCAATAGCTGTTCAAGTTACTCCATTTTTCTACCTTTTCTTTTTAGCTGTTTCTTACGCCATCAAATAGAGTTGAAAACCTTTTCTTGTATGCCTTCATGTTCCGGGCTGTTCTAATTTTTAGTTCAGCTTCTACAGTTGGAATTAACAGAAAGGCAAAGAACTCTTCTCAAAAACTAATAAGTTCAGAGTTAAACACTACCAGCAGTAGTAAGGTAAAGCGGTGCTTGCACACTCTCTGCTTCCTCACTCTTCAAAGCAGGCACTGTTCCCTTTCTTTATGCTTCACTTAAAAAACTGCAAAGTTCCAGACTTACAGAACCCTTTTTCTCTTCTGAATCCTAATCTGCTTAGCGCCTAATTTCACGATTAATTTTTACTGACAAACACCCAACTGCAAAATATAGGAAAAATATAAAAGCAAAAATAGTCAAACCACATTCTATAACAAACAGGCAAGTTTCTATGCAATTTACCTATTAAGAGGTGAAATTAGATTATGGACCATACAATTGTGCACTTCGAAATACCGGCAAATAATACTCAAGAATTAAAAGACTTCTACGAAAAGCTCTTCGGCTGGAAAATTATTCGGACTTTTGCTGGTGGAATGGACTATTGGATCATTCATACTGTCCCCACTGACGAAAAAGGCATGCTTCAAAGACCCGGAGTCAATGGTGGTATATATGAAAAACAACCCGCGAAAGCGGATTTAACTCCGGTCAATTATATTTCAGTTGAGGACATAGACCAATACCTCGCAAAAGTAATTGAACTTGGTGGAAAAGTGCTTATGCCTAAACAAACAGTTCCAACTATAGGCTATATCGCCCTAGCTGTAGATCCAGATGGAAATAAATTTGGAATGCTTCAGCCAGAAACATCTCAATAATAAAAACCAGGTGTTTTCACGACTTACCTTATAGTTACATACACTTTATGTGATTCCTAATATTTGCCGCGAAGATTGAATAAAGAAAAAAAGGAAATTAAGAAATAACTGTAAATTTACAACTTTTTCTTTAATTTATTAGCGGCTTTTTTTGCTTCTTCAGCGCCTTTTGCTCCTGCTTTCTTGGCTTCTGCTGCTCCTTTGGCTCCAGCTTTTTTTGCTTCTTCAGCGCCTTTTGCTCCTGCTTTCTTGGCTTCTGCTGCTCCTTTGGCTCCAGCTTTTTTTGCTTCTTCAGCGCCTTTTGCTCCTGCTTTCTTAACAACATCTACGCCTTTTTTTGCTTCTTGTTGTACTTTTTTCTTAGCTTTATCTATGAATGACATTTTGTATTCGCTCCATATCTCAATAGTAAGAAACCGTTTAAAAGTCTTTGTTTTTGATTTAAGGCAAAAAAAGAAGGAGAAAAGACGACTAAGCCAAAAAAGTCAGGCTATTGGTCTTTTGCTTCTACTACTTTTGCAATAGGCGCGTTCTTTTTAACTGATTCTATACCGTTTGCGCATCCATCTTTGGAAGCGTAGGCTTCACTAACGGCTATGATTTCGCCATTGCCGGCCTTCAATCGGAATCTAAATTTTCCTTTAGCGTCTTTGTACCATTCAAATACTGGTTCAGGCATAAAATCACCTTAACAACCTATTTTCTCCTTAGTTTATAAAACTATTCTCTGATACCTTAACTCGAATGCAAGATTTTAATCAATAATGGCGTAAAATGAGTCTTGCGGTGCGAAACCTTCTGTTGAGATGAAGCCCTTTCAACTTGGTAACTCTTAAGGCTCGTTTTATTGGGTTATTGATTTTTAAAGTAAGTATTAATTTCCCCCGGTCTAAGTTTTTTACCTGTTTGCCTGCCTGATGTGTCTGAAAAAAGATAAAAAATAGAAATAATTAGCTATTTAGCTGTCCATGCTAAAGCTAACAATCTGACTGAAATGTTGGTTTTTGTAGGTGAAATCTGCACGGTTTCCAGGGCTTCTGTTAGTGGATTATTCTTTGTTTCCAAGTTTTCCACTTCAGATTTAAATTCTTTTTCTAGCTTTATTCGTTCCTGCTGTAGGGTTTTAAGGTCTGCTTGCGCGTTTTTCTTGTCTCTTGATTCTTTCATGCTGCGCGATATGGCTCTGGTAGCTTTTGATGCTCTGCTACTTGATCTTCTTCCTAGAAATGAACCCAATATTGCTTCTCCAAATGATGCAGCAACCTGATATTTTTGGCTGCTTGCCTGTGCTTCTTGCTCATCAAGTTTCATCTGTGCTTTTCTTATTTTCTCATCTAGTCGTCTAAAAGATGCGTCATATTTGTCTCTAAGTTTTTCAACTTGGTCATCGCGGTTTTCTCTGGCGTTTTGTTGAAGTCTAACTCTAAAGTCTCGTTCTAACTCTCCAACTTTTGAAACCTCGTTTAGAGATGGACTCTTTAATAACTGAATTCTTTGGGTTCTGAATAGAAAATTCGCAAAATCCTTTTCCCATTCCTTATAATTTTTTACTTTTAAAGCAGCTGAAGGCAAATCGTCAAAGGCTAATCCTGCTGATGGCGCTGTCTTAAGATCAGAGATGCCTACGGTTGATTCTTTTGCTTCATCCCAATTCACTGCCAGCGGATTATCGGTGACTGGAGCGAGAAATACTCGTTCTATTGTTGTGTTAACTTTAGATTTTGCATCGCCGAATCTAATTTGTGCTGCCCCAATAATCATAGGTCTATATGCTGAACTGTTCTCTTTTTGGGCGTTTGTCTCAAGTGGTATAAAATATTCTGGTATATCAGGTGGTACCATGGGTTTTGCTGAAGTTTTTGTCATACTGATTGTCGATGCAGTGGATATTAGGGGTCTTTGTGTTGTCAAAGCTTGTGGGGAACTTGAGGGTATTCGCTGTTTTTTAGTTGGTTCTACAAGTATTTTGATTTGTTCTCTTGTTAATGGACCTCTTAGATATGACATGGCCCATCGTGTTTCGAAAACTACTGGTTGGTCATCGTGCACATTATTCATAAGAAATACTCGACTTCCCAGACCAGCTAGCATTTGTTCAAATGCTTTTCTGCTAAATTGTTTCTGACCTGCAACTGCTGCGCCTTCCAATCCATCCAGTACTCGTTGTTTATCACGTTCTGTTTGTAATCGTCCTAAGAACCAAGTTCCTGCGTTTGAGAGAGCTTTGTAATCTAAATCTACTGGATTTTGGGTAGCTAGCACTAGTCCTAATCCGAAAGCGCGGGCTTGTTTTAGAAGTGTCAGAAATGGTAGTTTTGAGGGGGGATTGGCAATAGGTGGTAGGTATCCAAATACTTCGTCGATGTATAAAATTGAACGTAGGCTTGTAGTTCCAGATTGGGTCCGCATCCACCCCACAATTTGGTTTAGTAATAGTGATACAAAGAACATGCGTTGGGCATCGCTTAAATGGGCTATGTAGAATATTGAAATTTTGGGTTTTCCTTTAGATGAATGAAGAAGTTCGTTAACGTCTAATGCGTCGCCTTCAAGCCAAAGACTGAAACCAGGTGCTGCAAGAAGATTGTTTAATTGCATGGCAAGTCCAAAACGTTCTTTCGAGGGATAAAATGATTCTAAGTCCAAGACTCCTATACGTGTTAAGGGTGGAGTTTGTATAAGCTGAATTAAGCGTCCTAGGTCTAAATCTTCGCCTTTCTGCCATGCGTTTGCAAAGATATTGGATAAGAGTATGTGCTCTCTTGAACGGATAGGGTCTGCCTCGATGCCTAATAATCCGAGTAAACTGGTCGCAGTTGTGCTTATTCTCTCTTGTAGCAGCTCTTGATCTTCTCTAAGTTCCGGTGGAGGTGCCCCAAACGATTTTAGAATTGATATGGGCATACCTGCGTTGCTACCTGGAGTGTAGATACAAAAATCAGCAGACTGGCGCAGGCGCTCAATGCGTTTTCCATCTTGACCCCACTTCTTTAAGCCGTCTTTCCAAAGAGTTGCCTGTTGAGCTGCAAAATCTTGCGCTGAAAGACCTTTCTTGAGCGCATCATCTGGATTTATCCATGGTAAAAAGTCCTCGCTTTGTAGATTTGGAAATGTGAGAAGTAGATTTGTGATGTCCCCTTTAGGATCAATTATTATTGCGGGAACATTGTCGATTGCTGCTTCCTCTATAAGATCAACACATAACCCTGTTTTTCCACTGCCAGTCATGCCAATACATACAGCATGCGTAACCAGATCTTTAGACTCGTAAAGTAATAAATCCTCTAGTTTTGACTTGCTTGCTAAATCGTAAAGTCGCCCTAAATAGAAGACTCCTAATTTTTCAAAATCCTGCATCCAACTAACCTCAGCGATATATGCACTTATTCTGAGAGAAGATATATTTTTGTTTTTTAAAAGCTTATGGATTACTATAAAACCTGATTTTTTCAATATGAACAAGAAAATTTCTCGTCTGAAACAGAAGTAGTCCTTTTACAGGAAGCAGGAATCTTTCCCTTAGACATTACCATTTGTAAAACCTGCACAAACCCATTAACATACAAATACCAATATCCAGGCTGGTGCCTCTATAAGAAATAAAAATGCGCATAATCAGTTTCACCTTTTTTTTATTTTTCTTTGTTAAAAGAATAGTTGCGGGGTTTTTTTGTAGGGGAAGTTTGTTTTTGGGTTTGGGTTTGTTTTGGTTTAATGGGGGGTGTTTTGTTGTTTGTTGGTTTGTAGTTGTTTTGGGTTTGGTTATGTTGTTTTTGGTGGGTTTGTGTGTTTTTGTTGTGCAGGTTGTTTTGGGTTTGGGTTTGTTGTGTTT
>CAZWRU010000028.1:0-22758 GCA_964636425.1 uncultured Candidatus Bathyarchaeia archaeon
ACTGCCATGTATATAGTGTAATCTTTATGTCCAAAAAAGAAATAGGTAAGAATAGAAAAATTGTGGCAAAAGCAACTCCAGTAAAGGAGATTCCTGAAGGAAGAAAACTAGCCAAGAGGCCCGAATATGATGCAGTGTTTAATCAGGTTATCGAAAGCCCAGAGAAGATGTTCAAAATCGAGGTTGAAGGTAAGACAGTAAGATCTATGTATGCGCCATTCTCGTTCCGCGTCAAAGCTTACAATAAGAAGCCTGATAGAAAATTCAACGTTGCACTTAGGATCAGAAACAAAGAAGTCTACATAGTCAAATTAGATAAGAAGGAATAAGACAGTACCTTCTTTTCTGAATTATCAAAAATTGCTTAAGTGCAAATGTTTCTAAATCCAAATAGGTTAGTTTATATTTAAACAAGGACAGCGAAGTGAAAAAACTTGAAGGATACAAATGAAGAGGCCATTTGGGGGCAAGTGGAAAAAATCGGCAGAGGTACAAAAGCAAATTATGACCAAAAAAAGAAAAGCATCACATTCTGCTTCAACAGAAGCCCTGAAAAATCAAGTGATCTTCTGAAAAAATCTCGCGAACGACTTATGCAAGAGTTAAAAGAGATAGGTTATGTTGGTCGTATGAAGTATAATGGAGAAGTAGTTGTAGATAATATCGAAAAGGAAGATGTGGTTCTTGAAAAGAAAAACCACAAACTCATAATTCGGTTAAATATAAAACAAACCGGTGAAAAAGAGCAGTAACCACCTCCTTTTCAAAATAAACAAACAAAATTCAATCTTTCTCAGATAAGTGCAGGATAAATACGATATGCGAAATTTCGCTACTCAATTTGTAACGTGTTTCATTAAAAAATCGAGGGAGAAGGACACTATATGCGAAGTTTAAAGATAAAGCAAAGTCCTGAATCCTGATTTAAGTCACATAATAAATAGATATTTCTATGGGCTACTGATTTCTTGAAATAAGGACCAGAGCATAATTATTGAGGTCAAATAGCATTTCCCCTTCGGGAAAATGGCGCCGCCAGCATAACTAGGTTTGATTCATTTAGAAATTCAGGTTATTTTGGCATATTGAATATTGTAAATTTCCTCTAACTTGGTAATTATATTATCCTCAATAAATTTTCTCTGAGAATCAGGAACATAACCTGCATAAGTGTCTCGACAAATATCTATTATGGCAGGGTTAATTTGATTTCTTTTTAGCCAATCTACAAAGGCGTTAATCCTTTCTATGACTTGGTTATTTGAAACCATCGCGTGTGGACGAATGATGATATCTTCGCTTTGATTAAAAACCATAAAGTATTGATCAGCTAATTTTTTTATATAACAAGAATATTCAAAACATAGGGGATTATATTTATCGCTGTTAAAATCCTCAAATTGCCTATGGGTTATCTCTAGTTGGATTAGTTTGTTCTGGCAGGGATTACAGGAAAAATAATCTACGTCAATATCGAGAACTAATGATTGATTTATTTTGAGGGACTCTTCAATGGTTAAATCGCGCCGTTTGAAGGAAAGGCTTCCTTGAGCAGAAGGAGGTATAAACAACTAAGTCCCATTAGGTAAAAGATAAATTATGATCAAGAAAATCCCTAAGAAAATAGCAGTCTTGGTTATTGTGGTAGTAAGTCTAATAGTAATAATTGCAGCAACCACTTCTTTAGGGACTTCAAAACCAGTAATTGAATACAGCCTCTCAGGATATGCATATAGACCACATATGTTTAGTTTTAATCCCTATGTTCCGTTTTATACTTCAGCAATGCCAGATACGTACACGGTAGTTAATTCAAATACTCCTCTAATGATTGCTTTGCACTGGGAAAACAAAGCTAGTATCGATGCATCTCTGCAGCTTACTCTTACTGTTCAGAACGCAAACATAACATGGTTTTCAAATTACAGCACACTAGAAGCAACTGATTCTGGTTTCAGTACACCAGCTACAGGTCAACAGTATAATGGAACAGCAATTACATTCAGTTCAGAAACTAAGTCAAATTCAACATTACAAAACAAGTACCTAAATGTCTTTCCGATTGGAAACCCGCACAACTTCACTATAGCCTATACAATAGCAGAGTCTTCTAATGCCTTCTCGTTAAATCCAGTTGGAGAGACAAAAGCAACATATGAACTAACATCTGAAAATGTTTATAGTTTGTTAAAATAATTCTTAAATTACTTTTTTGTTCAAACCAACCTTTCCTATAAACCTAAAAATAAAGTTACCGGGTTTGTCAAGTAGATAAATGTCAATTTTTGAGTTTTTACTGCAGGCCAAACTTACCTTTTCTGAAAAGGCGGGATTTTTGAATTTTTGATTTTTCATAGCTTGCCTAAGAATTCGTCCATTTTAGATTTTGTAGTCGCCTATGTGTCCCCAAGCTTCAACTTTGCAGTCCAAAACTTTGGGTTTCTGAAAATGTATTATAATTTCTGCTTCATCAAGACGAGCATCTTTAGTGAAGAGTTCACGATCACCATATCTGATTGCTTCGAGAACAAGGGGCAACTCACGTCTAAATATTGATTCGCGAAGAGATGCGGTCCCAAAAATTAATCCTCCGCAGACATGACAATATATATGCAGGAAGAAGGCGCCGTCTTCTGTTTTCCATTCAGCTAAAACTTCGTCTCTCATAAGGCGGGTGTATAATCCTGAAATCTGCTTATAGTCATAGTTTGGGCCGATTGATAGAGATAGCTCTCCTGTTCTATCGGAATGCGTAAGAGTGTAACATCGGGGTAAAGACAGAAAATCAATCGGAACACAATCAAAGCGAACATGAAGCTTATCTACATTTAAACGACTCAATTAAATCTGCGCTCCATTCTTTTATTTATTTCAGACGGCGCGTAGAAGCTTGACGCGTTAGTTTTCAATTGTTTACTCTTGAGTTGTCATATACTAAATCATAGGGTCTAAATGAATAATGTTTCATATTTGGCATAGCCTCTTTCGCGCAACTGCTCTTTGGGGATGAACTGTAAAGATGCAGAGTTCATGCAGTATCGCTTGCCAGTTGGTTCTGGGCCGTCATAGAAAAGATGACCAAGGTGAGAATCAGCATGCTTGCTCCTCACTTCAAGCCGCGTCATCCCGTAACTCTTGTCCTCTAAGATCACTATATTTTCTGATTCAAGAGCTTCAAAGAAGCTTGGCCACCCCGTGCCAGAATCAAATTTCGCAACGGAACTAAACAATGGTTCACCCGAAACTACGTCGATGTAGATGCCTTCTCGTTTATTGTTCCAGTATTCATTGTTGAATGCAGGTTCGGTAGAGTTCTGCTGAGTGACTCTATATTGAAGGTCAGTTAATTGCGCCTTTAGCTCATCCTGAGAAGGCTTGATGAAGGATTGCCACTGTGGATTTTCGTCTAAGCTGCCCCAAGTTTCAGTGATAAATGTCTCTCTACCTGAAAGGCTTTTGTAACTGTTAAATCGCTCGGCTTGCTTTTTGTAGTAGTCCTGATGATACTCTTCAGCAGGATAAAAGGTAGTCAATGGAAGAATCTCAGTTACTATGGGTAGATCAAATTTACCAGAATTTTCTAATTCAAGTCTGGATTGTTCTGCGATTATTTTTTGCTCATCATCATGATAGAATACCGCCGTCCTGTATTGAGAACCTTTATCAGCGAATTGACCGTGAGGATCTGTGGGATTTATGTGACGCCAATAAACATCCATTAATTCCTTGAAAGTAACTTCTTTAGGGTTATAATAAACTTGGACTGCCTCGTAATGACCCGTTGTACCAGAGCATACTTGCTGATAGGTTGGGTTCTTAACATTGCCCCCAGTGTAGCCGCTTATTACCTTTACAACGCCTTTAACATTCTCAAATTCGTACTCACTACACCAGAAACATCCACCTGCAAAAGTCGCTTGCTTCAAATCTCCCAAATTCTCCTCAGAAAGTTTTTGATTAGAATTCTGGTTACTTAACCAAGTTATTGTTACCAACAAAATCACCACAACAACCACAACCGCAAAAGCAGTCTTCATTTAATAATAATATCATAATTGCATTCTAATAAAGTGCTCTTTCCGTAACTCTGAAAAACATCAACAGTATACATCTGCAAAAGCAAATTAACAAAGAAAAAAATAAGTGAAAAAAGTGCACTATAGCAGAAAAAGAATCTGGCAGGGCAACACGTCGAATATTTTTACGGGCTAATCGCTTCTCCCCTTTATGAGCCAATCCAATTCAGATTGTTGCGGGGTTTATAATAAATTTTGAATCAAACGAATCATATAAGCCATGGTTTGTAAAGTTTGAAAAAACAAATTTACTTTTATAAAACAAATAGGTAATAGAAATAAGCAAAGATGCGCATTAAAATGGACGTAATAATTGGCATTGCAATTTTTGTTCTCGGATTAGGGATATACATTATCGGGTCAATTTTTTACCCTTTTCTTATTGGAGGCGCAGGTTATTCTGCTACTCCCAGAAGCAGAATTATTGAAGCCCTCAGATTGGCGGATCTTAAGAATGATGAAGTCTTCTATGACCTCGGATGTGGAACAGGAGAAGTCATCTTTGAAGCCTCAAAATTGAGTGGTAAAGTAAAGGGTATTGAGATAGAACCCATTAGATGGCTCATTTCTAAGCTTAGAGCAAGAAAAGCAAAGGTTATTTTGGGGAACTTTTTCAAGCAAGACATTTCTGACGCTGATGTTATTTTCGTTTATCAATATAGAGGAAGGATAAATGAAAAAATAGCGGAGAAAATAAAAGCTGAAACAGAAATTGGAACGAGGATTGTTAGTTTTTATTGGCCGATCGAAAATATGGAATTATTAAAGAATCAAAACGAGATTTTTGTTTATAAGACGTAGTTTCCGATTTTTTCGGGATAATAGAGAATAGGCAGGGTAATTGACAACAGGGTAGATGGGTGAGGTCAGGTTGATTCTTTCAATAACTTTTTAGCTTCAGGGGGCAGTTTTGGCTTGTTTGTTCGGCTGAATAGCAGAAAGGCAGATCCAATAAATACTAGGGCTACACCAAAAAATGCTACACTCTCCTTTGGTAGAAACCCTAAATTTAGTCCAACAGTAAAAAATATGAGCACTAGGCCCATGATAACCATTATTGTGTTGCTCATGTTAGCTGTGGAGTGTAGTGCAAACTCTTTTTTTCCTTTATCAGTGACTGAAAAGTAGCCTTGTTTTTCTTCTATCATACCTGCACTCATTAAGTAATTCCAGTCGTAATGAAAATGACCATCAGACTTGTACCCTAAAGCGGAACTGATATTTGATTTTACTCCAGGAAGAGCTTTAATTTTGCAGTTGGGCGCCGAATAGATAAAGTATAGTAGTTTAGTTCTTGGCGACTGGATATCAGCATTTATGCTGCGTGATTTTGATACCTGTACCCCTCCTCCTCGAGTAAGCTGTTAAGGTAAGGATGAAGATAATCTAAACTAAAGGTTTTGCCTGTTAGGATTAACTTCAGGCATGTTTGCTTATGACTCTAACCCTTAGAGTAGCCTTTCTAAATGTTAGGGCTATAGCCAACAAGCAGAACATATGATAACAGACATAACAAAAAAGAAGAGGAAAAGAAAAATGAATGTCAACTTTAACTATGCAAAGACTTTGGCTGGTGAAGGGTCTTTACTTCTTTTGCTAGGCTTAATTCCTTATGTAGGCTGGATTTTGGCAATTATTGGTGTAGTGTTATACCTTAGAGGAGTCAAAGAACTGGCAAATTATTATCAAGATGAGGAAATCTACCAAAATTCATTAACTGGCATAAAATTCTATATAGTTGCCCTGATAGCAGCGGCGGTATCTATTGCAATATTAGCAATTGGAGCTATATCTTCGGTTGGCGCTACATTTACAGCAGGTTTTGTGCCCACAACAGGTTTTATTGTTAGCTTAATAGCTTTTCTCGGGGGCCTGATTATCGCTTTTATATTTTATATATTTGCAGCTTTGAATCTAAAAAAAACCTTTAATGCGTTTGCTCAAAAATCAGGAGAAGCCTCGTTTGTTACTGCTGGCACATTACTTTGGATAGGCGCGATATTATCAGTCTTCGTAGTCGGTCTACTGTTGATACTAATAGCCTGGATATTTGCTACAATTGGATTCTTTGCCATGAAATCTCAGCAACAACTAAATGATAATCAACAAAACGGATACAATCAATGACCTTCATCGCCGACACATACTTAAGCTCAGAAGGCAATAAAAATAAGGGAGAATAAATGAATTAATAATACCAATACACCCCCATTATTTATTGAAATAAATACAAAAACATAAAAAATAAATACAAATAGGATGGAGAATAAACGCCTTTAAGGAGAGGGATTTTATGACTGAAGAAATATGTACGGAAGAAGGTTCGAATTGGAAAAAATTCATAAAAAAACACTGGAAAATGATGGCCGTATTTGCAGTAGCGGGCATCATATTATCTGTATGCGCAGTCTACGTCTTTTTGTGGTTTGTAGAACAAGCTCAAACTACAGGTCTTGTGCCATCCAGTCTGGGTCTTTGGTCAATGTCGAATATGGTAATGTTTGCCTTACATGCAATTTTCTGGGAACTTTTAATCATAGGTATTCCAGCCATAATAATTGCAGTAGTAGGTTGGCAATGGTGGAAAAGAATACCTGAAGAAGAGAAGAAAGAGTATCATATCTCGGATAGACCTTCACACAAATCAAGAAATGCAGGAGCAATCTCACCGCTACTTTTCATAGCATTCGCCATTAAAGTATACCTTGACGGTAACTGGAACACCGCTGTCGAATCTTGGACTTTAGACTATGTTGTCAACTCGATGGTTACTATATTAATATGGACAGTTGCCATATTCGCAATTCCCGCAATAATAGGGGTCATCTGGTGGATAAGCCATAAGACCGCCAAAAACCCCTAATTTTTTGTCTTTAAAATTGGCTTTATGCGTACATTTTGATTAACATGTAGTCTATTTACTGCTTTACAGATTTATTGACACAATCGCTTATCGTATTTTTTGAATTCACAGCCATTATTATCGATTTTCGATTGGGACAAAGGGACGATCAAATTCTCCAACGTACTTTGATTCGGGTCGTAAAAGAACGGCGTCTTCATACTGCTCAATTACGTGCGCTACCCACCCAGCGATTCTGCTTGAAGCGAAAAACGGTGTAAAGTACTCTTTAGGAACTCCCAGCGCATCCATGGTTACAGCAGCATAGAAATCTACGTTAGGATAAATTTTCTTTCTTTCGTAAACGATTTCCTCAATTTTTATGCATTTATTATATAAGCCCAAAGTTCTTTCGCGATGACAGAGGTCTTCGGCCATACCTCTCAGATGCTTGGTTCTGGGGTCTTGCGCTTTATAGATTCTGTGACCAAAGCCCATAATCTTTTTCTGGTCAGCTAATAATCCATAAATGTATTCTTCTATTTCTTCTTCAAGATTAATATCATCAAGCATCTCCATTACTTTCTCGCTTGCTCCACCATGTAATGGTCCTTTAAGGGTTCCTATTGCAGCGGTTACTGCTGAATACATATCTGAGTTGGTGCTTGCAGTTACGCGAGCAGCGAAAGTGGAAGCGTTAAATCCATGGTCAATATGGAGCGTCATATAACGATGTAGAACTGCTGTTTCTTTATCCTCTGGAACTTCACCTTTGAACATGTAAAGAAAATTTTGAGCAAAACCAAATTCGGGATTGGGCTCAGGGACTGTCTTGTTAAGGCGACTTCTATATATGGTAGCCACAATTACAGGAACTTGAGCTATTAGTCGTGTAGCTCGTCGCATGTGTGCAGCATCAGAAAAATCATGCCCCTCAGGGTCGTATTCTCCCAGATGAGAAACTTCTGTTCTTAAAATATCCATTGGATGACAATTTTTTGGCGTACGCATTATACTTTCGACTATTGGGTCAGGCAGTCTCATAGACGAGATAAGCTCAGACTGAAAAGTCTCCAGTTCTTGCTGATTCGGCAGCTGCTTATGAATAAGCAGGTATGCCATTTCTGCATAAATAACGTTCCCAACAAGATCATCTATATTATAGCCTAAATAGTAAAGCGCTCCATTATAGTCTACGTAACTGATTCGGGTTTCAGCTGCAGCGACATCTTTTAGTCCACGAACAACGACTCTGTCAGAGTTGCTAATCATATTAACATCATCCTTACTTTATAATTACAAGAACAATACAAAAAAAGCATTAATACTAAAAATGTATTTCTGTCGTATAAGTATTTTTTATTCAATAAAGTTTAAAAAAAGAAAATAAATCCATAAATTAAAGGTTATTTTCCTGTCCAGCAGTACATGCATAAATCTTCTTTTTTGAGGTTTTGGTTATTTGGGGCTTCAATTACTGCTTTAACCATTTCTTCTATTGTGATAAAACTCAGTGAGGTAAAGCCTAGACGATTTCTGATGTCTTCAACCATCATCTTATAATTCGGAGAGGTTGAATCAGCGTACTGATCGAAATCCCCATCTTGCCCGAAGCACTCAGGATTCTTATGGGTTGCGAGGTCACTGCTCTTAGTTGAAAGATCGAAAATGCAGGGGTATAACTGTGGAGGAGAAGCGATTCTTCCATGAATTTCCTTAGGTTCAAAAGGCCAAAGTTTTTCTCTTAAAAGATCTTGTAGCTGGGTTCCTCTTCGAATTGAGTCGTCTACCAAAATTATGCTCTTGTCTTTGATTATCTGGGGATTGGGCACTTGCTTATATTTCGCAACAAGTTCTCGTTTGCTTTGAACTGGAGGAATATAACTTCTACCCCAGCCAGGAGTGTATTTAATTAGGGGTCGCCTCAGGGGAGCAACTAGCGATAAGGTCTGGTTTATGTTTTTTTCAAGGTCTTCTGGTTTAATTTTGCCCTGAGAAAAGTCAGATATCAATTCCTGAATCTTTTCTTTGGCGAGTTCTATTTTTCTTTTGACATAACCAATGGAGTAGGGAAGCCCAGAGTCAGCAACACCTAAAACTAAATCTGCTTTTACGTCATCACTTTCAGCGAGAAAACCGCCACATCGCTCTCTAACAATTTCGGAGTTTATGCCGTAGAAATCTGATGCTGGAAACCCTGAGTAAATATGAAGAAAGGGGCAGAACCTTTTTTTGTTTGAAGTAGGTACTCGCGTTTTTAAGCCGTCTTCTGCAAAAGAGATTATTTCGCGGTAATCAAGAAACTTAGCAATTTCGTATCCCAGGTTTGGGAATCCTGTGGTTTCTGAAGCAACTGCCCAACTCTGTTGCTTCTTTCCTGTTACTAAAGGAAATGAATCTCCAGCGGCGTATATCGCATTATCATTTTCTGAAAGCACAAGCAAAGATATTGAACCGTCAATCACCTCATACATTTTTGCTATGCCGTCAGCGATGCTATTTCCTCTGCATATTAGCTCACCGACAATCTCGGTTTGATTAAGATTTGTAGGGTTGGGTTTTTGTTTTGATTTTTTGAAGGTGGCGCCTTTTTCAATCAATTCTGCGTATAATGCTTTGGTGTTTTTTATCATTCCTACGGTACAGAGGGCAAAAGTTCCGATTTTTGTTTCAAATTTGATTGGCTGCGTCTCTTTTATATCACTTATAACGCCTATGCCTAGCTTGCCTTTCAATGAGCCATAATATTTATCGAATTTTGATTTAAATTGACTATTACTAATGTCATGAGAAATAATTCGGATGTCACCATCAAGCAGGGCTAGACCGCCAACCTCGGTTCCGAGGTGCGTATTGTAATCTATTCCGAAAAACAGATCTTTAGCGCAATTATCTTTCGAAGCTACTCCAAATAGACCGCCTAACATGCATCATGCATCCGCACTACTCTGGTTTCAGTTTTAACCTAAAAGACTTTCCTTATTCTGAGGTGCAATACCATATATCTAATCTATGCAGTATGTTCGCCGGAGATATTTTAGAGAGGTCTGAGGATTATTACGAATTTTACGGTGTCTTATTTGATTGCACTGTCGTGCTCTTTTGGCAGGCGGTACTTTGTTTTCGCATCTATTTTTTAAAATTAGGATTGGTTTTTGAGCGCAAAATATGTCATCATGTATCTATCGCCTATTTTCTCTATGCGTGCGATTACTTGTTGGTTGGGTTGGGTAGATAGAAGTTGGTTCCATTCTTGGGCTGAGAGATTTGTTGAAGTTGCTTCTATCCAGGGGTAGGTATCGTCATCAGTATGTAGAACTATATGGGTTGAGCCATCTTGGACATATTCGTATTTGTTTATGACTGTGGCGTCAAGTTCGGGGAGGGAGGTAGCGTTATCTCCGAATAGCTTGATGAAGTTAAGTCTTGTTTGACGTACCATATGTTCGCTTGTGATACCTTCTGCATTCATAGTTGAGGCGATCTTGTTTGTGTCTTGGGCATCAACAATTGCGAAGCCAGCAAGGTAAACGGTTACGTCGCTTTCTATGCTTTCTTCATACCAATAGATAGGAACGTACCATGCAAGTCGGTGATTTCCTGGACTTGTTTCCACGCTGTAAAGCAGAGGCATAATTGCATAATAGTTGCCCGTAGCAGGTTTGGGTAATCTGCCTTCTACTAAATCTTCAGCGGTCATTCCTGAAATGTAATTGGAGAGCTTAAAATCATAGAAGAATATGCCTTCACGGGTAGCTTTGAACACTCCAGAGAGGGTTCTTTGATTTTCCATGGGATTAACACATACTAAAGCAACCACGTCTCCAGAGTTGGGATCTACTATATAGCGAGTGTCTTCAGTCATCTGGAAGCGATCCCGACTAGGAGCAACGAACCATAAGAATCCACCTGCAAAATAGTCAAAGCCGTTACCACGTCGCAAACCGCCCATTTCATCAATTTGAGCTTCCAACCAATCCTCATCATAAACTTGAGTCATCCAATCTGGAATTTCCGCCATGGTTGCTGGTACATTAGCTTCGCTGCCCTGTGAAGTGTATGAATAGGGGGTTTCGTATCTTTTTACTAAATCAAATCCTAAAATTGACCGGGTCACCACATAAACTGGGTTGTTTGAGTCTAAATCCCAAGTCATATAGGAAACCCCGTAAGTTTTACTCATGTCCTCGATGTAATTTCTAAAGGGAATATTCCGATCCCAGAACAGACCTTCACCTACATTAAATTCAGTATGAACAATCTCTGGCTTAGCCGCAGGCTCGTTAGCGTCTATAATTATAAAACCTTTAACGTAATTTTCTGCTATAATGTTAGTTGAGCCTATGGTTGCTATCCAAACTAGTCTGCCCGCGGGCGATTTGGTTACGTGACAATCAAGAATCTGCGTGTTACTTCCGAATTCAGACATATGGCGACGGGCAATAGAAGTTGCAAGTTCCTCAGTTACTAACCGCACCATGTTATCGGGGATGGTATTGGTAAACGGTAATCCTGAACCGTCTTGAATAAGACCATTAAAATAATTGGCGTTGGCTAAGCGTTGAACCTCACCAAAAGCCACCATCCCAAATAATGAGATAATAAAAATAAAAATCGAAACTAAGGCTATTAGACCTTTTTTTCTTTTGAGGTTTAAATTCGCTTTAAAGAATTTGCCGGAGCCGCCCTCAATTTCATATTGTTCAAATTTTATGGGGGCTGATGGAATAAAATACTCAGCTAATGCAACAAATGCTCTGGAGAATATTAAAAAATAGACGAACGGAGTCAAAGGAGTTAGTGCTAAGACGTTAATTGCGAAAAGGAAAAGACCGAACACAAGTATTGATAAACGACGACTTGATAAGGGCTTAAATTTTGTTGGAGGTATTGGAATGTACCAGATTATCGCCCAAATAATGAAGAATAGTATTAGGTTCAATGCTTCTCCCTCCATATCGATAGGTTTTATTTAATATTTAAGGACGCCTGTTCATCTAAACTGTCTAAAACGTAAAAATATTTTTAGCCCTGAGTATCAAAAAATTCTTAATGAGAAGATTTGAAAAGGTATTAGGGAATTATGTGTACGGGAGAATTCATAGAACCTTAGCAGAAAGAATTGGCGCTGAACTGAAATTACCTGAAGAAGAACTGGGGATATTTATAGACGGTTCAGTGGGTCCGGATTCTTGGGGCAATTTTCCGCATGAAAAAGGAAAAGACAGAAGCATACTTTCCAAAATTGATGCTGCCCGAAATCTGTTTCTGCTAAATGACATCTACTGTTATGGTGAATTGGGTAATGCATTACATTATCTACAGGATAAATGGACACATCAGATAACTGCTGTAGATAAAATTGAGCTCATAGAGGATGACACGCTGTTCCCGCAAACTATTATTGAAACTAATATGCCAAAGAAAACAGTTGAGGAATACCTAAGGATCGCAGATTTTCTTGCTTTGATTAAGAGCAGAGGTATTGAGTCAGTATTTGAGCATGATTGGGGCGTCTGGCAGGTAGATTATCCAAGTTGTATCTATCTTTTCGCAGATATTCTGGAATTGATGATGCCTACTATCTGTCCGGAAGTTGCGCAAACTAAGAATATGGAGAATTGGGGGAAATATGTAGAATCCCCCGCCTTCAGTAAAGCTGTTAAGGATGGCTTTTTTTACTCGGTTAAAACAAATTTTTTAATCCCTAAACTCTCAGGTTACCCAGCGGCAGTTTTTTGTTTAGTAACAACAGAACCACCATATAGGGGTCGAAACGCGAATATTGACTTAAATATAGCTTACAGGTTGAGTAGGGAAATCGCTAAAATTACCCTTAAACCTGCTAAACTACTGAAATATGATGACGCTTGGAACCAAAAGAACTTGCATACAAATAACCATCAATATCGGTTGACTTCTGTTACATCTCAATATCACATTCTCATTAAAAGGCCAGTAAAAGAAGTTCAAGACGAACGAGCCAAAGAATTTAATCAAGAAGAGAAGAATTTTTTACAAACTTGGCCTATTATTAAAGACGATCTTCCAAACCTTAAAACCCGTTCCGAGACGTGGAAGATACTTCTAAAAGGTCTTGTAGAGTTAATTAAAGAAAAAGTGTAATAAAATCAATTCGAAACCTTATTGAAAGACTACGTTTTTTCTCTGCAACAGAGCATCTATTGCATTAGACAATGCAGCGCAGGAGTTTTTTCGAGCGTCAACAGAACTGTCAATCTCCAGTTTTTCCACATCTTTTCGCAGCATCTGAGATCTTTCGATTGCAGCCTGCTTTTCTTTAGTATATTGATTATAGAGCTTTTCCTGTTCTGTCTTAAAATTCTGTAAGGCTATACCCATTTCACTTTGTGCTAATTCTAATTTTTCCGTTGTTTCAGCAATTTTTTGTGTTTTGATTTTTTTTGAAAGGGGATTGAAAAAGCTGGTTTTCATTTTTTCCGAGTATACAAGTTCTTCCTTTAAGACGTTAATATTTAGGCTTACCCTCTCAAGGGTAGAGCTCTTTTTTAAGCTGAGCGCCCGAGTTTTTGTAGAGTAGTCTGCTTCTAGCTGTGCGAGGCTATGATTTGTTTCAAAAAGGACGTTTGATACTTCAAGAAGAGAAGCCTCGTTAAGCTTTGTCTGGGCTAGTTTGCTCTCAACATCATCGATTATCTGCTTCTGCGCTTCGGTGAATGCGGCATCTACGTTTACATCGGGATGTGATTCAAATTCCGAAATAACTCCGCGTACATTTTTTAGCCATTCATCAAAGTACTGGCTAAAAGGTGAAAGCGCAAATTTTTGACTGCCAAGCCTACTTAACCGGGTTAATGTTTTTTCGGTAATTTCTTTTAACTGAGAATCAGAAACTTCATTAGCCTGTTTTTTGGGAGTGTTTTTCTGTATTTTTGCTTTTGATTTGTCGCTTTCGGATTTTTGAGATTTTTTACCCGATTTTCTTTGTGAATTAGACATAGAGGAGGAGTCCATGATTAAACCTTCAGCTTCAAGTTGTAGATATATAATAATGTTCTTCTGAACACTAAACTGTCTTTAATAGTTAAAGTATTTTTAATTCAAGTATAACCTTAGAGAACAATAAACAGCACGACAAATTAACGTCTGCAGTTTACAGAAATATTTTGACGGCGTTTTCAAAATTTTTACTATACCATAACTGTTAGCGGGAAATTTGATGTAGAGAGAGTTAACGAATTAGGTGTTCTTGAACGGGAACATTGTGTTCTTTGAGGAGAGCTAATAGGAACTTTGCATATTAATTATGTGGATGGTGAAAAAGAGTTGCTTGCTTATGCAGAGGTAAATGTTTCTGGAGGTTTAATTTACCTATCATTTTTAATACGAGTAAGCGAACATAGAATTTGTCACCATGAAACCGTTATGCCGAGCTCAGATAAGAGGGAATATGGGCGATGAGTAGGCTGACAAAAAATATTCTGATGCCTACTATCGTAATTTTATTAATGGTCGCTGTAACACTAGGTCTATGTTTAGGCTCCGAGGCCTCGTCCAAAACTATTGTTGAGATTTCGTCTGCGGAAGAGACGCCTGCGCCCTGTTATGGCCCAGGCATATGCGCAAATGTAAGTAGCAATGAGCTCCATATAGGCGAATCAGTTACTGTTATGGGACATATTTCGCCTCCCGAGGCTAATTATACAGTTAGAGTTACTTTTACTCGACCAGACTATACTTGGATAGATCAATATGTTTTAACTGACCCTGTAACAGGCGAATTTAATGTTACTCAGACGCTTGATGTGGTGGGATTCTGGAATATATTTCCCATAAGGGGCCACATATCAGATAGACTGTATGTGAACGTAACTAACCCTGAGGATCCCTTTGCTCCTGTTCCGACTACGGTCCCGTTGCCGCCGTTTAAAACTAACTATGCAGTTTTGGCAGGTGCTTTGATAGCAATAGCATTTGCAATCATTGCAATTTTTGTGGCAAGGAGCAACAGAACCCGTAAAATCAGTAGTTTACGTCTTGCTGTACAGATAGGTCTGATTTGTTTAATTTTCTTTGGCGTATTTATAGACCATCAGAATATACCGGTACCAGCGGAGCAAATTTCGCCACATGAGTACTTAATCGGCACTAGTTTTCTTGGTCCGTTGCCGGATGGATTGACGTTTCCAGTATTTGGGTGCTGGTATCCCTGTGGGAGAACTATAACCTGTCCGTTATGGCCTATTCAAACGTATATTTACCCGTTTTGGGATGCTGGACGCGGCTGGGGAGTAGATTACGTTATTCCAGGCATAGAGCGATTAGCGTTGGTTTTTGGCATCGTGATTATTTCATCAATTCTGTTGGGAAGGTTCTGGTGTGGTTGGGTTTGCCCCTTTGGTTTGTATTTAGATGTTATTACACGAATCAGAAAGGCTCTTGGAATAAGGCATCGGAGTCTTTCGCCCAAGTTTAATGAAAGGTTCCATCAGCTAAGTTATGTTATTCTTGCATTAATGATAATTCTAAGTGTTATTTTCGGAAGCCAAGCAATTTTTGGGACACAATTGATAGCTGGAACCGAAGAAGGCGGCTTAATTCATACATTTTATTCTGCGCCTTTTTGTCAAGTCTGCCCTATGAAACCGCTATGTCTGCTTTTCGAGGGCGCCGCGGGAGTTATGAAGTTTGAATGGATCACAGAGACCACTACAGGTGTACTATGGCATATGGGTCAGTACCTAACATCGTTAAACCTATTCATACTACTGATAGTTACCGTTGCAGCCTTCTTCTTCAGACGCTCATGGTGCAGAATATGCCCGCTGGGCGGACTAATCGCGCTTTTCAACCGTTTTCCACCCTTCAAATGGATCTCAGGAGTAAGATTAGACAAGAAAGAAGAGAAATGCAACAAATGCGGATTATGCAAACGGGTATGTCCAACTCAAGTTACTGAAGTTTATGAGTATAAAGGCGGGGATGTTACAACATCTCAGTGTCTGCTATGTTTACGTTGTGTGGAGATGTGTCCTCAGGAAGATTGTTTACACTTTAAAGTTGCGGGCAAAACAGTGTTTAAGAGTAGAAACTGGCTAGCCAATAAATCAACTATAAATTATTACGAGAAAGAATAGGCAAATAAAAATAGAAGTGGAAGAAAAAAGAATATGGCTAACTAATGGATTGTTTATTTTGCTTGTTTTTGTTTTATAGCCGCTAGTTTTCCGCCTGCTTGTATCATTCGCCTGTCAAGTTCGCTAAGGTCACATTCAACTCGAATGATTACGTTTTTGGTTTTATTTTTAACAGTGAGATTTTTCTGTAATTTTTCGGTTTCTAGCTCTAATATATCGCCCTGTTCGATTTGGTCGTAATCGTTTTTTTCTGCAAAGGTTAAGGGGATTATTCCGAAGTTGATAAGGTTCGCTAAGTGTATTCTTGCAAAGCTTTTAACAATAACTGCCTTCACACCAAGGTATTTTGGGGCTAATGCCGCGTGTTCTCTGCTTGAGCCTTGACCATAGTTTTCTCCGCCTACGATGAAGCCTCCGCCTTTTGTTAACGCTCTCTGGGCAAAGCCTTTGTCCACTCTACAGAAGGTGTATTTGCTGATTTCAGGGATATTACTTCGCAGAGACATTATTTCTGAGCCTCCTGGTAATATATCGTCGGTTGAGATGTTATCGCCAGCTTTCAACAGAACCTCGCCGATTAATTTGGCTTGGAGAGGCTGAAAGGCAGGTAAAGGTTTGATGTTTGGACCCATACTGATGTCTTTTGATTCCGTTTTTGTTGGGAAGATGAAGGAAGTGTCTGTGATGAGGAATTTTTCGGGCATTGTAATTTTTGGATATAAACCCAATTTTCTGGGGTCAGTGATTTCTCCGGTTAAAGCGGCTGCAACGGCGGTTTCAGGGCTTACTAGGTAGACTTTTGCGTCTTCTGTACCGGAACGTCCCTTGAAGTTTCGGTTGAAGGTTCGAAGTGAGACAGCGCCGGTTGTTGGGGCTTGCCCGATGCCTATGCATGGGCCGCAGGCGTTTTCGATTATTCGAGCACCTGCCCGAATTAGGTGGATAAGTTCACCTGAAGCTGCTAGGTTTTCTAGGACTTGTCTTGAGCCGGGTGAAATTGTTAGACTCACGCGTTCATTGACTTTTTTGTCTTTTAAGAGTGCCGCGACCATTTTGAGGTCTCGTAAAGAAGAGTTGGTGCAGCTACCGATGCATACTTGATCTACTGGAGTGCCTTCAACTTCGCTTACTGATTTGACGTTATCGGGGCTATGGGGTAAAGCGATTAGAGGTTCGACTTCGTCTAAGTTGATGTCGATAACTTTACTGTAGGTTGCATCAGTATCAGCTTTAAGCTCAATCCATTGATCAGAGCGGTCTTGACCAGCGAGGAATTGATGAGTAATTTTATCAGAGGGAAAAACAGATGTTGTTGCTCCTGTTTCCGTTCCCATATTAGTGATTGTACCGCGCTCTGGAACGCTTAAGGTTTTTACTCCTGGTCCGTAGTATTCGAGAATTTTATTAACTCCACCTTTAACGCTGAGTTTCTGGATAACAGCTAAGATAATGTCCTTAGCTGAAACGAAGGGTTCAAGGGAGCCGGTAAGATTGATGCCTAAAATTTCAGGCATTTCGAGATAGAAAGGCTCTCCTGCCATGGCTGCGGCTACGTCAAGGCCTCCTGCCCCGATGGCGATCATACCCATGCCACCTGCGGTGGGTGTGTGACTGTCACTACCTAGCAGGGTGTATCCGGGTCTTGCGAAGCGTTCAAGGTATACTTGGTGGCATATGCCATTGCCTGGGCGAGAGAATACGATTCCATATTTGGAGGCGACGCTTTGCAGGTATCTATGGTCGTCGGCGTTACGGAAATCATTTTGCAGCATATTATGGTCAACAAAACTTAAACTCAGTTTTGTTTTAACTTTTGGAACATCCATAGCCTGAAATTCTAAGTATGCAAGGGTTCCAGTTGAATCCTGGGTTAGAGTGTGGTCTATCGTTAATCCGACTGTTTCATGAGATTTAATTTTCCCATCAGCAACATGATTGGAGATTATTTTTTCTGATAAATTCATACCCATTTTATCTTTCACCAAATACCTTAATTTCAGGTACACAATTTACGGGAATACAGAAACACAAATTTAAGGGTCACGCCGAAAATAAGCTTTTAAATCTATACAAATTAGTCCTGTTAAAAAAGTTAAGAAAATAACCTCTTTAAAAGAATAGATTAATCCGTTTCTTGTATAAAGGAAAAATAGGGAAATCTGAGCGGTTATTCGCGAATCAGAGTATGCATCAAGTCCGATTTAGTGACTATCCCCAAAGGTTTCTTGGGATTTGCAGGATCGATAACTAGTACGCGGCCTGTTTCGAATTCGCTCATCTTCTTAAATGCGTCAAGAGCAGTTTCGTCGATGTTTACGGTGATGGGTTTTCGGTGGATTATTTGGCTTACCAGAGTAGTATCGCGATCGATTTTCTCGACTTGTGACGCGTCCTCCAAAGTTACTACGCCTAAGAATGCGTCTTTTTCATCGACCACTGGGTAACCTACGTGATGTCGTTTGGCCGTGAATTGGAGCAGTTCGTTCACGGTCATGCTAGGTAATACGCTTTCGACTTTTTTGGTCATTATATCTTTGACTTTGACTTTGGCTAAAGCTTCTGTTTCCCGCAGAAATAGACTAGGTAGGTAGCCGTAGATTGTTTCTAAATTCTTAGCTGCAAGAAGGGCACTGTTTCTTTTTTGTATGGCTGCATTGGTTACGCGTTCAAAAACTACTGGTTCATATTCGATTGGTGTTGAGTTCAGAACTCCATGTTCAACCGCTCTGTGGAAGAAATCTTCTCCAGCTTTTGTTCGGATGATTACAGTGGACCAATCGGCTAGAGGGTATGCTGGACCAACGGATATATCTGAGAGCTCGGCGGTATAGTCCATACAGGTTCTACATCCGGGGCGGAGATAATTTCTTATTTCAGATATTGGGATTTTTATTGTTTCTTTGTTAGTCTGAACTAAGAATTCAGATGAAAGTAACATCTGTTTGATTTCAGAGGGCTCAATATTGTATTCTTTTTTTAAGTATTTTAGAACTGAATCTAAGGAAAATGCGCCAAAACAGAATAATCCTATTGTAATTGCAAGACTATCTATGAATTTGTGGCGCCAAGCTTCCATTTTTCGAAGTGCAAGCACGTGACAGGGGATACCGACGTAGGCGATTTTTTTCTTTCCCGATTCGTAAACTGCGCGGCCGTAGGCTTTGGAAACTGACGCGATTAGATACTTACTTTCGACTCCAGATAGAACATCATCATGAATAACATCTCCTGAAGTTTCAGGCTTAATAGAATTGGTTTTTTCAGCTTGAGAATATACTGTCCAATCGAAAATCTTTTTTTGGACACCGAAAGATAGAAGTGCTGCAGCAACGCCGCCTCCGCGACTTTTATCGCGTAATTCTTTGTCGGATGCTTGGGCAATAACGATTTTTCTGTTATATCCTAAGGCTTCATTTCTGTTTGGAGCATCAGATATTAGGTTTAAAGCTCTGAGGATTAGGGCTTCAGAATGGGGACAAATCTCATAGCAAATAGGACATAAATCCAAAGCTTTAGAACAGTCGTGTAAACGATGGACTTTATTCTGTTTTATTTGTAGAGCATCAGTTGGACATGCCGCTTCACAGGCTCCACATAAAGTGCAAAAATCATGATCAATTATTCTCTGTTTAAGAATATTATATGCTATGAGTGCATCATTAGGTTTAGCTTGCAAAGGTGCCCACCTAATCATAATTTATGCTACAAAGCTCTTTAAATAGCTATCATATAACAGCTTATATCTGGTTTAATGTTGCTTTTTAAAGTAAGAAGACAAATTTAATATCAAAATAGTAATGGCATATGCAAGTTTTTTGCCCCATGATTTTTGAAGTTAATTTAAAGAAATTTTAAAATTAGATTATCGGCACAGGATTTTATTGTGTCTTTTGACTTATTATTTTAGCTAATTTTGATTGAATTTATAAGGAAGTTAAGAGTATATGAACGCTGATGTTCTGTGCAATCGGAATGAGTCACGGGATGTCACCTACATCATTGAATAAAATAGGAGGAAAAAAATACGGAAAAACAACAAGATGTCATCTTTGTCGGAAATAAACCACCTATGAGCTATGTGCTAGCAATCATAACAGCATTCTCGTCAGGTACAGCCAAACAAATCACGTTGAAGGCAAGAGGTCAGGCAATTACAACCGCAGTTGACGTGGCTGAAATCACCAGAAGCAGATTCCTAAAGGATCTGAAAGTAACGACCATAGCCATCGGAACAGCTGAGATGCCGCCCCGCGAAGGCGAAACACGGCCAAGAATGGTTTCCACGATAGAGATAACACTATCAAAACCATAGACAGAACAGAGCAACAACTAGAGTTTGCTCTCCAATTTTTTCTTTAAATTAAAAATAATTTTGAGCTTTTGTTCTTTTAAGTTTGTTTTCTTTGTTTGAGATATTTTTCGACTTTATGGACTATCTGATTAAAAGATTTTGCGACTTCAGAGTCAGGATGAGCCAGCATGAAAGGTTCTCCTTGGTCTGCATGCATGCTAACCGCGGGGTCTAGAGGCAAACTGCCTAAGAATGTTGTGTTGGATTCTTTTGCGATTTTTCGACCTCCGCCAGACTGGAATATTTTGGTTTTTATGCCGCAGTGAGGACAGACAAAGCTGCTCATGTTTTCCACTACTCCAATCACTGGGATATTGAGTCTCAGGGCGAAGGTTATGGCTTTTTTAACTATTCCGCTTGATAGTTCGGTTGGCATAGTAACAACGATTACTCCGTCGATTTCTGGTAGAAGTTGGGCTATGCTTAGCGGTTCATCACCGGTGCCTGGGGGTAAATCGATGAAGAGTATCTCAAGTTCGCCCCAGATCATATCTTTTAGGAATTGGCGTATGGCGCTCATTTTTAATGGGCCTCGCCAGATGGTGGGAATTTCTTCGGATAAGAAAAAGTCTATAGAGACCACTTTCATGCCGTATGGTCCTGGGACGGGGAAGGCGCCTTGGGGACTCATTTTGACCTGTTGCCCTTTTAGACCTAATAAGCGGGGGACCGTTGGTCCGTGAATGTCAGCGTCAAGCAACCCTACCGAGTATCCATTCTTGGCGAAAGCTACGGCTAGATTTACTGCTATGGTGCTTTTGCCTACGCCGCCTTTACCGCTTATCACTGCGATTTTGTACTTGATTTTACTCATGCGGTCTTTGAGTATTTGCTGTTCTTGGAAAAGTTTTTGTCGGCGAGCTTCAATCGGGGTAAGAGTCTGGGTTACGGGGTCCATAAAAGATTACCAGTCTACAATAAGGTGTTAGGGTTTGGGGGAAAAAAGGATTTCGGACTTTCAGATCAGAGTTTGTAGCCGATTTTTCGCAGAAAAGCTTTGCGTTCTGCTATGTCTTCTTGTGTCTCTATGCCCTTGCTTTGATAGCCATCTATTACGCCGACTATGCCTCTTCCCTGCTCAGTTTGAGCAATCACAACTTCTAGAGGATTTGCGGTTGCAGCGAAAATATTACAGACTTCAGGAACCTGCTTGACCTTATCAAGAACATTAATCGGGTAGGCATTCTGAAATAGAATGATAAAGCTATGGCCACATGCAAGTTGCATAGCTTTTGCGCTAGCTAATTGTGTAAGTTGAGAATCGTTTCCTTGATGACGTACCAGACAGGGACCTGAGGCTTCACAGAAAGCCAAACCGAACTTTATAGTTGGAACAGCGTTCACTAGAGCTTCATAGAGATCTTCAACCGTTTTTATAAAATGCGCCTGCCCAAGAATCATGTTAACGTTTTCAGGCGGCTCAATCTTAACCGTACTAAAGGTAAGCATAACAGACACTCTAAAACACTAGAGAAACAATACGTTTAAGGGTTTTTTGGTCCTCAACTTTTAAGAATTTATTGAAAAGTAAAGCGGCGGAAACGAAAACCTAAATATCAAGGAACCCGTTTATTCTCTGAAAACATCCGATCAGCGGGCTGATAGTTCAGCTGGTATGAACGCTTGACTTGCACTCAAGAGGTCGGGGGTTCAAATCCCCCTCAGTCCACTTTAACATCAATTACACTGACCCCCAGTACTTTTCGTCTCGATTTCGTTAATTCAGTCAGGCAGGGTTAATCCTGCATTTAAAAGCGCTTTTAACTGCAAAGCGAAGCCTTAGAGGTTTGGGTAGATTTCTTCTCACCAACCTATCACGTGATGAGTCTTTAGCTTTTTTTAATTTATCCATAGAACATTACTTAAAATGGAGGCGTATTGCTTTTTGTTCGTCTGATTAATATGAAGGTAATTGTGCTTCCACATAATGCAACCGTTAAGGCGATCCAGAATGAATAGGTTACTAAGTAATAGCTTATATCGGGTTTGAAAGGTTCAGATGTTGTAGTAAAAACCCATGAGTAATGTTCTCCAAAGGTTCCATAAAGCAGGGAAACGTTATATGCGGTGGATGGCTTCAGCGGTATAGTGGGATAAAGGGTAGTCGTTAATGAAGCCATACCTTGATTTTCGTTTTTTATGCTTAACATTGGAGTTTCAGGAGTTAAACTTAAATTGCTTATCCCAGCGGGTCTGACTTGGTAGATCACTATTGATGTGTCAAGGCGAACATTGGTTGAATTGGGAATGGGACCAATCGCTATAGAGTTAGGGATAATAGAGCCATTTTGATAAAGTGGAAAACCTTCGGAAAGGGGAGGTGTTGAATAAGGATTTTGTGTATTTATGGAATAAAATGCTAAGAAAAAA
>CAZWRU010000029.1:0-22618 GCA_964636425.1 uncultured Candidatus Bathyarchaeia archaeon
CTACGCGATAGGGTCCTAAGCCCTACTCCGTTGACCTGGCTTGGAGACCCCTGCATTTATTGCTTGAGAGTGGGAAATAGTCGCTTCTTAATATAATAACTTTCTTGAAGAATATTTTCGAGTTATATATTCTAAATAGTCTATGTCGTGAAGATTAAAGTGTATCTTAGCTAATTTGTTATTTGAGAAAGAGAGGTGAAAAAAGAAAATGTATAGTACAATAATATTGGATTGTCAAACCAAAGTTGATTCTCCTTGCTGCGAGGATTGCATAGCGAAAAAAATCTGTAAAGCATATATCTACGGAAAAAAGCAAAAACAAGAAGCGACTCTAGAGACTGCTTTAGCCTTAGAAATAGTTGCTTAAATACCCTGTTTGTTTTAGAAAATATAGGTAAATCTTCTGTTTATTTGGTAGATTAAAAGATGTTTTTGGGAACTTAGCAGATTCTTGGTACGGGATCTCCTACTGGTCTTGCGATTATACGTTTGCCGCCGATTGCGGTAATCATGGCTACTCCGTTGAATTCATTGGTGACTTCGCCGATTATTTGCGCGTTTTCCCCCTCGGAGGTTTGCTTAAGAAAATTTAGGGTTTCTTGAGCTTTCTGAGGAATAGTGCCTATTATGATTTTTCCTTCATTTCCCACTTCAAACGGATCCAAACCTAGCATTTCACATGCTGCACGAACATCTTCACGTATTGGCACTTTTTCTTCTTCTATGAGTATACCTGTTTTGGATTTTTCTGTCCATTCATGCATTGCATCAGCTAGTCCGCCCCGGGTTGCATCCTTCATTGCTACAACACCTCCAACCTCTTGGAGTAAGCGTTGGATTAGCCGGTTTAGGGGTTTTACGTCTGATTTGATGTCGCTTCCAAATTTTAGCCCTTCCTGAGCTGAAAGAACTGCTAATCCGTGATCGCCTATAGTTCCTGAAAGGATAACTTTATCGCCGACTCTCAGATTTGAATCAAGCATCCATCTGGATGTAAAATCGCTTCGGTGTTTTTTGACTATTTCCAAATTGTGCTCCAGAGCTGGGGTTCGTTTGCCGATTCCTGATATATTCATAACACATCCGCCTAACATGCCTTTCTCGACAACTTTGGTGTCTCCAGTTACAATGCCTACTTCAGCCTCGATGCATGTTTGTCGCATGCTATACAGAATCTTTTCTAAGTCGGATATAGCTAAGCCCTCTTCCAAAACAAGACCGCAGGCTAACGCGCGAGGCTGGGCACCTAAAACTGCGATATCGTTGACCGTGCCCGATACAGCTAGGCGCCCAATATCTCCACCTGGAAAGAAAATAGGCTTAACAGCGTGTGAGTCACTTTTAAG
This sequence comes from uncultured Candidatus Bathyarchaeia archaeon, assembly GCA_964636425.1. GTDB lineage: Archaea > Thermoproteota > Bathyarchaeia > Bathyarchaeales > Bathycorpusculaceae > JADGNF01. The sequence goes on from CAZWRU010000029.1 coordinate 1,347, forward strand.
AACTATATCATCTACCACTGCTGCATCATCCATAGCTTCAAGTGGGACCTCGGCATCACTTAATCCCCCCAATTGTTTTACTATATAATTCTTAACTAACTCATGCATTACCGTGCCGCCTGCGCCATGCAGCATGGTTATATGCCCATTTTTTTCCATTTAATGGTCATCTCTTAGTATTTGTAGCTGAATTAGACTACCCTAAATCATGAAAATAAATGCATCGTAATTTCCTCTCTTGTTTTAGGTGCAATTCGTTAGGGGATTTTTGGAAAAACTTTAAAAGTTCTTGCGCGCTCCAAGATTTGTACACCTCTCGGTCTAAATTGTTGCCTTCTACAAACTTACGCACGTTAGCTTAGTTTAAAAGCTGGTTGTGATATGGAAAGCCATATAAATCGCGTTTACGCTGTTGAATTGCGCAGTTGGAGAAATATTACATGCCAAAATGGGGATACTCCATAATAACGGAAGAATTGGACCCTGAGAAGACCGCTATCGCTAGTGGTCGAGAAGTTAGGGTATCCCATAAACACGCTCGTGAAGTGTGTAATGCCGTTAAAGGAATGATGCTTATTCAAGCAAAAGAGTACTTGCGAGACGTAATGGAAAAGAAAAAGGCCATTCCGTTCACTAGGTACAATAAGAAAGCTGGTCACCGCCACGGATTAGTGGGCGCTTTCGCGGGCAGATACCCAATCAAGGCATCTGAACGTATACTTAAAGTACTCCAAAGTGCTGAGGCTAACGCTGAAAATAAAGGCCTAGATGTAGATAAGCTTCGCATAATTCATGCAGCTGCCTATCCAGGCATGAAAGTTAAGCGATATACGCCCAGAGCACATGGACGAGCATCACCAAAATACGAGACTATGTCTCACATCGAAATTGTTTTAGGCGAGAAATCTGGGCTAGGAGAAGAAGCATAAATGTCAATAGTTAAACGCTTTATAACTGAAGCCATCAAAAATGCAGAAATTGATGAATTTTTGCAGAAAAAACTTGACCGTGCCGGATACGGCGGAGTAAATCTTTCTAAAACCCCTCTAGGTACACATGTTGTTGTGTATGCTATGCGTCCTGGCTTGGTCATTGGTCGCGGCGGCGAAACTATACGTGAGTTAGCTGCAACTTTAGAATCAAACTTCAGTGTTTCTAATCCTCAAATTTCTGTTTCGGAAATTGAAGTTCCAGAGTTAAACGCTTATGTAGTCGCATCTAGGATAGCATCTGCTCTTCAGAAAGGTATTCACTTTAGACGAGCAGGCTTTTGGGCTATGAACCAGGTTATGGAAGCCGGTGCATTAGGATGCGAAATAGTAATCAGTGGTAAACTTAGAACTGAACGTGCTAGATTTGAGAAATTCCGCGCAGGCTACTTCCCACGATGTGGTGAACCCGCTCTACGATACATGCGTAAAACTGAAGCACATGTTCAACTAAAACCTGGCATGTTTGGCGTGCAAGTTAAAATCATGCCTCCAGATGCTGTATTCCCAGATAAAGTCAAGATTTTAGCTGAAGCTCCAGCAGCTCCAGTTACTGAAAATACAGTTGCAGTGCCAGTTAAAGAAGAGAAACCTGAACAAATTGTTGTCAACGAGAAAGCTGTCGCTGAAGAGCCAGTTCCAGAGTCAAAACCTGAACCTGCAGCTGAAGCCCCGACAGAACCTCAAGTACCTGAAAAAACTGATGAACCCAAAGAGGGGGCAACTAGTTAATGCCGATAATCAGACTAAAAGATATCAATAACATGTCAACTGAGGACCGCAATAAAAAACTTGGTGAATTACGAGCAGAACTATCTCGTATGCGAACTATGATCAGCGCTGGCGGAGCGGTAGAAAATCCTACCCGCGTACGAGAACTCCGTCGAACAATCGCTCAGATACTAACAATAGAGAATGAGCAAAAACTTGGCATTCGACAATCAGAATCAAAGAGCAAAGATTCCAAGAAGGCAAAAGCTGTAGCAAAGACTTCAAAGGAGACAGCTTAGTAATGATAATTACGCCTGATATAATCCGCAGAGAATTCATAGGTGCTCACGGGCTCATCTCTACCAGCACTCATGCAGGATATCTTGATATTTCTGGTCCAGTGATGGACGAAACAAAAAATACCTTCGTTATTCAACATGAAGGTAAAATGAAGAATGTAATCAAAGAATCCTCAGTATTTCAATTCCAGTTTTCTGATGGAGGAATTGTTCAAATTGACGGCAACCTTCTCGTAGGAAAACCTGAAGATCGCCTTAAAAAAACAATTAAGAGGTTATGGTAATGTCTCTAACGTTCAAGAAACCTAAAAAGTCATGTGAAGATCGCAATTGTCCATTTCACGGTACTCTTCCAGTTCGAGGACGTGTATTGGATGGCATAGTTGTTAGTTCAAAAATGGATAAGACCGTAATAGTAGAACGCGAATACATGCAGTTCTCTACTAAATATGTTCGATATGAACGACGACGCGGTCATATCCCATCACACAATCCTCCATGCATTGAAGCCAAAGAAGGCGATCGTGTAAGAATTGCAGAGTGTCGTCCAATTAGCAAAACCGTTTCATTCGTAATTGTAGAAAAATTGGAGGAGAATTAAGATGGCGGCGAAGGCAAAGCAGAGAGCATTAACAGCAAAAGGTATGCTTTCACACGGTCAAAAAGTTTCCCGAGGTCTACTCGCAGGTTCAATCTTGAGATGCGCAGATAACACAGGAGCACGCAAACTCCGATTAATCCAAGCTATGGGTTATAAGGGCAGACTAAGACGTTACCCCTCAGCCACAATAGGCGATAAGGTTACTGTCTCAGTTAGACAAGGTGCACCTGATATGCGAAAGAAAATCTTCCAAGCTGTTATCGTACGGCAAAGAAGACCCTTCCGAAGAATTGACGGTATTTGGGTACAATTCGAAGAAAACGCAGCGGTAATCATAACGCCTGAAGGCGAAATGAAAGGCTCTGAAATTCGCGGTCCAGTTGCAAGAGAAGCAGCTGAACGATGGCCAAGAATAGCAAGTGCCTCTAGTACAATAGTGTAGGTTGAAGTTTATGCAAGCAACAAAAAGTCCAAGAAAGCAGCGCAAAATGCTATTTACAGCACCTGCGCATATACGCCACAAACTTATGGCAGCCCCGCTTTCTCCTGAGCTTTTAGCTCAAAAAGGAATTAAGGCGATGCCGGTGAGAAAAGGCGATACAGTTAGAATAACAAGAGGCGATCATAAAGGCTTCGAAGGAAAGGTCTCCAGGATTGATTTAAAACACTACCGTGTCTATCTTGAAGGCTTGTCCCGCGAGAAGGTTGATGGATCTACAGTGTTTGTTGCAATTCATCCATCAAAAATTATGATTCGAAATCTAAATCTTGACGATAAATTACGAAAGGCAGTAATGGAACGGAAAAAGCCAATCGCTAAAAAAAGTGATAAGGGCAAGAAAGCTCCTAAAAAAGCTGCTGAAGTGAAGAAAACGGCTAAAGAAGTAGCACAAGTAGAAGAATCCACTTCACAAGCTGAAGGAGGAAACTAAATTGGGTAAACGAGGAAAAACAGCAAGATTAAAACGTAAACCAGCGCCAAGATTCTGGCCTATTCACAGGAAAGAGGAACCATGGGTAGTAAAACCATCAGCAGGTCCCCATAATCTAGAAAATTGTCTGTCCTTGACACTTGTTTTTCGCGATATACTAGCCATAACTGAGACGCGAAAGGAAGCACAAAAATTACTTCACCAAGGAAAAGTAATAGTTAACGGAAAAGCCATCCAAGATGATGACTTTCCAGTAGGTTTAATGGACGTAATTTCGCTATCTGACGCTAATCAATATTACCGCGTTTTGCCTTCTCATAAAGGACTTTCTCTTAGTCCGATCAGTAAAGAAGAAACAAATTATCGACTAGTTCGTATTGACGATAAAGTAACTGTTTCAGGTGGCATTCAGCTAAACTTACATGACGGCTCTAACATCTTGATGAAAATTTCTGATCCAAAGAATCCCCATGAAGTCATCTACAATACCTTTGATATATTAAAAATAAGCCTTCCCGATAAACAAATCTTAGGTTCAATGCCTCTTAAAGAAGGCAACTTTGTTATAATCACGGGCGGAAAGAACATAGGCGTAAAAGGTAAAATCGTTGAAATCGAAAAAGCTGAAGCAAAGAAGCGTAAAAATGCATTGGTCGTTGTAGAAGACGAAAAAGGCGATCGTTATCAGACAATCCTTGATTTTGTCTTCACCCTAAGCGAGACCCAGCAGGTATCACCAGCGGAGGTTGCCTAAGATGTCTGAAGAAGCAATGATTAATGATTGGAAAGATAACCCAATGCGTCAACCACGCATTGAAAAAGTTGTCGTTAACCTTAACGTTGGTAAATCAGGGGAACCGCTAGAGAAAGCCTTTAAAGTACTAAAAGAAATCGCTGGGCAAAATCCAGTTAAGAAAAACGCTAAAATGTCAATTCGCGACTTTGGAATACGCAAAGGAGAACCTATAGCGTGTGTTGTCACTCTACGAAGGCAAGCAGCAATTGACTTCCTTAAAAAGGTCCTACCTGTAATTGATAACAAAATTTCCAAACGATCCTTTGATGACCGAGGTAATTTTGCCTTCGGTCTAAAAGAACACATTGAGATTCCTGGTGTAAAATATGATCCGGATATAGGTATCTTCGGTATGGATATCTGTGTTACCATTAATCGTCCCGGAGATCGAGTACGAGATCGACGAAAGCATAAAGCTACAGTTGGTCACAAGCACATTTTAACACCTGAAGAATCTATCTTGTTCATGAAGCAGACTTTAGGAGTGGAAATCGTCTAACAGGAGAAAGTTGAATGGGAAAAATACAGCAAAAGAAAGAACGAAAATATGGTAAAGGCGCAAGGCCATGCCAAAGATGCGGTGCCTATGGGCCAGTCATCAGACGATACAACTTGGACTTATGCAGGCACTGCTTTAGAGAGGCCGCGCCGAAACTTGGCTTTAAAAAATATGAGTAAGAGGTAGAAAAGAATGGATACTTTAACAAACGGCTTAATAACAATCAAAAATAACGAATTGCGTAACAAAAGGGAATGTATAATTAGTCCTGCCTCTAAACTTCTCGGTCAAGTTCTACGCATAATGCAGCTTAATGGCTACATTGGCGAATTTGAGTTCATTGATGATGGACGACAAGGCAAATTCAAAGTCCAGATTATGGGCAGAATTAACAAGTGTGGTTCAGTTAAACCCAGATTCCCCGTTAAAGTCGGTAACTTTGAGGAATGGGAAAAGAAATTCCTACCCTCCCGCAACGTAGGGATAATGGTTGTTTCAACTTCCAAGGGTGTAATTGCTCACCGAGAAGCTATAGAAAAGAACATCGGAGGCAGACTATTAGCCTTCGTTTACTAGATGGTGTAAAACAATGCGATTGCCAGAAATCTCTAGAACAATTGAAATTCCTGAAGGCGTAGTGGTTAACGTAGATGAACATAAGAAGGTAACAGTCCGAGGCGGAAAAGCTACTTTGTCTCGCGACTTTTCTTTCGCCAGCATATCAATAGAATCTGATGGAAAAGATGTTCGTGTTTGGGCACAATGGCCACGTAAGAAAGAGGCTTCACTTGTAGGAACTATAGAATCTCACATTAAAAATATGATAATTGGTGTCACTAAAGGCTTCACATATAAAATGAAAATCGTTTTCTCGCACTTTCCAATTACTGTAAAAATCCAAAATAAAGCAGTTATAATTGAAAACTTTACAGGCGAGAAGAGACCACGTAAACTCAAGATACTTGGAGATGTCAAAGTTAAGCTTGACAACGAGGACATAATCATTCAAGGTGCAGCTTTAGAAGATGTAAGCCAAACCGCAGCAAACATTGAACGCGGAACAAGAGTCACAAACAAAGATCCAAGAGTTTTCTTGGACGGCGTCTATGTTTATGAACGCAATGAAGGTATGGATTAAAATGACAGAAAAGAAAGTTTTATCCACGCAGGATGCACTCAAAGTGCGTGCCCGCGCCAAAAATAAGAAACCTGCATTTGTCAGGCCAGAAAGTTGGCGATACGACAAATTCAGCGAAAGCTGGCGTCGACCTCGTGGATTAGATAATAAAGTTCGCAGAACAATCAAAGGCTGGCCACCAGCACCTACTGCTGGATACATGGGTCCTAAAGTAGCTCGTGGGCTGCATCCTTCCGGTTATGAAGAAATCTTAGTACACAATGTAGCTGAAGTGGTAGCGCTTAACGCTGAAACTCAGGCTGCCCGTATAGGCCACACTGTGGGAATGAAGAAACGTGTACTTGTGATTGCTGAAGCAAGAAAACTTGGAATAACTATACTTAATGCTAAGGAAGTTAAAGTGCCTGCTGTAGCTGAAGAAGCCCCCTCTGAACAAGATAAAGCTAAAGAAGCTAAAGCTGAAAAGAAGCAAAAGAAAGAAAAGAAATCTAAAGAAGATAAGAAAACCAAGTCTGCAAAAGGAGCTAAAAAGCAATGAGTAATCTTACAAGTCAAAGACGATTAGCAGCACAGATTATGAAGGTCGGTCGCAATCGTATTTGGATAGATCCTCAAAGAATCGAGGATGTTGAATCTGCTATTACTAGAGAAGAAGTTCGCAAATTAGTGCACGAAAAAGTTATCACGACTGTTCCTATTCAAGGTGTCAGCCGAGGACGTGCAAAAGTGATTCAAGCTCAAAAGCGCAAAGGTCGAAGAAAGGGCCAAGGCAGCAAGAGCGGTAGTGCACGTTCTGTAATATCAAAGAAAGACGCATGGATGCTTAAAATCCGCGCATTACGCAGACGTCTTCGAGAATTGAAGGCAAGTCGAGTAATAACCGAAGCTAACTATCGTGAATTATACATGATAGCTGGAAGTGGACGCTTCACTTCAATTACTGATATGGAACGCTACATAAAGGCTCATGATATGTGGAGGAAACGTTAATGGCAAAAAGTTCTCGTTATCGAGTTAAATTGCGTCGACGTCGCGAACAGAAAACAGACTATCAAGCACGAAAAGCATTTGTTATCTCAGGTAAACCAAGGCTAGTAGCCCGTAGCAGCTTAAAGAATACGATTGCCCAAATTGTTGTGGCTAAACCTCACGGTGATGAAGTTTTAGCTTCTGCTCACAGCAGAGAACTAATCAGAACATACGGCTGGAAAGCGTCAACAGGTAATGTTCCAGCAGCGTACTTAACCGGATTACTTTGCGGTTTGAAAGCAAAAAAGAATGGTGTACAAGAAGCCATATTAGATCTTGGGCTTGTATCTCCTACAAAGGGGTCCAAGGTTTTCTCTACTCTAAGCGGAGTAGTGGATGCTGGTCTAGAGATTCCTCATGGCGAAGAAAAAATCGTCAAAGAACGCACTGAAGCTGAACACATAGTCGAATATGCTGAAACCTTAGGTACTCCTGAAGAGTATGCGCCTAAATTCTCTACATTAATAGCCAACAAACTAACTCCTGAAAATATCGGCGAGCACTTCGAGAAAGTTAAAGCTGACATCTTCACAGCCTATGGGATTGCGTATACACCTAAACCTAAAGCTGAGAAGAAACCTAAACCTAAACCTAAAGCTGAGGTAAAAGCACCTCCAAAGGTTATACCTAAAGCTCCTGTCCCCGTTCCTGCTAAAGTTGAAGCTCCCATAAAAGCTAAGGTGGAGGCTCCCAAAGAGGTCAAAGAAGCTAAACCAAAAGCAGTAGCCAAGACTGAAGCTCCAGAAAAGAAAGCTGACGAAGAAATAGTAGAGAAAGCCAAAAAAGTTGAGAAGGCTGAAAAGGCTGCAATAGAAAAGAAAGCTACTAAAGCAGAGGTTAAGCCAAAAACTAAGACCGCGGGTAAATCAGCGAAAGCTGCCTCTAAAGAGGAAGCTAAGGCTGAAGAGGGTACAAAAGCTAAACCAGCTAAAGCTGCTAAAGCAGCTAAAGCTAAGACTTCAAAAAGTGACGCTAAAACTGGTGGTAATAAAGAATGAGTTCTAGACAAAGACATGAAAGAGAAAGCAACCGAGCAAATCTAGAAACTTGGGTTCCTAAGACACGCTTAGGAAAATTGATTCAGGAAGGTAAAGTTACCTCTATAGATGAGGTCTTCTTAACTGGTCTTAAGATAAGTGAGCCTCAGATTGTTGATGCCTTACTTCCTGATCTCCAAGAAGAGGTCATAAACATTAACCTAGTTCAGAAACAAACTGATGCAGGCGAAAAATCTCGTTTTAAGGCTATCGTTTGCGTAGGTAACCGTGATGGATATCTAGGCTTAGGCGGCGGAAAAGCAGGTCAAGTCCGAAATGCCATTGAAAAGGCTGCGGCTGATGCCCGCCTCAACATAATCCCGGTTAAACGTGGATGTGGTAGTTGGGAATGTGGTTGTGGTCGAGGTCACTCTATACCTTTCCAAGTTGAAGGAAAATGCGGTAGCGTTCGAGTTGTAATGGTTCCTGGTCCAAGAGGTTTAGATATGGTTGCCAGCGAAGTTGCTAAAGTTATTTTAGGCTTAGCTGGAGTTAAAGACATCTGGACGAGAACATACGGTTCAACAAGAACGGTTCCCTCTTTTGCTTGGGCAACATTTGACGCGCTAAAGGAGACCTATAAACTAATTACACCAGCAGATTGGGTGAGATAAAATGACACAACAACCAATAGAAACTTACAAAGTCATCGTTGCAGTAAAAGTTCGCGGAGAAATCAGTGCCCAAAGAGAAGCTAGAGAAACTTTAGCGCTGCTACACTTACAACATACAAACCACGCAATTATGATAGATAGCAGACCAGCCTTCAAAGGTATGCTGCAAAGAGTACAAAGCTACGTAACTTGGGGCGAAGCTTCAAGAGAAACGGTCGCTATCATGTTAAAAACCCGTGGCAAAATTATAGGCGGAAAACCCCTAACTGAAGAGGCTGCTAAAAAAATCGGCTACGACTCAATCGATGATCTCACTGAAGCAATTTATGCTGGAAAAATCGGACAATGGCAAGTCGGAGGTATGCAACCTCTTTTCAGACTTCGTCCACCAAAGAAAGGCTACAAAGGCAAAACTAAGAAAAGCTACAATGCAGGCGGCGAATCAGGCTATCGTGGCGAAGCCATCAATGACCTAATCAAACGCATGGTTTAAACAACCAGCCAATTTTTTACCAATTTTTTAATTAATCCTTAAAATTCAGTTTGTCGAAAATTTTTTGTTTTTGTTATTATGTTTACTCTTTCTTCTTTTTAAGAAAAAATTTCTTTAAGTCAAATTAATAAGTAATTTATTTACGAGCCTTCGCCAGAGCGTAAAGATGAACAAATCCGACTCAGTTACTTGATTAATGTATTAGTTCTTTTTCGTAGTGCCGTCCATCTGCCTAAATCAGGCATTAATATTATTAATATAGTCGTCGATTACTCTGAAATGGCTGAGTTTTAGTCATTCTCCACTTCCTTATCTCCCTCTTAGATAATTTCGGTAATTTTGATGATAATCCTTTTTTTAGTTAATAAAAGCAAAAAAGATGCTGCAAAATAAATCAGACAGGACTTTATAATTGCTCGTATTCTTCATGAATTTTAATCAAAAAATCATAGAAATAAAATAGTCAAAGTTAAAACACTGCATATACAAGTAATTAAACGATACACTTTGAATAATAATTATAAATTTTTAAAAGTTTTCCTAATTTGCGCTAGTTTAGGCCTTTAAAATACTTAATCCATAATGTTTTTTGGTTTTTTGGTCTGTGCAGCAACACGTTATTCTGGGTTTTTAATTGCGATACATTTTATAATTACGATTGGACAAAGCTTTGTGTCTGGGGAATGTAGCATGAGTGCAAGATGGCGAAGAAGTAGGAAGCAACAGAAGTGGTTTGATATTGGTAATCCAAAGATAGCCCCAAAAATGCGTTCTCCTAAGTTGGTGAAGGCTGCAAAGCTTAAACCAGTTCGTAGTGCACAGCCGCAGAAGTATCGGGTTCCCAAGAAGCTCGGTAGAGGCAAATGGAAGGCGCCTAAGCCACTTGTTGATATGTTTCAGGATCATGATACGATTACGGTTGTTGCAGAAATTGCGGGATTCCCCAAAGATTCTGTTAAGGTTTCCATAAAAAAGCAGAAATTAACTCTTTCTGCTAAGGCAAATGACCGTAAATATTATAAAAGTTTAAATTTACCGAAGGTAGTGATTCCAAGCATTACACACACCACATTCAAGAACGGTGTGCTGGAAATCAAACTTAAAAAAGCAACAAAAAAAGCAACAATAAAAGAAGCAGGTTTAAACGATGCCTCATAAACTAAGAAAAACTAGGAAAAATCGTGGTTCAAGGACTCAAGGTTGGGGTCGAATTGGTCAGCATAGAGACGCAGGTTCAAGACCATACCGGAAAGCCGGACGCCATAAACATAGATGGAGTTTAATTCAAAACATAGATCCTAATTACTTCAATAAAACAGGATTCCGTTCTCCAAAAGCTCTCCACGCAATAATTAATGTACTTAACATTAGTAACCTTACTGAATTAGCACAAGCCACCAACACAACAACTATTGATCTTAGCGCCATGGGCTTTACAAAACTGCTTGGCACTGGTAAAATTACTCAAGCCTTAACTGTGACCGTTCCAGCTTGCTCTGTAGCTGCACTCAAAAAGATAGAGGCTGCGGGCGGCAAAGTTATAACCGAAGAATCAGAAGAAACCCAAGTTGAGAATGCTGGAGAGTAGCGGGTAGTTTATGGCAGGTAGATTTCTAAGCCTCTTTAGACCCATCGGCAGAATTTTACCCGAAATCAAACTTCCCGAAAGGAAAGTTAAATTTAACGAGAAATTATTCTGGACTGCCTTAGTTCTGCTTGTTTATCTCGTAATGACAGAGATTCCCTTGTATGGGCTTGGAGAAGGTATCGGCGGGGAATTTAATGCCCTTCGAGTAATTTTTGCCTCAAACCGAGGTACCTTAATGGAACTCGGTATTGGGCCTATCGTAACAGCCGGTTTGATTCTTCAACTTCTTGCAGGTTCATCAATTATAAAATGCGATATGTCTAATCCTGAAGACCGAGGGCTCTTCACAATCGCAAGCAAAGTTCTTTCTATAGTGCTTACCGGAGTTCAAGCAGGGGCCTACATAATCGCTGGTATGTACGGAGATGTTGGAACTGCGGGTATAGTGATATTCTTCCAGCTCATAGCCGCAGGCATAATCGTGCTACTGCTTGATGAATTAGTCCAAAAAGGCTGGGGCTTAGGCAGCGGTATTAGCTTGTTTATTATGGCTGGTGTAGCCCAAAGTATTCTTTGGCTATCCTTCAACCCTGCTCCAGGCGGTGGCTTATTCGTTGGTGGACTCAGTTCATTATTAGCCGGTGGCGAATACACTTTATCTAACTGGATTTTAGGTAGTGGTGGCGCCGGAACGGCATCCTTTGTCGGATTCATCGCAACTATAGCTGTATTCCTGATAACAATCTACCTAAACGGTGTACGTGTAGAATTACCTATTTCATATGCTGGATACAAAGGCTTCCGCAGCAAATACCCAATAAAACTCCTCTACGTTTCTAACCTCCCCGTCATATTCGCTTCCGCTCTGTTCGCTAACGTATACTTCTTTAGCCAACTAATTTGGAGCAACAGTAACCAAGACAACTCCAATATGTGGTTAAACTGGCTCGGAACATACGGTTACTTAAATAATAGCACAAGTGCTCAACCTATAGGTGGCCTTGCATACTATACTACATCCCCCTATAGTCTCCAAGGCGTCGCAGATGATCCAATAAGAGCGGTCATTTATCTAGCCATTTTGGTGGCTTTCTGTGCTGTATTCTCCTTGGTTTGGCTCGAAGTAGGTGGATTAGGGCCAGCAAAAGTTGCAAGACAACTCATGGACTCAGGCATGCAGATTCCAGGATACAGAAGATCCAGCAAACCAATCGAACTTATCCTTAAACGGTATATCCCTGTGGTTACTGTCTTAGGCGGTATAATAATTGGTTTAGTCGCTGGATTTGCCGATTTCCTAGGCGTATTCGGATCAGGCACAGGAATCTTGCTAGCAGTAGGCATAGTTTACCAGTACTATGAACTATTGATGCGTGAACGCGCCGCTGAAATGTATCCTGCCTTCAGAAGAATCCTAGGCGAATAAGTAGTCTAAAATGATGAACGATACTATCTAAGTAGCCTTCAGGAAAAAGTGGATTAATAAACCTGAAGGATATTAGATATTTATCATTCTTTTTCGTAAATGTTATATTTAAGTAACGGCATAGCACCGCAGAGGACTGCAAAAATGGTAGATATATCCATCATACCGACTGCGACATTTATGATAATGTTAGTGGCAGTGACAATTTCGTTTTTTAACATGGGGCTTAATCGTTTAATAATTACTCGTATGTTTGGTTGGCATCAATACAAATCTATGCAGAAAGAATTATCTGAATATAACTCTGAACGTATGGCAGCCCTCCGAGCAAACGACACAAAAACTTTAGAACGGCTAAAGAAAAAAGAATCTCAAATAACAGCTATGCAGGCTAAAATGATGAAACCGCAAATGATTCTCCTGCCGATTACTTTCATATATATTTTAATTTGGCCTATTCTGATAGAGTATTTCCCAAATGCTGTTGCATACATTCCAGGGTTAGGGTCACAACCGTTCTTTGTATGGTATCTAATTTGTTCATTCTTCTTCGGAACTATAGCTTCCCGGATAATAGGAACAACTCCCATACAATAAATTTGGCATGGAGCGACTACGTGGCAGGATTTCGAAAATGAACCCTGAAAATAAAAAAATCGTTATATGTATTTCTGGAATGGCGGGAACTGGAAAAAGCACATTGGCAAAACAACTTGCCCAAAAATATGAGCTCAAATACTATTCAGGGGGAGATGCGCTTAAGGCTCTAGCGGCTGAGAAAGGATACAACTCATCAGTGAATGGCTGGTGGGAAAGTCCTGAGGGTCTTAGCTTTTTATCCGAACGAAAAAAGAATCCTAGTTTTGATAAAGCAGTGGATGAGAAGCTTTTAGAGTATGCCGCTCAAGGAAATGTTCTTTTGGACAGTTGGACAATGCCCTGGCTGGTGAAAGACGCTTTCAAAATATGGTTATCGGCATCTGTAGCTTGTCAGGGCGAAAGGATCGCTAAACGTGATCATATGACTGTGCAAGAAGCTCTAAAGGCTCTGAAAGAGAAAGAGGCAAATACTAAATTCATTTACAAAAAACTTTACGGGTTCTCCTTAGGTGACGATTTTACTCCTTTTGACTTTATTTTAGATACTGATAACTTGGGTGCTTCTGAGGTCTTCGAGATTTTATGCATGGTAATTGATAATGTTGTTCTAAAACGTAAAGAAACTGAGCCAACTCAGGATTTTGATGCAACAACTATTTGCTAATTCTTTTCAGTGTTTGTTGATTCAATATTGGTTTTGAATTTGGGAGTATATTGTTACCCCGAGTCGCTAAATCCTGCTTGAAGAATTCAGTAGTCCGAATCTAGGAATTTTATGTTTTTTGTAAATTAGGGTTATTTAATTATTTATGTTAAAAAGTTACACTTGGTGGTACATATTTGTACAAATCTTTATTAAATATCTGACTAAATGGTTGCAATCAATACTTGGGGAAAGGGGAAAATAATTGCGATTTCACACTAAATCAGTAGCCTCGCGGTTACTAATATTAGAATTTATGCTCTTTTCTATTCTATGCATACTGGCGGCTTTTTATTTTATTAACATTTCATCTGCATTCACTTTAGTTATCTTTACTTTCTTCTTCACATCTCTTATATTCCAATTAAACGGAACTCTTATTCAAAAAATCGGTTTATTAACTGTAGGGAACATTGTTGGTCTCTTATCAAATGTGGTGTTTTATTATTTCTCTTGGGTTGGCTGTCAATTTTTTGGCATAACCTTTGATGTTGTCTATACCTTAATTTACCCTGTATTGAACCTGATGTGGATTGTACCCTTCTGGTCCTTTAGCATGGGCATACTTCCAGCCCCACAAAAAGAAAGTTTGTTGGTGAAAAAATGATAATTGGATTTCTGCAGGCTTTTTTCGTGATTGCGATTTCTCTTACAATAGTATACCTGATTCGTCACTACATCTTTACCATAACCGTTCTAAAACAAGCCAAACACCATCAGGCTAACATAATCAAGAAATATAACGGCTATGAGCCTACTGTATCTCTCTTAATTCCAGCACATAATGAAGAGAAGGTAATAGGAAAGTTACTGCAGAAAGTCATTGAGTTTACTTATCCGAAGGATAAACTCCAAGTTATAGTCGTGAATGATGCTTCTTCAGATAACACGGGAAGAGTTGCAGATCATTATGCAAAAATTTTTCCTTTTATCAAGGTTATACATCGAGATAAAAAAATCGGCGGCAAAGGCAAAGCATCAGCTTTAAATGCAGGAGTTAATCATGCAACTGGTGAAATTCTTCTTTTTTTAGATGCAGATTATTCTCCCCTTCCAGATTTTGTTGAGGCTCTAGTTGCTAATTTTGCCAACTCAAAAGTCGGTGCAGTCCAGGGGCGTCCAGTTGTGGGGAATGAATCCGAGAACATCAAAACACGCATAATTACATTAGAGCGCATCGGAGGTTTTCGTGTAGATCAAGAAGCACGTAATATTCTCGGTCTTATGCCTCAATTCGGGGGTACAGTGGGGGGATTTAGACGCAGTATCTTAAGCGCGATAGGTGGGTTTGATGAGAAGATGTTAACCGAAGATACCGACATCACTATTCAAATTTACCTTAAAGGCTATGAAATCCACTACGTAAGAAATGCTGAATGCTACGAAGAGGCTGTTACCTCGTGGAAGGCTTACTGGCGACAAAGACATAGATGGGCTTATGGGCATATGCAAGTGTGTTTCAAACATGGTTTTAGCGTTATAAACAACAATAAAATTAACCTAAAACAGAAGCTTGACTGTCTATTGCTTTTACACGTATATTTTATGCCCGTGTTTACCCTATTTTCCTGTTTAGTAGGGATTCCCCTTATAATTATGGGCGCTTCTCAAATTGTTAACATGCTCTGGTTTTTTATTCCAGTTTCTTTGTACAGTTTTGTGGGCAATTTTGCGCCCTTTTTCGAAGTCGGAATCGGTGCATATTTAGACGGTAGAAATCGAATCCAATGGTTATGTCCCTTGTTAATTTTCATTTTCTTTTTTAACACCCTAATTTGTACTAAAGCATTATTTGATGTCATTAAATCCTTATTGTTCAGAAAAAATCAGAGTTGGGCAAAAACAACTCACATAGGATTAGGTGATTTGGGTAATTATAAATTTCAAAAAGCCTTCAAAAGTAGGAATGATCTTAAATGATTTTTAACTTCTCTTCTTTGTTTGTATTATGCGTGACCAGTTTGCCAGTGCTTTTTCTTGTACTGTTTCTACCTACTTTAATCGAATTAAAAAAGCCTGCTGATACTGGTCCTAGAATGATAGTGCCTATCTATGCGTCGGTGTTATCTCAGAAATCTGTTATTACATCGATTCTAAATATTGAGGCCCCTCATGAACTTGACTTTCTACTAGTGCCTCTTATTACTGGTGTTGTTAGGATTTTGCCGAACTTAGAAACTTGATTTTTAAGTTTTTATAATAGTAGTTTTGCGTTTTTCCATTGTTCTTTAGCTAGTGTCAAGTTTCCGTATGGACCGCTATGTAGAGAATAGAAGATGTAACAGAGGTATGTGCATTGGTTGCAGTTAAGATATGTTTTGCGCAGTTCATTAAATTCTTTGCTTTTCCAGGTTTTGGGTAAATCAAAAACTGATCCTACAAAGTCGTTATTGTGGCATCCGCCGATTCTGCCCTTGTGATCTATTATAAAGAAGTCTTTTAGGGCTCTGCATTTCCAAATCCGTTTTTCCTCTGCGTAGAGGCTTCTTAGAGCTTTAATCAGCTGGTTTGTCAATAGGATGTTTTTATTTTTCTTTTTCATCTCTAATAGTGAATCACAGAGCTTGACCATGGCTTCTTTGTCTTTTATTACAAATTCGTCGTTAGGTTTGCCGATTCGGAAGAGCTGGTTAGCGTCTGCCGGGCGGTCATAGGAGTAGAGGCAGTACCAGACTGGGATTCCTTTTTGGGTGAAGTAATTTGTAATGTCTTCGATTTCGTAAAGATTTAGTTGAGAAATTGTTGGTGTTACTGCGACTTTTATGCCTTCTTTTTGTAAAGTTTCTACAGTTCGTAGAGCTTTTTCTAAAGCTCCCTTCACACCTTTTATATAATCCATTTTAGCAGGGTCTAAGCTATCAATGGAGATTGCTACAAAGTCAACATTGCGTAGCGATTCGAGTTTTTGTGCGGCCATGCTGCCGTTATCGTAGACGGTAGTTACGAAGAAGCGTGATGCGTATTCTATGATTTCTCCAGCATCTTTGCGCATCAGGGGGTCGCCTCCTGAAAACACGATTTCTACTACGCCTATTTCTTTGAGTATGTCTAATCCGCGTTTGATTTCTTCTGCTGAGAGTTCTTCTTGGTCTTGTTCTCCCCAGACGTTGCAGCCTACGCATTTATAATTACATTTTCTGGTAATGAGCCACTGTGCGTGATGGGGCTTGTTGCGAGCAAGCGAACGTGTCGCGATGTTTGCAGCTTTTCTGAGCTTCAATTAAGGAATCACTCTATTTCTTGGTTGATACCCACAGTATTTATGTATGCACTATAAAAACTATTATTAAGAATTTCAGCTTCTATATACTTGGAATGTAACTGAGCGCTTATTTTTTAGGCGAATCTGACCGCTCTGACCCCAACAGATGAAAGAGAATATGGGTGGAATTATCGCCAAGGTTTTTAGGGGCGAACAGTCAAGACCATACATTACTGTGCAGGGAAGAGGTGAATCAGAATCCAAGCAAACCGCAGTCATGTTGGGAGTACAGTGGCTTCAAATGAGGTTCGCAACAATATACCTGAATTAGAAGCGGTAGATGTTGTGTTGATTACTCTAAATAGTGACCGAATGCTAAAGAAATGTCTTGAATCAATTTATCAAAACGTTCCAGTTAATCAAGTTATTGTTGTGGACGGGGGATCTAATGATTATACCCTGCAAATTGCAGATTACTTCAATGATCTGTATCATAACGTTAAAATCATCAAAGATAACGGAAATCGGGCGACTGCCCGGCAAAAAGGCATAAGCAATGTTACTGCTCCTTGGTTTATTTTTGTAGACAGCGATGTTGTATTATGCAAAAACTGGTACAAGAAAGCAATCCCGCATATAAAACCTAATGTTGGTGCGGTATGGGGAATCGAAGTTTGGTCTACAATTCAGAAGCCGTCTGCGTTGAAACTATTCTTATGGGTTACCCATGGAATATTTCGTCTCCGAGGTGGTACTCATGATACTCTCATCCGCACCAAAGTACTCGATGACATTCAAATCCCTAAGAAACTCCATGTTTTCGAAGATGCTTATATCAAAAATTGGATAGAAAAAAAGAATTATTCTGTGGTAGCCTGTTATTCTCCATTTTGCATTCATTTTAGACCACAAGAAGTTTGGACTTTCCAAGGAAGTATAAATCTGATAATAGATGCTATAAAATGTGGTAAACCCGGTTTATTTGCTAAATTGATGATTGCCTACGGATTTTATGCAGCCTATTCAATTTCTCAAATATTATCCAAAAACAAAAACTAGTTTTTCTTTGAGTCTACTCTCTTTTGGATTAAAATTTTTTATGCGTTTAGTGCGCGCCACAGGTGGTCGGATTCTGGTCGAGTTAAATTCTGTTTTGTTTTGTTCTTCAGGTTTAGGTGGCGTTGTTTGGGATCTTCGGTGAATTCACCTATGATTGAGGCTGGAAGGTTTTGTTGATTTAAGTTTTTGATTATCTGTTTTGCTTTTTTTGGTTCTGCGGCTATTAGGAGTGCTCCTGAGCCGATTAGCTGTAAAGGATCAATTTTGAAGTGGGCGCATATTTTGTCGGTTTCGGGTTGAATGAGGATTTTTTCTTTAGAGATTTCTACTCCAAGATTTGATGCATCGGCCATTTCATGTATCCCGTTTGTTATGCCCCCTTCTGTTGGATCATGCATGGCGTGAACTCCGCCAGTTTTGTAGGCGATTAAGGCGTCTTTTACGACACTTATTTGGTGATAGAATTCTTTTGCCTTTTTAAGTTCTATAGCGCTTAAGGTTTTTTTTAGTTCTGTTTCTCTGTCTGAAGCTAGTATGGCTGTGCCTTCTATTCCCGCGCTTTTAGTTAAGATGAGCTTATCCTTAGGCTTCGCTCCGGCAGAAGTGACATAATGCCCCTTTTCTGTTATCCCCATCACACAACCTACCACTATGGGGTTAACGAGTTTGGGAGTTGATTCACAGTGTCCACCTACTATAGCTATTCCTATCTGCTGAGCAGCATTGCTCATTTGTGTGCTGATAGTATCGACCATCTTCTTATCTGCCCCCTCAGGGAGCAGAAGACAAGAGAACAAAAATGCAGGTTCCACACCAAAGGTAGCGATATCATTTGCATTTACATTCACTGCCAGCCATCCTATTCGTTCTACCGCACCTGTGATGGGATCCATGGAAACAACAATGGATTTGTCTCCTAAAGCTAACACAGCCCCGTCTACTCCAGTTTTGGGACCTACAATTACTTCTTTGCGCGGAGCACCTAAGTTTTTAAAAACGACCTCTTTAAGTATATCAATGGGGATTTTTCCTGGTGGAAGCATTTTTGTCCTCTTTTATGAATTATGGTTGGTCCAGTTTTTAAGTTGTGGAACGATTCGCAGGATTGCATGCATTATAGGTATTGCAATCACTAAGCCCACAGCCATTTGTACTAAGTTAAGCGGAAGCTCAGTAAGTGCCACCGCTAGGGAATAACCCAGTATTACTTGTTCATAAATAAAATAGCCTATAACCATTTCTAATCCGCCTATCGCTATTGCTATAGCTGCTGATATGCTGCGGTTTGGGATACGCTTCTGAAGTTTTTGGTAAAGAAAACCGACGATTGCACCTTCAATACCTTTTATTACTAATGTTCCTGGTGCAAATTGGCCATACCCTAATATTATATCTGCTATCATCGCACCTACTCCTCCTGACAGTGCGCCAGTTATCGGGCCGAAAAGTAAAGCGGCAATGTAGAGTATTGTTTCCCCTAAATTGAAATAGCCTGTTGTCGCAGGTATGGCGATGATGAAAAAATATGTTGCTACAAAAACAAGAGCGGCGAAAATTGCGGATACTGCTATTTCAAACGCTGAGTATCGGGTAGGTCGCTGGGTCATGAGTAACTCACCTTTATGATGCTATATTTCAATGATGTTGCATTTATCTCTATTTTCTTACTCATCTGTTGATTATTTGGCGCGTTCAGAGAGGGAAAATCTAAAAGCACGCGCTATAGAATATTAGTTAATTGAAAGTGACAAGTCATGAGCGATAAAAACGTTAAGGAAGATCCTATTAAACTACACAAAACTGCCAGCGGCTTGATGGAAGAAGGAAAATATTCTGAAGCGATAGATATGTTCGTTAGGGTAGCTGAGCTTTATTACAAGAACCAGAATTATTTTGGCTCCGCGGAAATGACCTATAAAGCCGGTGAATGCGCTTTCAACCTTAAAGACTACCAGAAGGCCGCAGAGTTATACATGAAATCCTCCGAAATCTCATTTTCCAAAGCCTTTGACCGTTACGGTATCAGCGCACTAGAATGTGCGCGAGACGCCCAAAAAGCATTAGGCAACCTCAAAGAGGTCGAAGAACTGACTACAAAAATCAATACGCTTAACGAAAAGCAAAAACAAGCCGAAAGCCAAAGCAGCGACGAATCATTCTCAATATTCTCATAAATTCCCCAGCCACATTTCTTTAATTTTTTTAGTCTTCGGTTAAAGTGTTCTTGCTAAAAAGGCAGATATAAACCTGCTCATATTATGTTTCTGAGACGCGCATCTGCTATGAACCTTAAAAACAGAGTCTTGTTTGCCGAACAATTTTATAATCGACAACTTATTATGAAGGAGATTGGCAAAGTAGGACAAATTAATCTCTCCAAATCCAAAGTTGCCATTGTAGGTGTCGGTGGCTTGGGTACCGTTTCTTCTTTATATCTTGCCTTAGCTGGTGTGGGGCATCTGCGTCTTATCGACCCAGACATAGTAGACATAAAGAACCTTCACAGACAAATTCTCTATACTTCTTCTGATGTTGACTACCCAAAAGTCGAGGTTGCCGCCTCAAAACTGCAGAAATCTAATCCCCTAATTAAAATAGAATCTCTCTCCGAAAACGTCCAAGCGGGCAACGTTGAACGTCTTTTAGTCGGTGTGGATGTTGTGGTGGACGGTTTAGACAATATGGCGACTCGTTATCTGATTAATCAAGCGTGCGTCAAGCTCAGAATTCCTTATGTTTTTGGTGCAGCCATCGGTATGGAGGGTAACCTCAGTGTTTTCAATCCACCTGATACTCCATGTTTAGAATGTGTGATGCCTAATTTTTCAGATAGCGATACACAGCGCTGTGACAACCGCGGTGTGGTAGGTGCTACTCCTGGAATAATTGGATCTATGCAAGCTGTTGAAGCCATAAAAGTCCTAACAGGTGCGGGAATACCCCTGAAAAGTAAGTTGATGATTTGTGACTTCACTGATATGTCCTTTGCCACAGTTGACCTTGCAAAAAGACCCACTTGTCCAGTTTGCAAAGGTGTATAGCTCCAATAGAACTTGAGAAAAAGATTCTTTAGTTATGCAATAGAAACATTGACAAAATAATCTTGAAAACCAAAAAACTTGAGCGAAATAAAGTCCCCAAATTGGTTGAGCGCCAAATTTTGTTTATTCGTGTTCGCTCGTATCTTTTATTGGTTTTTTCGCAGTGATTTTATGCTTTTAAAAAAATGTGGCCGAATAAAATGCCTTCTAAGCTATGATATTTGAGGTCGAACTAAGTCTGAGAGACTTTTTTTTAGAAGAACATCCTGCGCGAGCTACTAAATAATTCAAGAAATTAACAATCCATAACCGCAGGAACAATACTGCAAGTCCGCCTCGAAACCGTTTATCCCTTACTAAACAGTCAAAAAGCCCCATCAAACAATAATACCGAGCATAAGTTAACAATGTTTTTAAAGCACTACACAGTTTTTCGTTAGTGCTGGGGTGGCCGAATCGTTCAGGCGACAGCCTGCAGAGCTGTTATATATGGGTTCAATTCCCATCCCCAGCTC
>CAZWRU010000030.1:0-4354 GCA_964636425.1 uncultured Candidatus Bathyarchaeia archaeon
TTTAGTGGTGGGGCTGCCCGGATTTGAACCGGGGTCTATAGAGCCCAAGTCTACAAGCCTGGACCAAACTAGCCGACAGCCCCTTTATTGGACAGTAGAGAACATAATTTCGGTTGCATCATAAAAACCTTAGCCATTTTGGTTTTCAGTTTGTTGGATGGTTTATTAACAGAATTTCTTGTTTAGTTGCTGATTTTATAGGGCGCTTTTTGTTTTTGGTTTTTGTTATTTGGTTCTTTGTTGGCATTGAAGTACTTTAGGGCACATTAGGCATTCGTCTGGCATGTGTCCTTTTAATCCTGCTGCCCCCAATAGTCCGCTAAAGTGTGCACATTTGGCTGGAGAATCAAAAACTGTTGCCGGGTATTCTACCGAGCGAACACCGACAATTTTCATGTTTTCAGTTATTACATCGATTTTCGACATGCAATGTGGGCAGACGTAGAAGGTTTCTCTGGGAATGCAAGTTGAGTCGGTGAGCACGCTAGGTTTGTCAAACGTTTTCTCACACCCTTTGTATGGGCATCGAAGTTCTTCGTCTTTGTGAGAACTGAAAAAACGCACCCACAGCCCTTCCTTCATGTTTATGCAATCTGGCGTCGGAACTCTTAATAAACATTATCGTCCAGGCGAACAACACGGATACAGATACTTGTAGCAATATTTTTGCTTTCGAGAAAACTAAAACCCGATAAAGCCAAAAGATCGCAATTGAAAAATAGTCATATCTTCAAAAGGAAAACGTTCATCATGATAATTTATTCATAAAAACAGGTTTAACGCTTGAAGCAGTCTTCTACTTTACGATATATCTATCTTTTTCTTTGATTTCTCAATTAAAAAAATGGTTAATGTGCAACAATTCTTTAACCTCTTAAATTTTACTTGTGGGGGGCGATTTATGAAAAAAATGAACGGGCAATTTAAAAAAAGTAATATTGATGACGTATAAGCTTAAAAGGCAATATTCTGCTAATAAAGGCTGGGAGATTTTAAAAAATGGATTTAATCGCTTTATTAATACAAATTATTCTCGGCATAATAGTTCTAGCTCCAGTACTATGGATATCTGGTAGACTATTGGCGGGGAAAGACAAGGCAAAATTCACTGACGCTATCTGGATTGTTGTCCTCGGCGTGGTTATAGGTGCGATTATAGGTGCTTTCGTGGATGGGCTTCTTTCATGGATAATCATGTTTATAATATGGTTAGCGTTGGTGAAGCACTTCTTCGACTGCGGATGGCTAAAAGCATTTGTGATCAGCATAATCGCCGTTCTACTATTCATCGTTATCGCAGTAGTTATTGCTTTGATATTTGGGTTCGCTATAGTAGGCCTTCTAGGGTTAGCACTCTAACCATAGAAAGTCCAACCCATTTTTTCTACAAATAAACCTTTAACGAGCTGTATTTGTTAAACAGAAAAAACACACGTTCAAATCAAGAGACACTTAAATTTTTTCTTCACGAGTCTTAAGGTAAACGCATAAAGTCGATGAATTCTTCAAGGCTTCGGGGTTTTAATACATAATTCGATTTACGTTCCTCGCCGATTGTTGAATATGGTTTTAGGCCGTAATCATGACCTGGGTATACCTCAATATTATCGTCAAGTTTAAGCAGCTTATTAAACAGGCTATCGTATAAGCTTGAGGCGTTTCCTCCAGGTAAATCAACTCGGCCGCATTCACCAATAAATAAAGTATCCCCAGTCAGCAATTTTCCTTCTACTAATAAACAAATTCCGTCAGTTGTGTGTCCAGGGGTATAGATAATTTTTATTCCTAATTTGCCAACTTTTAGAATTGCGCCTTCTTCGACTTTAATGTCCGCTCGTATTCTTGAACGCTCATGAGCAACTATTTCTCCTCCTAGAGCTGAACGTAATTCATAGTTATCAGCTATATGATCAGAGTGGCCATGTGTGCAAACAATATATTTTAAGGATAGATTTTCAGCTTTTAGGCTGCAAATGAGTTCTTCGCCATTGAAACTCGGATCTACAACCACCGCTTCCTTACTGGTCTGGTCTGCTATGATGTAGGAAAAATTGTCTCCATGGTGCTTTATCTGTTGAAAGAGCGTAATTTTCACCTAACTGATTTTCGTGTCAATCCTTAAAAATCTAATCTCTTAAGTTGATTGGCGTTAAAGATGCTAAATTCCTGCTGTTTTCTCTTTTCTATTGGGTCTGAATGAGGTTATGGATATAGGTTTTGCAAAAATGTTAAATACAAAATTCGAACAAGAAACTACCAGAGAGATGGAACATGCCTAAACAAAATTTAGAGATCAATAGATTTCTAGATATAATGAACTCAAAAATCCGGGGAAAACATAAGCTGCTCTTCTCAATATCTCTGATTCTGATTTTAGCTTTGCCCGCTGTTGCCGTAAGTTTACCGGCTGTATCAGCACATACTCCACCATGGACTATTCCTACATATCCTTACCTTGTAGTATCACCTAATCCTATAGGTGTAGGTCAAACCATGTTCGCTGTAATGTGGCTACATGGGGCGCCCCCAACAGCCGCAGGAATTGCAGGTGACCGATGGCACGACTTTTACCTTGAAATCACAAAACCCGACGGATCACATCAGACCTTAGGGCCTTTCGTATCTGACCCAACAGGATCAACCTATAGCCTATACACCCCTGACCAGATAGGTACTTACACTTTTACCCTCAAATACACAGGACAAGTGCTAGGTTTGGCTCATCCTTCAACCGGAGTAGTTGTTAGCAGAACAGACCCGACGCTAGCAAGATTCGGCGGTGCCAATTTTGAGAATGACACATTCTTGCCAAGCGAAGTAACAAAAACTCTAGTAGTGCAATCACAAGCAATACAAAAGATTCCAGACTACCCATTACCAACTTCCTACTGGACACGACCTATCGAAGGACAAAACACCCAATGGAGTAAAGTCTCATCTAACTGGCTTGCAGGCGCCTACCTTGGATGGGTAACCAATCAACAACAAAACCTCTGGCAAAAAGACGGAGTCGCACCAAGTACTGCACACATTATGTGGACCAGACCAATTGAATTCGGAGGCATAGTTGGTTCATCATACAATGTACCCAACGTCGGCTTCTACTCAGGCGGTTCTTATGAAGGCAGATTTACCAGTTCAATGATAATGAACGGATTGCTATACTACCAAGAACCACTTGGACATTCCAACAACGGTGGCGGTTACACCTGTGTTGATATACGCACTGGTGAGGTAGTTTGGCACAGAGACGACATAGGCGTTCTCGCATCAGCTGGCACGATTGGTACATCAACATCAACATCAACTATTCAAACCGCTGGACCAACATTCGGTCAACTTTATGATTATGAATCAATGAACCAGCACGGAGTCGTCGGAGGCATACTATGGCAAACTTCAGCTGCCGCAGGAGTCACCACATGGCAAGGCTTTGACGCATTCACTGGAAAATGGGCCTATAACTTAACCAACGTTCCAGCAGGTTATGAAGTATACACAAAGAACGGCGAAATAGTACGCTACTCATTAAGCTACAATACAGCATCAAAGAGTGGGTCATTGAAACTATGGAACAACACCGCCGAGCAACAAGGGCTACACGGGAATAAGGGAACTGTCAGTGAAGCATACCAATGGCGACCAAACGGCAAAGTCATTGACATGAGCAACGCATATTCATGGACAGTGCCAATAACAGCCGACTTAGTAGGTGATGCAGCACCAGCAATTATGTCAGTGATACCTGGCGATGTCATTCTTGGAACCAGCAGCGCCTTAGCATGGTTAGGCGGAGTAATAATTAAGACACCTGACCCAATCAAAGTTTGGGCAATAAGCGACAGAAACGACGGAACAAGAGGACAACTGCTATGGCAAAAGAACTATCCCGCACCAGCAAACTTCCTAACACCCTACTGGGGACCTCTGGATCCAGAAAGTCGTGTATGGACACTCAACTACATCGAAACATTCGAATGGTTAGGCTTTAGCGTTGACACCGGAGATCAACTATGGGGTCCGATAAGTGCATCAGAAAATGACTTCACATACTACGGCAGTGGAAAAGGTGGAGGCCAAGTGGGCTTTGTAGCATATGGTAACCTCTACACGCAAGGCTTCGGTGGAGAAATCATGTGCTATGACATGAAGACCGGTGCATTAGAATGGAGATACGCTAACACCAACAGCGGCGACGAAACTGTCTGGGGCAACTATCCAATCTTCATTGCAGCAATCGCAGACGGCAAAGTCTATGCCTTTAACAATGAGCACTCACCAAACTATCCATTATACAAGGGCGAAAAAGTCTACTGCATAGACGCATATAACGGAAATGAACTATGGACTATGT
>CAZWRU010000030.1:4454-21008 GCA_964636425.1 uncultured Candidatus Bathyarchaeia archaeon
ACATGCAAAAGCCTTGTCCAGCAAACGCAGCAGGAGTACCAGTGAAACTAACAGCAACTGACGCAAGTGGTAACGTATGCGATTTAGGTGTAGTGACAAGTAACGCATATGGTCTATACAGTTTCGAATGGAAACCCGACGCAGAAGGTAAATTCGTAATTAACGCAGTCTTCGAAGGTAGCAACGCATACTGGCCATCAAGCGCTCAAACCACAGTAAGTGTACTAGCAGGCACCGCAGCTCAAGAAGGATCATCGCTTGAACTATACATACTCATAGCAGCAATAATCGGCTTGATCGCAGCATTAGTTATCATCTTCATGCTGTGGAAGAAATAAAATCCCCCAATCCCTTTTTCTTTTTTCTTTTTTCTTTTTTAAAGTCGAATCTCTGTTTATTCTATTTGGATAAAATTGGCAGGCTACCCTTTTTGGGGTGGATTAGATTTTTAGAATTCAATATATGGAGTCTTTTCCGTGAGGATTTTCGGTTGTGGTTCAGTCGGGTTTGAGGTTTTTTCTGTTTTGTTTTGGCGGATTTTCTGAGGCAGATATAGGACTGCAAATACTAAGCCAACACTTATCAACGCTGCTCTGGCGATTACTGAAATCGTGTTGTCTGAAAGAGCCACCCCTAAAAATCCTGTGGCGTCGTAAAGACCATGGATGAATGCGGGAATTAGTATATTTCCATTAGACCAGTAATATGTAATTGCCATTGCAAATGCAAATGCGGTTAGGGTAATGAATGCGATAACACTTGCGTATCCGTAGGTTATTGCATAGTACGCATGGACAAGAGCAAATAACAGGCTTGAAATGATTGCTAGCCCAAGCCAATGGCGTCCTTTAGTGATGCTAAGAAGTCCTCCATATATGAAGCCACGGAAAAGATACTCTTCAGCTGGACCTATTATGAGAAATGAGATTGCAATCATCAACCATGCAGCGTTTGATGATACTTCAAGCACGGGATTTGGTTTGTTTAGTATGTCTAAGGTTTGGGGTTCAAAAAAAAGCAGCACAGCTATAACAACTAATGAGATTACCATACTACTTAGAGATAAGGCACCAAATAATCCAACACCGAATTTTGTTGCGATTTTATTATTCTTAGCCGCACGTTTAAGGAGCTCTCGACCGAAAAAAAAGCTGACAACTAACGCTGGTAAACCATAAACTACCAGAATTTTTATAGAAAATATTCCCATTTGCCCTAATCCTGCGAAATATTCAGAATAATCAAAAAGATACTGAGAATAGACAGCTAGAAAAATGATAATCGTACCTACAATATACAGAATTTTAGGTAAAGGCTTCTCAGTGGAAAACATTCAGATGCACGAGAGTTAGTTAATTTTGCATGCTTAAAAAATCTTGGCTGTTTAATTTGCCATTTTTAATTGGTGAAGTAGTTTTTTATTTGTCTTAACGATTAAACTTTCTTGATGGGCGCGTATTTGAAGTCAAATCACAGAGGCATTATAAGGAATTTCAGTATTACCCAGAATGATTTCTCAGCGCGGGGTATTGTGGCTGCCATTTCAGTGTCTCTACTTATCTTGGGTTTTTTGTTTGCCTTTTTAGGTGCCGATCTAATTTTGGATGCGTCCACAACTGTTGAGAAGCCTACAGTATTTGTAGGTGTGGATGTGGGGTATGGAGACGAAACGGATGTCTACAAAGTTGCTGATGCAATTGAAGGGTATGCAAACCTTATCATTATTGGGTCATTGGCAGTCACAGAGGATACCGAAGCGTTAGTTCGAGTATGCAATTACTTACACCAGAAGGATTTCTACATGATGGTCTATGTGGGATATGACGAAAAGAATCATCTCATCCCTCGAGGGCCTGATCCGGATTTTTTCAATACAACGGCGAAACAGTGGGGTGATAAATTCTTAGGCGCCTACCTTTTTGATGAAGCCGGCGGGCAACAGCTAGACCGAGCTGTTCTTCTCGTTGATGCTGCAGATAACTATACTCAGGCTGGTCAGATTTTTGTGGAAAATCTGCGAAGGGGGCTAACTAGTTATTCAGATTATTATTCTTCATCTGATTTGCCGCTTTTCACCTCTGATTATGCATTTTATTATTATGATTATTTAGCTGGTTATGATGTTGTTTTATCTCAATATGTGGGAAATCAAAGCAGACATGTTACAAATTCGCTTTGCCGAGGGGCTGCTCATAGTTTAAACAAGGACTGGGGCGTAATAATTACTTGGAAATACAATCAGGCGCCCTTCTTGGAGGACCCTGACCAACTTTACAGAGACATGGTTCTCGCATATGAAAATAATGCAAAATATATCGTAGTTTTTAATTCTCCAGAAAACAATGCTCATCCTACTTCCCTTGGTACTTTATCTAACGAACATCTTAACGCTATGAAACAATTTTGGGAATACGCAAAAACTAATCCACGCTGCGGATCCTACGTTGCTAATGTTGCCTATGTTCTCCCTAACGATTATGCTTATGGATTTCGTTCTTCAAATGATAAAGTTTGGGGTTTATGGGAAGCAGATTTGCTCTCATCTTACGTTTGGAATGATGTAAATAATCTGCTGCAAAATCATGATTTTATCTTAGATGTAATTTACGAAAACGCGTTAAATAATCAGTTCGTAATTGCTGATTATGATAAGCTGGTTTTCTGGAATGGCACCATCGTAGAAAAATAGGGTTTTTGGCTCTGTTGAGACCTATTTTATCTTAGGGGCAACTGATTTTGCGAATTCGCATAAGCTATTTGTGTTGGGTAACTCGCCAAAGTAGAGCATGAAATCCGTTGCGCCTAAATCGATGTAGGGTTGAAGTTTTTGTTTGCAGTCTTCAGGAGTCCCTGCTAGGCAGTACTTCTCAAAATCCTTTCGGCTTATGTTTTTTGGCTTAACACGCTGTATCGTATCGTCCAATGTATCCTTATCTAAGGTTATCAGGATTTGACCCGCTGGCCAGCACGTTTTCTCAATTTCTTCAAAGTCTCTTCCCTCAGCCTTGCAGTGTTTCTCTAACACTTGCAGTTTATGTTTATACATCTCTATTGATGGTAGATAGCCGAAATCGCATTTGTTGGCGTGTTTTGCGGTCACTTTAAGAGTATATTTTTCTCCGCTTCCCCCGATGGTTATTGGGGGATGAGGTTTTTGTATGGGTTTGGGTTCACAGACGGCGTTTGCAAGCTTGTAGTATTTGCCTTTGAAGTTGGCTGTTTCTTCTGTCCATAACTGCTTAATAACTTGAATAGCTTCTTGCATGCGTTCGGTTCTAATTTTGAATTCAGGGAAGGGGTACCCGTAAGCATAGTGTTCTTCAGACTGAATTCCTGAGCCTATTCCCAATTCTAGTCTGCCCCCTGAAATGATATCTACGGTTGTGGCCATTTTAGCCAGTAAGGCAGGGTTTCTAAACGCCGTCGGCGTCACCATTGTGCCTATTCGTATGCGGTTTGTGATTGATGCAATTGCAGCGAGTAGGGTCCAACTTTCAAGAATCGGTGTTTTGGCAAACATTAGGTGGTCGTCAAACCATACGGAATCATACCCAAGTTTTTCGCATTCCAAAACCACATCTTTATACATTTTAAAGATTGCCGAGTCAGCTTCTCTGGTTTGAAACGCATAGGAAGGTAAAAACACGCCAAAACGGATTATCCCCATTCGAATACACCTGAAGTATCTATTGACCAGAATAGGCTAGATAGAGCTGCTCTACTTTTTATCTTTAATGCGATAAAGAACCATCAGTTTGTTTTTTCGGTTAATCTATACAATAGATTCTGTGGAAAAGTGTGATAAAGGTTTTAGAATATTTTTTATTGTGTTGTTTGTTCGGTTCTCGTTAATGCTGATGAAGGTGCTTCTACAAATGTTTTAACTTTTTCTTCATACAACTGGGCGTCAAGAGGTAATGTTACTATGATTGTTGTGCCTTTGCCAATTATGCTTTGAGCAGAAATTGTACCTTTATGCGCCTCTATAATTCGTTTGCAGATTGATAATCCAAACCCCATCCCTTTAGCTTTGGTTGTAAATAGCGGCGTCCATAGTTTACTTAAGGTCTCTTGTGACATTCCCTCTCCGGTATCGCAAAAGCTTACTTCGAGTTGTTGATTGGCTTTTTTGCTAGTTATAGTCAATGTTCCTCCGTTAGGCATTGAATCAAATGCATTTTTGACTATGTTGGAGAAGACTCTGCTTATTTTGTTGGTGTCAGCTTTGATTGCGCCGTGATCTTTAGTTAGGTCCTTTATTGCTATATTTTCAGGTATCTGGGTAACTGAAAATACATTTGATATTAATTGCTTTAACGTGATAGTTTCTATATCAAGCTTTATTATTCTTGAGTAATCCAGTAAATCTGTTATGATTTTATCTGAATATTCTATGCTCTTTTCTATGGTTTTTAGCATCTCTTTTTCTATGGGGCTCTTTTTTTCTGCGTTTTTTGTTTTCAAATAATAAGTTGCGGCTCGAATGCTTGTTAGTGGATTACGGAGGTCGTGTCCAATCATTCCTGCTAATTCACCTATGGAAGCAAATTTTTCTGCGTTTAGAAGTTTTTCTTCCATTTCTTTGCGATAGGTGATGTCGTGTATTATGCAGGTGATTCCGATATCTTGCCCTCTGTTGTTTCTTACTATTGAACCTGAGAGCGTTACAACTTTTTCCTGACCTGATTTGGTTTTAAGTTTCGTTTCTATATTTGTGATTTGTCTTTTTTGCGCTAATTCTTTTAGAATAGTTGATCCCTGTTTATTGTTAAAAAAGAGTTCTGGGATTGTTCTATCGATTAGTTCTATTTCCGAATATTTTAGGAAATCAACAAGGGCTTTGTTTACTTTGATGATTTTTCCGTTTAAGTCGGCAAGCACTAATGAATCGGGCATGGTTGAGATTATGTTTTCTGCTGCAAGAGCAGGATTTATGTTGAATAACTCGTATTTCCACATTGCATATGCGGCTGGGAGGATTAGAAAACCCGTTGATATGTTACCTAAGTTCGGAATTTGTATTCCAAATTGTGGGAAGGCTATGTTTGTTGTTGCATAGGCGATTACTGGAATACAAAGACCTATTGACATGCATCTTGCCTGAAGTTTCTTCATTTTATCCTCAACTTTACGATAGTACCTGATGGTTATGATGGCTGCAAATATTGAAAGCCCGCCTGACCAGATGCCTGTCAAGAGGGTTATCCAATTATCATTATAAACAGGAATGTAGCCCCAGTAACTTTGAACCATTCCTTCATAGAATTGACTAGTTGCTAAACCAATTAACGAAAATATTATGGCGGGCAGATACAGAACTGGAAAGATGAATTTGAATTTCACTAGCTTGCTTTCAGTAAATAATAATGCAAAATGGACAACGAATGTTACAAAGAAAGACCACATGAACCCTGCTCTTTCCCAAAGGAGTGCAGTCTCAGCGTTACTTGCTTGCCACATCATTGATTCAGTGAATGCCCAATATGAACCAAAAATTGCTGCTGAAGCAAAAAGCACGTTTAACGTTGACTTTCGGTTAAGAAAGAAAACAACTAACGCTAGAACCGCGCAACTTATGCTGGCGACAAGACCTAAGTAACTAAAGATTTCCATTAAGACCACCATAATCTCTAGTATCTCTATGCTGATTTGTCGCCGTACTCAACGACTATGTTTCTCCGAGGCGTTTAATAGCCGTTATTTTTTAGGAATTTCAATATAAGGTCTGTGAAAATTGAATACAGATTGGCATAATCTAAAAATTCAAATTATTCTTGAAACAAATAATATTAACCTGATTTATGCAGAATTACATAGTTGACTGTGGCTACTTTGAGAGAATTCTTACTGTACTCCCGATTGGGCAAAACAGACGCCTATTGGAATAGCTTACATGACGCAGGTAGACTCGACATAGTTTACGAATGTATTATTACTAGTCTTTTTCTCTCACATGGATTACGCAGAGACGTCACCTTTAACGCTGTTCTTAATGGTCCCCCCAAACCTCCGGTTCATTTGGAGATTAACGGGGTTGAGCTTTATGATGTGCGTACCAACTTAGAAACGTGGTATGATATTCTCAAAAAGCTGCTCAGCGGAAAAACTCATCCCGGCATAACTGCAACTAAGAATAGTTTTGAAGCTTTACTAAAGGCAAAAGCTGAGACCCGACATATCTATGTTTTAGAGGAAGATGGTAAAGATGTCGCTGAGGTCGAGTTGGAGCCAAATCCGCTTTTTGTTTTAGGCGATCATGTTGGATTGCCCAAGAAGGTTGAAACTTTTGCGTTACGGTTCGGGGAAAAAATCAGTTTAGGTAAACAGCCCTACTTGGCTGCTTCATGTATAAATATTCTTAATTATCTTCTGGACCGAAATAAATCGTCACAACCTGAAACAGATTTTACTTTTTAGTTTTAAAGTGTTCCCACCCCTTTGCTTTGATGGGTTGCTTTTTTCCATCCATATCCAGAATAATTTGTTTATCCCGAATCGCCTTGCCGATAGGTAGGAGTTTACCGCCTACTGCTTCGACTGCTTTCTCTGCTTTATTCCATAGTTTGGGGTTGATAGTAACTACAAGTTCATATTCTTCTCCTCCATAAAGGGTCAAATCCTGCGCATTAAACTCGTTTACTTCCGCAAATCTTTCTACCTCCTGCGCTATAGGTAGACTGGTTAAAGAAAATCCCACTTCGCTCTGGATAGATAATTCATATAAGCTCCAGGCTAAGCCGTCGCTGGAGTCAATAGATGCTGTAAGTGCTCCAGATTGTTTTAAAGCTAAACCTTCCTTTAATCGGGCTTGAGGCATAAAGACTGCTTGTAGCATTAAATCTCGTAATCCATGAGCAACTATATCGATGTTTTCGCCTAGAAGAATTTTTAGTCCAGCGGCGGATTTACCAAAAAAGTCGGTAACCGCTACGATATCGCCTATTCGTGCTCCGCTTCGGAGCGCCATTGAGCCTCTTTTTGTTGTTCCAAAAAGATTTACGCTGATTATCAGATCTGAGGCTTCTCCGGTATCGCCTCCTATTATATATGCTCCGTATTGTCTTGCTCCTGCGTTCAATCCTTTAGCGATTTCTTCAAAATCAATTCTCGTTAATTGCTTATGTAGGCCTAACGAGATTAGGGCAGCTTTAGGTTCTACTCCTTTGGCGGCAAAATCGCTAACATTCATTATAACCGCTTTTCGTGCCGCTTGCCATAAACTCATTCCGCGTGGGACATCCGTTTTTCCAACAAGCATGTCTGCTTTTAAAACTCCAACTTCTCCAGCATCCACAGGTAATGCTACAGCGGATACGTCATCTCCAAAGGGCACTTCTAAATTAGGCATCAACTCAAAATGATTGCGCATTAACTGGATTATTTTGTGTTCCCCTAATAGTTCAGCGGTTTCGATGCCGCTTCGAGTGACAATTTTTTTCACACGAGATAACCTCCTTTAACTCCCCTTGCAAAACTTCGAGGGCTCATCCATAACTTATCTATGTGTCAGCTTTTAAAACTCACGTAAACGCTGAATGTTTAAAAATCTGTTTTTCATCAAACATAACCACTGAGTGTGCCTCGATAGCTCAGCCCAGCAGAGCGGCTGCCTCGTAAGCAGCAGGCCGCGGGAGCAAAGCCCGCTCGAGGCTCCAACCTATTTGCATTGCGGATAAATAAGTTAGATATCCTTGGCGTCTTTAGTGCCAACAGCACACCTGCAGCCCCTGTAAACAAATAATTAATTATCTTTACAAACAATAAAAGTTTACCTCAACAATAGAGCCCTCGTAAGCAGCTTAACTCTTTCTATCGAAATAGCTTTTGGGAACAATTTCTTCATAAAACGAATTAACCGCCCCAAAAAGCAGAACGGTTTCAAAATTCATTTAATTATAGCAATTTTTTTATTACAGAAAATCCAAAATTAATTTGGTGATTTGTTTGAATAAAAAGAAATCAACTGTTTTGGCTCAAAAAAGGTCTTGGATAGCTCCTTTGGAAAATTCTTCTAGTGAATCTTTGGTTTCTTTTGATTCTAATTTGAAAGGTAAAGCTTTGAGTACCGATTTGCTTGATTTTAGTGCTCGTTTGGTAGGTTCTGCTGAGCCCCAAAAATACGATGTGGATGTCTACAATAAGAAGACTAGAGCTCTGGCTTCTAAAGCTGATTTTAAGTAAAAAAGCAGGTAGCTATCTCGTGTAGACACAAAGCCCTATAAGTCTTGTTTACCACATTTACTGTAGGTGTCAAATGTGGTCCATAAAACCTATGTTTGCCCCATTTGTGAAGAAAAATTTTCAAGCCCTGAAGAACTAAAAATCCACCAAATGATAAATCATAAAGATCATTTTGAGGAGATAGAGATGGGGCCGACCTCATAAGCTGTTTTTCTTTTTGTTGTTACACTCATACAACCACAACTCCATAAATTATGCAACGGTGTAGTAAGGATACCGCAAAGGGTAAAAGAAAAATCTTGGCAAACCATTAGTTAACTAAAACGTGGGCGCCCCCTCTTTACCGATTTCTGACCCGCTTACGTTCGTTAATTAATGGTTTGCCCAGAACAGTTACGGTTTATTTTTTTCTAAATGTTTATTGGTCAGGGAGTGTAGATTTGTCCTAAATATGGATTCTGAATCAGTAAGTCTTTTATTGATTTTTGCTTACATTTGGCTTCTGTAAGACACTTGAATGAAAAGTTAAGATTAACGATAGGAGAAGGCTTAGAGGTAACAAAATAAATGTCCCAGACCGAAAAATCCGGTGAGACTTTCCACTTCATAGAAAGAATGCATTTGATAAAACTTAGACAGAAAGCCATGCGCGCAGGTGTATGGTTTAAAACTTTGCCCAGAATTGATCGAGTGCTTATTGATTTAACAATAAAAGTAGCTGACACTATACGCAGTCCAAATCTTACTCAAAGTATCCTTGTTATCGCAGCGAAGTTGGAAGGTCTCCTTGAAAGTAAACTCGACAGGTTTATGCGAGAATTCGGTCTACCCATTACCCACAAACTTGGTGAGTTAGCCGAGAACTGGGGCTACAAAGCCGCCTGTCAATGGGCTAACGATAAAGATTTTGCTCGCTTTTGGGCTGTAATGAAGCTCAACGGGCATCCTATCAACGGTTGAGGTTTAAAAGTAGTTTTATCCATGATTAGCATAGTTGATTTGGCTTTAATTGTCGTTTTCGGAGTGGTTTACCTCTGGATATTTTATAATGTGCCTATTATGGCGGCGGGGGTAAAAAACGCTCTAAAAAATAAACGGGAAGGCAAAAATCTAACTTTATCTGAAAACAAATCTTTTCCCTCTTTCTCAGTTATTGTTCCGGTGAAGAATGAAGGAAAACTTGTAGGCAGGCTTTTTGAAGCAATACAAAAAATAAATTATCCTAAAGAAAAAATAGAAATTGTAGTAGTTGAGGACGGTTCATCGGATGATACTTTTACTATTTGCAGATTATTCGCTGATAAACATGATAATGTTACTGTTCTGCAGCGACCTTTTTCTGATGGAAAGCCTTCTGCTCTGAATTATGCTCTTAAATTTGTGAAGAATGATATCGTGGCGGTTTTTGACGCTGATAATGTTCCCGCAGTGGATTCTTTTCTGAATGCTGCAAAATACTTTAATGATCAATCAGTTGCGGCTCTTCAGGGAAAAACCATGTGTATCAATTCCAAAGAGAATATGCTCACCCAGTTCATATCCTATGAGGAAGCAATTTGGTGTGAAGCCTATCTGCGAGGTAAAGATACATTAGGCCTATTTGTCCATTTGAAAGGTAGCTGCCAATTTATACGACGTATTACCTTAGAGAAGCTTTCTGGTTTTGACGAGAACACCCTATCTGAGGATATGGAGATCTCTGCAAGAATCACCGAGAATGGCTATGGCATAAGATATGGCGGAGACGTATGTTCTTGGCAAGAAAGTCCATCCACTATAAAATCACTCTTTAAGCAGCGCACTCGTTGGTATAGAGGAACCATGGAAGTTGCCTTCAAATATGGCAGATTTCTAACCAAGCATAGCATAAGAAATTTGGACGCTGAATTAACACTCTTAACTCCATTTATAATAATTGCCTCCTTATTTTCATATCTTGTTGGCTCTGGAGCTTTCTTTGCAGAGTATCCATTTAATATTATTTGGACTGGTTTCATGAACTTCTCACTTTTAAGCAATATTGCACTGGTTTTTCTTGGGGGTATTACCTTAATTTTTATCTCAAAGCCTATCCGCACAACCAATCTTTTATGGTTACCCTTTGTCTTCGCCTATTGGGGTATTCAAGCTTTTATCGCGTTATATGCGGCGTCATTAATACTCCTGCGTAGACCTAAAAAATGGTCAAGAACAGAAAAGACCGGATCTATTGATGATTTTACTTTCAGTTTAAATCAAGAACTGGAAATTGTTGTATAAATGAAATCATACTTTTACAATAGATCAAAAACTAACTTATTCTTAATTTTATCATTTTTAATACCTTTCATAATTCGATTAATACCTGAAATTCTAATGGGTAAATATGTTGTTGGCTTTGATACCTCTGCTTACTATATTCCGATTATTTCAAAATTAATAACCGGAAATATGAGTGTATTAGAATTCACGTCAACAGCTCCTTTGTTTTATATGCTCCTCGGATTGCTCCACTCAGCTGGTTTACCACTTGTCCTAGCTCTGAAAATATTCTCTCCAGCGTTGCTTGGGTTTTTAAGTGTATCCATTTATTTTTATTCTGAAAAAACATTGTCCTTTTCTGCAAGAAGGAGTTTACTTCTTGCTCTTTTTTCAAGTTTATATTTTGTTACATTAAGGATTTCCTGGGATCTTTTAAGAAATGAGCTTGGCCTAATTTTTCTTTTTATCTTTTTAGTTTTCTTTGATTTAAATAAAAAACCAACATATATTCGAACTTTAATGATTGCTTTTAGTATGATTATGGTTGCCTTATCAGAGCAATTTGTCGCCGTATTGATGTTTTCTATTTTTGCATTCACACTTATAATTGAAGCAAGAAAACATGATTTTTTCATAATAAAGAATTATTTGCTTTCTTCTATTCCATCAATTATTATTTTCTCCTTAGTTGTCTATGCTAAATTTCAAACTTCAGACTTTTCTTTGTTTGGACATGCCTTCAGAGGTAATTTTGAAGGATGGATTTTAGCTCCTCTTGGGTTCAACTCTTATTTTGAGATGGTTACCGGTTTATCCCTGTTCTTTTTTTACTGCTACTTGGCTATTATTCCATTTGTTTTTCTTGGCGCAAAAAATTTGAATCTTCAAATGCGTGCTTGGATTATTATAAGCGGTATTATAATAATATCTCCAATAATAAGCCCAAATTTATTTTTGCCCGGTGCTTATCGTTGGATTCTAATGCTAATTTTTCCTTTTTCTATTTGCTCACTGGGTGTTATTACTAAAATGAAATCTCGAAAAGTACTTGCTGCTTTCCTAATGATTTTTGTCACCTTGTCCGCTTCTTTTATTATTCTTCCAGCTGAATATGCTCTTCCTTACCATGCTACATTTGTATACTATGTTCCTTCCTCTATGTTGCAAAACACTGTTCCATTACAAGATTGCCCAGATGTAGATAACGTTTTGAAATGGTTTAATACTACCAAAAACCAAAATGATGTTCTCCTTACTCATGACGCTTTTAATGGCTGGGCGACTACTATGGTGGATGATAAACATATTATTTGCTACGGATACTCACAACCTGATGAGTTAGCGCAAAGTCTACATCAGCAAGGTTACTCAGTAAAAGTTATTTGGTGGCTACCTGAGCTTGGACAGCACGGACAGACAAGTCTTTCCGCTTCTTTTACTGAACTTTATCAAAGTGGGGATATTGCTATTTACTATTATGGAGATTGATAAATGTACAATAAAACTGTGACAATCATTATAGGCTGCTTCTTGCTTACTTTTTGCTTTAAAATTTTTGAGATGGGCACTGTTGTTTACGAATAATAAATCTGTCAATGAACGATACGAATCAACTTT
Source organism: uncultured Candidatus Bathyarchaeia archaeon (assembly GCA_964636425.1). Classification (GTDB taxonomy): domain Archaea; phylum Thermoproteota; class Bathyarchaeia; order Bathyarchaeales; family Bathycorpusculaceae; genus JADGNF01. The sequence goes on from CAZWRU010000030.1 coordinate 16,494, forward strand.
AGAAAAAAAATTCAGTAAACATGGTGGTCAATATAAGATTATCAATTCAATCGGTGAAAATAAAAACGTCTTAGATATTGGCTGTGCAACAGGATACTTATCAAAAGAATTGCTAAAGAAGGGCTGTTTCGTTGTCGGTATCGAACTTGACCCTGATGCGGCTAATATTGCAAAAGGAAATTGCAGTTCAGTTATAATCGGCGATATTGAAAGAATGGTGTCTTTACCGTACTCTGAAGCATTCTTCGATTTTATAATATGTGGTGATATATTGGAGCATGTCGTGCGTCCTGATATGGTGCTTTTAATGATACGGAAGTATCTAAAAAAATCTGGTCTTCTAATAGCTGCAATTCCAAATATTGGTTATATCTCAGCAAGACTAAAGGTTCTTTTAGGCAAATTTGATTATGAGGAAGTAGGACATTTTGACAAGACTCATTTACGATTTTTTACGTTACGTACATCACGAGAGTTAATCAAAAATGCGGGATATGAGATATTGAGGATAGATTATTCTGGGCCTTCATCCATAGTACAAATATTACCCACTTGGCTGGCAATTAAATCAATAATATTTGCTAGACCAAAATAAAGAACCTTTGGTGACCACATTGACTAACGTGCAAGTAATTGCTCCAACTTTCTTCTTTTATCCTGGTGCTTCAGTTCGAATCGCTGATGAATGTAGAATTCTAATGGATGCGGGGTATAAGTTATCAATTTGCACTTATAACAAAGGTAAAGACCTGCCTGGATTACCAATTTATAGAATTCCTTTTACTCCTAAAACTTTAAAACCCGGGCCAAGTTATCACCGTTTATATTTGGATGGTCTTCTTCTATCTCAATCTTTTGCAATTTCATTAAGAAAAAATCCTGATATTATTCATGCTCACCTTCATGAGGGCGTTTTATGTTCTCTTTCTTGTTTGAGGCGACATCGTCTTCCTATAATCGCGGATTTACAGGATAGTTTAGTTGACGAACTTATTCGCTGCAATATGATAAAAGGTGCGGGTGTTCGTTATAGGGCAGTAAAATTATTGGAAAAATTTGTGTCACGACGTGCCGATTATCTGATTTCAAGTAGTTTGCCTTTGTATCTCCAACTTAATGAAAGGCACGCTAACAAATGTGCCTTTCTTCCTGATTTTGTTGATACTGACCGATTTAGTCCTCGTTCGAAGGATATTTCTCTTTTGCATCAACTTAAAATTCCAGATAGACGAAAAGTTGTAGTGTATCTTGGGCGCTTATCTTGTATTCAGGGTATTGATCTTTTCATGAAATCTGTTGCGGTTTACATCCGTAAATACGGTAATAAAGACGTTCACTTTCTAGTAATGGGGACTCCTAACGTTGAAAAATATCTAATTTTTGCACGCGAATTAAAGATATCTGATAATGTTACTTTTACTGGGCCAATAGATTACTATAATGAGGCACCGCGTTTCTTATCTCTTGGGGATATTGCAGTTTCTCCCAAATTGAAGACTTCTGAAAGCAATATGAAACTTCTTTTGTATATGTCAATGGGTCTTCCAACGGTTGCTTTTGATTATTGCGTAAATCGTTATTTTCTCGGCAATAATGGTGTATATGTCAAAGAAATGAACCCAGAAGCTTTTGCCGATGCCATGTTTAAGGCTCTGTTGTTGTCAGATGATTGCTCCATTGGTGATAGTCTAAGAGAGCGAGCAATTAATTTGTTTTCAAAAGAAAAATTTCAAAGAAGATTGTTAAACGTTTATGACAGAGTTTTGAATCGCGAAAAAATAATGGATGAACTTGAGTCCGATGGTCTGCAATTAATAGTAAATCCTCATAAATTACAGGTAGAGCAGCAATATTAAGCTCAATATTCTGAGTATTTGAAATAAGTTCACAAGAAAGAAGAGGCGATGGGAATTAAATTAAAATCTCTTTTTGTAAATCCTACACTTTTATTTTTAATAATTTTTATTACTGGTACAGTCTTGAGAATATTGGTAGCTCGTTTTGAATGGATAAATATGGATGAGGGTTGCTATTTAAATGACGCGCGTCTTGTAAATTCTGGGTTATTTCCAATTAAAGATTTTTTTTCACGAGAGCCTTTTTTTATCATCAGTTTATCTTTTTTCTATAAAATATTCGGAGAAACTCTTTTTGCCGGTCGATTACTTTCAGTTTTTTTTAGTTCAGTTACGATTCTAATTATCTATAAACTTGGTGATTGTTTAGTAAATAAAAAGGTGGGTCTAGCAGCTGCATCATTTTATGCTCTGTCTCCATTTGTAATTGACTGGAGTTCAATCATTAAGACCGAGCCTATGGTAAGTATGCTCGTTAGTTTTTCAATGTTATTTTTCCTATATGGTATAAAATCAAATAGAAACTTTGAGTTTTTTGTTAGTGGCGTATTTTTAGGTTTATCCGTACTTACAAGAAGAAACTCGATTATTGCACTAATAATACCTTTAGTAGTGCTGATCTATCTAAATAGGATTTCTTTAAAGAATCTGTTAGGTAAAACTCTTCCTGTTTTTTTAGGTTTTCTTATTTCATCCGGCCTACCAATACTCTATCTTATATTCAATTCTGATTTTCTTTGGGTTTGGACAATTTTGGGCGTGGGCGAACTTATTCATTCAAATCAGCAATTTATTGTAAGAATTGGTGTTATATGGTCTGCTCTATCCATGCTTTTTTATATAATTGTTCCGGCAATTGTATTTTTAATTCTCTATATTAGAGGTTTTTCGTATCTTAGAAAATTTTCCACTATTGCCCTTTCTTTAATATTTGGCGTGCTTTTAATTATCTCTGTAAGCGGAGCATATATTTTGACTTTAGGTGTTTATGGGTATGGTATTTTTTATATCCCCTTTGAAACGAGTATTGTGTTAATTATATTACTAGCTCTTGCATCTTCTTCTGCCTTAATAATTTTCGTTTCATCAAAAGTTGACAATATAGTAAATGTAAGTTCGACACTAATTGTTACTTGGCTTGGTGTTTATGTAGCGTTCTATGCGTTTTATCCATCATTTTTTTGTGATTATTTAAATGATTTTTCCCCTGTCATGAGTTTAGCTGCGGCTGCCGGTCTGTATTATTTATCACTATATAAAATGTCGTTTGAAAAGGTCCGTTTTAAAAAAATAGAACAAAAGATATTTCCAAAAATTACTAAAAAACATCTGTTTATCTTTCTATGTTGCATACTTGTAATGGCAGAGGTAATTACTGCCGTATGGGTAATCGGCGAAGGCAATATTTATAATCGTTCTAACTCGAAGGAAAATGGTGTCATGCCCTATACTTTTTTTGAAAGATCATGGGCTCCAGATTTTGCGAATTGTGTAGCTACTTATATATCGTCTAATTGCAAAGAAACTGATGAAGTCTTTACAGCTGATACTGTTTTTGTCTCGATGGCACATCGTTTAGTAGTTTATAATATATCTTATCCGCATAATTATTTGTCTGGTCTCAAGGAACCTGTAACTTATGATCCTTTTAATATGACTTATAGTGTTTCTGAAATAATCAATCACATGGAAAATACTAAAACTAGTTTAGTAATTGTCGGTTATAGAACAACTGAGTTTCTTAAAATGCATCCAGAAATGAATCGCTACATTGAATTGCGATATTCGATTGATAAAATATTTGGAGAAGCAGAACAAATAGATGCAGTCAAAATATACAAGCGAAATTCTGATATCAACAATACCCGAATTGAGAATGTCAATCTCTTTACTGAAGTATTAAATAAGTCATCTGTTTATGGAAATTGGGTCTTCGTTAATGGTATTTTCTCTTCTGAATGGGGCTCCGAGACTCGAGCCACTATTATATTTAATGATTATACCATAGATTCGCTAATTATTCAGTCTATAATGAGCGTATCTGGGGAAGGAGGTATAATATTAAGATATCAAAATGATTCCAACTATTACCTCGCAAGAATTATTAGATCCTCTAACATGGAGGGTATACAGTTAATAAAAATTGTTCAAGGAATAGAATTTGAAATCGGTTCAGCGCACATTCCAATCGAAGAAGATGTGTATTATAATTTTTCTATAAGAAATATTGGCGGAATATTTGAAATCGAACTAAATTCAACTCTCATAATTTCAGAATCAGACGATACATTTACCACTGGGCAAATAGGTTTATCTTCTAACTTTGGCGCAAGATTTGGCGAAATTATTATAACAACGGATTATAACCAACTTGTATACTGAAAAGTAAAACAGTGCCCTTAATCTGCATTTGTTTAGACGATTCAGCGGAGTAAAACGAACGAGACTCAAAATAAATCTTGACCTTTTAAAATTCACTTTTTTTGTTCAACTTACCAAAAGCGATAAACACCTCTTTTAACAACATCTTTTGATTTAATACAAATTAGCGGCGTGTTGTGCGTATTAATGAGTAAAGTCGCGGATATGGCTAAGGTTTCGGCCAAAGGCAGTTTTCATCTGCTTTGGGGTATGGTAGTTTCCACCATCATCTCGGCAG
>CAZWRU010000031.1:0-20041 GCA_964636425.1 uncultured Candidatus Bathyarchaeia archaeon
TATAGATTAAGGTATCGGTATTTACTGAATGGTGGAAAAATTGTTCAAAAGCGTCGGATTGGTCGCTCGCTATGATAGAAAGCAAGCGCTAACCCTAGTCGACGAACTGGTTAACTATCTAAGCAGCAAAAACCTGCAGGTGTTAGTTGAAGAAACCCTAAAAGGCAAAGTTCGTTCTCGAGCAAAAATGGTTCCATTAAAAGAAATGAATACTGATTTTATAATTACCATTGGGGGAGATGGTACTATTCTTCGCGCTTGTTTAGCACTTCCTAAACCTGAACCGCCTATATTTGGAATAAACATGGGTGTGAGAGGTTTTTTAACCGAAGTTGAGCCAGAATCTGCTTTTTGCGCAATAGATAAAATATTGAAGGGGGAGTTCAAGATTGAAAGATGCGCAAAAATTGCAGCTGTAGTAAATGGAGAAGCAATACCTGACGCACTCAATGATGTTGTTATTGCCGGGCGGGAACCCTCTAAGATAGTTTATATGCAAATATACAAGGACGATAAACCAGTCCTTCAATGTGAAGCAGACGGATTGATTGTCTCCACTCAAACTGGTTCTACTGGATACTCTCTTTCAGCGGGCGGGTCAGTTCTAGACCCTGAAGTGGACGCAATTGTAATAACGCCTGTCTGTTCATTAACTGTATTTCGTTCGATAGTTCTGCCAGCGGATTGTAAAATCAGAATAGAAGCCACTAGAACAAAAAATATGGTAGTGATAGTTGATGGAAATTACCGTTTGCCTTTGCCCTCTAAAAAGGCATCTATGGTTGCCTACCGCTCAGAAAATGTTACATCGTTTATTCGATTTAATGATGAATTTTACGATCGACTGCAAAATAGGTTACTTTTCAAGGGTCCACGATGAGCATAGACGATAGGAATAGAGCAAATAAGCCTGTAATAGTTCTTGATACCTCGGCTTTTGTTGGCGGTTTTGACCCCTTTTCAGTTTATGAAGAGCAAGTAGCTCCACCACTGGTAGAAGAGGAATTAAAGAGCAATTCAATGAGAAAAATGCGATTCAATGCAGCTGTCGAAAATGGAAGAATAAGAATTATTGATCCCGCGTCTGAATTTATTGAGAAAGTTAAGGAAACCGCCACGTTGGCTGGTGACTCATTTTATTTATCGATAACAGACATTCAAGTACTTGCACTAGCCATGGAACTTAAAACTCGTGGTAACAATCCTCGAATAGTAACCGATGATTACTCCATTCAGAATATAGCAAAAAAATTGGATGTAAACTTTGTTTCGATGATAACCTTTGGCATTCGTCGTTTTCTTAACTGGATTAGATATTGCCCTGCTTGTCATAAAAAGTATCCTGCTAACTACAAAGAAACCGTTTGTGAAGTCTGCGGAACGGAACTAAAAAGAAAACCACAAAAATCGCAGCCTGTAAAATTTTAATCCTAAATAGAAATTGGTTCGTTTATTGTATTATTTACTTAAAGTGAGGCATAACAGCGTATAGCATTTTTGTATCTATAAAATGGATAAAAGTAAGATTAGCAATAAAGCTTCTATTCCGAAAAGTGGAGTAACAATTTTTTTTGCTTTTTTAATACTTTTGTCTACAAGCAAAGTTAGAGGTTCTAAAGAGCGTTCACCCATTACACGAATTTTTGGTATGATAATATGGGAAAAGCCTGCCTTACAAATTTCTAGATTACTTTCAGCACGTTGAGCGCAGTCTTTTATGTGCGATATGAGAGCCTCTTGATTCATTGCTTCTCCAACAGGATGATAACCACGTCGCCCCTGAACGAGGGCACTTACTGCATGTGTGTCTGTTGTGAATACTTCGCCGTTACTAAATCCGTTCATTACTAAGGATGAGATGATTTTTTCTCGTAATCCTGAAATCATGTTGTTGCCGTCAATCACTATGTAGAAGTTTTTTTCTTTACCGACTTTAACTATGAGAGCAGTTATACCTCCAGCACCCATCCCTTCTTTGAGGGTAAAATCTTTCGGATAAATGGTTGAAGCACCTATTTCAAAAGAAGAGGATTGCAGAGAGATAGCCATCTTTAGACATTTGCAAGCTGCTGTGATTAATGTTTCCATAGAGGCTTCAATTTCTGTGGTGTCGGTTAAACTGTTGTGAGCATTAATAAGTATTGAAGCTTCAAGACCTAATTTTTTAGCTTCTTCCTGCACGATAGTATTTAGTTCTTGAGGCAAATCTTCAGTAGTTTTAGGAGCAAGTGTAAAGGATAAAAGGGCAGTTCTGCCAAAAAGTTGGCAAGAAACAGTAACAAAACTCTCGCGAACCTGAACGAAGGGAGTTGCAGCAAGAGTTGAAACGGAGAAAGTTGCAGATTCTATAATACTATTTATTATTTTTTGATTTTGCTTTTGCGAGGCAGCATTACGTTCATGGCCAAGTAAGCCCAGTGGCACGCAGATATCTCCCCCATATGCTTTCTCGAAAGCATGTTTGAGTAAAGAGGGCAATAGACTACTGCCTATATTTTTGAAAGGCCCCGGATGAACTAATGGAACAATTATAGCGGCTTTAGTTTTCAACGCGTCAAATTTTAGAAGAGAGACCTCCACATCTGTATCTTCGCCTAGTTCCTCTAAGTATGATTCTAATGGAGCATTCTCGGAAGTTACCCAGTTGAGCATAAATGCTTGAAAAAGAGCCATTGACGGAAAACCATATTCTTTTTTTCCTATCCGATCTAATAAATTAAGAAACAAATAACCAAAGCCAATAGAAATAACAGGAGATACTATTAAGAAAGGCAAAAAGGATATTTGAGCAATATTTAGCGTACTCCAAAAAAGTACGAATGGTATTATACATGCGACTGGCTGCAGAAGTATAGATATTAGTCGACGCACAAAAGTAGTCGATGTCGTAGCAAAAAAAACTATAGTGCGAAGCGTTAGAACAAATGAAAAGCCTAGCAGACACATTTTAACCCATCCCGATAATCCAAATAAATCAACTAGAAGAACGCTTAAAAGTATGAATAAAAACCAAAAGACCCAGCTGAAAAGAGAAAGAATTAATGTGCGCCGAAACACAAAGATTGAATTCTTAAGAATTAATTGACTTATAATTAAATCAGAAGAACATGTTAGTGTAAGAATAGCTACGCCTAAGAGGCCCCCAGCAAGTATCCCTCCATAGGTTTGGAAAAAAATCGAGGAGGTAATACCAGTTGATATACAGATAACGGTTATAGCGACTAGGGCTGCTTTTAGGGAAGGCAAAACGAATAAAGATGAATAATGCTTCTGTGCTTTGCCAATTGATTGATTAAGAGAAGCCTCACCCGCCACTACTATCATCTCGATGAATCAAGTAAATCCAGTATGAGACAACATACCTTATTAAAGGATAGCGAAATAAAAGCCCGACTTTCTTTACACTAAAGACATTTTTTAAACAACTAGATAAAATTAAAACAAAAATATTAACATAAAGTTAGCAAGAAATTTGCATAATAGACCACTGATAAAAAAGAACATAACATAAAACTGTCATGAATCTCACGGAGTAACTGTTTTATCGATAAACATCATATAGTAATTAGTTTGCGAATATCATGCCTGATCAAACATTACCCCCAACTATATTTCAGATGTTGGAAAGAAACGTGGGTAAAAAAGTAAGAGTTATCCTAGACCCCACATATGGTTTTGAGGGGACTTTGATGTCAGTAACAAGCGACCCGCCAGTAATTTGGCTTTCCGAAGCAGAAGCCGTTGTACTTAGGTCAACACTTGCACAACCTATTCCACAAGTAGCAAGTAGAGAAGAAAGAAGCGAAATTTTTCTTAACTTACAATCAATACAAAGAATAGAAGTCCTGCACGCTACAACGCCAAGGCGCTAGAATATTTAGAAAAATATTAGAAGATTTTACCTAAAATTGATACCACAATCATGCCTACAGCAGCAACCATAAGAAGCTCGGGTCTAATTTTCACACCTTCAGTCTCTTCCTCGAAGAATCTAAGTAACCCAGCACTTGCGGCAGGCATTGGACCTTGGCCTTCTTTTCGTTTTTTGCTCATACCATTCAGCCTTCACGTAAATTGGTGATGACTGGTATATTCTTCTTCATTATTTAACATTACGCAATTTACGTCTATTAATCAAACATCGCAAAATCACCAAAAAAACAAGTCCAAAAAACTCGTATACAAAAGCATCAACAGAACTTACTGAAACAGGCTTTAATCTTACATCAATTAAATAATAATTAAGTGGAGAGGTAAAATTTGCAAATAAAGGAATTCCAAGAAATGATGAAGCGCCTTTATTTTCACCGCGACAGTGAAAGAGGAATAAAAGGTAACTATGAATGGTTAATAGATGAAGTAAAGGAACTAGGAGAAGCGCTAGGAGGTACAGATATCCAAGCTACCGAGAAGGAATTCGCTGATGTGTTTGCCTGGCTTGCTTCACTTGCGAACATCAAAGGAATTGATCTTGAAAAAGCAGCGCTAGAAAAATATCCTAATAAGTGCCCAAAATGCGAACAAAATCCCTGTGACTGCAAATTTTAACTTATGAGTCGCTTTTGTCCAAGACCTGTCGATACCCAAACACAAGGCCGTTTCCCTTTACGGCAAACGGTTTCCTCTTTTTCAAGAAGACGCAAATGGTACATCACAGCATTATAATTCATTGATATTTTTCTAGCTATTACTGTTGCACTAAAAGTTTGATTGTCTAGTATGTTTAGAATTCTTGATCGGGCTTGTAAACCACACTTTATATTTTTCATATTTTGAAGATACGCATTCGGATGATAAGCGCCTTTTAGACCTGACATTAGTATAGAATTATGCATTGTATCTCAAAAGCTTTAGTCTATCCAAAGTCAAAAAGGCTGGTTTGTATAGGTTTTTTATTATCAAACATCGAATGTATTTCTTCGTGTATCATCGTAATTCTTTGGGAGTAATATTTGGATAGTTCATACTTATCAACTAATTGTTGAGCGGGTTCAAGATACTTTTCAATACCTCCACGGTAAACAGTAAGAATAAATTTGCCACCACAAAAAGGACATTTACCTTGTAAAGGCAGCCTTCGAAACCGCTTATTGCATGATTTACACCTGAATGCTTGAGTCGAAAACGCACGTAAATTACCAGAAATATCTCTCATAAAATGTTTAGTCAAAACTTTCAAAGCAACGTGCCTTACATCCACAGCCTCAATTTTTCTTCCAAGCTCAAGTTGCATATTCATTTTATCAACCATTGTCTTGAGCTGCTTGTAAGCACTTTCAGAATTGCCCATATTGATATTAGAAACAGGAGTCGTATAATTGAAACCTTCAAACTGTGCTTCTGTGCCAAGCCTGTGACTAACCACATCCATTAATCCACTAAGGTTCCTTGCTTCAGCTTTCTGGAGGGTTTTTCTATAGAATTCAAAAGGATAAATGGCATCGACATCAAAATCATGAGCTTGTCGCTGAACTTCCTTTGTATTGACAAATGGGATTAAGAGGAGGGGAGCATCCATTATTCCGCCTATCTGGGCGGGCAAAAAGCGTTTTGAGAAATTAAGCATTGTGTCTAAAGCTAACATGATGGCGTCTTCGTCCCCATCGCAATCTCGACGCTTAGCTGAATGCCACAGAGGATGAGCATAAATTATTTTGAGATTTGTAAAGCCTACTACTCGACCCAAAATTCCGACGCAAGTGTGAGGGGCCAATCCAAAAAGTAATTGGCCCACTGTTTGGTCAGGAGTTTTAATATTATAATAAGGGGGTAATTTGTAGACTTTAACCAGTAAATCATCTATAAAAGCTGCGATTTGCACAAAATATTCTGCAGCATTACGGGGGATAACAACATCTTGAACCTTAAGTTCTAGGATTTGGTTTGGATCAGTTAATGGAATACCATAGATGTCATGGGTGTAACCAAGTTCTGTAATTTTTTCAATTGATACGCCAATTTCGCCAGGTTTTATATGAGTTAGAGGCGCATTTGTAGCGTCAAAACGTATTGTACCATCTTTATAGACTGATAAATCATGTTTAGCGCGTAAAATTCCTTTTTCAATTATCTCAGGAGTTTTATCCTCATTTGTTAATCCTTTTACACCACGAAGCATTTTTGGAGACTGAATGCCTAGATTACGTGATGCAATATCAAGAACTTCTTTAAAATTGAATGCTTGTCTTTGATATGGAACTGCTTTTGCCTTACAGCTTGAACAAGTAGCCTCTTTTAGAGAACGACCACATCTTGGACAACTCTTTTCATATATTGTTTCACACCCACAAGTATCGCATTTCACTTTAAAAGTGTAGATTTTACAGTTGGGACATTTTCGTTTAACAATCTCGATGAAGGATGGGCCTTTCTTTCCTGCTTCTACGAAATCTCTATGAGAACCACCAGCTAAACCAACTGGAAAGAGAACATGAACTAGAGGTTTCATTTCTCTATGTTTAGCCTTTTCAGGTCTACCCATACGAGCCCCTACAAATGAGGGTGCTTTGTCCTTAACCACAACATTACAAAGGGAAGTTATTGTCGTTAGTATATCCTTTGAAGCTGGATCTATTGTTCGTGAAGTATTATATCCAAGAGAATAAGCTAATGCACAAGCATCATCACCTTCAAGAACTATTTTGTCGTTCAAAACTCTGTGGGGAGCAAAAATCCGTGTTAAAATGCTCGATGCATTATCATCATAATATCCGATAATCTTGCTAACCAAACCGTCAATCAGCGTTATTTGAGATTTATCCATCCATTCCTTTAACAGATTAATTTCTTGAGCAGATGAAAGATTAGACCAGAAGAAAACAAAGCGGGGATGAAGAGGTATTTCTAATTGTTCGGATAAAAGAAACGATTCTTTAGCGTTTAATTCATCTCCAAAAGGATTAGTCATTAAAAGGTGTATTTTCTCGGGGGCAATTTCTGTAATTTGAGCTAGTTTAGTTAAATCGTCATTAAATTTTTCTTTCAGAGCAAATTGTAAATCTTTAACCCACCATTCCTCAACGTACCCAGAAGGAAGTAATGTTTTATTTGTGTAAAGAAAATCACCAAAACTTATCAGGATGTCGCCCAGAAACAAGATTTTTTCGATGTTATCTTTAATTTCAGCATAATTTTCAAGAGTAACCCGAATAACAGAACCATCTTTCAGAGAAACCACTGGAGATTCAAGTGAATCTACGGGTACTGTGACGCCTCCTTTTCCAGGAAGTTCCAACCGAAGTTGAGTACCTGCCGCAAGAAAATTCTCCACAACGAGCATAGTTGCAGGATGTATCCCTACCGCTGAGAGCCCGGTATTTCTAGACCTTCCGTATCTAAGTCTAAAACCGCCGCGTTTTGAGGGAAAACAGAAAATCGGGCGTCCAGCTATTACATCATCCATGAAGCCCGCAGATTTCTTTTCCGACTTTTTTTTAAATTCTCGCAGCCAGTCCCATCCTTGAAAACCAATTTTTTCAATAATAACCAATACTTTAAGAGCTCGACCTACAATGCCGTCATTAACTACTCTTAGGGCACCACCTCTTACTCTATTAGTTTCTATGCGAGGAAGGTTCCGATAAGAAGATACCTCAACCGGATCAGATTCTGTGCCCGTCACTTCAACTGGAAGATAATCAAAAGCTTTTTTCAGTTCCTCATCGGGTATGTGATATTGAAATCGCCCTACAGTTCGCTCATACAATCTTAACTCTTCGATAAATCGCGCAACCTCTTCGGGAGTAGGTTTGTATCTTTCAAGGTTTAGCTGTCTACGGACAAAATCGCCTACTACTAGAGTTAAAGCTTGATCAGTTCCGCCAGCAGATCTAATTGGCCCTGCGAAATAAATTGCCAAGTAACGCGATCTGTCCAAATTTGTTTTAATTTTTACGTGTGCAACACCCTGTATTGGAGCAGCAGTTAAGCCTTCTGTGAAAATTGCCAGAGCGGTTCGAATAGCTTGTTCCGCTGCGGCTTCTGGATCCATTGGCCCAAAGTTGCCAGCAATTATTTGTTCCGCTATTTTAAAAGCGATTTCTTCCCTTCCTACTTTTGTACTTAGTTCGCGGATGCTGGAAGCAACGCCTTTTGGACCCACGAGGCCTTCGACAAGATCAGCTATATCTTGAGCTAGGATACATTCAGTTTTAAGTGAAGGGTCAAGACCTTTCCCGCGTGCCTTATCACTTATATCGTAAAGAGTACTGAGCTGACGCTCCATTTCATCTATATACTTTCGGTAAGCGCTACTCATGACCCTTGACACGCTATCTCCTCACAACCCATCAATTTACAAAGAAGCTATTTTGGCTTTCTAATATAAATAGAGAAAAACCAAATCAATTGTAATAGAAGAATTAAGCTATAAAAGTATAAGATATATCAGGCTTTGATTTTTCTTATACTATTAATTATGTCCGCTATTTTTTGCTCAGATCCGCCAGTTTCTACAATGTTTCCGGTTACTATAATATCAGCACCGGCTGAAGCAGCAATAGAAGCCTGCTCTTTAGTTCGTATACCCCCTCCGACGATTAGAGGCCCGTTTAGTACGCTTTTTACAGTTCGGATCATTTCTGGAGGAACAGGATTTGATACACCAGAACCTCCTTCAAGATAAATAAAGCGCATTCCCAAATAATTCCCTGCAAGCGCATGTGCTGCAGCAAGCTCAGGCTTTGTGTATGGTACTGGAATGGCTTTTCCGATTATTGCGGCTGTTCCGCCCTCACCTACTATTATATAACCCATGGAAATGGGCTCTATTTTAAATTTTTTTGCTAGGGGAGCACCCAGAACTTGAGCCCCCATTATAAAATAGGGATCAACTGAGTTTAGAAGAGACATAAAAAACATAGCATCAGCTTCACGACTAATTCCTGTAATATTGTTGGGAAATAGGATTGTGGGTATTTTGACTGCTTCTTTGATTCCTTTGATAACATTATCAAGGTGCTCTTGAGAAGCGAAGGTAGAACCCCCAATCATTATAGCTGCAGTGCCACTTGTTTGAGATTTTTCAGCTATTCTCGAAGCTTGAGTTACAGTAACTTTTTCTGGATCAATGAGGGTCATATGTATTGAACCCTCAGCAGCGATTTTTTCAAGCAAGTATTGTTCTACGGGCCCAGGCATAAGCTTATCCTTACCAGACTAACTGTCTTTGTTTTTGGGCTCAGAAACTTTTCGGCCATAGATTTTGTCGGTAAACATGCAGTAAATGTCAACTTCACCTTGAGCCTGCTTTATTGGAAATTCCTCTTGAAGCCCACAACTGCTGCAGCCAACGACCGCTCGAGTTTCCTCTCGTAAAATTTCCACCCTGACAGTCTCCTTTCCGCATCTAGGGCAAGAGAAGAATTTGGGTAATCGTTTTTTTGGAATATGAATAACTTTTTTCCTTCTTCGCCCCATTTAAATAGCCTTCCGCATTAGGATTACGCTTCTGTATTATTCATGCTTCTCCTTAAATACTTGCCTACAACCTAAACAGTAAGGATAAGTGGTTTGGTTGGAATTGAATTCTTCAGTTCTAGACCTTGATTTAACTGACGTTGAAAAGAGAATAGAACGCTTCATAAAAAATTATGTTGATAATTCAGGTGCAAAGGGCATCGTTTTAGGTCTCTCAGGAGGCATCGATAGCAGCACGGTTGCTGCTTTATCCGCTAAAGCTATTGGAGGAGACAAAGTCTTAGGAATAATGCTTCCAGAAAAAGAAACCTATAACACCAAAGATATAGAAGACGCACGTTATATCGCAAACAAATTTGGGATAAAAACGCTTCTCTTAGACATAACCTCACCTTTAGAAGAAACTTATATAGCAATATCTGGTTTTGACCAGGAAGACAAAATATGTAAAGGTAATATAAAAGCTAGAACAAGGATGACTTTTCTTTATTACTACGCAAATAAGCTCAGTAGATTGGTTTGTGGTGGTTCTGATAAATCTGAGACAATGATGGGATACTTCACTAAATGGGGAGATGTTGCTGCGGATATTTCCCCAATTATGGATTTATACAAAACCCAAGTCCGCAACTTAGCTAGGCATTTGGGTTTTCCAGAAGCACTTGCTGCAAAACCATCGACCCCTGCATTATGGCAGAATCAATTAGCAGAATCAGAACTTGGTATTGGATATGAGAAACTAGATTTGATTTTATTTGGGCTTGAACGATTAATGTCAACTAAGGAAATAGCTAGCCAAATCTGTATTGATGAAGACCAAGTACAGAAGATTAAGAAGAGATGGTTATCAGTAGAGCATAAAAGGCGTATGGCATTAGCACCAAAAATTGGATATAAGACAGTTGGAGCTGATTTTAGATTACCCTATTGTTATTACTAAGGAGTAGGAAAAAACGAACGAAAAAATAAAAGTAGCTCTAGCGCAAATTAAGTGTAAACGTGAAAATAAAACAGACAATATTAAAAAAATAGAAGAAATAACCATTAAAGCAAATTCACAAGGAGCAAATCTAGTAATTTTTCCAGAACTTGCTTTGAGTGGATATATTTTAAGAGATCAAGTTTACGAGACAGCTGAAACAATCCCGGGACCTTCAACTCAAAAAATAGAAGAGATAGCAAAAAGGAATAATATACATATTATATATGGAATGGTTGAACGCAGTCAAAAAACAAAAGCAACAGTTTTCAATACTGCTATTTTAGTAGGACCAGAAGGGATAATCGGAAAATATCGAAAAATGTATTTGCCTACTCATAGCGTTTTTGAGGAGAAAAGATATTATCGGCCTGGATATCAGGCTGTTACATTCGATACCGCAATTGGAAAAATTGGATTATGCATTTGTTATGACATATTTTTTCCAGAAGTAAGTCGATTAACTCGTTTGTTAGGTGCACAGTTAATTGTTTGCATTTCGGCATCTCCAGCTATTCGAAGAAACTATTTTGAGCTTTTAACGGCTGCAAGAGCTCTTGAAAATACTGTATTTGTAGCTTATGTTAATCTTGCAGGTGTTGAGGATGGTTTACAATTTTGGGGAGGAAGCAGGTTAATAAATCCTATAGGGGAAGTAATTGCTAAGGCTTGTTATGATGAAGAAGATTTTGTGGTTTGTGAATTAGATTTTAATGATTTGAAGGCGGCAGAAACTATCATACCTACTCTTAGAGATTTACGTCCGGAAATTTTTGATGAATTGAAGAATGCCTCAAAAGAGCTCTAAATACTAAATCAGCCTTTTGTTGTTTTTATCATAAAAAATGATTAATTCGTGATTTTATAGTTTATCACAAATGGTGATATCATAATCACAGACGCATCACAATAATGTGATATCAACGTTAATCACAGGCAATCACATGTGATTTTAACATTATTTATTGTTATTTTAAGAGAACAGGTGACATCACGAATCACTTTAATCCGATTAAGAAATCGTTTGTGGTGAAGTTAATGCAAAATTTAAAAGTTGTAAAAAACGAAAATATATAGAATTATTTAGTATTGGAGATTAACAAAGTTGCGCCTTTTTAAGCAAGCATAAAAATTAACTCGAAGAGAAATATCATGGTTTAAGTTAATTTAAGGTATACAACAACTAAAAATGTTCTAATAAAGAGCCCGATTTTTGTTTTAATTATTAATTTAGCGTGAATTTAACTCTTTTATTGTTTTATAAGGTGAATTATTGCCTAAAACTAATTTTAGAGTTGATTTTTAGGTTTATTAATCAGCCATTTTGCTTTTTTTGTAATCATTAACTTTAAAAATTACGAATTGTATACAAAAGCGTATTCATTTGCTATGGCGGAAGGGACATCAAATTGAAGTTTAAAGACAGCGTACAAATGTGGTTAACGGGGGCTTTAAACGACCCCATTGTTAAAATACTCTCCAAAAACAGCCAATTAACCAAAACACAGCTCGAAACCCTTCTAATAGAAGTATTAGCCGAGAATTTATCGGGCAAATCGCTTAATTACGATGAAAAAGCCAGATTAAGACTAACTAAAGCAAAATTAAGCCGTGGTGCCTTTAATAGGACTTTAAAACAGTCTAAAGAAAACGTGATTAAATCAATCTATACAGTACTCCTTTTAGGATATTTAGGTGTTTTTGAAACCACAACTCTTGATCCCTATCTCGAAATGGCCAACAAACTAAAGGAATACATGGAAGCACACCAAGACATGCCGCAAGGGGAAAACGAACTAAAAGATCATCTTAAACTAATAGAAATCATCAGAGAGGAGCTAGAGAATAGCTTAAAACAGCTCTCTAACCCCTCAGAAAGGCATGTGTGACATCACAAATCACGATAAAAAGCCTGAAAAAAGCCTAAATTCGTTAAAACAGACAAAAAAGCACCTCTAATCACAGCAAATCACACACATCACAAAAGCTCAAAATAAAGATAAAAATTGGGGGTAATAAAACCTATTTAGTAAGAGTTTATTACAAAATAAGCTTAAATTTAGCCGATTAAACATTTATCAATTTAAGGTATTATTTGTGATGTAAGTAATCACAAAAGTGT
The DNA here is from genome assembly GCA_964636425.1 of uncultured Candidatus Bathyarchaeia archaeon. Classification (GTDB taxonomy): domain Archaea; phylum Thermoproteota; class Bathyarchaeia; order Bathyarchaeales; family Bathycorpusculaceae; genus JADGNF01. The sequence continues at coordinate 12,519 of CAZWRU010000031.1, forward strand.
GAGCTGTGACATCATATAACATGAAATAAACTAAATTACCATAAAGTTTAAATTATTCATGGAAAACTGTGATATGTGATGCAACAGAGTTGCAGTATCACAAGTCACTCGCAAATCACATATGAATCACGGGCAAATCACAGAGGTCAAAGATGTGGTAAGCATAATTGAATTATTAATTGGTGGTCTAGTTATAGGATTGTTAGCAGTAACTTCCTATGCTTCTATCGAATATTATAGACAACTACGTAGAGCCCAAAAGGAATATGAGAAAGCAAGAGATGTCGTTGAAGATATTGTGTTAAGTTTTAACAGAGAACTTAGAAGAGAAGCAGAAAGAATAGAAAAGGTTGCGAATAATGTTGAAAATGCTAGTATCAAATCTGATGCAGGACTTAGAATGGCAGAAAACTTTGAGAGAAGAATAGAACCTCTTGAAAATCAAATCCTCTATATTAGTAGTAAAGTTGACTCGGTAAACATATCTATTGATTCTATTACTAAAGATAATGAAAAGACTATCGAGAAACTTTCAACTGTTGATCTTAATGCGATAGGTACTATAAGCAATATTGATAAAAAAGTACTTGATATGGAAGCTTCTCAAGAAGCGCTTAAAACCAAGATTAATGGAATAGAATCACGCCTGGAAGAACAAATACAAAAACTATCGACAATCCCAGAATTAAAAAATGATTTCTCCCTTTCATCAATGCAAGTCATGCCTATTAAAAGGGATAAAGCCATGGCTTCATTGACAGATACTGAAGTTCAAGTAATAGAGTTTCTTTCAGCGGAGGGTCCAAAGACAGCGCCAGAAATCAAAGAGAAAGTCGGATTAAGTAGAGAACATACAGCCAGATTAATGAAGAAACTTTATGAAGAAGGATATTTAGAACGAGAGACTGGAAAATTGCCATTCAAATACAGTGTAAAGAAAGAAATGGAAAAATTACTTAAAAAACCAGAATCTCAATCAACGATGTAAAAAAGATTTTTTACTTTTTAAGAGTGATAAAAAATTATTTCATTTTTTGTTTAATGATTGCCTGTGGTGTTGTAGTGGTGGCTTTGTATTTCAGATTGTTAGGACCGCCCGTTCTTATAAGATATCCTTTACTTGCCATGCGTGATAGGTAAGTTGAAATTGTGCTTAAATTAATTGGTTCTTTTAATTCTTGCTCATAAAAAGATTGAATATCTTTTGAAGAGAACCAAACCAGAGGAAAGTTCTTTTGGATTACTGAACGAACTTTTTCAAATCGAGAAGTGTTATTGGATACTGCTATATTCGATGTTCCAGATCCCGGACCTTCTCCTGGCATTCCACCAAGAAGTTCAACCAAATCTAAAAGCCGCAGTGCCTTATCACGAGTAATTTGTCCTTCAAAAGCAACAGTATATCGATTGCCTTCGTTGTCGAATAGCTCTACTCGCATTTTCCGAGCTGGCATCTAATACATACACCTAAGCGGCGTTCACAACTTAACGCTTCACACCTTATAGCTGTTATGGTGAAGGCAGTAATCTTAAAAGCTTTGAATTTAACCTTAATTGTAAAAATAAGGAAAAATTAGAAATATTACAAGATTACAAGCTTCACAATATTTCAGAACAGAAAAATACGTTCAAAGCTATTCTGAATCGCTATCTCCAGTAGAAGTGCAGGGGTGTCTAATTCACAGTAAATAGACAGTAATTGAGCTCTTTAGTAGGAACGGAGTCTTTGAAATAGGTTTTTTTAGTGTAAATTCACATACCCTTCACAATATTGTGAACAAAAACAGTTTAGCAAGAAAGAAATCTGAAGAATGAGGAAATAAATGTAATTTAATAAAAATATAGAATTTACATTGACATATCAAAAACATGAAAAATGCGTCAAATATATGGGAAATATTGATAATCACAGACACCCCTTGATTTCCTATCGAAAAAATTTACAAAAACAACCAGATGAGAGCCTCCGCAAAAAAAATAGATAATAACTATCTAAATCTTTAACACTAATTATTAATATAGTTAATTTTATACTTCTTTCGCAGAGTATTATTTTTTTTATATATATTTTACATATTCTTACAAGAGTATTATAAAGTTCCAGTAGAAATTTTGGGGTGTGTCTCATAATGATTGTTAGATTATCGCAATTTTTTTTCATCTATTTTTAGGAATATTATGCACCCAAACTACTTTTTTGTACTGCATGGTTTATCTGTTCCACTCGAAATATAGGTGATTCCTCTGAAGGACTTGGAGGCCGTTTGATGGGAAACCCAAATATATTAGATGACGTGTTCGAAAAATTCGTTAATGAAGCTAAGCTGTTCAAAGACCGAGAAGTTTTAAGACATGATTACATACCTGATAGGCTTCCTCATCGCGAGTCTCAGATTCGTATTCTTGGTCAAGCAGTAGCTCCTGTACTAAAAGATGCAAGATGTTCAAACATATTTATTTATGGAAAAACTGGAACTGGAAAAACTGCCGTAGCAAAATATGTATTAAGCCATTTAGAAATTAAGGCAAAAGAGTATGGTGCTCCTGTAAAATTCTGTTATGTTAACTGCCGAATGATAGGTTCGGAATATAGAATTTTTGCAAGTCTTAGCCAGAGTTTAGGACTATCAATACCTTTTACCGGATTATCTGTAGGTGAAGTATTTGAGCGATTTCGATTAGGATTAGATGCTACCCGCACCATATTCATAGTAGTTTTAGATGAAATTGACGCTTTAATTAAAGATCGTGGTGATAGTCTTTTATACGAATTAACTCGTATAAATGAAGCTCTAAGCAAAAGTAAAGTTGCTATAATCGGCATTTCAAATGATTTGAGATTAAAGGAATTTCTTGATCCACGTGTATTTAGTTCATTAAGTGAAGAGGAACTGGTTTTCAGACCTTATGATGCATCTGAGCTTCGTAATATACTTCTTGAAAGATCAAAGCTCTCATTTTACGAAGGATCTCTTTCTGATGGAGCACTAAGTGTTTGTTCTGCCTTAGCAGCTGCAGAGCATGGTGACGCTAGACGAGCTTTAGACCTATTACGTGTCGCAGGGGAAGTAGCTGAGCGTCACAGTTGTAATCTAATCACTGAAGAGCATGTGAGAGATGCGGAAAAACATATTGAGCATAATCGTGTCTTTGAAGCGTTAAAAAATTTGACACCGCATTCAAAGTTAGTACTCTTGAGTGTTTATCATATAAGCAAAGCAGGCGGCAGTAGCGCTACCACTGGAGAAATCTATGATGTTTACAATGAGCTTTGCGGAGAAATAGGTATGAGTCTACTTACCCAAAGACGTCTTGGTACATTGATTAATGAACTCGACGTAATGGGTTTACTCAACTCTAAAGTAGTGAGTATGGGTCGTTATGGCCGTACCAAAAAAATTCGCTTAGAAATATCCCGTTCACTTATTCAAGATGTATTAGGTGCAGATGATAGAATAGGTCCTATAATAAAATACCAACCCCAAATATTAATAAAAATCGGTAAAACGAGACATTAGAACCTAAAAATATCTTTAAAATAAACAAGGTAGAATACTTAGAGAAACGATAGTACTTTAATTTCTAATGTTTGAAGATTAATTACCGGTACTTTTCCAGGTGTAGGGACTAATCCAAGTTTTGCCATATAGTCGGTTTGTTCTTGCCATCCTCCGGAATTTACTACTAGAACACCTCTATGATTACATGCTCCATAGACATGTATGTGTCCAGCATGGAAAATATCTGGGACATGATCTATTACAAGGTAATCTCGGCTTTCAGGTGATAAAGTTGTCTTTCCACCATATATGGGTGCTAAATGACGACATTGCATTAGAAGGCGCATGGCTTTTTCTGGGTGTTCATGATTAGTACCTGCAACGGTTCCGATTATATCATCTAGACTTCGTCCGTGGAACATTAAAACTTCTACGCCATGTATGCTTACTGTGCAGGGGTTTGAAAGAGAGTATATTCTTCTTGTTCCTTGGAGGCTTGGCATATAGTCTTCAGAGATTGCTGGTTGGGGTAATGCTTTTCTTGGTGCGTCGTGGTTACCTGGCGAAACTATAATTTCGATGTATTCAGGGATTTGGGCAAAAAACTTCAAAGCTAATCGATACTGTTTGTGAACGTTTCTTACGTTTAATTCTCTTGCTTGTCCAGGGAAAACTCCGACGCCATCAACAACGTCTCCTGCTATAAGGATGTACTTTACTCTTCCTGCGATTTCTTGCATCTGTTCGTTTCCATATTTACCGTTTAGCCATAATAAAAATCGTTTGAAGGCTTCTTTGTTGAATTTATTGCTACCCAGATGGATATCTGAGGTAAGTACTGCATAAATTGGTTCTGAGGCTCTTCTTTGAGGTTTTTGTCCTACATCTGGGAAAATTATGTCTTCTGCGAGGAAAAGTCTGCCTGAGGTTTTTTTTACTGCTACACATATTACTTGATCAGGTAGAATTTGTTGAGCTTTCTTTTGGACCTCTTCAGGTGCTTTTGTGGGTACAAGAATAGTAGCGCTTGCCTCTAAGTCTTCAATTGTAATTAGTAGTTGTTGTTTAGCGTCTCTTTTTTCAGTTACCATGCCAATAATTTTAAGCTTGGTTTTCGGAGGTGATTTTAAAGCTTCTTGTATCGGTGTTGCCGATTTAAGGTCCATTCTTTGTCTAAGAAGTTTATCTAATCGCTTGAATCTATCTTGAAAGTATTGAAGGAATTCTTCCATTGTTCCATTAGATGTAAGTTTTTCTGTACAATCCTCTATTACATCAATTTGTGATTCTATAAATTTTGCATACGGATAAAAAGCTCTTGATGATTCAGAAACATCAATAGGCTCTTGATAGTCTTCAGGTTCTTCTACTATTGGACTTGAGGATTTTAACGTCTCTATCTCTCTTTTGAGCTCTGGTTGCTTTAGAAGGGGTTCTAGAATGCTTTTTTCGATAAAAAGCGGTTTTTCTTGGGTTTCCTCCATTTTCTGAATAGCCTTATTGACTAAATCTGTGGGGTCATGTGTGTTAGATACGGAGCTTAGAAATTCGAAGGCTTCTTTATCTATTTGGTACCCTGCCGCAATGGTAATTTCTACAGCTTTTTGAAGCCTTCCTAAATTACTCATATTTCGAGTTTTCTCCAGTCTATCTTTTTAGGCACTATTATATAGCCTTCTTGTTTATCGCCTATTTGTTCTGTTTCATTTTTTAAATACAATCTGGCCGTCAAAGCAGCGGTGATAGCATCGAGTTCGTGAGTTGATAATTTTTTTGTTTCAAGATTTCCTTTTAGTCCCATTTGTTTTAAAGTATACTGTATGGTCGGCCATTCTTTTGGGGGAAGAATCTGCAAGGCTTTTCTTGATGAAGTTGGATGTACTTCGATTGTTTTATATTCTTTTTCAATTAGGAGTTTATTTAAGTTAACAGCTCTTTTAGTGAGTTCTTTCATATGTGAAAAATTCGGTGGTAAAACTCTGTACCCCTGTCTTATCATTTCTCGATCCGAATTTCTTGAGAACCCGATTTTTGGAAAGCTCAAGGGAGCATCAATAGCTATAAGGATCGGTTTTTTTTCTTCTATCTCTGCTATTATTTCTTGATCTGACTTGATAAGTTTGGTTTGTATGTTTTTTTGTTGTAATATTGCTAATCCACTTGGATTCTTGCTTATTCCAGATAAATCTAATCCGATTAAACAATAAGTGTCAAGTTGTAACATTTTTATTCAGATTTATATAACCCTGTTAATTCTTAGATATTACTTTGCTTTAGGAAACTCTACTTTGGGAGCTTTGATTAATGACTGATTTGCGGAAGGTACAATGTACTCCAACTGGAACCTTCTTTGTCTGTCTTCCTCGTAATTGGGCTGAAGAACAAGGTCTGAAAAAAGGTACTTTGGTAGCTCTAAATAAGGCTAGTGATGGTAAACTTTTCATCGATACAGAATATAATAACGAGCCTGTTCCTAAGGTTACAACCTTAAAAGTTGGTCCTTATATAGGCCGGGAAATTGTTGGTCATTATCTTTTAGGCTCTGATACTATTAAAATTGAAGCAAAAGAAAGAATTGATGTTGAAGTCCGAAATACTGTAAAGACAACTGTGGCTTCTTTAATTGGTTTGGAAATTTTCGAGGAGAATCATTCTCAGATTGTTTTACAGTGCCTTTTAGAGCCTTCAGGTTTTCCGCCGGAAAAGATTTTGCGACGTAATTATGCTATAGTTGGAGGGATGTATCGTGATGCCCTTAATTCATTTATTGATGGTGATTCCCAGCTAGCTAAAAGTGTTATTGTTAGAGATGATGAAAATAACCGTCTCTACTTTCTTCTTGTTCGTATTTTACGTACTATCATTCAAAGTCCTGGTTTAGGCGAAAAATTAGGTTTGACAACGATTGAATGTCTGGATTATCGTTTAGCAGCAAGTCTTATTGAGGCGATGGGTGATGTCTGTGTACAGATTGCGGCGAAAACACTTGAGCTTAATGGTGATAAACCTTCTGAGGCGGTGCGGAAATTGTTGTATGAATTACAATTGATATGTTATGAAGCTCACGATCAATCCTTAAAAGCTTTTATAAATACTGACATAAGCATAGCTGAAGCTGTGAGGCAGATGCAAGCTAGAATTAGTGTTTTAATTGCTGGTATCGAGCAAGTTGCAAAAGATCAACCACTTGAAGTCTTACCTCAGACCCTAGCTGTAACCGCTTTTCTGAAACAGATTTACGAGTACAGCGTTGATCTGACAGACCTTGTTGTTTAAAACCATACAACAACTTTTTTCTTAAAATAATAATTCCAAATGTTCCTTAAAATAGATTATTGCCTGACTTTAATATGTTAAAAGGCTGAGAAGTCGTCTTTTTATCTTTTTGATTCTTGGTTTAGTGCTTATCTTAGTTTCTTAAAAATAACATATGCCCTTTTATTTAGGAATTCCGTATTGTTCTTTTGAAAGGATTACTTGTTTGATCAGTTGCCGATTCAAGAATATTTAATGATGTGCTTTTACTTTTTCGTTTTTCGTTAGGTGGTGTTGATGGGTCTGTCTTATGACTAACTGGAAATGTTTTTAGTGTGGCTTGCTGATTCTTCTATTCAAGCCGGGGTGGCGGAGTGGTTATCGCGCCAGCCTCGAGATCAAACAATGGGGCGCCAGATCAAAAATTGGCAAGATAGCTGGTGGGCTTCGTGCTCGCAGGGGTTCGAGTCCCTTCCCCGGCGCCATCAACATACTTTTGGATGAATCCCCGGCTAGGCACTATTTTGGTTTTCGAAATATTTTGCCCCTGTCATAATCGGTGACAAACTGAAAGCCCCCTTCAAGAAGCTTAACCGCTTCTTCAAGTGTCCAAGCAACTTTAACGACAAAGTCCTGCTCGCCTAGATCTACCAGCTGCGTATAGCGCAAAGTGTTTTTGATGCTCTTATGGCCAAGCACTCGCATGACATGCAGGATGTCTTTGGTTTTATGGTATTCCATTGTAGCCTTCCAGTGTCTCATCGTGTG
>CAZWRU010000032.1:0-19422 GCA_964636425.1 uncultured Candidatus Bathyarchaeia archaeon
AATATTAATAAATCCCATGGTGTGTCTACAGTATGCTACTTCCTATAGCTGGGAGTCCGTTTGTGGATTTCCAAGTTAATTTCGATTTTAGGGAGACACAAATAACATGGCACAAAATAATGCAGTTAATCAATTAATCGTAAAGGGGACTACTACAATTGGCGTCGTCTGCAAAGACGGTGTAATATTGGCTTCAGACACACGTGTAACCATGGGATACTTTGTTGCTCACAAACAGGGCAAGAAAGTCTATAAAATTGACGACCACATAGGTATGACTATCGCTGGTTCAGTTGCTGATGCTCAAAAAGTAATTGATATAATAACCGCTAATGCACAACTTTATAAAATTAACCTAAACAGGCCTATGCCTATTGCCTCTGCAGCAAGAATGACTAGTAATTTACTTTTCAACGCAAGAGGTCTTATGGCTCAGGTTCTCGTTGGCGGAGTTGATGATACAGGTCCGCATGTGTTTAACTTGGATCCCTTTGGCAGTTCAGTTGAAGATAAAATGACTTCGACTGGCTCAGGTTCACCTTTAGCAATTGGTGTTTTAGAGGATAAATTTAAAGAAGGTATGACTGTTGAGCAGGCATTACCCGTGGTAGCTAGAGCTGTTAATGCAGCTATGAAACGTGATGTTGCCAGCGGTAACAACTATAATATTATTGTTGTTGATGACAAGGGCTATCGTGAATTAACTGATGCCGAAAAGAAGGAGATTTTAGCAAAGGAAGTTAAATGAAGTTGGCTAGAACTCAAAATGAAAAAGATAAGGTAGAAATAAGCCAATATATTCTTCAAAAAGTACCTAAAGAGGCAGAGGTAACTCGTATCGAATACGAAGGTCCTATGCTTTCAGTTTACACCAAAAAACCCGAGATACTTGTTGAACAGAGCAGTGTCATTGCGGAAATTGTTGGTGTAATTCGTAAGCGCATTGTCATCCGACCTGATCCATCAGTTAGGCTTCCTGAAGTTGAAGCTGAAAAGATAACACGCGAACTTATCGCTAAAGAGGCTGAAATAACTGATATTACTTTTGATCCTAGCCTTGGCGAGATTATAATTGAAACCAAAAAACCAGGTTTAGTCATAGGCAGAAACGGGGTTGTTCTGCAAGAAATCATAAAGAAAACCAAATGGCGCCCCCATGTCTTAAGAAGTCCTCCAATAAAATCTAAAATTATCACTAATATGCGTCATTATTTGCATTCTGAAAGTCAAGAACGGGAACGCATCTTACGCACGATTGGTGAACGTATTTTCCGACCTAAAACCTATGATGTGGGTGATGTGCGTTTAACAGTTTTGGGTGGCGCACAAGAGGTTGGGCGTTCAGCATTTCTTCTAAAGACCCGCGAAAGTAGTGTTCTACTTGATTGTGGTATTAATCCTGGTTCACAAAGACCATTTGAATCATTTCCACGTTTCGATTCACCTGAATTCCAAATTGATAGTCTAGATGCTGTAGTTATTACTCATGCGCACCTTGATCACTGTGGTTTGACTCCCTTTCTTTTCAAATACGGCTATGATGGACCGGTTTATTGCTCTGCACCAACATCAAATTTGATGACCATGCTACAATTAGACTATTTGGATGTAGCAGGTAAACAGGGTATAACTCCGTTTTATGACCAGAAAGATGTGCGTGAATGCGTCCTTCATACAATTCCTTTGCGTTATGGTGTTGTTACTGATATTGCTCCTGACATACGTTTAACACTGCATAATTCAGGTCACATTTTAGGTGCTTCATTGGCGCATCTTCACATAGGTGAAGGTTTACACAACATTGTCTACACTGGCGACTACAAATATGGCCGAACTATGCTACTTGAAGCAGCAGCCACAGAGTTCCCAAGAGTAGAAACTATTATCAGCGAAAGTACCTACGGCGGATCAGATGATGTAATGCCTTCAAGAGTAGAATCTGAAGAACGCTTATCGCACATAATTAACGAGACTTTAGAGCAAAGAGGTAAAGTTGTCATTCCTGTTCCGGCGGTAGGAAGAGCACAAGAGATTATGCTAATTATTGATGGTTACATGAAACGGGGAATGATAAAAGAAGCGCCTGTTTTTATTGAGGGTATGATTAGTGAAGCTACCGCGATTCATACTGCTTATCCTGAATATTTGGGCAGGGAAGTTCGTCATAGTATTCTCCACGAAGAAGTTAACCCGTTTAAATCTGATTACTTTACCATTGTTGAGCATCCAAGTGTACGTCAAAGCATAATTCAAGGTGAGCCATGCATAGTTTTGGCAACATCAGGCATGCTCGAAGGCGGACCAGTAATTGAATATTTCAAGAACTGGGCAGAAGACGAGAAAAACACTATAATATTTGTCTCTTACCAAATCGAAGGCACAATGGGAAGACGAGTGCAGAAAGGTATCAACGAAGTTACAATGATGGATAACGAAGGTAAGATGGTGGTCGTCCAGCGTAAACTCCGAGTAGAATCCATTGAAGGCTTCTCAGGACACAGCGATAGAAGACAACTCGTAAGCTATCTAACAAACATGAATCCAAAACCTGAGCGTATATTTTTATGCCATGGTGAAAAATCAAAAATAATGAATCTAGCCAACTTTATTGACAATAAAGCTGGTATCAATACTATCGTTCCGGCTGTGCTAGAAACATTTAGGCTGCTGTAGGTAAAGGTTCATTTTGTGCTGGTGATTTTTCTCGCCAGATTCTAATTTCTTTTGGGCAAATTACTATTCTTTCCTCACCTAAGCGGGCTATGTCACCACCTATTTCTTCGGTAAAGGAAAAAAGTTCGTTAATAGCACATTTTACATCCTCTACACTCTTGTTTGCCAAAGGAGTTATTCTGAGAATAATTATATTGCCGTTTTTAACTTCTTGTTTAATTATTTCTAAATCTGATAGCTCACGTAGAGGCATAGCTCTTAAGTATGCTTTTTCAGATACCTGATTTATTTCTGTGAGTGGTGGTTCTGGTGTTTGCGTTGTCTGATTCGGAGTTGCCTCTGAGTTTTCTTCCATTTTTGGTTCCTCTGCTTTATTTGATTTGCGAAATATTGCGAAGGACGGCAAATCATTCATCTCTAGATGTTACCTATATACTGTTTTAGCAGTTAAGCATTTCTTTATTTTATAGAATAAATCGGAAGTTATGTCCTTCTGGTATGACTTAGAAAATACCATTACGTATTCAATTAATCAAAACTAAGTTATTTTTTATAAAGATTATAGCTTAAGCAAAATTTTAGCTGAGACCCGTGAAAATTTTGATGGTATAGCCTGTTTTTTTAATTTTTGCTTATTTATTATGAAATTCTAATTTAATGTGATTGTGCCTTTCTTTATAGAAAAACAATTATACGATTAAGTACTACAATCATTAGGAGGGCATTTGAGCGAAATGGCGGTACAGAGTTTTTTGAAGGAAATGGAGGTTCGTCTTGAACATATTCAATCCACACCCGCGGCTTATGTTCATTCATCTGGTCTTGGCTCCGAACAGGATGCTGCTAAAAGGATAATGGAATGGGCTAGCGTTAACGGGTTAATAGGGAAGACAGAAGTCCGTTTATTTGGTAGAACTACTTATCCAGTTGATAAAACTCAGCCTCATGGGTACGAGTGTTACCTGACAATAGGCAACTATAAGAGTGAATCCGATGATGTCGAAATGCGTGAAATGCCCAGCGGGTTGTATGCAGTTCTGAGATTTAAAGATCCTAGAAACCTTGATTTTGCTTGGAAAAAACTTTGGAATTGGATTGAAGAAAGTGGTTATGAGTACGCTGGCTGGAAAAAGGGCGCTCATGGGTGGGTAAACGGATTAGAGGAGCATGTAAACTGGCAAGAGCAACAAAGACCTCCAAGTGAATGGATCTTTGATTTATGGGTCGAATTAAAAGAATAAATCTACTTATACAGCCATGATTTGAATTTCTTAGACTAATCAGGTCAACATGTTCTAATTTACATTGACCTGACCTTATTTTTACTTAATGAAAAAGGATAGGAAAAAAATTAACCGAATTATCTATGGCTTATGAAATTAAAATCGGCGCGGTGGTCTTCGTTTTGAGTAACATTCACGGCAATATACTGGCCTTGTGCCGTCTGGTTTGAATGGAACATCACATTCCTTTCCACAATCAGCGCAAGTTGCCTTATGTGATTCTTTCTTATACATTTATTTTTCAACTCCTTCCTGCTAATTTATGCAAAAACTCTTTTTGCATATTCTCTCTATATAGATTTACTTGCGTTTAAATTTATCCATAATAAAGCTACGCTTTAAAAACCGATAAATATTAAAAAAATTTTTAAAATAAGAAAATTGGGTCTAGTTGCCTATTTTCTGTGTCTTCTTATACGTTCCTGCTTCTGAGATTTCATGCGCCAGTCTCTTTTTCTTTGAGTAGATACAGTTAGTCTGTCACGTCTTCGTTCAGAAACAACATCGCCACGATAACGTGCTATGTTCTGGTAGAACGTTTCAAGGCTGATTTTGTTTTCTTTTAGGTCTTCGATATTTATGTTTAGTTGCTTTTTTGCGTCTAATCCATTTATGTTGTCGAAAACTTCTGAGTATACAAGATAGGCTGCATGAAACTGAAAATTCGAGAGGTCATCAATCTCTAGTTTTTGTGGAGTGGGTTCTTGATTATTCGATGGTTGTTCGGTCATTTTTATTCAGTCTTCTTGAACAGCTACCAAAGTGCATCCTTCTCATTTATAGCTTTATATTAAAATTGATGAAATTTGACGAATACTTTACTCTGGACCACTAAGTGAACCATGTTCTAATCTTTCATGAACTTTACGGAACTCTTCAGCATGCTCATTTTTCGAGGAGCCATACCTTGCAATGTGCCTTTTTAAATCCTCTTGGCTGCAAAAGCAACATTGACAGTGAGGGCATTTTAGCAAATTGTCCCCTTCGTTAATACAAGTTTTTTCTTTTTCCAAAGCCATTCCTACTCTTCAAATTCTTTTTATCTAACTACTCTCCAGATAGAAGAATAGATTAATAAATTTACAGCCCCTTAAGGGTATTTCTAGAATGGCTGATTATTGATTACTTTTAGTTTCTGTTTATTGAAGCCTGATTTATCTATTCTTAAGTTAATCTATCGATATTTTTATCAAAATGCACTTATTAGAGAACTTTTCACATAGCCTATACTCTGGGTTGTAGATGAACGGTAAACTTGACATCAAAGGAATTTTTTTCGATTTGGATGGTACAATATTGGATACTAAAGAGGCCTATATAGAATCCGCAAGGGAAGCGTTTAAAGCTACAGGGCAACTTATTCCTGAATCTTCATTGGCTTTGGAAATTCCTAAAAGACTGGAACAAAAATTACCTTTTGATGATATAGTAAAAGTTGACAGAAAAGCGTTCTTAGATGTTTTCTTAAATACGTTTTATGCTATTAGTCAGATTAAAAGCAAGCCAATTACGGGTGCTATAAAAACGCTTGAGATGCTTTCAAAAAAATCTAAATTATCAGTTATTACCATGCGATATGCGCCCAAAGAAGTAATCAATGCCGAGTTGGAGCATTTTGGGTTATCGAAATATTTTACTCATATTGTAACGGCTTTGGATACACATAAGCCCAAGCCTTCTCCTGAAGCTCTTATCAAAGCGGTTTCGGTTATGGGTGTTCAGATGCGCGACTGTATGATTGTTGGTGATTCAGTTATAGATATTAAAGCTGGGGAAGCTGCGGGCGCAAAAACGGCAGCCGTGCTCTCAGGGCTATATTCTCATGAAGAACTTTTGAAGGAAAATCCGAATTATATACTAAATGACCTTACAGAACTACCTGAATTTATTCAATAGTATCTTTTTTTGCAAATGAATATATCTGAAATCAGAATATTGCCAAAAATTGCCTAAACCAGTTATATGCGCTTGCTTAAATAAAGTTTAATAAAAGCCTTAGTCCCATAAATAGAATGGAGAAGGCTTGAGAGCGGGATTGGAAAATATGAACTTTGTTGAAGTAATGTTAACGGAAAAGCTGAAGGAAGCAGCCCCAGCTTTGGATATAATAGGTTCTGATCGTAAAGTTCTTCAAGTTGCTTGTCAAGATTTCACAAACTATCTCAAGTACCATTGGAACCTGGTTGGAAAAGAGTCGAATAATCTAGAACTTGCAGAAAGAATTGAACAGTGTTTCAAAGAAGAACCAGTTGAGCTAGAATCATTTCTATCTGTATGGACAGGTATTTGGCTTAAGAAATGGACAGAGCGCGTAAAATTGCTCATTGGTAATCAGAACACTAACAAATGGAACAGCGTCGCAAAAACTCTTAGTGCTGCTGAACCTCTTTGGAGAAAACTTGATCATAAGCAGGAAATCATGGAAGTCTTAGAAGCTACTCTGATTAAAAACGGTGAAATCTGTGGTACCGAAATACTTTCTGAAAATCTGCTAAAGATGGAGTTAGGTGATAAAAACAATCAGAGTCTCAAAGACAAAGAACTGGTGTTAACAATCCTTAACAACGCATTACACAAGGCACGTGAGATGGCGCAAAGCAAAGGTCCATTGATTTTTGTAAAGATAGACAAAGCTTACTACAGCGCCTAAAAACAGTTTCCTGTTTCTAATTTTAATTTTGTTTAATAGTTTTCCTAATTTAATTTTCAGAATATTGTTAAAAATTAAAAAGTTAGTTTTTATTAAAAATATTGGATAGATGTTAAGCTATTCTTTCTCTTGCCAAGGTTTTTGTCTGCCACAGGTAGTGGCGGATAGTTGTGGTTTCGCCATAGCCGCAAGCTGCACATCGTTTATGCCTTACGTGATAAGCTCGTCTGCCGCAACGCCTGCATTTAATATGAACGGTTTTTCCCTGGCGTTTGCCCATTGATGGTGTACCTTTACCCATTTAAATCACCTTGGTGGGGGAGAGATAAGAACGACGTTGTCTCCACGGACAATTATTAAACCAAGTTTTCTTTGGCTTTCTACGTCTGTGGTATCTTCCGTCTCTTCTAGAACTAAGTTAAGATGTTGGTCAAAGCCCTTTAGTCTTCCACGTAGGCTTTTTCCACCTTTCAATCGTACAAGCACTATTTTCCCGAGGTTTTGCTCAAGGATTTCAGTGGTCATTTCGCTCATTATAGACCCTTCGTATGCCTCATTCTCTTCTATACTAAAACTTATACCATTTAAACTATTCGCTTAGTTTTAGTGATGATACCCGCACAATAATCCCCTTTTTTCTTCATAATAAACAGGCTAGGGTAAGATAGTCCCCTATTTTTAGGTGAAAGAATTTATCTCCGAAGACTTTTTACTCTTCTTTTTCTTTTCAGTCACTAACATAGCTAATAATGTGCCTATTAGTGGAAATGAAAGAATTATCCATCTTGGATATTCTGGGATTGTTGGGGATGGACTCAAGATTGGTGTCTGTGTTGGAGTAATTGTTGGAGATACGTTTGGAGATAATGTGGGTGTTAATGAGGGGATAGTTGTAGGTAGTGTAGTTGGTGTTGCTGTAGGTGTTTTTGTAGGGCTTGGAGAAGGTGATGTTGGGGGTTCATTAACGGTGACCCAGATTACTGGTGGTGGGTTCATAAAGTAGCTTTCTATGTTTTGAGAATCCCATACGCGTATAGTAATTAGGTAATGACCAGCGGAATTAGCGATAAATGTAAAGTTTTGAGACTTATCTCCTTCTAAGGTGCTTCCAATTGGGACCAATTGAAACTGTGCATATTGTCGATAGTACCATTGATACTTAAATGTGGTATTTTATTAACAACTAGTGTGTGCTTTATGTTTTTTGACGCGTTCTAATGAGCCTGTTTGCATCGAAACCTTTTGACTTTATGTATTCAGTTAATTGTGAATATAGTTTGTCATCCATTTGTGGTGTTCTGTTCAATATCCAAAGATACTTGCGGTCAGGTGTTCCTACAACAGAGTAATTATAATTATTTCCCAATTTTATGATCCAGTAATCACCATAAAAAGGCCAGAAAAACGTTACTTTGAGTTTGGCATTCGAGCTCTTTTCTACTATTTTCGCTTTGCCTTTTGCCTTTTTTATCTTGCCGTTTTTTGTACATTCGTTAATTACAGATATGCGGCCATCTTTTAGTAATGTGTAAGTTGCGGTTGTTTCATCGCAGTCTTCTTGGAATTTGGCGGGAAGGCGTGCTATCTCATACCATTTTCCTAAATATTTTTCCAGCTCCACATACGAAACAACTTCAAGTGCCAAATAAATCACGTAGTACCTTTAGAGAATAGCGTTAATTTATGGCTTTCGAGGGGGCTTACTTTTTCAGAGAAACCAAACGCAAAGTAGCAAAAACAAACTGCAGAATCTTAAACGTGTTCTATTAAATGAAGACCAGTTTATTTTTAGAGAATGAAGAAAATGCTTATCGTTATGTAATAAGGTGTGCAGCGAAGAAATGAAGCATTGAAACCTAGCCTTGCTTTTTCAATTTTTTTCTGTTTCTTGAAATTATCGCTCTTGATTAAGTGTTATCTCGTGGGTTACTTTGGATTTTTACTCATTCTTCTTTTGTAGATTATTGATAATGTCGTAGATAGAATTAGGGTAACTATTGTCCAGATTGGGAATTCGGGTATTGTTGGAGATGGAGTGGGAGATATGGTGGGAAATGGGCTCGTATATGGAGTCGGTGTTGTTATAGGAGTTGGGGTAGTTGTTAAGGATGGTTTAGGTATTTCAGTTGTAGATGCTGTTGGACTTGGTGAAGGCGGGGGTATAGTGAAGTTGAGTTCCCATTGTGGTAATTGTATGTGTATGCTTGAGATGTCGAATGGCGCTATAAGTGGATAGTTGTCTTTACCTGTAACAATTGGCACTAAACCGCGATCAGCTAAAGCTAAGCCCATTATGAAATATGGCTGTTCGCCGATTCCGTCTCCATTGATATCTGTGCCATTATAGTCGCTCCAATAGTTGCCTGAGTTGCCGTTGTCCCAAAAGTTACCTTTATTGTCATAGTTCTTAATCTGGTCTTTATTTGCAATGAAATTGTTCTGAAATATTAAATTGTTCGATGAATACGATTCCAAACCGCCTGTATCAGCACCGATGGTGTTATCTTGTACTTGATTGGCAAAATACCAGTTATTATGCCCTGCTACGGTTAATCCAAAGCCGTTATTAATTCTATTTACACATACGGTATTGTTTAATCCGCTAACGGATATGCTACCTCCGGTTACATTATTTCTTGTGATTATGTTTTGATTAGAGGTTACCCGCAATCCATAGCTGTCTTTTATGATATTATCATAGAAGATATTTTCTGATCCATCTATTATTGTGTACGCATAGCTTGTTCCGATTAGTGTATTTTTAGTTATATTTGTTAAACTGCCTGAGATTTTTAGCATGTTTCCCTGCCATTCATTTATATGTACGCTGTTTTCTGTAACAGTCTGAAAACTTCCTTCCGTGCTTATTCCTATGCTTTTTGCTGAAACGGTATTTTTTATTATTTGAGTTCCAGTTCCATTTGCGATAATCCCCGAATAACAGTTCAAGTCATTTTCAATTATCTTATCAAGCAAGGAGTAGAATACCATAATTCCGGTTGTACATCCTGATATGTTATTGTTACTTATGGTGGAATTTATTGTCCCTGCAAAAATTATGCCCTCTTGGTTATTGGATAATTTTAAACCCTGAACATTTATGTTTGTACAATTTATTAAAACAACATACGCTGCGTCTAATGGAATATTGGTATTAGAAACGCCGATCCAATAATAAATTGGTTTATTATCCAAGCTGTTTGTTGAATCAACTTCATCAGCACTGGTTGCCAAGTACAAATTTGAGATGCCAAAATTCTGTGCATTATTCGAAATCTTGTTTTCCGAAAGTTTGTTGTTTGATGTTGAGAGTAGTCTGATGCCGCCCCAATTTCTGTTAACAGTATTGTCTGATACATAGTTGTTTGTTGAGGATTCTATTCTTATACCGTAGTCGTTATTGAAAACGTTATTATTTGAGATGTTATTTTGGTGGGCATCATAAAGCCATATCCCCGCTCCGCAATCAGAAATTATGTTGTCCGATATATTGCAGTTTTTCACGCTGAGTACATGAATTCCAGCAAGGCGAGTACTCCACATCCAAATTGATTGTGGTGTATAAGGTGAGGAATCGTAGATTATGGTGAATCCTGTAAAAGTTACATTATCATGACGCAATAACACAACAGTACCAGTTTTGTTGCCATTTATACTGGTTGTATCTTTATCTTCACCAATAAGCGATAATGCTTTGTTAATGGTTATTCTCTCGTTGTATACTCCCTTCTTAACAAATATTGTATCGCCCTCAACAGCATTTTCTATGGCTAAACTTATAGTTGGGTAGTCATTCGGAACGACTATACTCCTGTTTGCTTTTGCCGGGTTAGTTGGGAATATACTTAGAGCTATCGAACAGATCACAATTAAAACGATCATAACAAACTTATTCATAGTTCTCTGCAATATCCGATTATAATAGGCTGGTTAATAACTCTCCTCAAGGAACAGGGTGTTCTCCTAAAAGAACAGGCTTCTATTCTATCATCTTGATGTTTAATAATCATACTAGATTATATGACGGATATGTTAAATTATGCACTCCAAGAATAACTGAAATTTTGATTTGTTAGGAAACTGTTTTAATTGGTACTACCAACCTATACTTCTGTGAGGTTTCCAGTTTGAATTACGCTGACATTGCAGATGCATACGAGAAAATCGAAGCCACCGCAAAAAGGCTTGAAATGACTGATTTACTGGTTGAGCTTCTCAAGAGGACGCCTAAAAATTTGATAGCCAAAGTGGTTTATCTAACGCAAGGCAAACTTTACCCTGATTTTATAGGTGTAGAAATAGGTATTGCTGAAAGATTAGCCATAAAAGCTGTTGCGCGTGCGTGTGGCAGAAAAGAAGCTGATATAGAAAATGATTTGAAGAAAACAGGTGATATAGGTGAGACCGCTCAAGTTTGTGTGGCTAAGAAAACGCAGTCAACTTTAGGGTTCCAAAAAAGTTTGACCGTTCAGAGGGTTTATGACACGTTTGATAAAATGGCTAAAACCTCTGGTTCGGGTACCGTAGATGTTAAGATGGGATTGCTTGCTGGATTGATAGTTGATGCTTCTCCAAAAGAAGCGAAATATATCATACGTACCTTAACAGGTAAACTTCGTTTGGGAATAGCAGATATGACGGTTTTGGATGCTCTTGCGATAGCATATGGTGGCGGAAAAGAAACCCGCGAACAAATTGAACGCGCCTACAACATCAGTTCGGATTTAGGTCGCGTATCAGAAGTGCTTGTTGAAGAAGGAATGGATGGAATCTGTAATTTCAAAGTTCAAGTTTTTGAACCCATTCGACCAATGTTAGCTGAACGCTTACCCTCCTCAGAGGAAATTCTTGATAAATTAGGTGGGAAATGCGTAGCTGAATACAAGTATGATGGTGAACGCATCCAAATGCATAAAAAAGGCGAAGAAGTCAGACTTTTTTCAAGGCGTTTAGAAAAAATCTCAGACCAATATCCAGATGCGGTTGATCTTATCAGAAGAAACGTGAATGCTAAAGAAGCCATTCTAGAAGGTGAATGTGTTGCTATGGATCTTGAAACAGGCGAAATGCTGCCTTTCCAAGAACTCATGCATCGAAGACGCAAATATGGGATTGAAGCTGCGATAACACAGTATCCTGTGTCACTGTTTATGTTTGATGCACTCTACGTTGATGGTAAGGACTTAACCCAAGAATCTTATCCTGATAGACGGAAAACTCTAGAGCAAGTTATTTCAAAAAATAATCGGGTCAGATTAGCAACACAGATTACTGCTCATAAAGTGAAGGCTCTTGACGATTTTTTTGAAGAAGCCATTGAGGATGGATGTGAAGGAATCGTTTGTAAATCTGTAGCTAAAGAGTCAGTTTATCAGGCTGGTGCTAGAGGTTGGCTATGGATAAAATTTAAGCGGGACTATAAAAGCGAAATGACCGATACTGTGGATCTTGTTGTAGTTGGGGCATTTTACGGTCGAGGAAGACGCGCGGGAACATACGGAACCCTACTTTTAGCCACCTATAACAAAGATAATGACACTTTTGAATCAGTTACTAAGCTTGGTTCGGGTTTCACAGACAAGGATTTATCACAGTTGCCCGCAATGCTACAACAACACGAGGTTCCTCGAAAACATTCCCGCATCCAAACCACATTAGAGCCTGATGTTTGGTTTAAACCAGCAATCGTTTTAGAAGTTTTAGGTGCAGAAATAACCCTAAGTCCAATTCATATGAGCGCACTGAATTCCATTCGTAAGGGAAGCGGTTTAGCTATCCGATTTCCAAGGTTCACAGGAAAATATCGGACTGATAAAGCACCTGAAGATGCAACAACTTCCGATGAGATTGTTGAGATGTATCGAAATCAACTAAAGAAGGTAAGTGATAGCTAACTTAAGCTATAGATGTACACAAAGTTTAAAGTTAAAAAACTGATAAACAATACTATCTTAATTGTGGCTGTGAAAAAATGTCGCAAGATCAAGAACGTCTAAAAGCCCTTCTTGGATTAAAGCAACGTATAGAAAAACGAATTGAGGCTATAGACGCTGAATCACAAGAACTTAAAACCAGTCTCGAAGCAGTAAACACGATTCTACTTGAAAAAGGATTCAAACGTGGCAGCATAAAAGAGACTGAACAGCAATCAAAAGAAATTCAACAAGAATCCAAAGAAAAAGTAGCTCCTTTAAAACAACCAAAACAGACTACAGAAGTGTATCAGGGCGGAGAACCAGAAAATGTGATTCCATTAAAAAATCTAAATGATGAATCACTAGCAATTATCTATATCGAAAAGGATTCAATTCACGTTCTGCCTGATGAAAGCAAACATTTTAGCGTTAACACTCCCCCATTTAGCAACTTCCTGGTAGAGCGTGTATTGGCTAAGATGCAAGATAAAGATAATGAACTCGTACGAATGAAGCAACTGACGCCGGAAAAGATGTTTAGTTATAATATTGTTCGCGAAGGTGATTTAATTCGCGAAATTGTTATCCGAAATGTGGATGAGGATCGATTCAAAGAGCTTAAATCTAGTATACGATGGACATTAGAAAAAATGTTTGAAAAGACAAAAGGACAATAGTAGAAGAACATCTATTGCGTCATTTGTTTTTCAAGAGCTGCGGTATACTGCTTCTTAGGGCAAAGTCCCACTATGCGGTCTACTTCTTTACCATCTTTGATCAAGATTACTGTGGGGATACTAAAGACTTCAAATTTCTCCGATATACTCGGATTTTCATCAACATCCAATTTCGCAATTACAACTTTGCCTGATAGGTCGAAAGCTAGTTCTTCAATTATTGGCGCTAGAGCTCTACATGGTCCGCACCAAGGTGCCCAAAAGTCAATTAAAACAATTTTGTTTTTGCTTAAAGTTTCTTCAAAGTTTTCTTCATTTAGATGAAATGGTACAGTACTCATAAGCAGTCTCCCTTACTAATTCTCTATTTTTCTTGGATATAAACTGTTCGTGAGATCTAATGGTTTAGTCTTTTAAAATTCGTCTGACCCGATTTTTTTCTGATAAGACTCCTGAATGTGCAAAAGTTATTAGGTATAAAACACCATTTTTCATCAGCGATGTCTATGTCAAAAATAACCCGTATCGGCGTAACATTTCCACCCGATTTGCTAAAAGACTTTGATGAAATTATTGGCAAAATGGGTTACGAAAGTCGTTCTAAAGCAATTCAAGACGCAGTACGTCTTTTTGTTACCGAGCGTAAATGGCTTAAAGAAGATGCAACCACTCCTCAAACTGGTGTGTTGCTGATGGTTTATGATCATGATGTACGCGGGTTAGAAAGCAATTTAACTGAAGCACAACATGAACACTCAGAATTGATAACTTCTACTTTGCATGTTCATATTAGCCAACATGACTGTCTAGAAGCTATAGCAGTAAAAGGTAAAGCTAGAGAAATTAGGCATCTAAGTGACGAGCTAGCTACAAAAAGAGGTGTAAAAATCCTAAAAACAGTAGTTGTTAGTACATAGTTCTTAGGCTTTTACTTGGAACATTCTTTCTAATGATGCTCTAGCTTTAACAGCTATATTTTCGGGAACTTTAATTTCGTATTTTTCTTCTTTTAATGAAGCATAAATTCTATCCAGTGTATTTACTTTCATATTAGGACAAATTGCGCCATCATATGCAAGGTAAAATTTCTTTTCTGGATTTTCTTTATGTAATCTGTGTAGTAAGCCTTCTTCTGTGCCCACAATGAATTCCTTAGCCGCACTTTCTTTTGCATAGTTGCACATTTTAGAGGTACTGCCAACGTAGTCTGCAACTTTGCGCATCTCTCGAGTACACTCGGGATGAACTATTACTAATGCATCTGGATGCTGCCGCTTTAGCATAATAGCTTCTTCAGGTTGGAATAGCAAATGGGTTGGACAAAATCCCCATTCCGGTATCGGAATTAGGTTCTTTCCTGTTTTTTCAGCTATGTAATCAGCAAGATTCCGGTCTGGACCAAACAAAACTGTGTCTGAGTCTAACGAATTAACTACTTCAATAGC
This sequence comes from uncultured Candidatus Bathyarchaeia archaeon, assembly GCA_964636425.1. Taxonomy (GTDB): domain Archaea; phylum Thermoproteota; class Bathyarchaeia; order Bathyarchaeales; family Bathycorpusculaceae; genus JADGNF01. The sequence goes on from CAZWRU010000032.1 coordinate 14,644, forward strand.
ATTAGCGCTGGTGCAACATATGTCGCATTCAGCTTTTGCTTCAGCAAGGGAATTAACATACAAAACTACTGGTGCTTTTGGGTATCGCTTTTTAGCCCGCTTTATTTCATCTACGGTGAGCATCTGCGCCATGGGGCATCTTGCGCCAGGTGTAGGTATGAGCACTTTTTTAGTTGGATTAAGAAATGATGCGGATTCAGCCATAAAATCAACTGCGCTGAACACTATAATTTCGGCTTCAGTTTCCTGCATAGCTTTCCGACTAAGCTCAATGCTGTCTCCCACATAATCAGCTATATCCTGAACTTCTGGGCGTTGATAATTGTGGGCGAGGATAATGGCCTTCTTTTCCTTTTTTAGGTTCTCAATTTTGGCGATTAATTCATTCATTACATGCGCCTACAAGTGAGAAAATAGAAGGACACATGAGAAGATATATTCTTTTACCCGCAGAACAGCATTTTTCTCCTAAAAATATGCTTTTTTTTCAACGCTTACTCAAACTTGACTGTGAAAATCAGAGAATTAACTGAACGATAGAATAACTGTAAAGCATTAATAATAACTCAAATAAACACGCTTTCAAAAAATTGAGGTGATTATTTTGGTATGTTTAACTGGTGAAGCTTTAGTTGGAGAAGGAAACAAAATTGCGCATATAGATCTTTTAATCGATGAAAGAGGCAGTGCAGTTGAGCAAGCATTTATGAATGCTTTGGCAAACCCCTAAAAGGGGCATTCGCCACTTTTCGCAGTTCTTGCACCTAACCTTCCAGCAAAACCTTGGACTCTAATGGTTAATAAAGTGACAATTAAAAAATCTAAACAAGATACTCTAATTTTTGGTCCTGCGCAAGCAGCCGTAGCCAAAACCGTAGTAAATATCGTCGTTGAAGGAATAATACCTAAAGCGGATGTTGAAAACCTTTACCTGATAGTTTCAGTTTTTCTCGAATGGGACGCATCTGACAAAGATAAAGTCTACAAATATAACTACGAAGCAACTAAACTTGCCATAAAAAACGCTTACTATCATGAACCAAAAATAGATGAAATTCTCTCAAAAAAGACAGCGCACAGCAACCATTCAGGTAAAATATACATTATAATTGCAATTTTTCATAACCATCCAATTTTTCCAAAATTTTCCGGAAAGTTTTATTATCTTCATTGGTGGGCACACACACCTCGGATTTTCTTTTTTTATTTAAATCTTCGTTTTTTTTGAAAAAAGGAGTTAAAAAAATCTTTGTTTCTAAACACATTTTACCTGATTTAGTTTTTAAATTGTCTTTTTCTTATAGATTAAAACTCCTGTTATTGTTGGAATTATGATTAATGCTAAGATTATGGTTGATGGAAATTCTGGAACTACCCAGACGCTTGACTCAATTAGTTTCAAAGTTTCTATTTGTCTTGATGTATATGATGTTACATTGTCCTGTTTTGTAATTACAAATTCATTAGAGTACTCAACTGGAACTCCAGTTTCTCTGTCATAGTAAGAGACTGAATAATAAATCGTGTTTACTGGAAGATGATTAATATAGATAGTTTGGTAAATACGAGTATCATTTAGGAAGTTTGTTTCTCTTTCTTCATTCAAATAGCTTCTAGACAATGTTTGATTTATTATACGAGCATTTTCAATATCTAAGACCTTTTCATTTGCATTTAGATTTGCTGGAAAAATTGTAATTACTGAGTTGCCACTCTGAGTTTGGTCTATGTTTGTCCAATTTATAATACTGTTTTCCGATTTTTCAGTTCCATTTTTACAGTGGGTCGTAGTTACAAGGTATATTACTTGATTAGAAACATCTGTTATAGTGACTTGTATCCATTCTGTTGCATTCATTTCTATAAGATTTTGGGGGCATGTATCATTTGGGTTGTCACTGCTCCAGAAACTCGTATGTGCATAAGTGAAAACATCACCTTTTGAGACTCCTACATTGTGTCCCTGAACAAAATTTGTTCCAACCATTGAAATTATTAGAAAAGTTAAAATCAATAGAATTGAACTCAATTTCTTACTCGTAGCCTATCCCCTTTCTTGCTATCGTCTGTATGACTTTTTGTTTTTATTATTTGTGGATAAACATTGTGGACTCTTTTTCACAGAAAATTTCAGTTTAGGTGAGTAAATTAGGTTACTATGGAGATTTTTTAAAAATTATCTCTATTTTCTCTCATTTTTCCTTGGAATCTTCAACAAGTTTATTTAGATTTTTAGCATCCTTTTCTTCAATGTCAATATATTCGGTAGTAAAGTGTGTGTCTTCAGTGGTGGGGCTGCCCGGATTTGAACCGGGGTCTATAGCGCCCGAGGCTACAAGCCTGGACCAAACTAGCCGACAGCCCCTCCCTTGTTTAGTTTGAACTCTATGTTCATTTGGAAGTCAACAAAATAAGCATTCCTAAAAATTTTTGTTGGTGATTAGGCTAGTTTTTGTTGTTTTGTGCCTTTTTGGCGTTTTGCTTCTTTTGCGGGTTTCCATGATTTTCTTATTATGTCTGGATAGTCGGTGTGTGATTTTATCCATTGGATTAGGAAGGTTTGGGTCTTGGGATCTGTTAAGTATCCTGTTCCGAAGTCTCCGTATTCATTGCGTAACTCTGATATGCAGTTGTCCCGTTCGACTTTGGCAATTATACTTGCTGCTGAGACCACGGGGTAGGTTTTGTCAGCTTTGTGCTTACTGATGATTTCTGTTTTGTAACTTGAAGCTTCCATTATGTATTTGCCAAATTTTTCCTCAAGTATGTCGGCGGCATCAACGTAAACTATGTCAGGTTCTAAGGCGGTGACTATTTGGGCCATGGTTTTAGCTTCAAGCCTGTTTAGTTTTTGATTCTTTATTTTGCATTCAACTGCTTTATCGATCTCGCATGGAGCAACCTTCAAAACTACGTGTTTTTCTACGATACCTATTATTTCGGGGATAAGCGCTTCCCGCTTTTTGGCTGTCAAAAGCTTTGAATCCTTCACGCCTAACTGAACTAGAGCCTGCAGGTTTTCCTCTTTAATCGCTATACCTGCTACTACGAGAGGTCCAATTACGCAACCTCGACCCGCCTCATCAATTCCCGCGATACGCATGCATTTTTCTCCGCTTGTCTATGCGGGTAAAGGGATTCTAACCTATAACGTTGTTGATTTATCTACTGATTGCACAATTTGAAATATCATAAATTCCGCAGGCTTTAAAGGCGCCACGCCTATAAGCACTATCAGTCTTCCTTGGTCAAGGTCGTTTTGGGTCATGGTTTCTCGGTCACATTTCACAAAAAAAGCCTCCTGACTTTTTATTCCCATCAAAGCGCCTCCTCTCCAGATCTGAGTTAAAAAATTGGCTATTAGCTGTGTAACGGTTGCCCACGTTTTTTCGCTATTAGGCTCAAATACTACCCACTGGGTACCCTTTTGAATGGATTGTTTAAGAAACATCAGTAACCTACAAACATTGATGTACTTGTATTCTGGATCTTCGCTAAGGGTTCTCGCTCCCCAAATTAATATGCCCCTGCCAACAATTTTTCGGATACAATTGATACCTTGTGGATTCAAGCTTTCTTGATTGGATTTAGTTACAGCGTATTCTAAGCTTATTGCGCCTCTGACTAATTCATTAGCCGGTGCCTTATGCACTCCTCTCTGATTGTCAGTGCGGGCATAGATGCCTGCTATATGCCCTCCGGGAGGAATAAGACGCAGCGGGGATTCCGCGATGTTTATCCAGGGGTAATAGAGTGCGGCATATGAGGTGCTTCGAGGTTTGGTGATGCTTGTTGGTTTTTCTCCCTTCAAAGAGTCTATTATGGCAAAGCGATTTTTCATTAATTCACAATGTGTAATTAGAGCTTCCGTTAATCCTGTAATAGCTTGTGCATTTGGGGAATAAATAAGCGAAATTTCTTCAATGGATTCAAAACCAGCTAAACCCTTATTCTGATTAGAATTACCTAAAAAATCTGATAAACATACCGAAGATGCAGAATCAGAATTAATCCGGCAAATATGACATCTTTTTCCGCCATTTAGAAAAAAACCTTTCACTGCATCAGGCAGATACTTTTCGGCGCCTAAAAATCCCCCAAATATTCTTTCATACTCCAACCAGCTGGTGATAAGTGTGGGTGTGTTTGGTCCTTTTTCTGTTTCTCCAATAAATCCAACGGTGCTTGTGCTTACTGCCTCAATTGATGATGGAAAAGGATTAATCTCATCAATTTTTATTGCATTTGGTTTTAAAGGTAACCTATGTTTACTCATTTTTTCACCTTAATAATGTTTAAAAGTAGTTATGTTGGGGGTCTTTTTTGGGCGTATTGATATCTTCGGGGTCTGCCTATTCGGGTGAGTATATTGTCTTTGACTAAATCTACTAGGGCATGAGCGACGGCTGTTCGATCGTAGTGGAATCCTCGTCGTGCTAGTTCACTGTGGACTTCGTCGAGGCCTTTTGGGTTGTTAAACCAGTTTTCTTCCCAGAGCTTTTGAATGACTCCTTTGCAGGTTTCTGCTCGGGGTGGGGCTGCTTGGCGTTCGGGTGTTGACGTTAGTTGGATGTCTTTGAGGCGGGCGGTGACTGTGCTAAGAATTCGGTCAACTGCAATTTGGATTTGGTCTTCTTGGGATTCGATTTCGAATTCTATGTCGCCGATTTTCATTTTTACGCGTATTGGTGGTTTTTGCGGGTTTTCTGTCAAGTTGTCACCTGTTGTATATTGTATTGTGCAAGATGCACATGCACAATACTTAAATATTTCACCAAT
>CAZWRU010000033.1:0-5292 GCA_964636425.1 uncultured Candidatus Bathyarchaeia archaeon
AGAGCGGCGGACTCTTAATCCGTAGGCCGCGGGTTCAATTCCCGTCGGGCCCGCCTTTCTAAAAACTATTTATCTTACTTTTTATTATTCAACCCGTTCAAGAAAAGCGCAGCTAATTCTACAAAATCGGTTGACCAAAGGAATTCTCCAGCTTGAAAACGATAGGTCAATCTTAAATCAACGCGATTAGAAAAATTTTAAAAGAACAACTACCAATTTTTTTCAATTGTTGTTCTTTTTAGCTCAAAATATCAGAGAATTACCAAGCATTGGAAGATACACTTAACGCGTTGGTCATTTATTCTTGGAAATACTATGAAGTTTGAGTGGATACAGATATATTACTTCTTGAATTAGGAAGGAAGGCAAATCAATTTTTATTAATATAAAACGGTAACTTAGATTTTTGTTGCTAGTTCTTGTGTCCACTTCTGGATCGCTTCTATGTCTCGGGTATCATACACGCCTGGTTCTGTTTCTTTATAATTTGCAGCGAGTTTTGGGCGTTCGTTTTCCATGCCCTTTTTCATGATCCATGACATGGTGTTAAAATTGTATATTGCTCCGAATAAACCTAGTGCAACACAATAAAGGTTGTACTTGGTAGCTTTTTCCTCTAAATATTTCGTTTTAGCGGTTGCTAATATTTCAGGTTTTTCTGGATTTAATTTTTCAGCGGCAGAGCCACAATTGACAAATAATGCGACTTTCTTAGTGGCTAAGTCTTTCTGAAACTTTTTTAGAAAATCTTCTGGTTCACCTGACCAGCGACCCATCTGAATGCCGCTCCCTACAATAATTAAGTCGTAGTCTGATATAGATTCAATTTTTTCTTTTTTAGCGTTGACAACTTTGGTTTCTACTCCTTGCTTTTCAAGGGTTTGTGCAATTTCTTGTGCGGTAATTGCGGCCGTTCCTGTTCGTGTGCCATAAACAATAAGGGCTTTCTGCATTATATCACCTTAACTTTGACTTATTTTAATCAATTTTATTTTTGTACGACTTAGCATTTAAGTTTTTAGTAACTGAGTTTTAGGTTGACTTTGAAAGATTTTTTCGTAAATTATTTATATTGATAACTATAGCATTTGATAATGAGGTTTTTAAATATGGTAAAGAAAGAGGCTGCCCCAGTTAAAAAGGCGCCCATAAAGGTAGAAGCTAGAAAACCCGAGGCGGGAAAGAAAGAAATAACAAAATGTCCCTCTAAAAAAAACATTAGTATAACACATAAACGACCGCGAAAACGTCTCCCAATAGAATATTAAAAATCAGCTAAACGGGCATCGATGAAAAATCTAAAATTAGCCTTCTGCCTAAATTATTAGATACAGCTATATGCTAATTCTGATTAAAAGCCTATTTATGTTGATTTCTTCGTAAGGAAATCAGTTTCAGTTGAAGACTATTATAAAAAGTTTAATAATTATCGCTAAAGCAGGTATCTTTCATCATCGAGTTGAGATCCGCATTTGGGTGTAACGAAATAAAAGATTTCTCCACATTTACTGCAACGACGTTCTTGATTATTGCCCTTCTCTATCGATTTAGAACCGCACTTTGGACAACATATTTCAACCTTGTCTATTTTAGTATTATTCATAATTTATGATACCTAATTTCTATAATTAAATATTAGGACACTATCGGTTAGGTTACAAAGAAAGGATAAAGTTTTTGAGCATCAATGTTTTCTATTTTCTCCTCAGGTTGAAGATTTTGTCTAAAAAAGCAAAGAAAGCCGAAGGTTTAGAACAACATAAGAAACTACAACGCGAAAAAGATCAAAAACGTAAAGAGCGGAAACAGGTTTCACTCCCTGCAAAGCACTCCAAAGGCAAAAAATAGCTTTCGCCTAATACGAATTGCTCAATAGCGTTCCATCTATTTTTTCCATTTTTACAAAATTCAGTTTCATGATTCAAGTTAAATTGGATTAAATAATTCAATTTAACCCGTTCTATTTTAGATATTTGGGTACCCAGTATTAAATTCAACTTGTGTGTCCAAATCTTGTTTAAGAAAGAGATTAAAATAATTCTTTAGTGGATTTTAAGTCTTTCATTGCGCTTTTAAACGCCTTGGGCAGGTCATCTAAATACACTGATTGACTTTTAATGCCCTGCTGAACTGCTCCAGCGGCTAACAAAGAAGTTCCCAAGATGTCACTAACAAATGGTTCCGGAAAAACTATCATCGCTAATCCTGCTTTTATTAGGAACGATTTATTGCCACTTTTGTAAAGCTTCTTTGTAGCACTTACACTGTTTGTAGCTGTTCTAATTGAATTAGCCATATCTATGTGATCATTTGACATTTGCTTAATTGATTTAGTTAACGCTTTGAATTCTTCAGTATTCATTGAATACTCCTCTTCTCAATTGTATACCACTTCAAAGTGAAAAACTTACTCAAGAAATAAACCGCAAAGAAGGCTTATTTTCGATTTTTGTGGGCCTCTTTTTTAATTTAATAATTCAATAATAGCGCGTTTATCGGCGGGGTTTTGATGCAACAGATTAAATTGTGTCTACATCCATTTTTGACGTAAAGTCGGAAATTCTCGGTTAATAATTATGTTCCTCTGCGATGAAAAAGTAATCATTATCCTGTTAAATATTGTTTTATGGTTTAATGCGGATTTGATTTTGTTTCTGCTAAAATACTTACATTTGTTTTTTTATTTTTTATTGTTTTAATCTAATTCAGAAGCGCTGCGTGTGCGTAATAATATCCAAATTGCATGTATTGTAGCTGCTAACGCAATAAAGGCGCCGTAATATTGTATAGCAATGAATAGACTATGTGTTTGAGCTACTATTCCTAGTCCGATGATTGGGAATCCAAATGCTACATAAGCTATGGCATAAAAAGCTGATATGACTACTCCGCGAGTGTTTGCAGGTGCAATAGCATTAATAATGGCTACTGCACCCAAAAAGGTAGCGCCATACGCTATGCCCGAAACGAAAGCAGCGATGACTAACAAAATAATGGATGATGTAAATTGGACAAATACAATCAGCAATATGCCACATGATAAGACGAGTTGACCTATAATCAGGAGCTTCTTAAGATCTTTCTTTCGGAGAAACTGTTGGGTTAAAATGCTTACAAAAGCCATGATTGCAGTCACAACACTTCCAATAAAAACATTAGTCGTGTTCAATGTGATTTGAGTATATGTTGGAATTACGCTAAAATATAATGCTGACATCGAAAAAACCAATGCGGCTGATAACGAAGCAGATGCGAAATGTGCGCGAATAGTCGCTGGGATTTTTGGTAAATTAAATTGGATCGAATTTTTTTCAGAGTTGCTTCTTAGCTCTTTTACTCTAAGTAGCAGTGAAAAAATTACAGCTAATATTACCAGGTCAATTATGTAAACGAGTAAAGTTGGTTCCGGTAAATACTCTACTGTAAACCCTGCTAGAAGCGGTCCAATGATTAAACCTGCAAACATGGATGTTCCTGCTGCTCGGCTGGCGCGTTTTCGATTCATCGTTGGTTCCAATTCTACCAATGCTGCAGTAGCATTCCCAAAAGCTGCACCAACGGCTATTCCCTGTAAAGTCCGTCCGATAATCAAATTAACTAATCCATCGCCTAATGCTAGAAAAAAAGCGGCGAAAATGCAAAATCCAACAGCTGCAAGTAAAGTTCGTTTTCTTCCTATTCTATCTCCTATGGGTCCAAAAATGAATAACATGGGGATGACCGCAATTGCATACGCTGAAAAAATTACTGTTCCCTCTATCGGTGATAAATTAAATTGTGCTTCATAAATTCCATAAAGAGGCGTAGGTAAAACTCCGCTCATCAGCAATATCATATTTGTTGCGGCAACAATGTAGAATGCGCTTCCGCTGGGTTTTGTGGAGTTTATTTTATTATTGTATTTTGATTGTGTATTTTTTGTTTCCAGAACCTTTCCCCAATAAATTGATTTTTCGTATGTTTACTTTAGATTTGTTTAACTTGACGAACTTTTATAAATCATATTAGGCTATATTTGATTAATTGAGTATAGTTGAATTTCTGATGGGGCTGCCACATGCAAAAAGATAACCTAAATACATTAGCTGTTGTGTTGTTGGCTATTATTGCGATTTCAGCATTCGCAGCTGCTTTAGTGCAGATAACAGACCGCGGGTTTGGAGAATTATTCTTGCCTCCCTCTTCAGGTCACGAAGGAGGAATTGTTTACGAAATAATTGCAACTCTGCTAACAATCGCGGTTGATATTCTTTACTTGTTTGGTGGTGGAATTGTATTTTTTGGGTCTTTGCTTGCGCTTATTCGCTTAGTGCAAATAAAGCTAAGAGATCCCTACAAACCTTCGGGTGTTACCCGATACCTTTCTGGATATTTAACTTTAAGTTTAGAATTGTTCATCGGAGCTGAGATTATAAAAACTGCTACAACGCAGGATTTAGCAGATTTAACCATACTTATCCTGATAATTCTCAGCAGAGGCCTCTTTAGTCTAATCTTGTATCTGGAGCGAAAATGGCGAGGAACTGAGCCTGAATCAGAATAGGCTTTAGCGGTTTAAGCGCAGACATGCTTTTTTCTATTCTTTTTTCCTTAAACAAGCTTCGTGTATTATCGTGGTACATGTAGCTAAACTTTAAATGCGTGTATCTGTATTTTAAGAGAAATAAGCTCGGACGCTTATGGGCAAATCAGAACTTGTACCCTCAAGTTGGCTCAGGAAAGCCTGTTCAAACAAGGCGTTTTTATTTGAAAATTCACTTGTTTCCATAGATGTTCATAGTTATGTCCAGAATGCAGATTGCAATACCTTTAAATATGTTCATGCTCAGCCTCATTTTCATGAACGAACGGGGAATTTAGGCATTAATCATGAGAAACTTGTCCAATCTGAGTGTGTTGAAGGAGGCAAAAGTCTATGATTCTTGAATCGCTTATTTCATTCGTTCTAATTTTGTCAGCAACATTAGTCATTTATGCGTTAGGTCGTAGAGTTGCTCCAAAACCCGTTCCCACTGAAGCAGAGCAGTCAGTTTACGCCTGTGGAGAAAAAATTCTATACCCCAAATTGCGATTAAACATATCCCTTTACAAGTATCTCATTTACTTTGTAATTTTAGACAGTTCAGTTTTACTATTGGCGTTTGCATCATTTATGGGAAAAGCGATTAATATGCAATTGATTCTAGCTTATCTGTTTGTGATACTTGTTTCAAGTTTACTTCTAATAGATGGAGGTAGCGATTAAATGACTAACATTACCACATGGGCACGTCTAAAGTCTCCTTGGGTTCT
>CAZWRU010000033.1:5392-19150 GCA_964636425.1 uncultured Candidatus Bathyarchaeia archaeon
ATAACTAATCTTATCCCTGCAGCAAACTTTAACGAAAGAGAAGTAACCGATTTATTCGGTGTTACTTTTGAAGGTCACCCTAGCCCTGGTCGACTAGTCTTACCAGACCGCTGGCCTGACAATATTTACCCTCTTCGAAAGGATGTAAAAGCTAACGAAGTTAAGCTTAAACCCGAACCTTCTCCTGATGAAATTGATCATTCTTCGAAAAGTGACAATTTTGTTAACATCATTATCGGTCCACAACATCCTGCACTACTAGAACCTGAAAAATTCCGAGTGGCAGTTGACGGTGAGATTGTTAAAAGAGTTGAGCCTAGAATAGGTTATGTTCACAGGGGCATAGAAAAATCCGCTGAATTACACACATATCTTCAAGATGTGTTTATTATTGAAAGAATATGTGGGATATGTAACTCTTGTCACTCAACAACCTTCGTTGGTGCAGTAGAGAAAATATTAGGTCTCGAAGTTCCACCTCGCGGGAAATATATTCGTACAATCATACTTGAATTAAACAGACTTCACAGTCACCTGCTTCTTTTAGGCCACGCTGGTTTAGAAATTGGCTACGAGGCTTTATTTCAGTATATGTGGCGTGATCGCGAGCCAATAATGGATATTACAGAATTAGTCAGTGGCAACCGAGTAGTCACCTCCTCAGTAACTCTTGGTGGAGTACGACGAGACATAAAAGAAACCGATATACCCAAAATTAAATCTACTTTAGCCACTCTTCAAAACCAGATACCCTTCTACAAGAAACTATACGAAACAGAGACCTCAATAAGTCTTCGAACAAAGAACGTTGGTGTATTATCAAGAGAAGATGCCATAAAATTAGGTGTTGTCGGGCCAGTCGCTAGAGCATCAGGGGTAGCAACCGATGTACGAAAAGATGCCCCCTATGAAGCATACGGGGAAATACCTTTCGATCTAATTACCTATAAAGATGGCGATACACTATCAAGATTTCTAGTCCGTCTAGATGAACTTGTTGAGAGTATAAAAATAATTAATTATGCCTTAGATCACCTTCCTCAGGGGCCTTTCAGAGTTAAAGCTCCACGTGCTATACAGGCTGGTGAAGCTGTCAATCGCGTGGAAGCTCCAAGAGGCGAATTGTTACATTTTGTAAAAAGCAATGGTACTGTCTACCCTGAACGAGTCAAAGTTAGAACCCCAACTTTCGCAAACTTGCCCTCCTTCCTGAAAACTGCTATAGGCGGAAGCATAGCTGATGTGCCAGCGAACTTTGTAAGCTTAGATCCTTGCTTCTCATGCACTGATAGATAGGAGAAAAAAACATGATTGATATTCTTATGTTACTCTTTCGCGTGCTCGTTTTCCCCGGTTTTACATTCATAATTTTCTTTACCCTATTCTGTGATTGGATAGAAAGAAAATTTGAAGCCCGTTTACAAAACAGAATGGGGCCTAAATTTACCGGTCCAAGCGGTATTCTACAGCCATTAGCAGATTTTATTAAACTGCTTACCAAACAAGAAATAATACCTCACGAATCAAAAGCTAGAATTTTTAAATTTGCACCAATTTTAGCTCTTTCAGTTATAATTTTCACTTTATGTTTCCTACCAATTGATGGCGCAAGCGTCATCCCCAATGTGGGGTTTACTGGGGATTTGGTATTTGTTATGGCGCTGGTTTCAATCGCCAACTTTCTACTATTTCTTGCTGGATGGGCCTCTTCTAACCCCTATAGCTCTATAGGCGCAGCAAGAGTGTTAACACAATTTCTTGGTTATGATATTCCTTTATTACTTCTTGCCATTGCGCCAGCCTTCTTGGCAGGGTCATTAACAATTTCTACCATAGTGGCTGCTCAAAGTGCTTGGCTTCCATTTATTATTTTGGCTCCTTGGGCATTCGTACTTTTTGTTATTACCATGCAAGCTGAGTTGGAGAAAGATCCCTTCGATGTGCCTCATGCAGAAAGTGAACTTGTAGCGGGGCATGAGACTGAGTATAGTGGTGCTAGGTTAGCTTTTTTGAAGCTTGCAAGGGATGTACAGGTTGTTTTTGGTGCTGCATTAATTACTGTGCTGTTTTTGGGCGGAGCAAGTGGGCCAGTTTTCTTTGGTTTACCCGAATTCTGGGGCAGCCTATGGTTTGTGCTTAAGGTAATAGGAGTAATTATTCTCTCTGAATACATTACCGTTCAGTTCGCTAGATTAAGAATTGATCAAGTATTGAGAGCAAACTGGAGAATATTTCTGCCTCTTAGTATACTATCGCTTATGCTAACAATTGGCCTAGTAGTATGGGTCTATCCTCTGATGTGATTGTCATGGTTAAGAAACGAATATCCCCGATGCTTAAAGAAACATTGAGTCAGTTATTTAAGAAAACTGCAACGGGAAAGTATCCATTCGTAAAATTCGATCCGCCTGAAGACTTCAGAGGTAAACAAATATTTGATACTGATATTTGCATCGGATGTAGCTTATGCTCTAGAGATTGTCCCGCAAAAGCCATCGAGATGGTAGACGTAGGCGGAAAAAAGCGCCCTCTATTTTTCCTAGATCGATGCGTTTTCTGTTATCAATGTGCTGAAAGTTGCCCAAGAAACGCTATAAAAACTTCAACGTTTTTTGAATTGGCCGCAACAACTAAAAAAGCTTTAGAATTAAAACCTGATTCACCGCATGTAGATCAACAAAAAAGTCAAGGTGTAGAATCATGATACTGGAAATTATTTGTGTTGGCTTATTAATATCAGCTTTTTTAGCAATATTACTAGATGAAGCTGTTTATTCAGTAGCTGCCTTAGCAGTCACTTTTCTTTTAACAGCTGCTCTGTTTGCAATTAGCGACGCCATTTTTGCGGCAATTTTCCAGTTTGCGTTAGGAATAGGAACCGTAGCGATCCTATTTTTAGAAGGTGAAGGCCTTAGCGAAAAATCCTCAAAGAAACCCTCGTATACTACACCGCTTATTGCTGTTATCGCAGGTATTCTATTTTCAGTACCCGCAATATTATTCTCTGTTTCTTCTCCAAATAATATTATCGTTTCAACAAGTTTTGAAGCTGCCTTATGGGATTTAAGAGGTCTCGATGTGGTTCTACAAGCATTAGTGATTCTTACTCTATCTATGGGCATAGCCATAGTTTTATATGAACGGAAAAAAAATAGTGAAAAACTAAAAGGTGAGCCCTAATGGACTTCGTCATCCTTTCTATAGCCATGTTAGCAATAGGCATTTACGGGCTACTTACCAAACGTGAGTTGCTAAAAGTTTTCATATCCATCGAATTAGTTGCTATTGCTGCAACGTTAAACTTCGTAATGTTATCCTCCTCTTTAAGCAGAGAAATGGGCCAGGTAATGATGATATTAGCCTTCTCTACTGACACCGCAGTTAGCTCGGTTATTCTTGCTTTACTGGTCATAGCTTCAAAGAAATATGGAACCATAGACATCAACAAACTAATAAAACGTCAAACTAACGCTCAAGATGCAGCTGAGGGTGATCAATAATGGAGTTCTTTGAACTTTCTTCTTGGCTTGTCTGGGTCCTTCCCCTGATTTCCAGCCTTTTTGTTCCATTAATCGCAAAATTCAGCGAAAAAGCAAGAAACTATTATGTAATAATTATTACAGCCATTACCGCCTTTTTCGCTTTCAACCTAATACCAGGAATAACATCCAATAATGAGCACTTTATCAACCTCCTTGCTCCATGGATTCCTTCTGCGGGGTCATTATCCGCAATAACAATAGGCGTATTCATTGATCCCCTTAGTATCATCTTTGCCTGCCTAGTAGGCTTCTTCGGTCTGATTATTTCACTTTACTCTCAAGGCTACATGAAAGGTGAAGACGGTTTAACACGATATTACTTTTTCCTGTTGCTCTTCATAGGCTCTATGATAGGTTTAGTAATTTCAGATAACTTCCTCCAGATGTTTATTTTCTGGGAAATGGTCGGTCTTTGCTCTTACTCATTAATCAGTTTCTGGTATCACCGCCCCGAGTCCATAAAAGCAGCTACAAAAGTTTTTCTTATGACTCGAGTGGGCGACATTTTGCTTCTTGCTGCTATAGGTCTTCTATTCGCAAGTTTAGGCACCTTTAGCTTCCGAGAAACAATGACTCTTATCGCAGGTGGAGCATTACCCATCTCAACATTAACAGTAGTTGCATTCCTAATCCTAGGGGGTGCAATATCAAAATCCGCCCAATTACCATTGCAAACTTGGTTGTTTAGCGCCATGGAAGCTCCCACATCAATCAGCGCCCTTTTGCATTCAGCGACAATGGTAAAAGCAGGTATATTCTTAGTCGCGCGATTCATCTTCATAGCAGGCCCCTTGGTCACATCACTATCGTTTTGGCTCCCAACCGTAGCTTGGATTGGCATCTTAACCGCCTTTATAGGTGCAACAATGGCGCTTTATACTCCAGACATTAAGGGCGTCCTTGCATATTCAACCATTAGCCAACTAGGCTTCATGATGGCAGCATTAGGCACAGTTCACTCCGCCCATTCACTAGGCTGGTCAGCAAGCTTATTCCATATGGTTAGCCATGCCTTCTTTGAAGGTTTAGGCTTCTTGCTTGCCGGCGGAATAATTCATGCTGTCGGCACAAGAGACATGCGATTAATGGGTGGATTACGTAAATATATGCCCCTAACCTTTGCAATGGCACTAGTTATGATACTAACTACAAGCGGTTTGCCGCCGTTTGCCGCTTTCTTCAGTAAAGGATTAGTAATAGAAAGTATTATGGAGGCTGGAAATCTTCTGCAAATAATCTTGATTTTCGCCACAACCGCAATTACCTTCGCATACAGCCTAAGATTTTTCAAATTAACTTTCCTTGGCAAAGAATCTGAGCATCTGCAACAAACTCATGTTCATGAAGCACCAAAAATCATGCTAGCAACTGCCGCTGTACTAGCAATCATGTGTGCCGTTTGGGGTTTCCTCGAACCAGTGATTGGTACCTTCTTAGGTGTTGAGGCGCAGTTGAATCTCATAGGCGCATTTTTCAACATAGAAACAGCGATTTTTGTTTCCCTGCTTATTCCTACTGGTCTTCTTGTTTACGCAACTTACTTTAAGAATTCAACGATTATGGCCAAAATTCGAAGCGAATCTAATCCCTTAACGGTAATTCTTAAGCACGGTTACTTCTTTGATGACTTCTACGAGAAAGGTATTGCACGCGGTATTCTGAAAATATCCGATGGAGTCCACACTGTTGAAAATTCGGCTCTGGGTAAATTCCCTGTAATGGTGGCTGGTTTTACAATAAGTGCGGCAATTATCGTTCATAAGTATTTAGATACCCTCACTGATCAACTAATCAATATAATAGCTAACCGTACTTTGCGTAGTGCTTCAAAAATGAATGATCTTCCATTGACTGCTTTGCAAAACTATATCGCTGCGGCATTGATTGGTTTTATATTAATAGTAATTGTAATACTATTAACTATTGGAGTGTAAAACATGTACGCCCTATTGCTAGTTTTCCTTCTTCCCACCTTAGGAGTTCCTTTTGTTTATTTTGCAGGAAAGAAATCTGAGAAGCTAGCAGCTGTGTTGGTTGCTCTTCTTGCTTTAATATGTATAGGATTAGTTGCGTCAACCATTCCTGATGTTCTTAATAATTCTAATCATAAATATATCGAGGAATATGCTTGGATTCCTGTATTAAATACTCAATTTACGCTTTTTACTGATGGTATTAGTATTTCAGTGGCCATTGTTAGTTTAACACTTATCCTAGTTGCCGCTATTTTCTCTATAAATTATATGCACGGCAAGAAAAATCTGGCCGCATACTATGCTCTTCTAACATTACTTAGCGTAGGATTAGTAGGTGTTTTTATCACTTCTAACCTTCTGCTATTCTACTTCTGTTGGGAGCTAATGCTTGTACCCGCCTACTTTATAGTCGGCGGATGGGGCTACAGAGACTCCTATAAAGCAGCTTTCAAACTATTCGTTTTTACACATGCTGGTGCCGTTTTTGTGCTTCTTGGCATAGGTGCTATCTATATGATTACCGGAGTGACAGATATGTTCCAAGCCCAACAGGCTTTAATGACTGCAGCTCCAGATGTTGTAAAGTGGATTCTGATAGCCTTCACAGCTGGCTTTGCAGTAAAAATGGCTGTGGTTCCAGTTCATATGTGGTTACCTGATGCTCACTCAGAAGCTCCAGCGACAATGTCTGCTCTTCTTAGCGGGGTAATTATCAGCGCAGGAGCATACGCAATCTTACGCCTTTCACTGGGGATGGTATTTCCAGCAGTTATAGGTACCTCTTTTGCAGTTGATTTCCTGCATGTTCTGGCAATATTCGGAGTAGTTTCAGCTTTCTTTGGTTCGCTTATTGCCCTCGTAGAAACTGACATTAAACGAATAATTGCATATTCAAGTATTTCTCATATGGGGTACGTTTTGTTCGGTCTTTCTCTTTTCCCAACGGCGCCAGTCGCTGGAACAATAGCTGTTTCCGTGGCAATCTTAGGAACAGTGCTTCATATTCTTAGTCACGCCGTAAGCAAGGGGCTCCTCTTCCTTACCGCTGGATCAATAATGCATCAACTTGAAGAAAGAGACATCCAGAAAATGGGTGGTCTCGCTGGAAAGATGCCCTATACATCAGTTAGCTCAATAATTGCAGCCCTAAGCATAGCCGGTGCACCTCCGTTTGCATGCTTCATTAGTGAATTCTTTATTTTCGTCGGCGCTTTCGATGTCATCCGTGTAGACGGATTCTATATGGTACCCACTGTTTTCATGCTAATCGCAGTTGTGCTTTCACTTGCATATTCACTACGCTTTATCTCAAAGGTCTTCTTAGGACAACCAAAACCTGAAAACGAAGCAAAAACCATAGATGTTCCCAATTACATGAAAATCGCTATGATAATTCTGGTCATTATCATAATCCTCATAGGCGTATTTCCTGGCTTCTTCGTAAACTTGATTAATACAGTACAATTTGGATGAGTTGTTAAAATATGATTGAACTCTTGGATATCGTTTTACCAATAATAAGCTTGATTGTTTTCGCGCTCTTGACCGTACCGACCATTAGATTAATCCGAAAAAGCAGTCACACGACCGCTTTAACATTGGTTTGGTTTGCCATTGTCTTTATTTTTACATTTGGTGCAGTAGCAAATCTAGCCACACAATACTACGCTTTGCCCGAATCTGAACACTTTGTAACTGTATACTTATCTGATTCTCTGTTTACGTCAGTTTCAAGTATGTTCCTTATCGATGGAATATCCATTTTTATGGCAATAATTTTCGTCGTATTAAGTTCAGTCGTTATGCTTTACACCATTTTTTACACCAACCCAAAAGAGAAACCCTCTGAAAGGTACTACGCCATAATGCTTCTCCTAACTGCTGCCTTACTTGGATCAGTATTTTCAGGTGATATGCTGACCTTGTTTATATTCTGGGAATCAGCTGCCGCAGGCTCTAGCTTTCTTCTGCTCTATAAGAAAAATCGTCGTTCTCTAAACGCAGCTCTAAAATATATAGTCATGATTGTGATCGCTTCCGCCTTCATAGTCTTCGGGCTTTCATTGGTCTACGGTATAACTGGTTCCCTAAACTTCATAGCGGTTAAAGATGCTTTACTCACTCTTGCTGATAATCACCTGCTGATTATAGCTTTCCTCTTTATTATTACTGGGTATGCAATAGAATCCGCTATTGTTCCATTCCACTTTTGGCTTCCCGATGCATACAATTGTGCACCAGCGTCAACTTCCGCTTTTCTTTCCGGGTTAATCGATCAAGGAAGCTATTACGTGTTAATTCGAGTTCTCGTATTCATACTAGTTCCAATAGGTGCACTTGATTGGAGAATGTTACTTGCCGTACTCGCCACTCTTTCAATGATTATGGGTAACCTGTTTGCTTTAATTCAGAAAAACGTTAAACTCTTAATCAGCTATATTTGCGTTGCAGACGTAGGATACAACCTTGTTGCAATCACCAGCTTTACCACTCTTGGACTTCAAGGTAACTTGTACTTCTTTATTATAGGCGGCATAACAACTGCGCTTTCATTTATGGCAGTAGGCATATTCAACCATTATGGCCTTAGAACCTTAGAGGATTTCTCGGGCCTAGGCCGAAAAATGCCCATCACTAGCTTAGCCCTAGTAATAGCAGCGCTTTCCTTTGCTGGAGTTCCACCGCTAGGCGGATTTATGGGAAAATACCTTGTCTTCACAGCAGCAATACAATCAGGATTCACTTGGTTAGCTATTATAGGAGTTATAGTGAGTGTTCTCCAAACCGCATACTTATTCCGACTAGTGAACTTTATGTACTCAAGAAAACCAAAAGACGAAATCGCCATCAAAGAACCAAAAAGACTACTCATTCCAATACTACTCCTCGCATCATCATTGATTATTCTAGGGCTATTTCCATCGATAATCATGAATCCTATTGAAAACATATTCCAATTTCTCCCATAGCTTCTTTTTTTAGAAACCGCTTTTTTTAAAAAATAGGTGTTTAAGAAAATCGATCTGTGAATTTGATTTTTTTTGAAAGATAGAAAATTTAATCTTTTTTCATTTGATTCTACATTAAAAATTAGTTATGGGTATCTATTTAAATCCCAATAACTGATGTATTAATTGAGGTTGGGGGCAATTGCAGTCCAACGATGCACTTATCGCGTACAACAAATTAAAAAGCACCTTAATAAATAAGGGGTTCTGCACTTTATGCGGCGCCTGTGAAGCTGCTTGTCCAACTGGAGCCCTACAAGTAGACGCTGAAAAAGTTAACCGCGTATATGATTGCTCAAAAGACATGGACTTATGTCCCATCTGCTATGAGATTTGTCCCCATTCTGAATCTCTTTTACTGAAAGCTTTACATCCTCTCTCCAATGCTCCGATTAAACATGAAGCCTTAGGCTATTATAGGAAAATTGTACTTGCTCAATCAGCTGACCAAAACCTAAGGGAAAAGAGCCGCGGTGGAGCGGTCATAACCTCTCTTTTAGCATATGGTGTTGAAAAAAAATTTTTTGACAGTGCTATTGTTTCTAGAGCTGAAGCAGAAAATCCATCCAGACCTCAAGCTTCCGTAGCTCTAGTCCCTGACGATATTATCTCTGCAATTGGCAGCAAATTCTTTCCTTCTTCGGTTGCTAAAGCCTATGGAACTGCAGTATTCGGCTATGGGAAAAAGAAAATCGCTTTTGTTGGTACGCCTTGTTCTGTACTTGCCTTAAGGAAAATGGAAGCTTGGCACCATAAAATCAGTGAGGGTCTTTCAATAACATTAGGCCTCTTTTGCTTCGGAACTTTTTCCCAAAGTCCATTATTAAGCTTCATATATGATAAGTATGGAATTAAATCGTCTGAAATTATTCAAATGCGTCTTTCTACCGACTTTATTGTTCAAACTAAAGATAAACTAATACAGATACCTCTTGATGAAATCGGACAACATATACAGGCTAGTTGTAGAACTTGTATGGATTTCACAGCTGAACTCGCAGATATATCCATTGGAGGCGCTTTTCCGATGAATGGTTGGTCAACAGTGATTATACGGACGAAAGTAGGAGAAGACTTTTTTGATAGTGCAGTAAAAAACGGTGTTATTAACATATACGATATGGGGAAAAAGCCTGAAGTATTCGAGCGTGTTGCTAGGGCGGCAACGCAAAAAAGAGCGTCAGCGCTTGAGGCTGCAAGCAAGATGGAGCAAGCCTTTGGTTATCTGCCAATTCGTATGCTACGCGAAACCGAAGTGCTTGCTAAAGTTAAAGTTGAAGATATTATGACTACCCGCATCATATCCGTTCTTCCAGATATGACAATAAGTGAATTAGTGGATTTGATAGCTAAACATCATCACATGGGATATCCTGTAATCAGCAAGGAGAATGAAATACTTGGAATAGTAACTTTACAGGATGCATGGCAATATATTAAGGAAGAGCGCGATAAAATTCTTGTATGTCAAATTATAGGACAAAAACCTGCCATTGTTTATTCTGGAAGTACCGCCTTAGATGCACTTAAAAAAATGACTGAATACGAAACTGGTAGAGTACTAGTTATGGACAATCCATGTTCCCAGAAACTCTTAGGTATAATCTCAAAAACAGATCTAATGCATGCCCTCATAAAACAATCCTAACTCTAACTTTTTCCCTATTCTCTATCGCTTTCGTAATTTTCTCTTAATCGTATTTTACTATTTGGATTTACAAGTACATTTACTGGGAAAAGTAATTTGCGAAAAGAACTATTAAGCATTAAAATCTAGGTTCTTTTATGCACATGCTTAGAGTTGCCACATTAACATTGGTGTTCCTTTGCCTAACTGCTCCTTTCCTTCTGATTGTAGATTTTGCCTCATCAGAGTCTGAGGATTCTTGGTTATCTCTAGCTTCATTACCTGCTCCGCTTTTTAGCGGAAGCTTTTCTGCCGTGGCAGTAGGGGGAAAAATATATGCGATGGGAGCAAAGCTGGATCGTAATAGTTCTGTTAGTGTTTATGCTAATTACGAATATGATCCAACCTTGGATAAATGGTGGGAAAAGGATGCGCCAAATAGCTTAGCAATAAGCTTCACTTCAGTTGCTTATCAAAATAAAATATATGTGTTAGGTGGCTACATAAATTCAGGAACTAAATTATACGATCCTGCAAATGATTCTTGGGAAAATCTATTTGATACTTGGGGATTTGGTGAGCCCGCCTCCGTAGGGGTGGGTACAGTCGCCAATGTTGTTGATGATAAAATCTATGTTATCGGAGGTAAAATTATACTTAATCCGTTCAGAGAATATGCTAATCCTGTTTTAGATACCACTTTGGTTTTTTACCCTTCAAATGCTACTTGGAACCGTCTAGCTCCGATTCCTGTAGCTACTACGGGATATGCTTCTGCTGTGGTTGACGGTAAAATATACATAATCGGTGGCGCAAATCACGAAAATGATAGGCTTAATCTAGTACAGATTTTTAATCCAAAAACCAACACGTGGAGCCAAGGTACACCTATACCCACCGCTATTAGAGGTGCAGTTGCAGTCGCAACCACTGGCTTATTTGCGCCAAAGCGAATTTACGTCTTCGGCGGAGAATATCCTGCAGGTGAATACCACTATTCTGCAACGAACCTAACTCAGGTTTTTGCCCCTCAAACTGATAGCTGGTCAGTTGCAGCCTCTATGCCGACCGCCCGTGCTTCTTTGGTCGCTGTTAACATTAACGATACATTATACGCTATCGGCGGTCAGGAAGATTATACTCAATTAACTACCAACGAAAAATATACGCCCAAAGGATATACTTCTCCAACTCCAAGCCCCACTCCTGTCACGGTAAAGCCATCAAAAACGCCAAGTCAATCTCCTTTTCTCCCTTCTGCTTCTCCCTCACCTTCGCAGCAACCCACCAAGTCACCTGAACTATCTGTTAACCCTCCGCCTATAGTTATCTACTTATTTATTGCCGTGATATCTGGACTTATCATTACAGTCACGGCAACTGCTATTTGGCGAACCAAGCGAAGCCATTTATGTGCATAACTTAGGGGCTTCTTAACAGAGCGACTCTGCTCAATCTTACGGAAAACAATAATCCCTTTTAGGCTACATTAAGGTTAATCAGAGCTTAATTCAAACTGATTTTAACAATTTGGCGCCGGGAAAGGGATTTGAACCCTTGCGGACCTTGCGATCCACGGGCTCTCAAGGCCCGCGCGTTAACCACTCTGCCATCCCGGCATTCTTTGAAGTTCACCCTTTCTAGTTCGTTCTGTCTTAAAATCTTTACCGAACCTAAACCTGACCTGTTCCCTATATTAGCGGTTTATTTGAAAGTTGTGTTAAAATTATGGTAAGAGTAATTAGTCTGAGATGCTTGTGAATTTGATATGAAAAATTTAGCTACTACCGTTGTGCTTCCTCAAGAATTGTTAGACTGTATATATGCGGGTGCAAAGCAACTTTATCCGCGAGAAAGCTTTTTGCTTTTACGTGGCAAGAAGCGTAATGGGATTATTCATGTTTCAGATTTAGTAATTGCTCCTTTTGCGGTTCATGGAGAAGGGTTTGCTGATTTTAATCCTTACATGTTCTCGGGAGATTTCTCTTTAGTAGGTACGGTGCATTCTCATCCTTCTGGAAACATCTCTCCAAGTGATGTGGATTTAAACCATTTTTTTGGTCGCATTTTGATGATTGTCAGTTTTCCTTATGAGGGTAATAGTTGCGTTGCAGTTTACGATTCAAATGGTGAGAAAATGCCTTTGCAAATCCTCTCTACATAAAAGGATTGGTGTTAGTTGCTGTTTTGGGGCTTAAAGTTTTTGACTGTTTCTTGGTATTCTTTGATATATTCGATTGCGAATTTATCTGCGTTTTTTTCAGTTCCGCGATGTTGCTTGTCTACACCTTTGCTGCGTAGGTGATGATAGAATTCATGAAGTACAACAAACGGGTTTCCCAGCATATCACTATTAAGAAGGCAGATGGTTTGATTCTTAGCAGAATAAGTTCCATAGACTCTTGTTGTATGTCCTTTTGGTAACCCAATCTTAAGGTTGGGGATTTCTACTTCATAATTCTTCGCTAGTAGATGTAGGGCTTGCTCAGTTTGCTTATTTAAAATTAACAGAACAACCGTAGTCTTAAAGTTAAATCTAAAATTTGACTCCACGCTTATCTTCTCAACAATTGTATAATCAATTTTTAAATGTGCTACCTAAGAAACTGTTTGTCCCTGCTATTTATAACGCTGTTGCAAGGACAATCAAGTTATTCGCAACTACTATAGCCAGAAATATGATTGTGCCAACAAAAGCAGCCCGCAATATTTTTTTTGCGGCTACAAAGCCTTTGGTGTTTTTGTTCTGAGTTTTCATAAGGATCTTTTCTGCTTGAATAAAAATTAAACATACAACTGCTGTCGTGACCAGCTTTAAGGCAACAAACGCAGGTAAATTCATGTTGATGATGCCTGACATTAGGGGATTACATTCTATTGCACCAAAATATACTATGCCAATTACTGTGGTTAGGCAGTCCATTGTACCCATTAACATAAGCATTAAACTTGGAAATCCATTAGTCCTCAGCATTAGCACTATAGCCTTCTCCTATTCTCCCCTAATACCTACTTTTCACGGTTAACTTATTTAGCAAGTTTCGATTTTCGATATATTTTCTCCAAGAAAATGCAAAGCGTTAAAAACCAGCAGTATTGATGATGGTACAAATGGTGCTCCATTGAAGTCGGGGGTGAAAATCATATGCCAGTAGTTATAATCGAAACATGCTCTGGAAAAAGTGAAGATCAAAAAGCCACCCTTATCAGAGGAATCACTAGAGTTTTTCAGGAAATAGGCGTAACTTCTGATCAAGTACAAATAATAATTCATGACATTCCGAAAACAAATTGGGGAATACATGGAGAACAGGCTTCTAAATTGCCACCTTAACAGCCCTTCATAAGGGCACCGTTTTTATGCCCAAATCAACTTATAAAAAACCTACAGCGTACTTTTTAACTTAATCGTGTATTAAACTTTAACTACTTAATCCATCGGCATTACTAATTATTTAACAATTCTTAAATTACTGTGACCCTATTAAGTCACTTTGCGCAAAACCCATAAATATTCCGAACACCGAAACTTGTAAGAACAACAACAAACGTGGGCCGGTCGTCTAGCCTGGTTAGGACATCTGCTTGACGTGCAGAAGGTCGCC
>CAZWRU010000034.1:0-19014 GCA_964636425.1 uncultured Candidatus Bathyarchaeia archaeon
AATCTATATATGGGTGTTGTTCAGAATTGCTGTAATTGATTAGATATTTGGTGAGAGTATGACCAAACCAATGGACGTTGGAGAATTACGTGTTGGCGGCTATATGATGATAGATAACGAACCGTGTAAGATAGTCGATATAACTAAATCCAAACCTGGAAAGCACGGTGCTGCCAAAGCAAGAATTGTTGCCATCGGAGTATTTGACGGCCAAAAAAGGCAATTTGTAAAACCCGTTGATGCAAATGCAGAAGTTCCATTAATTGATAAAAGACCAGGACAAGTATTCGCAGTTAGTCCAACAGGTATCCAAATTATGGATCTAGAAACCTATGAATATTTAGATACACCATATCCAAACGACGAAGAAGTTCCTAAAGAAAAATTAGTTGCTGGCGCAGAAATAGAATATTGGAAAATCTTAGGTAAAGTCAAAGTTACCAGAGTGAAGTAACTTTTTCTATTTCCTATTCTTCAATAAAGCGCCATCCTTACATGTGATAGTTTGCCAAATTAACCTTTTTCTATTCTAATAATAGTTTTTCTATATTCAGAAATTAAAGGTAATTGACTTTTTCCATCTCTCCTTTTCGATTTAATCTTGTTATCCTTCCTCAAGGTTAATTTCTGTGGGTATCCTGTATTATTTGAAGCCAATGATGCATGAAGAGCCGTCTGAACAATATGAAGAGAACTCTAAATGGGGAAACTGAGGCTTCAAAAAAAAGAAATGTTGCTCTAAAACTAGTGTCTCCTTGCCTTTTTATTACAAAAAAGTCCAACAGTTTATACTGCAATTTTACTGCAATATATATTTAAAGGCGCTAGGGCTGTTTTAAGCTGGAGACACAAATGTCCTTCGACCGTTTAGGTTCCTCTCTTACTGACGCGATTAAAAAGATTTTTAAATCTTCAGTAGTGGATGAAGCCGCAGTTAAGGAGCTAGTTAGAGACATACAAAGAGCACTCCTACAGGCGGATGTCAATGTACAATTAGTTTTAGGAATATCCAAACGCATCGAAGAAAGAGCATTAAAAGAAAACGTCCCTCCTGGCATTTCAAGGCGTGAGCATGTAATAAAAGTAGTTTATGAAGAATTAACTCGCTTCGTAGGTGAGAAAAATGTTCCGCTAAAAATGGAGCCAGGGAAAAAATTTGTACTCATGCTGGTGGGAATCCAAGGATCAGGAAAAACAACTCATTCTGCTAAACTAGCAAGATATTTCCAAAAGAAAGGCCTTAAACCAGCCTTAATCTGTGCAGATACTTATCGTCCAGGTGCATATGCCCAGCTTCAACAATTAGCAATGCGTCTAAACATTCCACTATTTGGAGATCCAAAATCTAAAGACGCAGTAAAAGTAGTAAATGAAGGTCTTAAACAGTTTCCAGACAAAGATGTCGTTATAGTTGACACTGCCGGCCGTCATAAAGAAGAGCAAGAACTAATTAAAGAAATGAAAAATCTTGAGAAAATTGTAAAGCCAAACGAAATTATGATGGTAATTGACGGCACAATAGGGCAACAAGCACTTCTTCAGGCAAAAACCTTCAATGAAGCTACCCCTATAGGCTCAATTCTAATAACAAAATTAGACGGTTCAGCTCGTGGTGGTGGAGCCCTATCTGCTGTTGCAGCAACAGGTGCTCCTATAAAATTCATTGGTACAGGTGAAAAAGTCGAAGACCTCGAACTGTTTGTGCCCTCCCGATATGTTGGGCGGCTATTAGGAATGGGTGATTTAGAAACTCTTCTCGAAAAGGTCCAAGACGCCGAAATAAAAGTACCTCAAAAGAAAGCCAAAGCTATCCTAAGTGGGAAATTTACTCTTACTGATATGTATGAACAATTCGAAGCAGTTAAAGGAATGGGCCCTTTCCGAAAAGTTCTCAATATGCTTCCAGGTATGTCTCAAAATATCCCTGATGAAATGCTAAATACTGCAGAAGGCAGACTGGAAAAATGGCGAGTAATAATCCAATCGATGCAACCTGAAGAGAAAGAAAACCCAAAAATTTTCAATTATTCACGAGTTAGACGCGTTGCACGAGGTTCAGGAACAAGCGAAAAAGACGTTAAAGACTTGTTAAAACAATACGTTATGATGCGTCGAATGCTAAAAATGATGAAACGTAAAAAGGGTAAGCTTCCATTTATGCCTGGAATGGGTGGAATGGGCGGAAAAAGCTTCTCTCAAGATTTCAAGTAGGCTTCAAATATGAATGTTTTAGAAAAAGCAATACAGATGCTTGAGAAGCGCCCCCTGTGTGACAATTGTCTTGGAAGACAATTTGCCCTTCTAGGGTATGGCCTAGAAAATAACCGTCGTGGACAGGCCCTAAAGCTAAGTCTAACGATGCAGGCAAATGCTTCTGTCTCTGAAAAAGATACCGCCGGTGTAAAAAAGCTTAAAATACTTGCGACAAACGGCCAATTTTCCGAAGCTAAAAATACCCTTAAGCATTTAAAAAAGCGAATTCCTAGTGACAAAGATGAAAGTTGCTTTTTATGTGAAGGCCACTTTGATCTTATTGATGGCTTTTTACAAAAGATTATAGAAAAAACTGCGCCCTATGAATTTACAACTTTTTTAATAGGTATCGAGATTCCAACTCTAATAGTAGAACGTGAAGATGAATTCAAGGCAACTTTTGATATTTCTTTTAGCGAAAGCATTAAACATGAATTTGGTCGACTTATTGGAAAAAGATTTGAGGCGCAAACTGGGAAAACAGCAGAATTCCGAAAACCTGATCTTATGATAATTGTTAATCCCTTCACAGAAAACATAAAATTGCAAATTAATCCTGTTTTTGTAGCAGGACGTTATAGAAAACTAGTTCGTGATATTCCCCAGTCAAAATGGTTTTGCTCGAACTGCCGAGGCAAAGGTTGTGATGAATGTAACGGTACAGGTAAATTATACTCTGAATCCGTTGAAGAGCTAATTTCTAAACCGTTACTGGATAATGCTGAAGGAAAAGATTCCGCCTTTCATGCCTCTGGACGAGAGGATGTTGATGCTCGTATGCTAGGCTCAGGGCGTCCATTTGTAGTCGAAATCTCAAAACCTAAAAAGCGCTCTATAAATCTAAAGCAAATTGAAGAAATAATCAATCAAGGCGCAAAAGAAAAAGTTGAGGTTTCTCGTCTTCGATTCTCGAATAGGGATGTAATACGCAAAATCAAAAAGGCAGAAAATGCCCAAAAAGAGTATCGCGTTCTTATATCTTTTCAAAACGATATCACAGATGCTGATATGGCTTTACTCGAAGAAAAACTCAATAACATCACAATAAAACAGCAAACACCTCTTCGTGTTTTACATCGACGAGCCGATTTGGTCCGAGAAAGATACATATATAAGCTTAAAGTTAAGAAGGTGTCACTTAAAGAGGCCGAGGCGCAAGTACGTTGTCAAGGCGGTCTTTACGTTAAAGAATTGGTGTCTGGCGATGAAGGAAGAACAACGCCTAGTGTTACAGAATTGCTCAAAAACCCAGCGAAGACTCTCAAACTTGACGTTTTAAATGTAATTATGGAAGATCCAACAAGGTGAAAAATGAATGAAACCATCAAAGGGATATTGCGCGGGAACCCGTAGTCTCATGACTAAAGGACCTAGAGAAAGAGGTAAACCAAAACTAACTAAATTCCTTTATGAGTACGAAACTGGCGCAAGTGTGATAATCAAGATTGACTCTAGTCAACAAAAAAGTCTGCCGCATAGAAGATTCCATGGAAAAATAGGCAAAGTTATTGACAAACGCGGTCGAGGCTACGTCGTAAGTGTTGCCCAAGGTAATTCACAACGTGAAATTATAGTTCGAACTGAACATTTAGAACCATATAAAGGTAATTAACATGGGTAAACGAGAGTTAAGCGAAAGTAGGCTAACTTTACCGCAAGTAAAGCAATTATTAGAGTCGATTGGAGAAGAAAATTTAGATCAATTTCAAAGACGAACATTAGATTACGCGTCAAAATTTTCGAAAACAGATGCCACTAGCGCTGAAAAACTCTTAGAGGCCCTTGTCAAGGAGTATGGTTTAGATGAGGTTGAATCAGTTCAAATCGTTAATGCTATGCCTGAAAGTGTAGATGAGTTACGTATTTTCTTAGCTGGTGGGAGAAAAATCATTGAAACCCAAAAGCTTGCTGACATTGTGGAACTTTTAAACCAAAACCGGACTGTTAAGTAGGTTAATAATCACAAGTATTTTTAAGTATTAACTAAGTTATAGATAGAGAGAATACTATGGAGAAGCAATACGAGGAGAACGCTTACGTACTAGATTTCCTGCAACATGGTAAACCAGGTTTTCGCCCTACTGGTAGAGCTGGTTATAGAGCAGGCGCCCTGATTCAGTGTGTAGGCGAGGAATTCTTTACGCTTCTAGAAACGCTTGTAAAAGAAGGCCTGATGCTTAAACCTTCTGACAGGGTCTATGTCGGAAAAGACTCCAGAGAAGAAGTAACCTACATTATAGGTAGAATAAGTTACGAAGAATTGACCGCTGCAGCGAAAGCGGAGCTTCCATCCACAATTAGTAAAATTGTAACTAATCGTGAAAAATGGTTTATTAATTTCTTCAATTCAGCAAGAGCTATAACTCCCCGTATGCACGCCTTGGAGTTGATTCCTGGAATAGGCAAGAAGTATATGTGGCAAGTCATAAATGAACGTGACAAAAAGCCTTTCCAAAGTTTTGAGGACATTATGAAGCGAACAGAGTTGCCTAGTCCAGTTAAACTTATTACCAAACGAGTAATGGAAGAACTTGAAGGCGACAGTAAATATCGCCTATTCACCCGGTTCCATTAAAATCATGGTTGCTAAAAGATCAATGAGCCTTCCAGAAGTCCAACTGTTGCTGGAGAAACATGATATAGTTCCCAGCAAGCTTTTAGGACAAAACTTCATGATTGATTTTTCTCTTTTTCCTAAACTTAGTGATTATGTTGATTTAAATAGTAACGATATAGTTTTAGACGCTGGAGCTGGATTAGGCTTCTTATCCAAATACTTAGCCGGCAACTGCAAACTCGTAGTTGCAGTGGAGAAAGATCCTAAAATAATCAAAATTCTATCTGAACAAGTCCAAGATTTCACCAATATTTCGGTTATAGAAGGTGATATTCTAAATGTTGAGATACCTTTTTTTAATAAAGCTGTTTCACTACCCCCTTATTATCTTTCCTCACAACTCATCGTATGGCTTTTGGATCATACTTTCGAATGTGCAATTTTAGTTATTCAAAAAGAATTTGCCAACCGTTTAGTTGCCCCTGTAGGTAGTCAAGAGTATGGATGGCTTGCAGTCAACACTTTTCAATATGCTCAAGTCGAATTGCTGGATGAAGTTCCAAAATGGATGTTTTATCCTCAACCCGAAGTTGACTCGATTATTTTACGGCTAAAACCCTGGGTTGAGCCCAAATTTCAAGTAAAAAACGTTGCCCTGTTTAGAAGGCTCACTAAGTGGCTTTTTAGTCAACGTAATAAAAAAGTCGGCAACTCTATTGCTTCTTTCTTAAGAGCTGAATATAGACTTAATAAAGCAGAAGCCGAAAAGATAGCTATTGGCCTCACTCTTAAAGAAAAAAGAGCAAGAGCCTTGCATCCCGAAGAGTTCGGAGAATTAGCAAATGCCCTTGTCAAATAAGAAAGTCTTTTTCGGTGAATTATCTTTTGATATTTATGAGGATGTATACAATCCCGCAGAAGACTCTTTCCTTTTTGCTGATAACCTCATCGTACTCAAAGATGAAAGAGTACTAGATATGGGAACTGGTTCTGGTATCCTAGGAATTATTGCTGCTAAACAAGCCCGTGAGGTTATTGCAATCGACTTAAACCCTCATGCGATAAAGTGCGTCACTAAAAATGCCAAATTAAATGCAGTTAGCGAAAAAATTCATGTCATACGAAGTGACTTATTTTCATCACTCTCAAATAACACTCTGTTTGATCTTATACTTTTTAATGCCCCTTATGTTCCATCAGAGGAAAATGAAACAGATTTCTGGTTAGGGCAATCTTGGGCAGGAGGCCTTACTGGAAGAAAAGTTATAGATAGATTTATTTCTCAAACTCCCCAGTATCTGCACAAAACTGGAAAAATAATGCTTATGCAATCCACACTGACAAATGTGGATGATACAATAACTAAATTTGCAGAAAATGGCTTATTTGCAGAAGTTATTGTCACGTACTCTTTACCTTTTTTTGAAAAGCTCGTTTTATTAAAAGCACAATATTGTTAATGCCTTTAGGTTAAAAAAAAGAAAGAGAGGTAGGTAATTTTTGTTTCTATCTTTTTCTTAGAAGTAATAGTATTAGAACTATTGCCAATAGAATTAATGATATTTCGCCGATTATGTAGAGGGTTGTATATGTTTGCTTTATTGCTGTTGTTGGTGTTACGTAGATATGCATACAACGGGCCTTCTATTGTTTGTTTAAAATCCAAGGCAGAGTCTGAAAAATTATGGTAGTTTCTTTTAAAATTTTGTTTTTGAAGCCATGGCCTTTCTGTAAATAAAGATTGTCTTCTAGATTAAGAGGTGTGCTGAAGAAAAAACAAATTAAATGTCATAATGGACGGTAACCTTTATAACTCTAATTTCTCATTGCTAACCTTCGCGAAGCGGAAGTAAGATGGGTCACCGAAAACATCATGCTCCAAGACATGGTTCATTAGCCTATTTACCAAGGCACCGTGCTAAAAAGCCAGTTGCCAGGATTCGCTATTGGCCAAAAATTGAAACTGATACTCCTAGATTGTTAGGATTCCTAGGTTACAAAGCAGGTATGACTTATGTCTTTTCAATAGAGGATAGAAAGCGTTCTCCCAACTATGGAAAAGAGGTAATGCGTGCAGCAACAATAATAGAAACGCCACCTGTGCTCCTTTGTGGAATACGCACTTACAGTCATAGTGCTTATGGACTCCAACAACAAACTGAATGCTGGATGAAAAATCCTCCTGCAGAACTTGAGCGCGCCCTTGTTTTACCTGAAACCTTTAACACTGAAGAAATGCTGAAGAAAATAAGTGAAAACTTAGCTGAAACTACAACGATTCGGGCAATAGTGGCTACACAACCCTCTCAGGCAAATATCTCTAAGAAGAAACCCGAAATAACTGAAATAGAAATCGGGGGCGGCACTATTGAGCAACAATTTAACTACGCAAAGGATTTGCTGGGTAAAACAGTTACTCCCGAGGAAATTTTCAAAAGCGGGCAATTTGTTGACATAGCTGCTATAACAACGGGGAAAGGTTTTCAGGGTCCAGTAAAACGTTGGGGCGTAACCAAACTTCAAGCTAAAGGTCGAAAGACAAAACGTGGTATTGCGACCTTAGGCCCATGGAATCCTCATCATCTGATGTATTCTATTGCACGTGCTGGTCAAATGGGTTATCATCAAAGAATAGAATACAATAAACGTATTCTTAAGATTGGTAAGGAAGCTAAAGAGGTTAATGTTAAAGGCGGTTTCATACGCTATGGTGACCTTAAGAGCTCATATATTATAATTGAAGGTAGCATTCCTGGTACAGAAAAAAGAACAATCAAACTCAGGTATCCAGCCCGACCGCCAAGAGAAGTTGCTGAAGCACCACCACAGGTAACTTTTGTTTCGCTAGAATCGCCACAAGGAAAATAACGGTGAAAAATAATGCTGACTAAAAGAACTGCACAAATATTCAACCTCGAAGGAAAACCAACGGGAAAAACAGATCTTCCCGCTATTTTTGAGACTCCTCTCCGCCCTGATGTTATTAAAAGGGCCGTTTTATCCATTCAATCTCATAGACTTCAGCCTCAAGGAAGAGATCCTATGGCTGGAAAAAGAACCTCTGCTGAATCCCGTGGTACTGGTATGCACTTAGCTCGTATTCCACGAGAAAAAGGCGGAGGCGGAAGAGCAGCGTTCGCTCCTGGCACAGTAGGTGGAAGACAAGCACATCCTCCAAGAGCAGAAACAATAGTTACTAAAGAAATTCCTAAAAAAGAGAAACGCCTTGCTTTACTCTCAGCAATAGCTGCTACAGCGCAAAAAAACACAGTAGCTGCTCGAGGGCATGAAATTGAAGCGGTCCCAGAGTTTCCTTTAATAGTTGAAAATTCATTGGAAAATATAACAAAAACCAAAGATATTGAAGAAGTTTTATCCAAATTAGGGATACTAACTGATGTTTCTAGAGTTCGTGAAAGCCGAAGCATTCGCGCTGGAAAAGGCAAACAACGAGGCAGAAAAATGAAGCAAGCAGTAGGCCCCCTTATTGTAGTTTCCGAAAATAAGGGTCTTATTGAAGCAGCAGGCAATCTTCCAGGCGTTGATGTGGTAATAGTAAAGAATCTTAACGCAGAACTGCTTGCCCCTGGCACACACCCTGGGCGATTGACCTTATGGACAAACGGGGCTATAGAAACGCTAGAAAAACTATATGGTGAAGGAGAAAACGCATAATGGAGTCAAGTGACGTCATCTTTTATCCACTAATGACTGAATCAGCAAGCCTTATGGTTGAAAAAGATAACAAACTGATCTTCATAGTAAACCTAAAGGCAGGTAAAACTGATGTTAAAAAAGCGGTTGAGCAACTTTATGAAGTTAAAGTTGCAAAAATAACTATGCTAATTACCGCGCAAGGTGAAAAGAAAGCCTTTGTTAAGCTCACTCCTGAATACAAGGCTTCAGATGTCGCAATAAAACTTGGAATCCTATAATATACTTGAGGCATGATTAATGGGAAAACGAATTCGTGTACAAAGAAGAGGTCGTGGCGGTTCAACTTATCGAGCATCAACACATAAACGTGTTGCCGCGGCACAATATCCAGCAATGACTCCAAAAGAGGCTTTTGAAACAGTAATAAAAGGTGTAATTAGCTCTCTTGTTCATGATCCTGGTCGCGGAGCACCGTTGGCTTTTGTCAAGTTTGAAAATGGTGACACTTGTTATATGGTTCCCCCTGAAGGGGCTCATGAAGGACAGCAAATTCAACTAGGCGGAAAAGCTTCAGCTGATATCGGAAATATTCTTCCATTAGGAAAAGTACCTGAAGGCACTTTGGTTTCAAATCTTGAGCTTCGCCCTGGAGACCGGGGAAAGCTTGCAAAGTCGTCAGGAGCATACGCAACTGTCGTAGCCCATACACCGCAAGGTACTATGATTAGATTACCTTCTCGTCGTACGAGATACATTAACGATTACTGCATGGCAACTGTCGGTGTAGTTGCAGCCGCAGGTCGAACAGACAAACCTTTCTTGAAAGCAGGTGAAAAATTCCACCTGATGAAAGCTAAAGGTCATAAATATCCTCGAACTAGCGGTCGCAAAATGGTTCCAGCTGTGCACCCATATGGTAGTAGCAAGAGAAGCGCTCGTAGAACAACAACAACTTCACATGGCGCACCTCCAGGACAAAAGGTCGGATTAATCGCTGCCAGAGGACCAGGTCAGAAAAAGAAACGAGCTATCCAATAGGAGAAAGTTTATAGCACTTAAAAATTAAAAAAGGATGAGAAAAAAATGCCAAAAGAATTCAGTTACAGGGGTCATTCGCTCGTTAGTTTGCAAGGCATGTCTATGGATGAATTCATAAACCTGCTTCCTTCACGTCAACGCAGAAGCCTTCAAAGAGGATTAACTCCTGAACAAAGAATACTGCTTGAAAAGATGCGCGAAGCCCATGAAGAAAGTAAAAAAGGTAAAGAGCTTACAGTAAAAACTCATGTACGTGATATGATTATCCTGCCGGAAATGGTGGGTTCAAAAGTAAATGTTCATAACGGCAAAGAGTTTGTAGCTGTTGAAATCAAAGCTGAAATGATTGGTCACTACATAGGCGAATTCGCGATAACTAACAAACCAGTTCGACACGGTACTCCTGGTATAGGCGCGTCTCGTTCATCAATGTATGTGCCACTAAAGTAAAAAATCTGCATAGCCGAGTGAAAAGTATGGAAATTAAAATAATCTCCAAAAAAGAAAATCCTCTTTTGAAACGAAAAGAGGTTCAATTCAGGGTAGAGCATAGCCAAGGAAAAACCCCTGTTCGACTAGATATAAAACGATCAATTGCCTCCGAATTACAGTTAAGCGACAAACTCGTATTTATTAAAAGAATGCGAACCTTAACTGGTACAAATACAACCCTTGGTTTTGCGAATGCTTATGAATCAATGGATCAAGCAAAATTTATTGAACCCGAATACATAGTAAAACGGAATATTCCACCTGAAAAACCAGTAGAAGGAGCAAAAGCATAACATGTCAAAGAAACCAGCCCCTGCAAAAACTGAAACTCCAAAAAAAGACGACTCCAAATTGAAAGGTGCTGACAAGGGCGCTCCAAAAGCTGAAAAGAAATCAAAGAAAGACGAAAAGGGTATTTATACCGTTTATAAGATTGAAGGCGATAAAGTGGCAAGACTTCGCCCTACATGTGAACGATGTGGACCAGGCTACTTTATGGCTGATCATCATGACAGGTTCACTTGTGGACATTGTGGATTCACAAGATATAAACGCGCTTAACCTAATACCTAATCAACAGTTTTAAATTGTTGATTTCCTCCTTTATCCTTTCGATGGTTTGGGATGATAAGAGTAAACGTTTCAATAGCGAATATTTCTGCCGATCGTTTTTGGGATAATCGAAAACCTGCTCCTAATATTCAAATAAGTACAAATATTAACGTGATAAGCATCGACAGGAAAGCCGACGATTCCCTTGAAGTTCCGTTTGTTTTAACAATAACTTATAATCCTTCAATAGCCCAGATGAGCCTAAAAGGTAGCGCTTACGTTCAGGGCGATAAAAGTGAGCTTGAATTGATTCTTCGTGATTATGATCAGAAAAAGCCTCCCGCACAAATAATATTGCAGTCAATCTCTAATGTGGTCTTCACTGAATCTATTCTAGTATCCCGAATTCTAAATATTCCGCCTCCAGTACCTCTGCCAATGATACCTGAAGCCGGGAAAGTCCCAAGTCAAAAACCTGCATCGCGAGACTATAGCGCTTAATTGAAATCACTTTCTTCATTTAGTCAATTTCATTGTCTTTAAGATTCTTGCGGCTTTAGCTCTTTTTTCAGGGCTTACTTTCACTACAACTATCCCCTTGTCTGGTTGCCCATAAATAACTAAAGAGTTATCGTCAGCATTTAAGACAGCGATCAGCGTTAGAAGGTCTTCTTCCCCATCAACAATTATTTGTATTGCTTTTTCCATCTTTAGCGCATTTTCTATTACATCTATGGCTTCTTTAGTTATTGTCCCCTGTGGATTCTTAACTTGGATGAGCATTTTGTTAGGAAAAAATTGAGGGGGTAGCTTTTTTCGTAAACTTTGGTTGTCTGTAATTGATAATTGAGGAATTATTTTATTAAAATGTAGATTCTTCGAGACAACGTCTCCGACAGATATTACTTTAGGCGGTTTTTCTTTCTTTATAATTTCCTTGAGTTTGTCCATTGTTTCTGAGGGAGGGCCTTCAATCAATGTTCCAAAAGGTACTTTGAGTTCCAAGCGCATTCTATTTGAAACGCGATACATAACCGTCATTTCATCGACCGCTTTCTTAGCTTGCGCTATATTTGATATTCAACATTCATAACTCTGTCGGTAAAAAATTCTTTTTTAGGTTTATCTAACTTTTAATGCGTAGCGCCCTTTATCCTTAATTTTCATAGCTTTACCAACTGCTGAATTGGCAGTATCAAAAACTACAACTACGCCGCCAAAGTCTTCACTTAAACTTGTAGATCTACATTTTGGGCAGATATTTTCCTTAGTTATAAAGTGGCAGTTTGCACAAGCTCTTTCACTCATCTACTTCACTCTCTCTTGGATTCATTGGCTTCTTTGTTTTCTGTTTTCTTTTCAGCCGTTTCTTTTCCTGCCGTTAAATCTTCTTTGAGCCAGTCGAGTTTTCCAAGGCAGGGCTGTCTTGCAGTTACACCTATTTTACCTGAACTCCCAGCTCGCCCTAGTGAAACAGCTGTTATCCTTACTCTAACTTGATCGCTAGTAGAAAGTCTTCTTTTACTTTCTTTTCCTAAAAGCACTCCTTGCTTTTCATCATAGGATATGAAATCATCCATAAGTTGTGAAACATGAAGCAGTGCGTCAACGGGTCCGATTCGAACGAATGCTCCAAAATCAGCTATTTCTACTACATCGCCTTCAACTATTTCTTGGATTACAGGATAAAATGCTAATAGAGAAAAATTCACTTTGTGATAAGTTGCGCCATCACCAGGAATAATTTTTCCAATTGGACTTACTTCTACTTTAGTTACAGCTATTACATAACCTAATTCTTCATCTACTACCCCTTCATATTTTGTTTTTACTTGTTCGCGACCCACTGCTTCCAGTGGATTACCGAACGTTTCGGGTGGAATGCGGATAGTATCCTGAAGAGTGATGAGTTTAAACATGTTTTAAATCATCCCGTCAATCTCTAGACGTGATTTTTCTCTAACGTAAATCACTGGCACACTTATATCTCTTAGCCTCTCTCTTAGGAGTTTATCATTGGTGAAGACTGGAGCGTTCCATTGCTGAGCAATTCTTAAAATAGCGTCATCGGTGAGCTCATGTGGTTTTCCTTTGATTTTTACATATGTAAATTTTTCAGCTATATTCAATGCAAAAGTGGCGTTTTTACGCGTTTTAGGTGAACTTTTTTCGGTCAAAATTTGTAATTCTTTTTTGACCGGGGAAAGTACAATTAACTTGAAATTTTTTCCTATTAGCCGTTCTAGTTCAGAGCGTATGTCAATTTTGAATTGAAGCGATACAAATAGTGCATTTGAATCTATAATTATTCTAAGCGGTTGTTTTTTTTCTGGCGTAGCTGTGGTCATTTTCCTTGATAACCTTCATTATTACTTTAGAACGCGAATCTTTCGCTTATTGTTTCCTAGACCCAATTTAAAACTGTCTCTCTTTTATTCGATTTTAGCTTGACTTTTACCACATATATTTATCCCACCTTTCCAAAAAAATCTTGATTAAATGACGTAATAATTGGCTGCATATAGGTGTTAATTGTTTGCTCAATAAGCGTTTATTTTCGGTTACTTTAGAATTCCTTTTAAAGGCTAGCTCATTAGAATAAGTCATATTGCTCAAACTAGTGATTAACTATGATGAATGAAAAATCATGCGGTGCTGTAGTGTTTGCTAAAAACACTACCGAGATACTTTATCTTCTTCTTAAATATGAGGCTGGTCACTGGGATTTCGTCAAAGGTAATGTTGAAAAAGCTGAAACTGAGCAAGAAACGGCGGTTAGAGAATTACGCGAAGAAACAGGTATAATCGATGCCCGCTTCCTCGATGACTTTAGAGAGTCAATATTCTATTTTTACAAGAGAAACGGTATCAATGTACGTAAGGAAGTAGTTTTCTTTCTAATGGAGACCAGTAATACGCGAATTAAACTATCTTTTGAACACGTCGGTTTTGAATGGGTATCCTATGAAAACGCGATTAAAAAGTTAACTTTTAAAAATGCTCGGGATGTTCTGCACAAAGCTAATAATTATTTAATAAAATTTGGAATAAGTTAAGGCGAGTTAGAGTTTGCCGCCTATTTTTTCAGTAATAAGTCCGTAGCCTATTAGTCTCCATCTGGCTGTAATTTTTCTGCTTATAGCAACTCTAGATCCAGGAAGAACACAAACTGGCCGGGTTAACTTGACTTTAATAAGATTCCCTTTTACAGCAGTCACTTTTCCAACATTTACAGCTGCACCTACATGTAGAAGCAGTTGTTCGTCAAGATTTATTTTTTCAACTTTCAAAAGGTCTTTTGTTCCCACCGCTCGTTCTAAAACATGGGTTTCTAGGATTAGTTCAGTTAATGTTGGGGGTAGCATTCCCATTTTTCCAGCTATATTTCCAGTTAAACCATCGGCTTTTGAATAAGCGGGATCTAATAGTGTTCCTACGCCGACCAATCCTCCGCAGGTTGACTCTTGCACGTTTTGTTCGCCTGCTTGTAAGCTAACTATTTCGCTGATTAGAGGATCATGTACCGTTCGGCCTTCTCTTTCGCTGATTATTCCTGGGCGAATTTCGAGCATTTCTCCAACTTCAAATCTGCCCTGCGCAATAGTACCTCCTACTATTCCTCCTTCCATCTCCTCGATAGGTGTCCCAGGTTTGTTAACATCAAATGAGCGGATAATATACATGAAAGGTGATTGAGTTTCATCTCTTTTAGGTGAAGGAATGATTTCTTGGATTGCTTTGAGTAAAATGTCGATGTTTATTCCTCGTTGAGCTGAAATTGGAATTATAGAGGCGTTCTCTGCAACAGTCCCTTTGACAAAATTTTTAATTTCTTGGTAACTTTGACGTGCTCTCTTCTCATCAACAATATCTATCTTGTTTTGAACGATGATGATATTTTTTATGCCACTAACTTCTGCTGCGGCTAAGTGTTCCCTAGTCTGCGGTTGAGGGCATGGTTCATCTGCTGCAATAACAAGTATCGCTCCATCCATAATAGCTGCACCAGAGAGCATAGTTGCCATTAAAGCCTCATGGCCTGGTGCGTCTACAAAGCTTATAGCCCGAACAAAATCGGTTTTACTAGCACAGTTAGGGCAAATTGATTTAGTGGAAAAGTTTTTGGGTGATTCGCATTTTGAGCACTTATAAATGGGTAGGTCAGCATAGCCGAGCCTTATTGTGATACCTCGTTTCAATTCTTCGCTATGACGCGAAGCCCAAACTCCTGTTAAAGATTGGACCAAAGTTGTTTTTCCATGGTCTACATGACCAATTGTTCCAATATTAACTTCTGGTTGTTTAGACAACGCTTTACTTTCGCTGCTCATGTTACTTTCCACAAATATCTATGAATTAAAAGAATTAAATGATTATGGGGAGTTAATAAGTTTGCCCATATTATTGAGGTGCTGCTGCGGGTGCTTCTGTTTTAGGCTTATTTGGCTGATCAATGATTTTTACATTGATTTGTACTATTTCGTCTGTAATAGTGTTTCCGCGCACCGCTTTACGTTTTCGTTCGCCTTTTTTGCTTGCTTTAAATCCTATACTTTTACTTAGGACGATTCTTCTACGGACACCACCATGAACATTTGGTTTCATGGGGACGCCATCTTTGTCTGATCCGCCCTTAATCTGTAATTTATGTGCTGGTAAATCGACTACTGAACCATCAATTGTTTCCCCTATTTTTCTTCCAATGAAGGGAACTGCGCGGGTTTCTTCAAGCTCAACTACTTTGGAAGTTCCCGTTTGAGGGTCAGATA
Source organism: uncultured Candidatus Bathyarchaeia archaeon (assembly GCA_964636425.1). Classification (GTDB taxonomy): domain Archaea; phylum Thermoproteota; class Bathyarchaeia; order Bathyarchaeales; family Bathycorpusculaceae; genus JADGNF01. The sequence continues at coordinate 15,319 of CAZWRU010000034.1, forward strand.
TTATAACCTTGAACTTTGCCATTTAACGTCAACTCTCTAGCGCAGTATGAAGGTGAAACTCTCTCTATTAAGGATTTATCCAAAAGAAATCTATTTTATACTAGAGAATTTTCTAAGCTGCCGAAGTGTATGATTTTTATGTAGAAATTCATTTCGGTTCCGTTTATGTTTATTTCGTCGCAATTTTGCCAGTCTGTATATCCCAATTGTCTAATTTTTTCTGGGGTTGTTGATAGGGTTTCTTGGTAGTCTTCTTCTTTGAACTCTCTGTGTGGATGTACTTAATTTAGCTCTGGCTGCTTTTGTGCCTTTACATTCTCTTAATCACGAGAACGTTGCCTTTTGTGACTCGTGGAAAAAGACGACACAAGCAAACTTTAACTTAAAGAGAACACAAAATAGGACATCAAATAATACTTTATAGTTTTTATTTAATGCTTTTTTCATGAGAAAAAGATAAAACGATATTTGCTGGAGCTCTGGTCAGAAATACGTTTCGGGATTTTCTGGAAGAGAAATGGAGATACTTAAAATCCTAACTGCAGAGCTGCTGAAGCTTCAAATTGCCAAAGTCCTATCGGCTTATTGTGGTGCTTTTAATTTTACAAAAAAAGGAAGGGAGATGTTTGTTTGATTTTTTGTGATTCTATGCTCGTTTTCTAACTGCAAAGAAAACTGCTACAGCTGCGAGAATCAAAGCTAAAGCTGCAATGGCGATGAAAATTGTTGAAGATGAGCTATTATCTGAGTTATTATCTTCTGATGCCTCTGAGCCGACTGATAGGTAGGTTGTCTGTGATGATCCCCAGTATGAATTAGAGCCTTCGAACATTGCAGTAATTTTATGTTGACCTTCCGCTGTTGGAGCCCAAGTAAATGCGTAGTTGCCATACATGTCCGTTATTGTCTGCCCGATGTCATGACTATTGCCGTTTACATCAGTTGCAGAGAGTTTAACTGTTACACCTTTAACATTTTCAGGCAAAGGTTTTTGCATGTATAAATATTCCATCCATGGCCCCATGCTTTCATCAGAGACCACTGGAACAACATTGAACAGACCATCATCTACTAGCTTCTTTGCTCCTGAACATAGGTCGGTGACGGTGCCTTCAATAATTATACTTGAACCTTTAGGTACCACTTTTGGCGATGTAGACGTAGTAATCGTGCTCGGTCCTTTGCCTACACAGTATACTTGTCCGTCATAGTAATTGTAGTATGCAAAGAATCCTTCAGCTAGAACTGATGTTGAATCTCCCGCTCCGCCTATTTGTCCGACCCAACTCATCATGGTCCAAAGTTCTTTACCTGAATAGGCATCTATACAGTGAAGTCTATAGTCTTTGTATAGTGGGTAGTTTGGTGAGTGTTCGTTGTTGAATGCATAGACTTTTCCATCAGCAATAGCTGCTATCATAATCGGGTAGTTGCCCCAAGGGGTTTCAAGTCCGCTGTTTCTGCTATATTTCCATTGAACAGTCCCATCAGTTCCAGAATAGCATATGAGTTCTCCTCCGTAACCCTGGATGTATATATTGCCATAGGCAGTATAGCCCAGTTGACCTGCGCCAAACCCTCCTCCATAATAATTGAAGTCGTTTTCTACGCCGGTAACTGGTCCCCAAATTTGTTCTCCAGTATTAAGGCTATAGGCGATTAATTCCATCGTTTCTAAATCATTCATTATGAAGATACGTTTTTCCGCGTCTATCATATTGCCATAAATGAACCCTCTGCTTTTATCTCCTTCAGGAGCTGGATAGTTCTTAATCCAGAGTAATTGTCCTCTTGTTTGTGGATTATCACTTATTGCCCACAGTGTATATGGATCAGGAGTCATTAAGCGTCCAAATGTGCTGCTTCTGCCAAGAATTATATCTCCGGGAATTACTGCAACTATAGCAGGAGATGATGATCCCGACAGATTAGGTACTGTTACATTCCAAGAATATGCTTTGCTCATATCAACCGTTTTACCCATTGGTCTCCATTGATAAGCACCACTGCCTGTCCCTATTTCAAGGGCTAATCCTACGTTATCTTGAGTATTATTCCATAATGCCAAATAACCAGAGTTAGATGCGGAGTTATAGTTTAGGACATAACGAAGTATCTCGCCTTTATCATTATAGACTTCAAATCCTGAGGGGACATTAGTCAAGTTATAAATCCAATTCCCAGTAAACGCATCATATGCAATCCAGGTGGTGCCAGCGACTTGCCAGATGGTTCCTCCGACAACCCCATGTTGATTCATAGATTCATAATCGAATAATTGTCCCTTCATTGTAGGTCTAGCTTCATTTGAAAATACTCCAGTATATGGAACCCCGATTGTTTCTGAAAGCCAATATTTTTCGCCTGTACGCATATCTAAACTGATGTATCCTGCACCGCTGGATCTTGAGCCTCCTGCATGATTCTGTGGCATCTGGAAATAGAGTCTTCCTGCGATTACCATTGCATTAGCAAATCTGCCTTCATATGCACCGCCTGAATAGAATCCTATCCCGGGAATAGCGGTACCGCCACCAACTACACCTCCCAATTCAATAGGCATTGTCCACATAATATGAGGGCTATTAGGTCCAACACCATCTTTTTGGAAAAGATTAGCTCGTTCTCCAATTTGAGCCCCACGTAACCAGTTCGAAACTAAGTTAGCCCATCCGGTATTTTGCCCCTCAATTGGGCGCGTCCAGTATTTATTCGGAAGAGGATAGTCCTCAACCTCACCTATATGATCTTGTTGTACAATAAGCGTCTTAGTCACGCTGCTGGGCAGAAATGTATCACCGATATACACGCTGTCTGATCCGGGTAAACCTGATTCAGGATGATTGCGTGAGAGCACTTGCCCTGAATATTTGAACACAATAGTGTATGTTCCAGTCTGAGTTGGAGTGAATAAATCATATGTTGATCCGGTGGGGTCAGAAATGTAGGGCCCTCTATTTTCTATGGTACCGTCGGGTTTCGTTATTTCAAGCGTAAAATCTCGCCATCGATCCCCTGCTACGCCGGCTGCAGTTGGTGGAGCTCCATGAAGCCACATAACTAAAAAGGCTGTTTGGCCTGCTCCTACTGGGTTGGGTGTAACAACTAAATAAGGATATGTTTGAATTGAAATCGGCGGTGAATGTGCATCTGCGTTGCCTACAGCCGCAAATGTTGAAGCAGTCAACAGTAGCATAAAAAGTATAATTAAAGATTTTTTAAAAAAATATTTTTGCATCATTTTCTCTCCATAAAGCATTTACTACTAAATAATTTGTTCCATTTTGTTTATAATATTTTTGTATAATTCATTATTGGTCTTTAAAATTCGTGATTAGTCTTGTTTTTTAATAAATTTGTTGATTGCTGGGGCTCTGGTCGAGCGAAATTAGGGAGATTTTAGGAGAGAGAAACGAAAACCCCTGCTGCTACCACTTTGAGTTTATCCGCCAAAGCCCACTCAGCCCACATTTTTGCTTTCAGATTATTTTTCTTTCACAAAAAAAGGAAAGAGGGGAATATTGTTTGGTTGTATTTTTGTTTATTTGCGTTTGCGTAGCACTAGGGCTGCTGCTATGACGGCGATGATGATGACGACTGCGGCGCCTGCGATAAGCAACGTTTCAGTGGACAATCCAGTACCCGGAGTCGGAGCAACAGTTGGGCTTGGCGCAACTGTTCCAGTCGGAACAACAG
>CAZWRU010000035.1:0-18392 GCA_964636425.1 uncultured Candidatus Bathyarchaeia archaeon
ATTTAACACTAAAAGCGTTTATCTTTCAAACTACTTTTAATCGAAAATTCTTTCAAAATTCGTTTTTTTATTCAGGTTAAAAATGAGCCTAATTGACATTGTTTTGTATTCGTTCGATTCTTGGCCCGTTTTTGTTCCTCTGAAAGCAGTCCTAATCTTTCTATTAGTTGCAAGCAGTTTTCCGGTGCATATCCATGATAGTGATTGTTAAAATAACCATAAACATTTTTTACTTGTTGAGCAGTATCTTGGACTTTATGAATCCACGTCTCAAGTTCTTCTCTGCTATATTTATAGTCAAACCAGATTTGTTTTCCTTTTCCATGCCAGCGAAAATAAGCAAAATCAGTTGTTACGTGTATTTCAGAAGGTAGTAATGGTTCATCAACAATTGTATACGCAACATCATACTCTTTTAGTAAATCCCATGTCTCCTCGCGCATCCAAGATAAATTCCTAAATTCAACTGCAAATCTGAAGGTTGTATCCAAAGATTTAAAGAAAGCTTCAAGGCTGTCAGGATTGAAGTCATATTTTGGAGGTAGCTGAATCAGAAAACAACCCAATTTACCACTCAACTGCAGGGGTCGCATAATATTAAAAAAAATCTCTAACTCACTCTTCACATTACCAATTAAACCTAACATTTTGTCATGTGTAATTGTTTTTGGGAGCTTTGCAGTAAATACAAAATTAACAGGTGAATAACGTAACCAGCCCAAGACTGTGCCCTTCGTAGGTACCTGATAGAAAGTAGAATCAATCTCAACAGTCTTAAAAACTGTAGAATACGCTCTTAGTTTATGTGATTCATGTCGTTTATAAAAGGGGCCTTCCCACTCTTCATAGCTCCACCCTGAGGTTCCCAGAAAAACACTATTTTGATTCATATGTAAGCCTCTAAAGTTGCCAAAACATCATTTATTTCGTAGTAGATTTTTTGAGGAATTTTTGTAAGAATATCCGATAGATGCACACGTTGCTTCGGGGATAAATCGATTACCTTCCAGCCTTGAGTTCTTATTAAATCGTCTTTTGAGGCTGGAAACACAGCATCTTCACTTAAGACTGATTTCGCTGATTCTATTCCTACAAAAGACGTAGTAGGCACGAATTTACCAGTTAATTGGTACTGTTTAAAACGTGCTGCATCACCATACATTCTAGCTCCATGATAGGTAAGTACCACCACTTTGCTTCCGATTTGTTGAGCATTCTCGTTAACATCAGTTAACTCATCATCAGTAAATTGATACAGATTATGTCTCCCCTTACCAAAAAGTCTGCTATATGTAATATCCGAAGCATAACTAGGTTCTTGCCACGATAAATCAACACAATGAATTATGTTAAGATCTTTCATCAACTTAACAGCGTTTTCTGTGAGGCGTGACCTGATTTCCCAAACTAATCTGATTTTCTGCAAGTTTAATGAAGCAAAAAAATCCCGTGCATACTCTAATTTTTTCGAAGATAAATCGTAACTTGCGGGAGTTTCTAAAACCAAGAAGGGGGCTTGAAGTGTATCACAATATATGAGCATTTTTTCAATTACTTCATACGCTTTATGAACTGGTTTTAAGCCTATTTTATGAGTTAAATCCTGATGGCATCTCACAGAGAATAAAAAGTCATCAGATACGCTTGCGCGCCATTGTTTGACCATACTTGTATTGGGGTATTGATAAAAGGTGTAATTTACCTCAACATAATCGAAAATTTTTGAATAAGCTTTCAAAGAAGTCTCTCCGGGTATGTTAAAGTAATTCCAACCGCCTGTTCCGATGAGATACTCCAAAGGAGACTCCTTCAGGCCATTCAAATCCTATTTGTATTGAACTAGTTGGCTGGATAATTAAGTTTCTAAATCAATAAAAATACTAAAAATGCAACTTTAATTAAAGTAAATTTGGAGACTATTTATATTCAATTTGCTTAAAAAGAAAGTAAATGGTATTTTATTCCTCTACAATAAGTAGAGTCAGTGTTGATTGAACCTGCTTTATTTGCCTAATTTTGTGCGTTACTACATCTCTTAATTCTTGCATAGTATCTGCCTTAACCTTAAGAATTAAGTCATAGACGCCATACGAAACGTATGCTTGCTCTACGCCGCCAATATTTTTAATTTGGTTTAAAACCTCGTCTTCTGATCCGCCTTCAACATTTAGCAGAATATATGCCTTTGTCATAAGACTTCTCCGATTAAATTAGCACTTCTATACTGATTAAAATCTGTTTTGTTTAAAAGGACAGAATCAAACCATCGTTTCTTCATTTTACCGTATAGGCAGAAATCTATTTACTATGATGCAAGCGATTCGAGGTTATAGTTTTCTAAGGTTGTATTTTCCTTTTGGATTCCGTGATAATTCCCATATTTTATCTGCTTTGTCTAAGAATGCTATACTTTCTCCTTTTTCCAGACTAATTATCATCATTCTGTCACTATCATAAACTTCTTTTTTTGAACCTTCAAAACCTAATAGAGACTTAAAGCTGATTCCTGCTTTTCCCTCTAAATCTCTTAGCCTTATAGGCGATTTGATTTGCACCATTATTCATCCTTCAAGGGGTTTACTACTTGGCAAGGGTTTGGCTTTTTACTGCCCTAAGAAAGCGGCAATGCTTGCTTAACCTATTCATTTTTACAAACTCCCTTCTATGACTGTTACCCTTTATTAAATATAAAACAAGAGTCAAAATGGATTTCCAACTGAGTGGAGAGAGAGGCGAGGACAATAAACTGAGAATAATATACTACTTTAAAATAAACAAATTATTATTAGCAAATCATCAATTTTTCAGTTAAATTAAAACCACGTTTGTATTTACTTATTGAGTTCTTTAGTTACTTCTAAATTTGCTTTTGTATTATTAGTTGTGACTTCACGTGTGAAATAGCAAGGCTTATTACCGTTTTTCCGACATTTATAATTAGGTGGTTAAAGTGGTAGAAGCGCCACGGTTTGGAAATCAAATATTGTGTATGGAACCCAGACCTAAAGATGAAATAAATTGCATGTGTTTTGACGGAAAATCCTGTGACATACACATAAATGACGGCGGCAATTTAATTTGTCGGCACGGTAGCAATGAGGGCGTAATAGACGGTATTGCTACTGTAATTTGCCCATTAGAAATTGAACATGAGAGTAAGAAATGGGGCAAGTTCCTGAAAGAAGAAATGAAGAATAAATAAGCAAAAGAAGAGCGGCAAAAACCTAAACTCTTGGCAGTCGTCAAAATCTATTGTTATTGTAAAATCCGCCTAAAGGTTAAGAGCTAAAACTGAGACGAATTTGAAATTATAAACTAGTCTATATTCTAAAGGTATAATATTGGATTTCCACAAGTTCAGATGTTATAAATTGAACTTTTCCAGCAATTATGGATGCTTTACTTGGGCTTTCTTTTTTATTTTCAACTTTTTTTCCAATATGAATCAATATTTCTTCTTTAGTCCTCTTCTCTAAAGCTATTAGGGCTTCATCAGACAAGATAAAAATACGTCGCTGGTCCTCTTGGTTAACTCTGAGCTTTTTATTATCTACTATTGTATTTGCTCTTTCTTTGTATACGCTGTTTCAGCTTTAGTTTGTTCTTTACCAAATACCCCATTAACATCAAATAACGGCTTATAAATCTAAAATTAACCTTCCATTTTACTTTATGCGTCTATACTTCGATTTAAGTTTGTCAAAAGTTTTATTTTATCTTATGTTGATTTGTCTATTGATGATTATTTATGTCAATTACATTGCGTGATGCCCAGCATTTATGTTGGAAAACATTCAAAAAACTTAACAAAGGTGACAGTGAATCTCAAAGTTTAATTCCAGTTGAAGATTTAATTGCAAAAACACAAGAACTTGCAATTAAATTGAAAAGTATCGAAAAACCCATCAGTAAAGCAGAATTTGGACGATTATTCTCTGAATTATTTTATTTTGTTTTTATTATAGCTGAGTATAAAAATGTAGACTTGGAGGAGTCGTTCATGCAGACAATTGATGAACTAATTCTTGATTCAGTAATATAAACCAATATCTACACGCAAGGTTTATTTTCATAAAAAACAATTGCCACTTAAGTTGGGCTACTATGGATATACTTGAAGTTAAAGGACTATCCGTTAAGGTTGAAGGCAACCTCATCCTAAAAGATGTTACTTTCAGCTTAAAGGATGGAGTAAGTCACATTCTTTTTGGGCCAAACGGCTCAGGAAAAACTACCCTGATTAGTACAATCATGGGTCTTCCTGGATATGAAGTAGTTACGGGAAAGATTCTGTTCTTAGGTCAAGATATCACAGAAAAAAGTGTAGACGAGCGAGCGAAATTGGGCATAGTGGTTAGCTTTCAAAATCCCCCCGAAATTAGCGGTGTAAAATTAGGCGATTTGTTAAAACTTTGCTTAGGCAAAAAAGTTAACGAAGAATTCAGCCCAGAAGAACAGCATCAAATTGAAGCATTCAAATTAACCAACTTTTTAAATCGTGATATTAACTACGGCTTTTCTGGCGGAGAAAGAAAACGTAGTGAGATTCTTCAACTCATTTTCTTGAAGCCTAGACTGTTACTTTTAGATGAACCCGACAGTGGAGTTGATGTTGAGAGTCTTAGACTGATTTCTAGTGAAATTCAGAAATATCTCGCAAGGACGGCAAGTAGTGCTTTAACTATAACTCATAAAGGCGATATAATAGAATATATAAAATCAGGTTATGCTTGCATCTTATTAAGTGGTCAATTTCACTGCTTTACAGAACCGATGGCTATTTATGAAGATATTAAACGGCTTGGCTATGAGGGTTGTGTAGCCTGTAGAAAAAGAAGATGTGAGGGTTGGAAAAGTGAGCAAAAACAGTGATTTAACAAAAATTCCCCATCAGATTCTTAAAGAGGCAACTCAAGCGGGTATTGAAACAGAAGAAGAGAAGCGAGCAGGAACATTTTTCCACCTAAATCAAGAAACTATCGCTTCAAAAGTTAACCAACTTTACGAAGGTAAACTGGAATTAATGGATACAAAATCTGCTTTAAAAAAATATTCTTGGCTCAAAGATTATATGTGGAAGGTACTCGACAAAGATAAAGATGAGTATACCCGTAAAGTGGCTGAAGAATATAGCGGCGGGTATTTTATGAGAATACTTCCAGGCGCAGAGATTACTTTTCCATTGCAGTCTTGTCTTATGATTACCCAACGAAATCTGGAGCAGCGTGTGCATAACATAATAATAGCTGAAGAAAACTCAAAAGCAAATATCATATCCAGCTGTGTTCAACATTCCGATGTCTTAAATGCATCACATTTAGGAATGAGCGAAATTTACGTTAAAAAGAATGCTTTGCTAAACTTCACTATGATCCATCAATGGAGCGAGAATACTTTAGTACGACCTCGAAGTGCTGCTGAAATCGGAGATAATGCAACATTTATCTCTAATTATGTTTGCATGCGGCCAGTTCGTGATGTGCAGATGTACCCAACAGGATACTGTCAGGGCGTAAACTCCCGTGTGAGCTTCAATAGCATATTATTTGGTCACTCGGCCAGCCACCTAGACATTGGATCAAGAGCTGTTCTCGATGGTAAGGATAGCAAGGCAGAAATGATAAGTCGTGCTATCGCCAGAGAAGGATCCGAAATGATAATTCGAGGACTAATCGAAGGTAATAGCTCAGCATGCAAGGGACACTTAGAATGTCGAGGCTTAATTATGGACGACAAATCTCTTATGCAATCTATTCCAGAACTAATTGCTAAGAAGAAAGGTGTTGAAATTACACATGAAGCCGCAGTGGGTAAAATAAGCGAGAAAGAAATCGTTTATTTGATGACTCGCAAATTATCCCGAGATCAAGCTGTTTCGTTGATTATACGCGGATTCATGGACGTAGGAATCTTAGGCCTGCCTGACGCTCTAAATGCAGAAATTAAAAACATAATTGACGCTTCTACAGAGGCAACCTAATTTTTATCTCCCAACTTAAATATCTCTTGCACTTTCAAATGCGCTACGTTCATCACGGTGGGCTATTCATTACCAATTAAGTAAGACTTATCTAACCCTCTTTTGGAGGAAAAAAGCTGATTTACAATACAGTTTCTAACCTTATATTAAAATGATTTTAAAACTATGGTCTAATGGGAACATCTTCTCGCATAACATGGCTAAATTATAGTTAACATTAAATTTTATTCCTTTTTCATAGCTGCCAATTTTAGTTCTTTTGGCATTAATTCAATTGCATATCTTAAGGCTACACGAGGCATTTCTTTCTTATTTTTAGTTAAGTATTCAAAGACTTTTTCTTGGTGTTTTCTGCTTTCTTCTTTTAAAAGCCAGCCATAACCTTTTTGAACCAAATCTTCCCCATCGTTAAGTAGTAAATCGCTTATTTCAATCGCCTCATTTAGGAAATGCCCTTTCTTTGCTGGAACTATGAGCGATACCGCTGCTGCTCTTCTTAGCCATCGATTTTCTGATTTCGCCCATTTTTTAAGTTCACAAATACTTTCAGGGTATTTTTCTACGAAGCTTCCAATTGTATGATTACATAATCCGTCGCATTTAGCCCAATTGTTAATGTATTTTTCAATCCAGTGCCTGAATTTTTCTATATCCTTGGATTCGAAATTGTCAACATAATTAGGCAGCCAATATGAGACAACAAATGCATCTTCTGTGAAATCTGTTCGGTACAATCCTTCACAAATGGCGAAAATTTCTTTCTTATCTAACTTTTTAACTTCAGTCCAGAATTTCTCGGCGATTTTTCTTACTGTAGCAGTTTTTACTCCATAGCAAATAGCTTTTTCTTTAAAGAAGCGTTGAAAGGTGGCTTGAGTTTTTTCATCTTTGTTAGCTTGTAATTCTTTGTGGATACTGTCAATTATTATGCTCATAATTATAAGCGAACGAGAAAAAATAAATGCTTTTCTGGAAATAGTTTTCTTCTAAGACAAACTAAAATCAAAAATGAGGGGTTGTTTTATAATTCTTCCATCTGATAAAGCTCAACGCCAAAATCAATGTTTAATTGTTTTTCTGGCTCGTTGGTTTGTTCTAAATCGTATAGTTTATTCATGATTTTTCCTAACCTCGTTTTTATTTTATTTATTCGGGTTCTAGTTTTAACTAAACTTGTTTTTGGATTGGTTATTTGACCAGCTTTAATTGGGCTGCTGTGAGGTCTGCAAATTAACAGGGCGTTTTTTTCGATTAAATCGGTTATTTCTAAGTTAATTTTGTTTGAGTCATCAGCAGATGAAGGCAAGTTAAGTGTTGTATCTTCGGTGGCTTGGGTATGTTTAGTCAACACCTTTTCGCCTCCAGACTTCAGCGCTGATTAAGTCGCGTATCGCTACTCGAATGGCCTCAGCGCGATTGGGATAAAAGCACTCGTTCACAAGCTGGTCTAATGCTTTTATATACGTCTCGGGTAGGTAGAGTGTGATTAGTTTCATTAGTTGTGTTCCCTCGGAGATATTCACTTGTGATTTAGAGTTATACTTCTATATGTTATGTAACAAATATGTTACTAACATGTTTGTTCAACTATATATAAATTAGTCGCGGAGGTTATTGCATATATATGTATAATCTCGCCGGTTAGACCTGTAAGTTTTTATTTGATGTATGCGTTTCTCCTGTTCCAAGCGGATGATCACATTGCGTATTTTCGTGCGAAGCTTCGGTTGCAGCGCGAACCTTTCAGATAGCGAAGTAATAGCAGGCTGCCTTTCATTAAACGGTCATGAGTTAGTAACTTCCGAAGAAACCGCAGACCTAATAATATTCAACACTTGTGCCGTTAAAGGTCCAACTGAAAATCGCATTATAGATACCATTAAAAAAACTTCAAATAAACTAATAATCATAGCGGGATGTTTACCTCTAATTAATTTAGAGCGAATATCTAAAGAACTTCGATATGATGCTGTTGTCGGACCAGCTGTAGGCGATAAAATAGTTAACATAGCCAAAAGAGTCGCAAATGGTGAAAAAATAATTGATCTCCAAGATGCTTTACTTGTTCAACCTCGCTTGAATTTACCACATATTAAAACTAATCCTCTATTAAGTGTCATTTCTGTAAGCTATGGCTGCTTAGGGTCATGCACTTATTGCTGTGTTAAGCACGCGCGTGGAAATCTACGGAGTTATAAAATAGCTGAAATTGTTGAGCGGGCGAAAATTGACCTAATTAATGGTGTTAGAGAATTCTGGATTACTGGTCAAGATGTGGGTTGCTTTGGTATAGATAGGCAAACAAATCTTGTTTCATTATTAAATGAATTAACTGCTTTAAAAGGTGATTTCCAGATTCGAGTTGGTATGATGACTCCAAATTTAGTCACACCTATGATAGATGATCTTATCAAAGTCTTCCGTAATCCGAAGTTATTCAAATTTCTACATCTGCCTGTACAAAGTGGAGATGATCAAGTTCTCCAACAGATGAATCGATTCTACACTATTGCTGAGTTTAAAAAGATAATCGGCAGGTTTAGATCGTCATTTCCACAAATTACCATTAGCACAGACGTTATATGTGGTTTTCCTGGTGAATCAATCGAAGGTCATCAAAATACGCTAAATCTCCTCGAAGAAATTCAACCAGATATTGTTAATATCTCCAAGTTTTTTGCGCGGCCAAAGACAACTGCTTGGAATATGAGAAGCATCTTCATACAACCTGATGTAATCAATCAAAGAACATCAGAGGTTGCAGTGTTAGTGAAAAGAATTGGGCTCAAACGTAATATATCTTGGATTAATTGGGTGGGGGCTGTTTTTGTTGATGAGAAGGGCAAGGTTCCCGGATCATGGATAGGCAGAAATTTTGCATATAAACCAATAGTGATTAAAAGTTCTGAAAACTTGATGGGAAAAACTCTGAAGGTGAAAGTGATAAAAGCTTATTCTACTCATCTAGTCGGCGTAATAAAGTAGCCTTGGTAGCTCTTTTCGGATATTATTTATTTTTAATAGTATCTTGAAATCAGACTTCGCTTATTAATTCGAATTACTGCAAGAAGTTATGTTTTTGATGGAAGTTGTATTATGAATTTAGTGCCTTTACCTTGTTGAGTTTGATGTGTTATTGTTCCATTTTGGGCTTCGATTAAACGTTTTACCACTGCTAAACCAAATCCTTGTCCCTTTGATTTAGTCGTAAACAATGGGCTGTAGATTGCATCTTTAACTTTTTCAGGTATCCCCTCTCCTGTATCCTCTATTGAGATTAGGATATGTTTGCTACGTTGAGAGGAGGATATTCTTAATTCTCCTCCTTTTGGCATTGCTTGTACAGCATTTTGCACCAAATTTACCATTATTCGTTTTATCATAACAGGATCGGCTTCAAGTTGGGGTAAATCTTTCTGATATGAAATTGACACCTTGATGTTTTCTGGGATTGTCACAATTGTAAATGCGTCGTCAACTGCTTCTTCAATTCTAATCTTTTGTTTTACTGGCTTTAAGGGTCTTGCATAATCCTGCAAATCAGAAACGATCTTATCTATGTAATATATGTTAGCTTCAATGCTTCGTATGCTTTCCTGTAAATTTGTTTTAGTTTCTCCAGCAGGTAATGCTGCTATTTCTTGATTTTCCAAATATAACTCACTTACTATTCCTTGGAGGGGATTACGAATATCATGCCCTACCATTCCTGCTGTCTGCCCAATTGTTGCCAATCTTTGTGCTTCTTGGAGTTGCTTAGTTTTCTTTTCAACTAACGTTTCTAATTCTTTGCCATATTCTTCAAGTTGTTCTTGCATTTTTTTGCGTTCCTCCAATGAAACAGCAAGTAATCTATTGGCTTCAATCAATTCAGCAGCACGTTTTGTTAACTTAATTTCGCTATTTTTTAAATTACGGAAAAGCAAATCAAATGGCTTGGCTAATGCTGTCTCTACTAGTGCTTTATAAATAAAAAAGAAGGATATTCCCATAAGTAAATGACCAAAAAGATTCATAACTCCAGTGACATCGTCGTATAACGTAAAGGCCATTTCTGCAGCTATTGCAATGGCCATTGAAAATATTACTAATTTTACTACATTTTTATCAAAATCTCGACGTTTCCTAAACATCAAAATAATGGCAAGCACCAAAATTCCTGAGATTACATATTCACTTGCTATTTTAAACGGTGTTAATCCTACCCCCTCGATAAAAGCTTGCGGAAAGTTTTTCCAATAGAACACTGAACCCAAGAGTACTGTAGAGGCAAGAGTATACCCCAAAAAAACTAATCCTGCGTATATTCTTTTGTTTGCAACTAATACCGCAACAAGCATAGAAATGCTAAACATATAACGAGTAATTACCCACAATTGAGTAGCTAAATTGGCTCCAACATCAGGAAAGACTCCCATTCCTTGATAAGCCACAGTATGCAATAGACTGATCGGGCATATAAAAAGAAATGATATGCCGATGAAGAGCAAAAAATTACAGTTCATTATTCGTCTTGAATTCCATGCAATGGCAAAAATGATAAATCCAATTATTATGCCGAATATTTCTACCGCACAATGAAAGAGCAGATAATTGCTGCGGCTCAAAAAATAACATCCGATTAAACTTAAAGCTGAAACTGTGATAATGAGAATATTTATGATTCTTCCATCAAGCAATCTTTTATTTTTCTTACTGGTTGGCTCTCCATCTGACTCATTACTTGACTCAAAGACCATTTTTTCAGGCGCCAAAGCCACTCTTATCTTCTCCAGAGCAGTAGCCTGCAACTTATGGAAGAACTCATTTTAAAATCCCTTTTCTTTTTTGTAAATACTTTTTTGTCAATTTTTACTCTCTTAATAGGTTTTTAACTTAAAGAAGCTTTATTTCTAATAAGGTAATATTTTTTATTTACCTATTCAGGTGGAAGCGTCATTGAAAAATGATTCATTAGTCCTTAGTGTTTGTGGTTTGAACCTAAGCAGTCCAACCGCCTTGGCTTCGGGTATTTTAGGGTACTCTGCTGAATCGCTTCAGTTTGTGGCCAATAGTGGTGCGGGCGCAGTTGTTACCAAATCGATTGGTGTTAATCCCCGAATAGGCTATCCTAATCCGACTATAGTTCAAACTGAAAGTGGAATAATTAACGCTATGGGTCTTCCTAATCCTGGCATAAATCAATATGTCGAAGAAATAAAATACACTAAGCGAATTCTTAAAGTTCCTTTAATAGTAAGCGTATATGGTTATACCGCAGAAGAATATGCTATAGTGGCTCAGAAAGCTTCAATTGCTGGTGCAGATGCAGTAGAGCTTAATGTTTCATGTCCTCATGTTAAATATACGGGTAGTGAAATTGGCGCTAATTCTAAACTCCTCGCTGAAGTAATCTGCAAAGTTAAAACAAGCACTCAAATACCAGTTATTGTGAAACTATCTCCTAATGTTACTGACATCGTAGAGATAGCGCAAGCCGCAGTAAAAGCAGGGGCAGATGCCTTAACGGTAATAAATACTGTTCGTGCTATAGCTATTGACGTCGATACTCAACGGCCAATTCTTGGGAATCTTCGTGGCGGTTTATCTGGGCCCGCAATTAAACCTGTAGCTCTTAGATGCGTATATGATATATTTGAAGTCCTTCCAAGCACTCCGATTTTTGGCTGTGGTGGAATTAGCGACTGGCGTGATGTTGTTGAGTTTCTGCTGGCAGGTGCTACAGCTGTCCAAATAGGGACTGCTCTTGCCGCAGATATAACGGTCTTTGAAACCATCAACCGCGGAGTAATTAACTATCTTAAAAACAAAGAGTATAGGAGTGTAAAAGAAATTGTCGGTCTATCTCACCAAGAATAATGCCTTACGAACTACACCAATTATTAACATAAAAACTGAATCTCCCACTGTAAAAACCTATACGATAAAAGATACCCTTTGTGCTAAAGCAAATCCTGGCCAATTTCTTATGCTCTGGATACCTGGTGTTGACGAAATTCCCCTTAGCATTCTTAACGCAGGTAATGGTAAGGTTCAATTCGCTGTTAAAGCAGTTGGTGATGCAACTAGACACCTCCATAATATGCACATTGGCGAATTAGTTGGTATACGTGGACCGTTTGGAAACAGCTTCACAGAAAGTAGAGGCAGAGTTCTTTTAGTTGGAGGTGGAACTGGAACTGCTCCTTTGCTCTTTTTAGCTAAGCGCTTAGCTGCTAAAACAGATTATATTCGTATTGTAATAGGTGCTAAAAGTAAAAATGAGCTTCTCTTCCTTAACGATCTTATTTGCGTCTGTAAAGAACAAAGTCTGATTGCCACAACAGATGATGGCAGCTATGGACTCAAATGTTTTGCAACTGAGCCCCTAGAGAATCTCGTTGATAAAGAAAAATTTAATATGGTTTATACCTGTGGACCAGAGTTAATGATGCGTAAAGTTTTCGATTTAGCTGAGAAACGAAAAATCGCTTTAGAAGCCAGTCTAGAGCGACTGATGAGATGTGGTATAGGTTTATGTGGAAGCTGTATGATAGGGAAATATCGTGTTTGTCGTGATGGTCCAGTTTTCACTATTACTCAACTTAGTGAAGTAAAAAATGAATTAGGGATTTCAAAATTAGGTTTTGACGGTAGTAGATTAAACATATAGTTGTGAAATCCTATGTCCATTTCCCAATTTGAAATAGAAAAAATTTTGGAAAAGACCGTTTTACTGTATAATAGACTTAAGAATCCTCAGATTTTCGCAAAAACAATTCTAATCACAAAAGAGTTGATTGCAGTATCCTTTTCAGGAACTTTTTGTTTTAGCTGTGGAGTACTCAATTATATTGAAGATTTTACTCACAGTTTTAAAGCGCTAACTGCGAAGGCGGAATTAAAAATAATCAGGATCAAGGAAATAAATCCTCATAGTTTCGAAGTATATTTTGATATAAAAGAAAAATAAGGAATAAGGCTAAACTAAAGAGTGAGTTAGAGTTCTTCTACAGGGAAGCCTAATTTGTTTAGGTATTCTCTGGCATATGAAGAATCGAATCCTAGTTCTTTGCTTCTCAAGATTCTTTTATCTAATCTGTCGAGGGCAACTCGGAATGTAGGTTCTATACCCCATCCTTCACCAGAACTAACAAAGAATCCTTTTACTCCTTTTACTGTTCGTAGCTGCAGTCTGCAGTGAATAAGAGGTTGTCCTTTGTAGTTTGTGCCATGTAATTTCATGTAAACGAAGAGTGTTCCTGATTCTAGTAAGCCTTTGTATTTATGTGTGAATGCATCAAATTCTCCCATCATGAAACCTTGGGCGTTTGCATCAATCTCCATGCCTTTAACTGAGAACTGTATTGTCAGTCTTCGATCAAGTTCGCCCATCTGAGCTATTGGTTCGAGGAAGTCTAGTTTAGTTACAATTCCGACTAATCGTTCATTGGCGAGGACCGGAAGGCAGTGCACATTAAACTTACGCATTTTCTTTTCTGCTTCTCTAAGTGTAGTCTCAGGTGTTACAGTGATTACTGGGCTCGTCATTATGCCCTTTGCAGGTATGCTTAAGGTTCGTCCGCTTTCACCTACTAAATCTCCTCTTGAAATACGCATGTTAGGCTGGAAGATATGCTCGATTATGTCTCTAGTGCTAATTATGCCGATGAGTTTTCCCTTTTCCATTACAGGAACATGGCTAATATCTTGCTCTCTAAATAGGCTAAGGACCGCACCTGTTGATCGAGTTGCTTCTATTGTATGAGGCGCTTTAGACATAATTTGATCTATACTTGTTTTACCCCACTCTTCAATTACGGTACTATGGATTATATTTTCATCAGTCAAAAACCCGCTAAGTTTTTCTTTTTCAAAAACTGGAAGCTGTCTAACTCCGCTCTGTATCATGAGTTTAGCGGCTTTACTTAGTGAGGTATCTGTGTCAATTCTTGGCGCAGGCCGAGTTAGACTTCTAACTTTAGTTGTCGCGGGATCTTGTTTAGATCTAAGTATCCATCTTTGAGTAATAACCCCTGCATATTTGCCTTTTTCATCTAGAACAGCCAAAGCCTGTGAAGAATCTTTCTTGAACAATTCTAGACATCTTGATAAGGGGTCGTTTTCATTGACAGTAGCGAATTCTTTTATGAAAATGTCCTTGACAGAAATTGTACTCATAATTGATAACTCCACTTCGTTATTTGGGGAAAGTAGAATTTAAAGCCTTGTGAATCTTTTAAGAACACAAGTTAGGATTATTTAGATACTAAAAAATCTTGAAGATAGTTAAAAAATTTTTAGTGAATAATATGTTGTTTTTAATGTCCTCAATACCGTTTTCTTATATAGAAAAACTTATTTGACTTCTAGAATAAGAGTAAAGATACAATGGTGCTTTGCCCTTAAATAGTTCATAAGGGAAGTAACGATTAAATTAAAGTCATTGATTTGAAGTAAGCATTCGATGGAGAAAATAGTGTTATATGACTTCCGAATCACAAAAAGAACTGGTCGAAAAACTGAAAAATCAATGGAAAAAACTCTGGCAAGAACGCGTTGATGATAAAGTTAGAGCTGAGGGCATTGCTATTACTGATTACTCGCCTTTATTCGTTGAGCAAGGCACGATTATTCATGCTACTCGAGATTTTAAAGCCTTAAATTTTAAAGAAATCCTAGAAAAACATGAAGTAGATAACGCCCAACGATTTATTCAACCGAATCCAAGTGTTGGTGGATGGAACAAGTTCATAAAAACACAAATTACAAACAACCCGCCTCAAAGAAAAAAACGAGCTGAGGCATATAATAAAGAGAAAAAAGAACCCCCGAAATTCAAGAAGCGCGGTTGGCTCCACGCATAAATAATCCTTTCTTATCCGGAGAAAACGAGAAATTTATTTAAATTTTTGGTCCCACAGCAAAATAAAGATTTATCTAAAAACTTAATGTTTAGTCTTTATAATAAAATTAGCTTCTTTCCAGAACTAAAAAGGTCAATATAGGTAGGCAAAATAAAATTCTAACAAAACTAAGAAAAAATTTTAAAAAACAGATGTTAAAATGAAACCGCATAATCCTAATAGACAACTCGCTCAAAGGTGCTTCTTAAGAAAAAAAAGAAAAATTAGGTTAAGTTCTTCTTTTTTATTCTGTCGGCTCGGCAGATTTTTTATTTTTTCCTAATCTGATTTTTGCGGTTAAGATTTTTTCAGTAGCAAAAAGACGCGAAGCAACGTACATAATAGCTACTGTAAATGCAGCTACGTAAATTATGCCAAAGATGACAATAGTGTAGTCTCCTAGTACGACAGCTTTTGAAGCTATTATCGGGTGACTGTAGGGGATAGCGTAGAAAATTGCTTTGAAGACGTCGGGTAATGTGTTGACATCAATGTACATTAGGGCAATTGCAGGGATGAATATGAGTGGATAGATGTATCCAACAAGGGCTTGGGCTCCGCGGACGTCTTCACTAAATGCTGACATGATTACCGCTAATGCTAAAGCAGAAAGTAACGTGACAAAAAGAGAAATTCCTAATAATCCATATCCTAACGGTGAGGGAACTAAACCAAGTGCGGCGAGATCTATTGAAGTTCCAGATTGTATGCCCATTGTAATTCCACCGAGCATATAATTGTAGCCTACCATCATGGCAATTGCTGCCACACCCGCGACTATAATGGTGCTGCTGAGTTTGCCCATGAGTATGGCGAAGCGATCTACTGGTACAGTGAGAAGAGTTTCAAGAGTTTTTTCTTCTTTTTCCATAGCTACACTAGTTGCAGCGATTTGCATTGCGTAAGTCAACAGAATCATGATGGTTATGGGCAATGCGATAGTCTGTGAGAGCATCAATGCGCTGAGCTGACTTGGATCCACCCCCTCTTCGATTTGACCTTTGACAATGCTAGATGAAGTCGTATAAACAACGTTAGGCGCGATAGCACGGTTAAAGCCGATCACGTACTCAGTTGCTACTGAGGAGCCGATACCGCTAAAGATGCTACCTCCTTGGTATACGCCATAGCTGTTTATGGTCGCTGTGTAATTATAATTGCCATTCATGTGTGTTGTCATATTGGCGCTAAAACCATTAGGAATTTCAAGGAAAGTCGACAAGTTATAGTGTTTAAGCAAGCCTTGATCTACAACCTCCTGCGGAGTCAGGCCGTCAATTACACTAACATTTAGGCCGCCGCTTAGATAATTAATGAAAGTTCGGCTCCAGTTGCCCTGATCATTATCTATGATAAGGAGCTTAAAATTCTGCGCTTCACTCTGAGCAGTTTCTTGTGCGTAACCAAACACCAAGCTCATAACTGGGAATATGACAAGAGGTAAAACAATCATGCCAACTAAAATTTTAGGATCACGAATGAGTTCTTTGAGTTCTTTTAACAAGACATTTGTAAAGCCTTTAAGCATAACCAACCACCTTCGCAAATACCTCTTCCAAGTTTTGTCCTCCATGTTGAGCTTTAAGTTCGGCAGGCGTTCCTTCGAGCACGATTCTTCCTTTGTTAACTAAAGCCACGCGGTCGCAAAGATATTCAACTTCGAGCATATTATGGCTGCTTAAAAGTACAGTAACATTGTTCTGTTTAACATAGGTCTTAATTATCTTGCGAATATGATAAGCATGCAATACATCCAATCCACTTGCGGGTTCATCAAGTATTGCAAGTTTAGGTTTAGTCATCAGTGCCCGGGCAAGAAGAAGTCTTCGTTTCATACCTTTGCTGTAGGTTTTTGCTCTATCTTTAAGTCGGTCACCTAAACCGCTGATTTCAGCGGCCTCCTTAAAAGTTAATTCGTTATCTGAGTTGGTAAATTTGGCCATGAATTGTAAATATTCATAACCACTTAGATTTCGATAAACTCCTGATTCTTCAGGTAAATAACTGAGGATTTTTCGAACCTCATCTGGTTTCTTAACAACATCTAAACCAAACACATTAACCGTCCCAGTGGTGGGAAGAATAAGCGTACTGATAACACGCAAAGTTGTAGTTTTGCCTGCGCCGTTTGGGCCAATAAGTCCATAGACTTCGCCTAAGTTAATATGAAATGTAATGTTATTTAGCGCCTCAATGTTGCCAAAATCTTTAGTGACATCTTTCACATTAACCGCATAATCCATTTTTAGTTGCACCTTAGATTCTTTGTTTTCTAATCCTCTATTAAGGCTTACTGGTATACGAGCCAATGTAAAACAGAAACTTTGCGAAAAAAGAAATAAAGAAATGACTTCGTCTATAGGTAGAGAAATTAAAAGTGCACCGTTGAAAATGAAACTTAATCTAATAATTGCTTGAATGAAGATCAGCGACTTTAAATAAGAATTAAAGACCATGCCTAGCTTGCTAACTAAAGCAAAAGGTTAATTTGGGTGTGTGTAGTGTCAGGTTGTTTGTCTGCCGGTCATAGGGCGCGGGTTCCACCTGATCCCATTCCGAACTCAGAAGTTAAACCGCGTTCCGTTCCCTGTTGTATTGTGGTCTTCGGCCACGAGAAGCTCGGAAAGCTGGCAACACTTAATCACTTCTTCTAATCCATAATCAATAAAAAATAAGCCTTAAAATTCTAAACTGCTTAATATTTTAAGGTATTTTTTTAATGCAAAAAAGCTTTCGCTTTAATCAATTGCTCTCCCACCGCATTATCTTACTATACATTCCCCAAAAAATGCCATCCCCAATATAAAAAACAGATAAAAAACCATCAAAGTACGTCAATTCGGGAAAAAAACAACATTTATCTCTATGTAGGGCACAATGTTTATATGCACTGAAAGAGCTTCAGTGTAAAGTCAGCTAATCAGCTGCCCCGCAATTAACAAATTGGCGGCGGCTCAACCCCAACCGAAACGGCGTTTGCCTTGCAGGGATGAGGGTGTTGGCCTCCAGTTGCGGGGACATATATGTGGACCTGATAGAATTGCTCATGTTAGGTCTGAAATGGGCTTTGACGTTAATGTGGAATAGTTCTCCCTCCATATCCAGTAAGAAGTAAGAAGCGATAGTAAACGAACGTACCAAAATAAACATAGTGCCGACAGATCACGGAGTCGCATGCGTGCGTAACTCCGGTTGATCCTGCCGGACCCCACTGCTATCGGGATGGGACTAAGACATGCTAGTTGAGCGCTTTCCAGCCATGTGGGAAGCGCAGCGCACAGCTCAGTAACACGTGGCTAACCTGCCCTTGGGACGAGACCAACCCCGGGAAACTGGGGCTAATCCTCGATAGGTAAAGAACTCTGGAATGAGTCTTTGCCTAAAAGACGTTGGATCATGCTTCCAGCGCCGCCCAAGGATGGGGCCGCGACCGATCAGGTTGTTGGTGAGGTAATGGCCCACCAAGCCTATAACCGGTGCGGGCCGTGAGAGCGGGAGCCCGGAGATGGGCACTGAGACAAGGGCCC
>CAZWRU010000036.1:0-16970 GCA_964636425.1 uncultured Candidatus Bathyarchaeia archaeon
AGGGGGGCGTCGTTACCCATAATATGTTGAGACATTAATGTGAATTGCAGAGCTAAAGATAGGCAAATCATAAAAATCAGAAAAGGATAGATTTTTGAGGGAATTATACGTTCAGAGATTACACTTAAAAAAAAGAGAACAGCTACCACAATTATGAGGAGCGGAACTGCAAAGTTTCTGTAGATTGCTCCAATTATTCCCATGACGGGAAGAGATACTAAAAGTAGAGCTTTGAAGTAAGGCCCAGTTAGGTTTATTTCAGGTAATTTGAATAATTCTAATGTTTGATGAATATTTCTCGTTAATCCAATAGCGAATAGAACTAAAGTTAATCCATTCATTGTGAATAATATTGGAGTAGTTGAAAGTGGTTCGGATATACCTAAAATTGGAAATGATGCATTGATTAAGAAGCCGATGAACATTGAAATTGCTATGCTTAGACCTACTGAGAACAAAATGAGCTCAAGAAGATCTGTTTTTTGAATTTTCAGAGCAATAAGTAATAAGAAACCGGGCAAGAAGGTGAGATATGCAAATACAATTACAGGTCTTAGGAAGGGAATGTTAAAGGTGACTGATGCTAGCACAAGAAAGTGAATTAATAATACAAGTATGATGTATCCACTTACTTTTGAGCTTAGCTTCATTTTAATATCTACCAGAGGTAATTTTTTGTGACTTGTTTGCTTCTTAATTCATGAGCTAGGTTTTATTAATTCTTGGTGAATTTATAATATATCTATTGCAGGCATTTAAAAGCATTAATGATTCATTTATTTTTTCTGAGTTTATCTTTGTTTTTGTAGTTTATTACTGTTCATTTGTTGAGCATCTATCTATAGCAAAACAACACACATCTAATATATTAAGATGTAATACACAGGATAATATTGTTGCATTAACCACGAGGGGACTCCATGAACAAAGTCAACATCTTAATAGTCACTGCACTTACGATAATCATGGCATTAAGCGGACTAACAGCAGGTTTACTTACTACCACCTTTATCTTATCATCTTCAGGGACAATAACGGAGACAACTACAGTATACAAAACAGTTAAAACTGGGATTTTCGCATATGGTACTGGATTCACCACTTCAGACGCCGATTTTATTAGTGATCATTTCAGCATAATAGACCTTAATTTTGAAGTTTCAGGAATTGCAACAATCAAAAATCGCAATCCTAACGTAACTGTGATCGGGTATAAAGATCTAATTGGGATGCACACCCATTATTCAGACTGGCCAGAGGTCAACGCCCACGAAGACTGGTTCATTCACGACATATACGGAAACCGAATCCAGAACTCTGCTTGGGGTTGGTATCTTATGGATGTAGGTAACTCTGGTTGGCGCGAACACTGGGTCAATAATCTAAATAGTAATATGGGTAGCTTATTTGACGGCGTATTTGTAGACGATGTATGGAACTCATTGAATGGATATGTTAGCGGCGTTTCTTCTTCAGTCTACAACAATTGGCATAGCAACGTGTTGGGAATGCTACAATACATCAAAGCTAACATTACACCCGGCAAACTCGTAATCATAAACACAGACGAATGGAACAGCTACACCTACGTATCAGTCGTCGACGGCCAAATGCTAGAAGGCTTCGTACACTGTGATTGGGAAGCATGTAATACGCAGGGAACTAGAAACGCAGCACTAATATTAGCTCAAATAAATAATATGGCGATTAATTCTGCCGCTGGAAAAATCGTTTGGGGCGCTTCAGGAACTCTTGTTCCATCAGATAGTAATGACATGGCGCGGATGGTAAAATACTGCTACGCTGGCTTTCTACTAGGCCAAAATGGGGATGGCGCAATTTGGCAATTTAATGGTTGGCATAGTTCGGATGGTTCGCATGGTTATTATCCCATCATGGATACGCCGATTGGTAATCCAACCAACTCTTACTATCAAAGCCAAAACGTCTACATGCGAGACTACACAAACGGAAAAGCCATATTCAACCCCTCAGGCAACACATACACCATAAACCTAGGCGGCACATACAAAACCCTAGATGACAGAGAAGTAACAAGCATAACAGTAGGAGCCTACTCAGGAGAAGTATTATTACTATCGTCTAATGGTTCTGCTGAGCCTTCGCCTGATACATCACTAAGCTCGACTAACATTTTTGGGGTGACTTCTGTAGGCAGCATCAAAATAGGAACAGGCGGGGTTGCAGCCAAAACAGGAGCATACTTGCCACTAAATACAGAAGCAAATATAACAAAAATAAGCGCCTACATTAGCGGCTCAGGGTCCGCAAAATGCGCGATTTACTCCGATGCCGAGGGCAATCCAGGTTCAGCAATCGGCGCTGTCACCAATCAGATGCCCGTGCCCAACTCACCAAACTGGGTAGAATTCACATATAACACACCAGTTCCACTCTCAGCCGGAAACTACTGGCTCGTACTCATCTACAACGGAGACTGCAACTGGTACTATGAAAACGGAGGAACCAGCGCATGGAACTACATAACCTACGAATACGAACCCAACTCCAACTTCGGAACCCATACCGACAGAACAGACCTAATCAGCATCTACGCAACATACACAACCTCAAACCCATAAAAAATGACAAAAATTAGCGTTTAAAAATAAGATGTGTGAGATGCATCTTATCTTTGTTGGTTAATTGGTTGTTTAAAATGAGCGAAAAATTTTAGTTGATTAAAAATATAGAAAACTTAGCTATTTTTTCTATCTTGCCTTTGAAGGTTGTTTTACGATTTGCTTTTTAGGATTTTATTGGAGTAAAGGTTACTTTGTTTCCTGTTTCTATTGATTTTTTGGCAGCATCGGATGTGATTATTACGTTTGTTCCGCTTATAGCGGTTGAGTAGTCTGGTTGGTTGTTTCGTACTTGGTTGATAAAATGGTCTATTTCCATCTGGAATGTGTCGACTTTATTGCTTTTTAGGTGGGGTAGGTCTTGGTATTTTAGGTTGACGAGCATTTTTGTTGCTTTGCGGAATAGCTGGATTTCTAGAAGGTCATTTGAATTTGCTTCTAATAATATGTCGGGTGAGACAAATAGGCTTTGTGATGTTCCGTGCACGCTTAGTAACTCTATTACTCTTGAGGGTAGCCAGCTCATGATTCCGATGCCAATTCTATTTCCAGGGTATTCGAGGATGCATACGCATGAATCTTCTACTTGGGATTGGAAGAAAGTAGATGAAACTGTAGAAACTGAGTAGGGGAAATCTTGCAATACATAATTTAGCATATCAAATACGTGGGGACCTTTGTCTAGTAGGACTCCGCCGCCTGCTTGTCGACTGAAGAACCAAGGAGATTTACTCCAGCCTAGTAATGGGTTGGGTGATTGTAGGTCAAATTCGATTAGGTGTGTGTGGCCAAGACATCCTTGCTGGATTATTTGGGCGGCTTGAGCATAATTGGTCTGAAAGCGCAGGTTAAAACCTACCATTAGAGCCTTTCCTTTCTTTTTTGCGGCTTCCAGCATCATTTTTCCGTCTTCGGGTTTGGTAGCCATTGGTTTTTCGCAAAGTACGCTTGCGTCGTTAGCGATTGATTTTAGAGTTATTTCGGCATGGGTGGTGGGTGGTGTGCAGATACTTACGGCGTCTATTGTTTGGTGTTGAAATAATTCGTCAACCGATGTGTAGCAGTTGTTTATTTTGAATTTTTTGGCTGCTTTTTTGAGTTTCTTTTCGTCTGCGTCTACTAAAGCGGTTAAATCAACATGTTCATTGCCCAGATATGCAGGAATGTGTGCTTTTGTTCCTATTTCGCCTGCTCCGATTACTGCAACCTTGGTTTTACTGCTTGACATATTCTTCATCCTTTTTGTTTAGAGAGAAAATAGACCATAAAGTTTTCTTTTTGTTGGGGCACAAACAAATGGTCGTTCGACGTCTTTGAGATTTGCCCCTACGATTTGATAATCGGTTGTTCCTAGACCTCTTTTCTTAGCTTCATTAAGATACTTGACTTTGTCTGGATTGACTCCTATTATTCTTGCAAGTAAATGATCAACTGCTACGGCGTCTCTTCCGAATATTAGAGTATTCATCTTTACTGGTATCCCGCCTACGGGACCTCTGCCTTCCATACCAATAATTCCATCTACAACTACTAAGTTCGGTTTGAAAATTGTTGTTACATCAACTAAAGAGTCATGTAAATTATCGTGATATATTGTTTTTTTAGGGTAAGGATTGCATCCAAATTGGTTTTTCATAGTTCCCCCTAGAAAGCAGAGGGTATGAAGCTTAATTTTTGGGACAGCTATCAGCTGATTGGCTCTGGCCATTGTTTCAGGATATTTTATTTTCTTCATGAATACGTTATTAGGATATTCTTTGTAGGTGAATTTGTCTTTAGATAAGTTAACCAGTTTGAAGTTTAGTTTTTTGGCTAATTCTTCATATCCTAGTAATTTAAACGCCATGTCCGCAAGTATCTGTGTTCCGTCTGATTCGACTACGGTTATGTCTGAAACATTAAATTCCTCTTGTAGGTGTCTTATTATTGCTTCCATTACTCTGAGGTCTGTTGTTGCGCCTGTTTCAGGTCCTTTGATGCAGCAAAGATTGGGTTTTATGACGACAACATCGTCTTTCTTAAATTTTGGAGATCCGATGAGTTTTAATCCAGATTGCAAACTCTCGTAAATATTTGGTTGGTCACTTAATTTTACGATTGATATTAATTCTTGAGAACTCATTTTTTCACCTGTAATTCATGTTTATGAGACCATTATTTTGAAGTGATTTGAAATACTATGAATGTTATTATCTCTTGATATATTGATTGAATTAATTCAGGTTTGTGTGTCATAATTTGTTCCAACACTTGGAACTATGAGCATTATTGTTGAGATTATTTTACACTATTAAGAAGAGATACATTAACATTATGAGAGGAAAGTAAAAAATTATTCAATGCTTTAATAAATTTCCCAGATTACATTTAGAAAGTAATCATAAAAAATCCTTACTTTTTAAATTTAAATTTTCACGTTCATTAATTAATTTTTCATAGATTAATATTGCATTAGCCGCAGTATTTTTCCAATCGTATAGCAATTCGGCTTTTTTCCTTGCGTTTTTGCCTAATGATTTTCGTAAATCTACGTCTGATATTAATTTGTAAATCAAGTCAATAAATTTTGAATCAGGATTTTTGGTTAATAGAACATCTTGACCGTGTTCAAGAGTAAGCCCTTCAGCTCCCTGGAATGTTGAAACAATAGGTTTGCCGCTTGCCAGATACTCTATTATCTTTATTCTTGTTCCTCCACCGCTTAGAAGAGGTACAATTGCTATGTCTGCTGAGCCGATATAATCAATTAAATTTTTAACGAATCCTGTTGCAATAACATTAGGTTGAGTTGTTTTTGGCGGATTACTTCCGACTAATAAAAGATACGTGTCAGGATATTTCTGCCATATACTTGGCATAATTTTTTCTAGAATAATATTTGCGGCTTCTTTGTTTGGGATATAACTTAGTGGACCGTGAAAAATCAACGCAATTTTATCATTAATTTTTAATTGTTTTCTTATTTCATCACGTCTTGTTGTTGAGTATTTTTTTACCTCTACCGAGTTGGAAACAACATGGATTTTTTGTTGCGAGAATCCCCAGTCGATTAAGACGTTTTTGTCTCGCTCGGAAACTGTAAAAATTGAATCGCTAATTTTGCATCCTGTTTTTTCAATTATTTTCGTTATGGCAACGTATACGCTGCTCATTGAGGGTATTCTAGACATTCGTTCTGCTTCGATGTTATGTGAATCATATATTAGGGGAATGTTGAGGATTTTTTTCGCTAAGAAAGAAGAAAAAGTGGTTATTGGGAATTCGCATTGGATAAGTTCAATTTTTTCTTTTATTCCTACATAGATTAGTTTTACGAATAGATGAGGATCAATGAGATGTGAAAATGATATTTCGGATAAATCTGAAAAAGTAAGTTTACTTATTAACCGATTTATTATTTCTTGAAAAAGCTTAATCACACCTGGAAAGAGGAAACTGATATTTTTGGGATATTGATATTCTTCAATAACTCCATTTTTTATTCGGAAATATTTGTCGCTGTCAACGAGCAGAGAAGTTAAAGAGTTTTTTACTGTTCGATTAATTAAAAAAACTGTTATGCCTTGGTTAGAAACATGTTTTGCCAATTCCATTATTCTGGATACGGCACCTGAGTTGCCGTCTAATGGAAGGTCACTGCAAATGCAAAGGTTCAATTCTTTGATCCTTTCCCTTGTTTGGTGATAATTGTATATTAGTTTTTGACTTTTGACGAGTTTGACAAATGAGATATGTTTTAGGGTTGAATAAGAGTTTCAAGTGGTTTTAAGGTATTTTTCCAATCCAACTCGCATGCTTGGCTATGTGCTTCTTTGCTTAATTTGTCCCAGAGCGTTTTATCAGAGAATTTGTTAACTAAGTCGATAAAGTTGTTTTCGTTATAGGGTATGCACCCTTTCAGTTGATGTGATAGTTGCATCCAATCGGGGGAGAGAACGGGTAGTCCATATGATAGATAGGTCAGGATTCTTGATGAAAAATGGTTTTGTCTAAAAGGGTCGGTGGAAATTGTGTTTAGGCCAAATTGGTATTTGTAAAGTATCGCTAATGAGGGGGCAAAACCTTTGTAATTTAATTTGTATTTTTTGTCGGGTGGAGGATTTCCGTATACGTCAATCGCGTAGGGGCTTAATCGGGTAAGATAGGAAAGAAGTGTAAGGTTGCTCCAGTATGCACCTAAACCGCCAACCGAAGTTATTGAGGCTGGAAAGAAGTGAGCGGCTGTTTTGTCTTGTGGATGGCAACCATATCTTAGGGTTAGGAAATTGTCGCCATCATAGATGTTTTTTCTTACATAGTTCTCGGTTGTTTCCCAAGGAAATATTACGTAATCAGAGGATTTACAAATTTCGAGTTCGATATCTCGATAATTTCGAATAAAATCAGGATCAAAGGAGCGACCGGAGTTGGATGCAAAATATGCTTCATCTGCACCCATCGATTCCCAGCTGAATATTTTTAGGCAATCTATTTTTTTTGTTAAAATATAAGAAAAAAGGCTTTCTACTCCGATTATTGCTTGATAATTGCCTTTTATAATTTTTTTTTCTGCTCTTTTAGCTATCTCTTTCATTAATGCGAGCTCTTTATCGCCTAGATGAGATCTAACTCGTTGATAGAAGAAACTTGCTTTAGAGAATATATTTTCGTTAATATTTATTAGGTCAACTTGGTGATTCTTGGATTCTAAAAATTTTTTGTATTCTTTAGCTCTGATTTGGCCGCCGCCTGGAATAGGTGTTGCGATTATTGCTATTTTCAGATGTTTTTCCTCGGATTAGTTATCAAGCTATAACGTTATTATAATTTTTTATCTACACTGTTTATGTTTAATATTGTTGAGATTCTACGGGTAATTTTCTGGGAGAGAAAAGACGTGGGGTTTAATTGATGCTTCATGAGGGGTATGTTATTTCTTTTTAGGGTTAATCTTGAAGATGTGTTCGAGTGTGGCAACTACTATTCCTGCACTTCGGGATAGTATGATGGTTTGGTGAATAAATGGAAAAGTTAGATACTTGGCTTTTAGGTTATGGCGCAAGAAAGTTGCTGTTTGTTTACCGTAATATAGAGCCCACGGTGTGAAGAATGCAAGTATTAGCAATAGCCAGACTAAAAAGTTCCTCGTGTAAAGTGCCGCTAAAAAGATGGCGAGACATCCGACGATCCATCCCCATGTCGAGAGGAGAAGACGTGTTTGGTTTTTCTTAAAAGCCATATCGACTAAGAATTTTCCGTAGTTATACCATTTTGCCGCGAGTTTTTTTAGTGTGTTAGGATGCATGTGATTACTTATGGCTGTGGGAACAAGTAGTAGTTTGTATCCAGCTTTTCTTAGGCGGATATTAAGTTCGTAATCTTCTCCGCCTGTTATATCAACGGTAAATCCACCTATCTTTTTTAGCAGGTCTTTTGGGTAGGCGGAAGTTCCTCCTCCGATGCTGTCTATTTCCCGTATTTTATTTTCGCTATCGGTTGATATGCCAAATAAGCGTACATTTAGACTTTCGGAAATCAGGTTTCTTTTTATGGGATATGTAATTCCTCCGACTCCGGCGACATCATTTTTGGCTGTAATAAGCGGAGGGATTAATTCGGTGAGGTAATTTTTTTCTAGTTGACAATCTGAATCTACAAATGCAACTATATCTCCTGTTGCAGCCTCGAGCCCAATATTTCTAGCGTGACCATATCCAAGTCCTGGTTCCGTAACTATTTTGGCAGGATATTTTTTAATAATTTCAAGTGTACCGTCATCAGAGTTACCATCCACCACTACAACTTCATCTGGAGGTAGAGTTTGCTGAAAGACTGATTCTAAACATTGATCTATGGTTCTCACTGAATTCTTTGTTAGAATGATTACAGAAATTTTGGGGTTTTTTGTCTGCAGGGTAATCTCACGTCTCTGTGTAATATTTTGTTGTAGCTACCTATTGAATTACTTCTATAGGGATTGGAGGTATTTTTTGTTATGCAGTTTTATTTTATATTCTGGGATGATTGATGATAAGTCTTCTCCGATTCTTTTTAGAGCTTGCTCTTTTGAAAAGTTTTGTTTAGCAAATTCATAAGCGTTTTCAGCTATTTTTTCGGCATATTGCTTATTTGTTAATACATACTCGATGGCTTGAGCTAAATCTTCAGGCACGTCTTTAGCGATGAGATGCCCTGTTTCACCGTGCTTAATTATATCTTTTATTCCAATTACTTTTGCGGCGACCACTGGAACTTTTAGCATCATTGCTTCTACAATAACTCTTGGATTGCCTTCCATCTTGGAGGGAAGAACTATCAAATCTGATTGTTTCATTATTTGAAGTACTTTATCGTGGGTTTGAAAACCCATAAAAGTTACCGAGTTTCCAAGTTCAAGTTTTTGGGATAGCTCCAATAGATTTTGTCGCTCTTCTCCGTCTCCAACTATTTTTAACATGATATTTGGAATTTTCTTTCTTAGTTGAGCAAAAGCTTCCAAGAGTAAAGGTACTCTTTTTACTGGATGTAGACGACCTACAAATACGATTGAAGAAGATTTTGCGGTTGTACGTGCTGCTGTTTTTTGGTTAAAGTCAATCCAATTTGGTAATAAGGTTACTTTTTTTGCGCCGAATGCTTTCGCTTTTTTACCCAGGCTTAGAGCTGTGACCCATATACCTGCTGCTTTTCCGAAAACTAATCGTTCCATGGATAATAGCAGGTAACCACGAAGTTCTCGTTTGTTAATTTTGCTAACTTGCGTTGATACGTCATAATGGTAATGCACATACAACGGAGTTTTAGTTATTGCCGAGAAAATGAGGGGTGTGGGCGAGTCGATGTTTTCTGAGACTATTACTTTAATCTTAGATCGGTTGGTTATGAGCCAAAAAAAACTGTATTGAGAAAAATAGATCCATCTTAAGATTGATATTCGTGAAAGGGTAGTGCGGATTATTTTAGATTTTGAGAATGCACATGGGATATGCTGAACTACGCCAAGCGGATCTTGGAATTTTTCTGTGTCCTGAGTAAGTATAGTTACTTGATCAATATTATCGAATAGGCGGTATCGTTCCAGATGTGGCTGTAAGGTGCCCTGCATCTTTGATTGTCTAAGTGTGGAATCAAGGGCGCAAGAAATTACGATTATTTTTATCACCTTTTGAGGGTTTCATGGTGTTGTCTGTTGATGTGAATATTCGATTATTTTTTGGGATAGTTGGGTAATATTCTTTGAATGTTTTTTATTTATTTTTGATGTTAGTTGTAGTTTATGGCATCGGAGTATGCTTTTAGGTATTTGGGCATATTTGTTTCCCAAGAGAATTTTTTGGTTATTGTTTCTTTTTCTCTTTTACTAATTTGGTTGTATAATGTTTTGTCTTGGAGTAAATCTATTATTGCATCTGCTAATGCTTCAGGGGAGCCAGGATTCACTAAAATACCGTCATATCCGTTTGTTATGATTTCTGGAATTCCACCTACATTTGAGGCTACAACTGGTATTCCACATGCCATTGCTTCTAAGATTGTGTAAGGAGAATTGTCGTTATAAGTTGGTAAAATAACAAGTGCTGATTTACTCATGAGCTTGACGACGGTTTCTTTAGGGAGGGGTCCAGTAAAGAGGCATTTGGAATCAGTATGGGGGTTGATAAGTCTATTTTGGAATCTGCTTGAGTCGCCTGGACCCGCGAAGACAAAAAGTACATCATCATTTGTTAAGGCTTTTGAGATTTTAGGAATAGCTCGAACAAGAACATCGACCCCTTTTAGAGATAATAATCTACCAGCGAAAAGCACTATCTGTTTTTCTTTTAGATGCTGAGGAATTATATTTTCTACTGCAAAATCATTTTCTTTTATCGTATAGTCAGCTACATCAATGCAGTTAGGGACAACACGGATATTTGTTTTAATCTTGAAATTCTCATTAAACCATGTTTTCATCCAATTTGATGGTGTTGTATAGAATCTTTTTTGCCTAAAATATAATTCTTCAGATAATCTAAGCACTGGATATAAGAGCTGGGTGGCTTTTTCTGAACTTTCAAAATCGCTAATATTACCCTTAGAAGCTTTAGTTCCGATTCTTTGAGATTTTATTGTTGTGTGAATCGTAGTAATAGAAGCAGCCTTAAGTTTTCTAAACATTAGTAGAAGATCGGACATATGTGCGGCATGTGAATGTATCACTTCGATCTTTTGGTCTTTAATGATTTTCGGAACTTCTCGTAAGCAAGCATATTGAAATTGGGCATTGTAAAAAAAGGAATCTTTTGCTGTGCTAATATAATGAAGATGAATGTTGCTACCGAGATAATGAAGTACATTACTACTAGAGCGAGTTTGCTGAGACTTGCTGAATCCTTCTCGCTGAGGAGTTACAACATGCATTTCAACATTTTTTGGTAA
Organism: uncultured Candidatus Bathyarchaeia archaeon; assembly: GCA_964636425.1. Taxonomy (GTDB): domain Archaea; phylum Thermoproteota; class Bathyarchaeia; order Bathyarchaeales; family Bathycorpusculaceae; genus JADGNF01. Next base: position 11,001 of record CAZWRU010000036.1, read on the forward strand.
ATGCCGAACAAGCTCAAAAATATAAGTGCCTACTCCACCCCACACAGGAGGAAATTCGGGGGCTAGCATACAGATTTTCATCGGCATTCCCTGTTAGATTATTTTCAATTTTAATTGAGCGCATTTTTTGCGTTATTAGATATTTTAACATCTTGCAAGGCGATTTAATATTATGGTTTCTTCTTCGGATTATTTTTTCAAGTTATCGATTATGAGCGTGGCTGAGGATTCCCTCTTTGACAAGAGCGGATATGAAACGTGGATAATCCTAATAAGATGCCAATTGCGCGGTGTCCTGTTTCTTTAGATAGCAGGTATAGTGGAGACCTAATAAGGATTTAGGGGTTGCAAATATAGACTGAAAATACTGAAGTTTAGAAAAAGATGGTTTTTGCGCATTTTTTAGATGCATTATTGGTGAGTATAGAGTTAAAACCAAAACCGATAAACGCTTCTTGTTTATAAGTTGTTTACTCAATTTATCTTATGTGTTGAGGGTGTGGGATTGAGTAAAGCTGCGAATATGGCTAAGGTCACTGCTAGTGGTAGTTTTCATATGTTGTGGGGTCTCGTAGCCTCAACGGTTATTTTAGCGGTTGGCTCAATCATAATTGCCTCTTTGCTAGGGGAGTCGAATTATGGGTTATACACGATTGCTTTGACTGCTCCCGGATTGATTGCGACTTTTAGAGATTGGGGTGTTAATTCTGCTGTTGTAAAGTATACTGCTCAGTATAGAGAAGAGGATAAGCAGTCACAGATTCGCGGTATTTTTATTTCTGGATTAGTGTTTGAAACGGTTTTGGGTTTAGTGCTTTCTCTTGTTTGCTTTTTCTTGTCGGGTTTTTTGGCTACTAGTGTTTTTCAGCGTCCGGGGCTTGAGCCTTTGATTCAGGTGGCATCGTTTACGATTTTAGCTGGGGGTCTGATGAATACTGCAACTGCGGCGTTTACCGGCGTTGAGCAGATGAAGCTCAATAGCGTAACACTTGTTATTCAGGCAATTCTTAGAACAGGGCTCATCGTGTTTCTGGTTGTTCTTGGACTAGGGTCCTTTGGGGCTATTAGTGGCTACACTGTAGCTTTCGGCACGGCTAGTCTTATTGGAATTTTACTGATGTGGACGATTTATAGGAATTTGCCTAAGGATGGAATTAGTCAAAACAATATTGGAGCAGACATAAAGAAGCTGTTTAGGTATGGTCTGCCTCTATCTATTAGCTCGATTCTTTCAGGTTTCATGGCGCAGTTCTATTCGATGCTTATGGCAATATACGTTACAAGTGATGCCTTAATCGGTAATTATTCTGTAGCTTCCAATTTTGTAGTGTTAATTACATTTATTTCTACGCCGGTTACTACAATGCTTTTTCCTGCTTTTTCAAAGTTAGATCATCGTAGAGATAATGAGACTTTGAAGAATGTTTTTCAGTTTTCTGTGAAGTATGCTGCGCTATTGGTGGTACCGCTTACTATGGCGATTATTGCGCTTTCTGAGCCAGGAATCGCAGTATTATTTGGGAATAGATTTTCGGATGCTCCGCTTTTCTTAGCTTTGCTTGCCTTTGGTTATATCATGGCTGCTTTTGGCACCTTGAGTATTGGGTCGTTGATAAATGGCCAAGGAGATACTGGCTTTAACATGAAGTTAACTTTACTTATGGTTGCGATTGGTTTTCCCTTAGGATTTGTGTTAATTTCGCAGTTTGGGATTGTGGGGTTGATTGTTGCAACTGTGGCTTCTTCTTTATCTACGTTGGTAGTTGCGTTGCCTTGGATAAAGAAGCATTATGGAGTAACAATTGATTGGACGTCTTCGTTAAAAATTCTGTTTTGTTCAGCTTTGGCTGCTGTGTTAACCTATCTTGTTACATCAGGATTAAGTTGGGGTGCAATTCAAATAAACCTGGCAAGTTTGATTACGCTCATAGTCGGCGCAGTGGTTTTTCTGTTTGTCTTTATCTTTTCAATTTTGCTGACCAGAACTGTTAGTAGGGCAGATATTCGTAACTTAAAAGAAATGTTAAGTAAAACCGGTGTTGTAGCTAAAGTAGCTAATTTAGCTTTGGGAATTTTAGAAAAAATAATGACTCTCTTAAGACTTTAATAAAAAGACAAAAGCAAAGGAAGCTAAAGTTTTTACCTTAGCTCTTTATTTTTTCATCGGGATTTTTAGGCAGTTCGATTTTATATGCTTTTATTTGCTTGTATAAAGATTGGGCATTCTTGCAGTGCTCATTTCGGATTTGGCAATGTGAGGGATATTGAAACTTGTTATTTGGGCTTTAGCTGTTGTTGTGTCTTCTTGTTGATTTTTTAGAGCTGAGTAAAATTTCGTTTTGTTTGCTGCTGTATATTTGTTAAGGTAGCCCATGCGGACTAGCTGGTTTAGGTAAGCGCTTTCTAATGCACGTGCTCTTTCTGTGATACCGGCAACTTGCATCGCGCATAATTCACCTCTGGATAACACAGCTATGTAGGTTTTTCGAAGATGATCAGGTAATTCTATAAGTGTAGATTCTGGAACTTCGATTGGTTTTGGATTTAAATTAGCTATATTATTTTCAAGATCTTCAAGCTTAGTGCGTATGTACTGCATCTCTTTGAAGATTTTTTCGAATATTGACCGTCTGACCATTTATTGCTCCCCTCTATGATTAGACGTTTAGGTAAGCCTTTATTTTACTTAATAATTGTTGTCAACTATTTTTAATGTGCTTGTTAACTCAGCTTCGCAAGGCCTATTTTAACCTATTTTGATAATAATTAGAAATAAAAAATAATTTTTTGTGGGTTTAGAAGTTTTTTATTTGTTCTTGAGGAAAAATACCCTTTTGTTTGGATTGTGGACACAGTTTTCATACGCTTTGTGCGACGACGATAAGATTGTTAGATACTAAGGTCACTAAGGCTACGAGTGCGATGGCGTATCCGGATTTCAGGAATTTCTTTGTAAAGGGTGTTATTTGTTGGGCCAGTTTTGCCGTGGTTAAGGCTTTGTAGAAAACTATTCCGGTAAAGGTTACGGCGGAGATTTTAGTTAAGCTAAAAAGCAGCAGGTTTGTTTGGGTCATACCGACGAGTAAAGGATTAGCTTCTGTTGCACCGAAGAAAACTATTGCGACGATAGTTGTTAGCCAATCTAGCATTCCTACGATTATTAGAGTGCTGCAAAGTATTAGTTCTTTTTTTGCCATATTATCGCGCCACTTTGTCTTTCTGTGTATATATTCGCTGGGTGTGACTTACGCATTTTGAATGGTGATGGCTAGTGTGTGATATACACATATACTGGAGTTGAGTCTTTTTTGACTAAAAAATTGAGGTGCAGGCTTATTCTTTTTTCAATGTTTTTGTTAAGGAGGGTTGTATTGTCGTTGTTCGTAATGAACAAGTGCGCAGAGTCTGTATTTGCATCAAGTGAAGCTAGCATAATGATTCAAGAAGTATCCTTTTCAGGATGGTTGCACCATGTTTTATTTTGAGTTTCTTTTCACCTAATCTTGGGCGATAGGTTATCGGAACTTCTACAGTTAGAAATCCTTTTTTGTTAACGTGATGGTTTAGTTCAACTTCGATGTCAAAGCCTTTGGATTTTAGTTTGCATTCTCTTAGGATGTCTGCTCGTATGACTCTTAGACCTGTTAAAGGATCTTTTAATTCAACGCCGTTTAGTAGACTATGAGCGAAAACGAGAAGTTTATTTCCGAAAAAGAATTTGGTACGCAAAGCTTTATTGTCAACTTTACGGGTAAAGCGGTTTCCACAGACCATACCTACTTGCGGGTTTTCTTTTAAGATTTGAATCATCTCAGGCAAATGTCCTGCGGGGTAGGTGTAGTCTGCATCAGTCAGGACTACAAAGTCACTTTTGGGATGGATAAAGTCTATCGCTTTGGCTATGGCGTCGCCTTTTCCTTCACCATCTTGGAAGATTATGCCCGCCCCATGGTCCTTGGCGATTTCCGCGGTCCGGTCACGGCTTCGTCCATCGATGACTAAGATATTGGCGGGATCTATGCTTTCTGAGACTTCATCAATAGTCAGTCCGACGCCTTGCTCTTCGTTAAGTGCTGCGATAAGAACTTCAGTTGAATAGGGTCCGTTAAAACCTTTTATCAACTTTTTTGTCTCCCTTTCAGTTCTTGTCTTATTTCTTATGTGTCGAGTAGGAATTATAAGGGAAATTTCTATATTTTCAATGTGTCAAGAAATGACATAATTTAATTAAGAAAGATATTACAGTAAGCGGAATTTGCTTGGGAAAAATTGCTGGTTTAGGATGTTCTTTTCGAGTTTTCTGGGTTTATATAGTTAATTTTTGGACCAGGTTGCCAGATGGTTTCTTGAACTAAAAGGAATTCTTGGCTTGAGAGTCTTTTCTGTTTTTGCAGTTTTATCATTGCCCCTCTCGCTAGTTTATCGGGGGTACTACTTTTTTGGGCGGTTTGAAGTTTTCTTATAATAAGGTCCTGAAACATTTTTTTGACCTCAGAATAGTTTGAATTTTTTATGGAGGGAGCTTTTGCTTGCTAGTGATTTTGGTATTGGGATGTTTAGTCCGTATGATTGCTCGAGTGCTTTTCGGCATTTTTCGGCGAATTCGGCGTCAAGTGTTTGTGTATTTTCTTGATTTATCATTTTCTTTTCCTCACTATCTTTGCTTTATTGGGTGAAAATTGAATAAAAGGCGTGTTTCTTACGTGTTAATACGTAACAGTTTAGAATACATTGGTGCAGCATAATACATCAAAAGTCAGAATATTATATACCCTAAAAAAAGAGCAGTCTCGCTATTTTTTGACTGCTCCGCTATAATTAAGAAATTTCTCTTTCATGGAATAATTAACCAATGTTAAAGAAATTGCTGATTTAGTAACTATATTTTAGATTCAGATTTGGGCGTCATAAATTAGTTATATTCTTTAACCATATCCATTTGGGTGAGGAGAAAAAATAATGACGCATAATCAGAATCTGATAAACAGAAAAAAGATTGAAAGCAAGATGGTTGCGGCTCTAAGCGAGGAGATGAGACCGCTTTCGAAAGATTATCAAAAGCTCTTGGTAGCTGATCTGGTTACAGCTTTTGAAAACCGATTAAACGTGTTAAACCGTGCTCAGTCAGGTGTCCATTTTCTGATCCCGACTAACGCGCATATTGAACGTGAGCTAGTCTAAGCTGCAATCAGATAGCACCGTTACAATTCTTCTTTTCGATTTTTGTTAATTTGTTTATTTTTGGAGCATGTTTCTATTGTCTAGTTTTAAATTTATTATAGGTTAATTTTTTTGCCATAATTAACATATTGATGTCAAACAGCATCTATTAGTGACCATGGATTTGGAGCTTACCTGCTTAAGTCCAGATAGTATAGAACAAAAAAATGATTTAATTTATAATTTTTTTCCATGTTTTGCTTAGTATCTGATTCAGAATGTTTTTTGTACTACTTCAGTGTATTAGATTCAAGGTTCCGGTATGAAGCGATCAAAGCTGGAAATGTACATTGATATCCTTCACCTCTTAGCTGAAGATGGCCCCCTCAAATTGACTCACCTCACAAACAGCGCCGATATCAACAGTCATCAGATCAAGCAACAAATTGAATTTTTAGTTAAGCAAGGAATGATTGCCGAGGAACCCGTAGGCAAAGTCAGGGTTGCTTATTTAATAACAAAGAGGGGAGCAAGAGCGTTACAGTTTTTCCGCGGCGAAAAACCCGCCTTACAGGTTATTGGGAAAATCCGAGAAGCTCAATTTTAACCGTTTTCTATTAAATAATAGAATTTCCAATTCGAGTTCAATATTGATTATTCAACAAGAATTACTGGATAAACTTGGATTGTTAGCGTTAGCTTAAGCATAGGCGCTCTTTTTGGCATTTATTGTTTAAGTTGACCAGAGGTGAGCGCTTTTTACGAATTCGTCTTTTCCTTTTTTCTGGATGGCTCTTAAATTCTCACGAT
>CAZWRU010000037.1:0-16942 GCA_964636425.1 uncultured Candidatus Bathyarchaeia archaeon
CAACCAAAGAAAGACACGCCAAAGGAAACCCAGATGCAGTACAATACCTACTGGGGCATAGCTCACTTGCTTATGTTCAAATCTATGCTCAGTTGGCACAACAATGCTTCGGCGATCAAGAATATACCGTATTTGAAGCAAGAACAAGCGAGCAGCGGCGTGAGGCAATAGCGAAGGGCTTTGAATTCGTAGAAAAGGATAGTGACGGAGTTTCATGGTATCGAAAGCCAAAGACGGAGTAGCAGCGATGGAAAACCTAAATAAAACTGATGCATCACCTTTAGCACCGTATACCATCAGAGATGTATGTAAAAGGGCTCGTAGCCTAGCACGGATTAAGGTGTCGGCCTTCGGAGCCGGAGATCGTGGGTTCAAATCCCACCGGGCCCGCTTTCTATAGTGAGAAAAAGTACCGCGTTTTTTTGTTTACTTTTCAGAAATAGTTTTAGAAATTTGGGTGTAGCCTTTTAACCGCATCAACTCTAACGAGAAACACTAAAGTTTTTCTTTTTGTTTTTCACAATTTCTCTTTTCGCAGAATAGATGTTTTATGTTGTGTTGACTGCGCAAATTGGTTTGGTTGTTGTCATAGCCGACAAAGGGGCGAAGGATGGATATGATTAGGACTAATCTTTGCACTTTTGCTTGCTTACCGATATAATTAAGGTCTTGATATGATAGGTGCGGTTTATGCTTTCTATTGAGTAGCAGATATCTATACACCAAAAGGTAGATAAAAGAAGAATACCCACAACAAACAGGGGAGGATATTGTGGTAGACAGGAGCGTACAAACGCCAACTGATCTTCATCCTCTGGCCGCTTTTATTCCGTTTGCGCCTTTAACCCTAAAAGTATTCCATTCTCTAATACCTTTAAAGTGGGTTGCACTCTTCACTGTTTTACAAATAATTGCTTTAGTTTCGTTTTTTCTAAATTTAATTGCTTTTGATTTTGTTTGGGTATCATTTAGTATTTGGGCTTATATCACAACAGCTATGCCTATTTACAGGAATTTTCTTAATAACAGTGTTTCTCACGGAAAACTTATAACACTAGGTCATAATGAAAAGCTCGTTTTTAGTAACCTCTTCAAAATATGTGCTAAAGCAGTTTTTTCAGACTATAGAGTTTCGCTTTTGTCAACTATTCCCCTATCACTTCAGGTACTTGTTGGGGGGTCTTTTATTTATGATATCTTTGGAGGTGACTGGGTAATGCATACAATAGCGGGCTTTGGGATTGGGTCCATCGCCTCAAAGGCTTATGTAAGGGGTGTTGAATATTGTGGTTATAGTCGTTTAGCATCCTATTTTCGTGTTGATAAGTTTAATTCTTTACGGACAGAGCGTAAATATGCGTCGGCAGAGTTTACTCTTTTCAGTCTTGTCGTAATTGCTACTGTATGGGAGGTTTTAGAAAGAACGGTGTATTTTATTTCACCTGTTAATGTATTTAGAGTAGGAATGGAGCCTTTATGGAATATATTTGGTGACGCATTTGTCGTTATTATTGGTGGAATGGCGGCATGGTATATACTTGCTTATAAACGCAAATAGTTCTAATAACGTGAAGTTAAAGAATAATTAATCTAGATTTATTTAAACCAGGCTAATTATGAGTTTTTCGAAAAGGGGATATGTTATTGAAGGTTCGTGTACTCGGAGGGGCCAGAGAAGTAGGGGGGTCTTGTATTTCAGTTGAGACAGAAAAATGCAAGGTTGCTTTGGATTATGGTATAAAACTTGATGATTTTACTGATGAATATCCGAAAAATTTTGATGCGATCGTAATTAGCCATGCACATTTGGATCACACTGGGAGTCTTTTGCGTTTATCAAAAACTAGGCGTACGCAATTTATAATGGGGTCAAAAATTACCCGAGATATTACTGCTGATCTTTTGAAGGATATGATAAAGATTCAGAATTCTAAGGGCAACCCTGAATCCTATTCTGATCAGACAGTTGAGACAATTAGGGATTCGTGGCATGTTAGTGATTCAATGGTTTTGCCTGGTGTGCAAGTGGTGTTGCATTCTGCTGGGCATGTTGTGGGTGCAAAGATGACTGAAGTTCGTTCGGAAGGTAAGATTCTTTTGTATACGGGGGATTTTTGTATTCATGATACAGAAATTTTAGATGGTTGTCGGGTAAATTTACTTCCTAAAAATCCTGATGTTTTAATTTCTGAATCAACTTATGGGGGAACGATAAGAGCGGCTAGGGATGAAGTGATTGATCAATTCCTCAAACAAGTGCATGATACAATTAGGAAACGAGGTAATATTTTGATTCCAACTTTTGCATTCCATAGAACTCAGGAGATGGCTAAACGCATCGATCAGGCTATCGAGGATGGTATTTTGCCCCGCTACAATGTTTTCTTAGTCTCAAATTTAGCCCGAAAAATAACTGGCCATTTCAATGCCAATCAACATCTTTTTTCTGCCAAGATTAGGCAGCAAGAGGTACCTTTTGAGTATAAGCATATTCGATACGTTGAGCAAACAACCGAAATTGATGAGCCTGCTATAGTTATCTGTACTCCGGGGTTTGGTCATGCTGGTGCGAGCCTCAGTCTATTTCAACAATGGGCTGAGGGCGAGGAGAATGTTATACTTTTGACTTCTGGGTATCTTCCTCCAGATAGTCCATTACGCGTAGCTAGGGAGAAGCATTACTTTAGGGAAGATGGTGAGAAAATTTCTGTGCGGGCTCAAATAAAAACGATTGAGCTTTCTGGGCATGCGGATCAATTAGAATTAATTGAGTTGGTCTCTAAATTAAAGCCTAAGCGTACTTTTCTTGTTCATGGTGATTTGGATCAAGCTCAGGCTCTGTCTGAGAAAATCTCTGAATTGACTGAGGTTTGTATTCCTGAAAAAGGTGAATCACTAATTGTATAATGTTTAGTTTACTCTATTATTTTTGGGGTATATTTTTTTATATTTTGGGTTGCTTAGTGTTTTGTAGTGGTTTTTGTTTTTTGTTTTTTAGGTTGTTTTTATTAATTTTTTGTTTTTCTGGGTTGGTTTTTCGGTTTTTTTGATGAAAGAGGGATTTTTGTTTTGCAAGTTTTTTTGTTGAAGGCGATGTTTTTAATTTGTCAGGTTTATTTTTTTGGTTTTTTGTTAATAAATGTGTGGGAATTTTGTTTTGTTTGGCATTTTGGGTTTTTGTTGTTCTGTATTTGTGTTGTTCATGGCAACAATAACGTTTATTAAGACTTAATATACGCTTTAGTTTTATCGGGGGAATTACACTATATGAAACAAATAAAAATACCAATAACAACAACAATAGTGATCCTAGTAATAACTGGCTTAGCACTAACGCTAACAACGTTTGCAGCAATCACAGTAAACAAATCTCTCTCCTCAACAGGAACCATAACAGTCTCGCCTAACCTAGGGCTCTATTCTGACAGCGCATGTACCCTTGCCCAAACCTCAATAGACTGGGGCACAATCACACCAGGAAATACCATTACCAAAACAGTATACATCAAAAATACAGGGACAGGCGCCTCAGTAAGTTTGAGTATGAGTCCTTCAAACTGGAGTCCATCTACAGCTAACGGGCCAATCACTCTAACTTGGAACTCAGACAGCGTAGTCCTTGCTCCTGGCGCATCCAAAGCAGCAACATTTACTTTGACCGTATCCCCAACCATAACTGACATAACAAGCTTTAGCGTCCAAATCAATATTGTTGGAACAACTTCTTAGTTCCATCAACTTTTTTCAATCAATACCTTACCTTTTTTATATAGTCGATTTATAATAGCGCCATTCTTCTTTGCTAAAAAGAATTCTCAGTTTGTTTTTATTTTATAATTAAGATATTAGAGGTTAGTAAGCTGATTCTATCATTATACGCTTCAGAATGCTTGCGCCATCGGAAACTTTAAGCTTTTTTTGGCCCAATCTTTTGCGGTAGTGAATAGGTATTTCTACTATGGCATATCCGCACCGTTCAATGTAATGGTTTAGTTCAACTTCGATGTCAAAGCCTTTGGATTTTGCTTGCCAATTACGCATCAAATCGCCTCTTATAACTCTCAAACCTGTTAAAGGATCGCGAAGGTTGACTCCGTTAAACAGATTATGGGTAAAAGCAATCAGTTTATTACCAAAAGAGAATACGCTGCTTAAGGTGGCCGCGTCTATTTCTTTGCTGAATCGGTTTCCACAGACCATGCCTATGTTGGCATTTTCGGCCATTACTTTAATCATTTCAGGAACATATTCCGCGGGGTAAGTGTAGTCTGCATCTGTGATAACCACATAATCAATACTAGGGTTTAATCCGCTGATGCCTTTAGCTATGGCATCTCCCTTACCCGTGCCATTTTGACTAAGGATGGTTGCACCGTTGTTTTTGGCGATTTCTACAGTACGGTCAAGACTATTACCGTCAATAACAACAATATCTGGTTCGAATAGGTGCTCTTTAAGCTCAGCTATGGTTAACCCTATACCTTTTTCCTCGTTTAACGCGGCTATAATTACCTGCGTTGAGCGAGGTTTATCTAGGTCTTTTTCCATAGCTAGAACCTTCAACCTAACTCGCATCAAATTATCGATGCAACTACTATTTAAATCAATAGCGGACGATTTCTTTTTAGAAATCCTGAAATACAGAAAAAGAATATAAATCTAATTTATTGCTGTTCAGATGCAATTAAACTTCTTTAATCGGGGCCGATCGGAGATGTTTGCTGAGTTTTTTGCTGTTATTTTTTAGGTTTTGGTATAGGTTTTGTTTTTGACCCTGGGCGTTTGACGATTCTTATTACATCTTTGTGACGTAGAATATAATCTGAGGGTAATCGGACTCCTGTTTGTGCATCTATTGCAAGCAGATAATTTTTTAAAAGACTAGTATGTACGCTGCGTGCTAGATCCATCGGTGTTGAGTTTGGCGCTAATAGGTGTACGTCAGGGAGGACGTTTCCGTGATGGTCACTGAATTTGGATTCATCCGCAACTGGGTAGACCATATTCATCCGAAGAAGTTTAAGGACTAACGTGTTGAGGGCTTGTTGAATTCCTGTTCGCATCCACTTATCCATTACTCGTGTTTCAACGTATTCTAATGCTCCTTTCTGTTGGGGGGTAAGATTAGCTTCGGGATTGATTTTGAATTTTTCTTCTCCGGGTGTGTATCGTAGTAATCCTTTCTTTTCCGCTCTTCGAAGGACTAATTCTGCCTCTGCACTGCAGGCTGCTACAAATCCTCTGCCAAAGTGTTCTCTAAGTAAGCCCAGATATCGCTCAGATGTTAAAATGTCCATTTTGTTTGCTACAATTAGGGTGGGCTTAATTAGTGGTAATAATGATTTTGCAAATTGCATAGCCTCTTCTAATTCCCAATTGTCTATAACTTCATCTTTAAGGTTGGAAGTTTCTAATGCCTTGCTTACTGCTGGGAGGTTGGCTTTAACTCCTGCTAATGGTTTTGTAATGGCTTCTGCTACTGGATTACCCGAGGCGATTTCTCTAAGAATCAATGATTTATTATTCAATACTATTTCGGCTAACCAGCGATTTAGCTCAAATTCGATATCAATCGCATCTTGAACGGGGTTACCCATGCCGGGTTTAGTTATTTGTCCTTCTGCGTCAATTGAGCCTGATGCGTCTACTACGTGTATTAATGCATCGACTGCGGCAATGGTGTTCAAGAATTGGTTTCCTAATCCTCGTCCTCGCCATGCATCTTTGATTAAGCCTGGGACGTCAATAATTTTGACTGGAACATATCGCCAGCCCTCAATGCAAGAAGAATTCAAAGGATTATCCTTAACGCCTAATTCTCGACAAACGCAAAAGTCACAAACAAAAGCGTTACCGACATTTGGTTTCTTAGTGGTGAAAGGTAAATTTGATATTTTTGCATTTAACAAAGTTGCGGCATTAAATAATGTGGTTTTTCCTGCATTGGTTTTTCCTACGATACCAATAGTTAACAAAATAAAAACCCCGCATTAAACAATAAGTAAACATACATAGATAACGCTTTCCAAAATTCTTGTTAAAATAGCAAACTTAAAAAAAGAAGGAGATAAGAGCGTAAATTGTATTTCTTATCTCCACGATTAGGATTTCTTGAATCCAGCAATGAATTCCTCAATCGGAATTGCAGCTAGCGTCATTATTGCAACAGTTCCACGAGATCCCAGTTCCATTGATACTCTAGCAATTGCCTCATTATCGGGTGCTTCAACTACATTCACGAAATCATATGGGCCAAGCAGTGCATACTGAGATAGAACTTTAGCCCCTAATTCTTCAATTTCCTTATTCACCTGCAGAATTCGGTCGGGTCGCTCTTTTACTGTCTTTCTTCCATCATCAGAGAGGGTAGAAAGTAAAACATAGACGGGCACATTAATCACCCAAATAAAATATGTGCAAATACGAATTTCAGGCTTTCGAAAAAGGTTTTTCAGTCGAAATTTTTTAGCTTGCCGCTATGGAAAGACTGTTTTGAAAATCGGTTGATCTATATACAATTATTCGGGATCTTGGCTTAAATAGAAAAATGTGGCTGCAATCAGTTACAACATAATTTAATATGTTACATTTTATCGATATTTGTTCAGCTTAAGAATTATTTTTAGGAGGAGGTGAAAGATTATGGCGGGTATATGTGATACTGCTGTGGCTGCGGGTATTTTTAAGACTTTGGTAGCTGCCACTCAAGCAGCAGGATTAATTGAGACTCTAAATACTAAGGGTCCATACACTGTCTTTGCGCCTACTGATGATGCATTTGCGAAGCTTCCTCAAGGAACAGTAGAAAGTTTACTCCAAGACATACCCAAACTTACCTCAATTCTTACATATCATGTTATTGAAGGTAAAGTTCCAGCTGCAGACGTTATACAACACAAAAACTTAACTACACTACAAGGGCAAGATGTCAAAATCGACGCTGTTAAATGGCATCTCCATAAGTCAGTGAAGGTAAACGATGCAAACATAATCAAGACTGATGTTGAAGCAGACAATGGTATAATTCATATAATCGATAAAGTCTTGCTCCCTAAATAGTACTATAATCATTTCTTTTTTTTGAAAAATAGTGCAGGAAAAAAATTGATTGGGGTTAAAATAAAATTGGTTTTCTGTTTTGTCTATTTTGATTAGTAGACAAAGTAGCGCTTAGACAAAGCGTATTAAATCGTCAAGTGTTTTTCTGTTACTGATTGGTCCCTTGTATTCATCAGGATAGCCTAAAGTGGCCAAGTACGCTACTCTGTATTCAGGGGTTAATCCTAGTACTTGTTTCACTTCATCTTCGTGGAAAGCAGATACCCAGCAGCTCCCTAATCCTTCAGCATGAGCAGCTAATAACATTTGATTTAGAGCAATGGCAGCGTCTGCCTTCCAAAATTCCTCTCCATCCTCTCGAACCCAAGCTCGTTCAGGCACGCAAATTACAGCAAGCATAACTGGTGAACTCCAATCCTGATTACAAGCAGCAGTCAATTTATCTAGCATTTCTTTTTTGGTTGCTACAAGGAATTGATATGGTTGTCTGTTCATTGCTGAAGATGCAAGTCTTCCCGCCTCTAAGACTCGCATAATTTTTTCCTGTTCTACGCTTTTGTCTTGATACTTTCTGATGCTACGTTTATTTCTAATCACTTCAAAAAATTCCAAAATTGGACACCGAAATATTATTTGCTAGCCAAGAATAAAAAATTATCGCGGATAACCTGCTTTATACGATGTTTTGTTGTACGCTTTGGATAATTTTATTTGGTTTCAATCGGGACGGCCACTTCATTTCGACGCATAAACCAAGGGGTATAAGGACTATTATATCTCATCGAGAATACCTCGCCTATAACTTTAACGTCCGCTCTCTTGAGCTCTTCGAGTAATTCTTTGGCTTTTTTCTTAAATATTACATTCGACCATCGCCCAGAGAATTGCATTACTCCCACAATTCTTTCTGGGATTTGCACAATTTTTACTCGTTCATCGATGGGGTGCGGAATAGTTTTGATTGTGTATTCTTCAGGCATAATAAACGACAAGGAGTCAGTTTCTGAGAGGACGGGTGCTGTCATTGTTATTTGCTCGGCGATAACGGGTGCTGTCATTGAGACGTTTGCTTTTTGTTTGTTGCTGCCGCTGATAAAATTTAATAGTAAATTAAAGCCTTCATCGCCGAGGTTTTCAACTTTTGCTGTTAATATCTTTGGGTACCGTCTGATTTCTATGATGCCTATTTTCCTTAAAACTTCGTATTTAGCTTGCTGAACCATAATTTGATATTGAAAAAGAGTATGATATAACTATTTCTTTAAGCGTTGATTAGTTGGGAAAGTCTACTGAACGCAATTATTATTTAAATTATTTTTAGATGTTTTTATATACTCGAACCTATAAGAGTCCTTTAAGGGTTCTTATGCGTATCCAAAATTCTGGTATCCTTAGGTATGGCAACATTTTAGCATTCATTATAATGGTAATAGTGAATGGTTTAGCTGGCAGCACAAGTTTTATTGGTGGGCAACTCACCGCTCAAGTCTCGGATGCTAATCCGACTCTTGTAACTCCAGCAGGATACGTTTTTTCTATCTGGGGAATTATTTACCTCTTATTAGGTATCTTTGTGGTCTATCAGGCCTTGCCAAGTAAGCAGGGCAGCGCTTTCCAAAACCAAGTTGGCTTTCTATTTATCATAAGTAGCATTGCAAATATTATTTGGCTATTTCTCTGGCAATTCGAATATCTGGCGGCTTCTGTTGGGATCATGTTCGTACTTTTGGCAAGTTTGATTATGATCTATTTACGTCTAAATATTGGTAAAACAAAGGCTTCATTAAGTGAGCGATTGGCAGTTCATCTACCTTTTAGCGTTTATTTAGGCTGGATTACAATCGCAACCATTGCCAATATAGCCGCAACCTTAGTATCGGTTAATTGGGATGGTGCGGGAATAGATCCACAGACTTGGGCTAGTCTAATAATAATTATTGCAATGTTAATTGCATTAATTGTGATAGCTATTAGGAAAGATATTGGGTATGCTTTAGTTATTATCTGGGCTCTAATTGGAATAGGCGTAAAACAAGTCGCAAATCCTGCAATTGTTACGTTAACTCAAGTATGCGCCGTAGTAATAGCAGTATTTCTGGTTATAGTTCTTGTTTTCACCAAATTTAAAGAGCGTAAGAATTGCTAATGACCAAGGAGTAACCTATTTGGATTTAAAGAGAAAAATTCTGCTTTTTGAAATTGCAGGCGCTTTTTTTATTATTCTTTTTGGAGCTTTACTTCATTTTACCTTTGCTTTATCTGGTAATCAGTCTATAGTTGCCTGGTTTTCCGCTGTTAACGAGTCTGTTTGGGAGCATCTAAAATTGGTTTTTTGGCCCTCTTTGGTTTGGATGCTTATTGAATTAATTCCGCTAAGGAAGGCAAATAATAATTTTTTCACTGCTAAAGCTATAGGGATTTTTGTTATGGTTATTTTCATACCTACTGTTTTCTATTCCTATACTGCCTTTACACAGCGGAGTTTTTTCCCTGTAGATTTTGCTACATTTGTAATTGCTGTTATTATTGGGCAGCTAATCAGCTATAAGAGTTTAAATTATAGGCAATTTAATAGGTCTGCAGAAAAGTTTGCGATTCTATCTATTGTTGTTTTAGCGATTTGTTTTGTTGTATTTACCTTCTATCCGCCTCATTTACCGATTTTTCAAGATTCAGGTACTGGGCTGTACGGATTTAGTTGGGGCACGTAACAAAAGCTTTGGACGCGCTATCACACGCTGAACTTACTAAGTGGCTGAAAATTTCCAACTAACTGACTCTTTGATTTATTGAACGCTTAGTTCTAGTATGGCTTTTTCTGCCCATTGAGGATCTTTCCACAATGCTCTACCTACAGCTACTAAGTCAACTTGGTTTTCTTTGATAAGTTGATCTGCGAATTCTGGTTCCGTAATTCCGCCTACGCCGATAACTGGGATTTTAACGGCTTTTTTAATATAAGTTGCTTGGGGGACAAAGTATCCTTTGATTTGTCTTAGTTGTTTTGGTTCACTTCCGCACATACCGCCTGAAACATCAATAATGTCTACTCCATGCTGTTCTAGTGCGGATGCAAAGCAAGCTGCTTCTTCGATTTGAATCCCTTTTGGGGCCAAGTCGTCCGCCCCTAATCGGTAAAGTAAAAGTTTGCCCTTTAGCGCTACACGGACTTTATCTACGGCTATTAGTGGAAAGCGCATTCGGTTTTCTAATGATCCTCCAAACTCGTCATCTCGTTTGTTCATTAGCGGTGAGAAGAACTGGTTTAGTAAAAATCCGTGGGCGCCGTGAAATTCTACGCCGTCAAAGCCTGCTTGTACTGCCCGTTCTGTTGCTGCTGCGAACTCATCTGCAATGTCTAATAATTCGTTTTTTTGGAGTTGTCTAGACTTGTTTGTTGCTGAAGGTCCTGCGGGAGTTTCTCCTATTAATTTTTTATTTGCCACTGCGCCTGCGTGGGTGATTTGTAGAATTGCTGGGGCTCCAAGATTATGGATAGCCTTAGCTAGAGAGGTTAATCCGGGGACTAATGCATCGTTATGAATTCCTAATTGTTTGAAGCCGAGTTTTCCTGCTTTGGAGATGTATGCGTGCTCGACTATGGGTAGACCCACTGCGGTTGAGCGTTTTAGATAGAAGTTGATTAGGCGATTTGTTACTGCGCCTTCAGAGGTTGCTCGACCAGTCTGTAATGGAGGTAATACTATCCGATTTTTTAACGTGTATCCTTTTATTGTCAAGGGGTCAAGCAGTCCCGCCAAACATTTGCACCAATCCGATATTGACCTGCTTTAGGATATATGAATATAACTAGCTGGTGATGAAAAATAGGGGGGATTTGTTCAAAACTAATAATAGTTTGAATAAGGGAGTTGTTGATTGTGTTTACATGCCTAAGCTTAGACTATTTACCATTTCAATTTTGATTATTCTTTTTGTTGCGTTGTCAAGTGTAAGCATTGTTAAAGCCAATGTTGTGAAGATTGATTTTTCTGGTGTTGTTGATTTTGTGATTGATGGTGATACTTTTGATGTGACTTTAGGTAATGGGACCTCTTTTCGGGTTAGGATGGCTGATGTTAATGCAGTTGAGCTTAATGAGGTAGGTTATGCTGAAGCTAGAGAGTATCTTAAATCGCTTATTTACGAGAAAACCGTCTATCTTGACGTCGATGATCTTTATACTTATGAAAATCACGGTTCAGGCAACAGACTAGTTTGTGTTACTTATTTGGATTTTAATTCTACACATTTAATGAACGTTAATGAGGCTCTTTCTGTGGCGGGGCATGCTAAATTGAGGAATTATGATAATGAATTTAATCCTTATAATTGGGATTTATATGTTCCAAAAGAAGATGTGATTCCTGAATTTCCATCTGTAATACTTCTATTTGTAACAATGATTCTCCTAATGGTTTGTGTTAGTTTGACAAAAAGCATTGTTGTAAAACGAAATGTAGCCTAATTTTGATTTGTGTTGCCGGTTTCTTATTTTTTGGTTTTTATAAAAAAAGGAATGGGGGGATTTTGATTTAGCGGCGTTTTCTTAGGTAAAGCGCTACACCTGCGATGACGGCTAATATTACGGCTGCTGCGCCGATGATGTAGATGCTTGTTGCATCTGTTGCGCCTGTGTCGGGTGCTGGGGAAGGTGTAATTACGGCTGCTCCTGAGGCAACGGCGAAGCTTGTTACTGCGTCGGATGGATAGTAAGCTCCTGATCCTTCAAAGACTGCGTTGATGGTGAACATGCCGGTTGTTGTGGGTACCCAAGATGTTGCGAAGTGACCTGAGATATCACATGTGGCAGTTGTAGTATGGACAATATTGCCGTTTTGGTCTGTTACGCAAATGGTTACTGGGACACCTTGTGCATTAGAAGGTAAAGGTTCTTGCATGTAGAGATATTCCATCCATTCGTTCATGTATTGATCTGCTATGGCTGGTGTTCCTGCTGCTGGAACTCCCTGTGCTGTTTGGCCTGAGGATTGGTCGGTGACTTTGCCTTGGATTGTTATTATGTTTCCTACGCCAGCAGTGGCTGTTACGCTTGTTGCGCTAAGTCCTCTTCCGAAGGCGTAGAGTTGGTTATCGTATGCGTTGAGGTAGAATAGGATTCCGTCTGCTAAGGCGGGGTTTCTTGCCCAGTGGCTAAGGTAGAATGGGATTTCCCAGAGTTTTGCTCCAGTTGCGGTATCTAAGCATAACAGAGGTGCTCCGCGTTCAGGTGGATTATCTGGGGAGTGTTCTCCTGAGAAGACATAGATTTTGCCGTCAGCTATTATTTGGTGTTCAAGTATGTAGTTACCGCCCCATTTGGATTCGAGATATGTTGGGTCTTTGGCCGCGTAGGTCCAGGCTGTATTACCTGTTGTAAGATCGTAAGCATAGAGTATACCTGCGTATCCGCATGAGAAGAGTTTACCTTCAGCGATGTTGCCTACTGTGGAAACGGTCATGTCCCATGCTCCTTGGGACGCAGTGGTCCATAATTTGTCCCCCGTGCTCATGCTAAAGCCGTGCCATTGTCGGGTTTCTGAAGCCCAGAGGGCGAAGACGTTTTCTTTAGCGCTTGCAGCGGCTAGGGTGTAAGTTGCGCCTTCATTTGAAGTGTAGCTCTTCTGCCAGAGTAGGGTGCCTTCTTCTCCAGCTTTGAGGCTGATAGCCCATAAAGTGTAGTCTGTTGTTCCGAGGTTGAGCCATGAGCCTGTTCTTCCTAAGCCAGAGGAGCCAATTATTTTATCATCTGCAAATATGTAGTTTATATTGCCAGTTACGCCTGCCGGTAGTGTTTTGTTCCAAACATATCCATTTGAGCCATCAACGGTTTTTCCATAGGGTCTCCATTGCCAAGCTTGAGTTCCAGTTACTCCGCCTAGTAGTTGAGGTATGGCTGAGGAGTTCCATAATGCTAGCCACCCTTTGGCAACGTTTATTACTGGAACTATTATGCTGCCGTCTGAATCGTAGGATCTAGGACCTGAGGGGGCGTTAGTGATTGTATATACCCAGTCTCCGTTGAAGGGATCGTAAGCTTTCCATGTGGTTCCGCTTACGGCCCATAGATATGCGACTCCTCCGTGTTGGTTAGGGGAATCATAGCGGTAAACTTGTCCAAAGGTTAGTCTAGATTCGTTGTTGTACCATAGGGTTTCTCCTGTTCTGATGTCTACGCAGTAGAAACCTGGTTTAGGTGGAGTTCTTGGGTAAGTATTGTTAGGTTCTTGTAGAGCATAGGTGTCATCTGGGTATTTGTTATAGTAGAGTCTTCCGTTGATGATGATGGTGCCGGTTATTTTTCCTTCATAAGCGTTTCCGGAGTAGTAAGATGTATCTCCGAATTCGCCTCCGACGAGACCACCGAAGGTCAAGGGCTTTGTCCATAGTATGTGAGCGGTTTCGGGTCCTTGGGTGTATTGGGCGTACCAGTTAGGGGGGGCTGTGAACCAGTTTCCAGAGATAGTGTCCCATCCTCGAAGTTGTCCGTTTATGGGTCTACTCCAGTATCCAGTTGGGACAGGGGTGTTAACATAGGCGGGAACTTGAGTTGCTTGTACTGTCAAATTAACTATTTCGCTTTCGCTTGGCTCAAAGTAATCCCCGATGTAGTCGACTCCTGTTCTGCTGCCGGGGCGTAGGTTGTCACCGGCTAAGGTTTGTCCTGGGAATTTCATCTGGAATTTGTAGATCCCAGTTTGGGTGGGGGTATAAATTGTTGATGAGAAGCCGATGGGGTCAGATGTGAAGGGTCCAAGTGTTTCTGTGGTGCTGTCTGGTTTTGTAACGATTATAGTATAGTCGTGCCATCTGTCTCCGTACCCGCCCTCCGCTGTTGGGGGAGTAACCTGTAGCCACATGTAGATGAGCATTTGTTGATTAACGCCTACAACATCAGGTGCTAACGTGATGTATGCAAACGTTTTAAGGTTTAACGGAGGTGTGTGGGCGTCTGCAACTGGCAAAGTAGCTAATACCGAAAACAGAAGTGGTAGCAATAGAATTGCAGCAATAGCAAATTTACGGCTCTTAGGCCTATTTTTATTAAACTTCATCTTTTTTTCTCCTAAAAATTCTCCTACTTTTTCAATCTGCTTTTTTACTATTTAATACTTTGCAAAAAACTACCTATCAAGTAAGTAGGTGTTTATTTGATACGCATGGAAATACTCTGGTGTTATACTTTTATGCTCAGGAGGGCTTTTTTGGCTTTTCCAACAAATTTATATTCTTTCTTCGCAGTAGGTGTTTAAATGAGAAGGTGTTGTCTTGTCTGAGTTCTTAACTTCCGTGTTATTATGGTTTGTTAGAGCTTTTATTTCCAGTCTAATTTGTTTATTAATTGGATTTATTGCGATAAAGGGAATCACTCATTTAACTACAAAGATTTCTGAGTTTAAGACCATCAAGGGCGATCCTATTGCAACAGGGTTGTTTGTGAGTGGCTTTCTGATTTTTGCTGGTCTTGTTGTTTACGGTTCGATGGTTAATCCATTCTTCTTAGGACAATCAGTGATTTTCAGTTCATTTTTTAATCTGCAGCGCCTTCTAGTAGTTGCTTTGAGCTTTTTTGTTAGCCTATTTTTTGGCTGGCTCTTTTATTGGATATTCGCCAAGTTGACTCCGTTTGGGGTTGATTTGGATGATGTAAATAAGTCGCCGATTGCCGTGGGTATTTACCTATTCGGGTATGAAGTCTTCTTAGGCTTAATTGTCTATGGCAGTTTGATGATTCCACTAGGTTAGAAGAGGAACAATATGTCTTGGGGTGGTAAACTCTTAGCGGCAATTGCTATTGTAGCAGTGTTAGCTTCGCTTAGTATTGTTAATGCCGTTCCGAGCGGGGGTTCTTATCCGCCTGAATTCACCAGAAGAAGTGGTGAGTGGTTTGATAGCTGGGGATATAATAGAAACTATTACGGCGGTAGCGACGGGTTTCTGCCTAATGTTGCTTATGAATCTCTTGGTATAGATAAGGAATTAGCTTACAGTATTGGGGCTTCCTTTGTCGATAGATATCCGACGATGAATCAGCGGGCCGAAGCTATTTTGCAGTACGTCCAAAGATGGACTGAATATGGTTACGATGAAGAGAACGTGTTTATGCAGGGAATAGCTCAGGAAGAGTGGGCCTGGAACGCTGATGAAACGGCGCATATGTTCAATGAGGCGACGTATCAAGAGGCCGTGGGGGATTGCGAGGACATGTCGTTTTTATGCGCAACTTTGTATTTAGCTGCGGGGTTCGAGGTTACTTTAGTTTCGCCGCCTTCCCATGTGGCTTTAATGATTTGGCTTCCAGAGTACGATAATGCTAATTACTATTGGGATATTCCTGACGATGGCAAAGGGAAAGGTTGGATTTGGGTCGAAGCAACCGGTGAAGAAAATCCTTTAGGCTGGACTCCCCCGGACTTTACCGATGGAAATTGGGAGATATACCAATTAGGATATTCAAAATTTAATGTAGAACTCAATCCTACCTATCCACAGGCTAATCAAACCGTTACCATTAAAGCCAGCATTGTAAGTGCTAGAGGCGAAGTTGAGCAGGTTAAACTCACCTATTCAATTGAGAATTCCGCTGATTATACTACTCAAATGACGGGTTCTGGTTCTACTTATCAAGCTACAATTCCAAGTCAACCCGACCAAACAAAAGTTTCAGGTACTATCTCAGCAACTGATAGTGAAGGCTTCAACAGAGACTACGATTTTGAATATACTGTTGGGGGCAGAGGAGGCGGCGGAAGCGTTCTGCCGGATTTTGACTTGGAAATTCCAGATTACCTAATCGAAGTTGTGGTGGTCTTCCTAATTATCGTTGTCTTTGGAGCACTTACTTCGCGTTCACGTTAAAGATGTCAGCAGATAGTTTAGGCTCGTAAAGAGAAGCTAGGCCTTTTTATTTTTTTATTAGTTTGCGCCTTCAGGGACAAGATTCATTTTGCCTACCGCTTCGGTTACGTCTTTAGGCCAGATGAATATGCGGTTATAGGGTTTTACTTTGTAGTAGTCTTGCGGGAAAAAGATTTCTTTAGTTGTCATATCAACGCAGTAGCGTTCTATCCAGCTATTTCTTTCAGCGGAGGAGAGTTCTTTGCCTTCAACTAATTTTTTGGTTACTTCGTAGAGTTTTACGCACATTCTAAATTCGTATCCGGTGAGTGTTGTGGGTTCTGCCCATATGCCTTTTTTGTTTTCGTAGGCATCTTGAGCGGCTTGTTGGAGCAGAATCAGATCGCTTATGTTAGGTATGCTTGGGTAGATGGGGAAAGATGCTGCCCATCCTTCTTCGATCATTAGTAGGTTGAATGTTGCTCGGTCTTTACGGGTCATTAAGCGCTTCTCTTTTGCAGAGTAATTAGGCGCCATGTATGCTAGAAGTCTTCCGTACTGGTCAAAGTGCTCGTCGGCGGCGTGCAGAAAGATGTTCCGTTTTTTCCCGTTGGGTAATGTAAGTTTTTCTTCAATTAATTTTTCAAAGAAAGTTGTTGCTTGTTTACCTTGTTCTTCCTGTAGAGTGCCGGCTTTTTTGGTTTCAAGTTTTGGGTAAATGTATTGGCCTAATTCGGCGTTTATGGGGGCTTTTTTGTCTTTTATCCATTGAGCTAACTCGAAGAAGGGTGTGTCTTGTTTGGAGGGTTTTTTATTTGCTGGGTAGTGAACTTCGGGTGTGTCGATACTTAGCATGCGTATAGACATCGATACGTAGGGTGTATCTCCGTCTGTTATTCGCAGAAAGGTTTTTGATCCTAATGAGTCTACAGTTAATCCTTCAGGATCCCAAAAAATTTTAATCGGTGCCATAATTCTTCCTGATTTAGTTTCATTGATTTTAGCTTAAGAACTTTATGTACTCGTCTGGTTTTCAAGAAAATTA
>CAZWRU010000038.1:0-16718 GCA_964636425.1 uncultured Candidatus Bathyarchaeia archaeon
ACTTGTATTGACTGCGGTTGCGCTTTAGAGTTATTTGAAATGGATATGAAGAAGGGAGTAAAAATATTGAAATGCCAAGAATGTGGAATGTTCCATCTCTACAAGAAAGACTTTTTTGGCGCATATAAGGTTGTCAAAGTCAGTAAAGATCCTTCTCACCTAGCAGATATTGAGTAACATAGTGAGTTTTCTGGTTTGAAATTATGCCTTAATTTCTAGGTTTCGCTGTGCTTTAGGCAAAAGAGTTTCTATTTTTTGTCTATTTTTTATGGTCAGAAGCATTAATATTTCATATATATCAAATAGGTTTGAAGATAAAATGAATAAATTTGTTAAGCAAAGATCACTTCCATTCATTTTAATTATCCTTCTTTGCATAAATTTACCTGTAGTAAATGTGCATGCTGAATCTTGGCGATGGACCAAAGTCCCAAGTCCAACTAACGCATATCTGCAATCGGTAGATATGGTTGATTCAAATGATGGGTGGGCAGTCGGGTTTGAGGGAACTATACTCCATTGGGATGGTATAAACTGGAAAAAAATTGAAAGTCCAACAACCAATAACCTCAGAGCAGTAGACATGATTAGTTCTGATGAAGGCTGGGGAATAGCTGGCGCCCTTTCTGGCTGGGGCAATATTAACATATTAGTTAAATGGGACGGCGTGAGATGGGAGAATATATCCGAAACAAATAATCTCGAAGCTTTAGAAATGCTATCTTCAACCGATGGTTGGGCGGTCGGACCAGCTGGAATAACATTACACTGGGATGGAACAAACTGGGCTCGTATAAATACGCCCGTAAACAGTCCCCTTGAATCGGTGAGTTTCATTAGCCCAATTGATGGTTGGGCAGTAGGTCGAAGAGCACAATACTCCGGCATCAACTACCTGCTTCACTGGGATGGAATCAGCTGGAGCGCAGTAGAAAGCCCCAAAATCGTAGGAACCAGAACATTATGGGCAATTGACATGGTTACTTCATCTGAAGCTTGGGCAGTAGGCGACACTGGTATAATAATCAGATGGGATGGCACATCTTGGCAAAACGTAACTAGCCCAACCACAAAGCATCTCTTCTCCATGAAAATGGTCAACTCAGTAGACGGCTGGGCCGTAGGTTCAGACGGATGCATAATACATTGGGACGGAACAAACTGGAATAACGTTACAAGTCCAACCGGCGCCTGGCTATCCTGTATAGATATGGTCAGCTCAACTGACGGGTGGATAGTTGGGGCCGACGGAATATATCGCTGGCAAAAAGAAACCACAGAGTTTCCCGCACTTTACCTCATTATCGTAACCGTAATTATCGTTGCAGCTATTTTGATTATTTGGTTTATATTAAGGAAAAAACTTGCCCATGCACACACTGGATAAAGGCTTCAATTCTGTTCTCCTCTTTTTTCTATTAATTTATTAACTGTTCTTGCACCAGAACATGTTGTTCTGCAGGGAGAGCTAATAGAGACTTTGTCTAAAACTAATATGAAAACCATCAGTAAATCCAATTAGTCATAGCTTTCACATACTCTGCACGGTAGTTATCCTGCTCTCAGAGATCTTAGGTGAACAAGAAATGGGTGCTCTTAAAAAAATTGAGATGTTGGCAGTTCTGATTTGTGTTTTAGCTTTAGCTATGCCAATTTTAAAAACACCTCCAGTTTTTGCTCAAGATTCTCCTGAAGTTAATCAACTACTTGTTTTCTTTAGAGATGTTCTTCTTATAGATACATCACAATGCAGCGTCAGCGGAGGCGCTTTCGCCGCGCCTGGATACGATAATAGTCCTGAATTGGGCACTAGAGGAGTAAGTGAAGGAAAAGTCACTCTGACATTTAACACCGGCGGATCAGTTGACTCGCTTTTTGAGTTCAGAGGAAAATATTTGGTTTGGTGCCTAATCTATTATGATACAAATGGTTCCAATCCCATTCCATATATCAAAGCACCATCAAGTAATCCGCTTGAGGCGGCAAAGGATTTTCTTCAACGCTATGAGGAATTTACCAAAGATTCAAGAATTACAGAAATGAGCCAATTGCTGAGCACAATAAATACGATTGGGCAAACATCAAAAATCAACGGTAACCTAAAGATGGACATAACAGTAAGAGAGGGCAAACCTGACTTCTCTTGGTCATATTCTTTTGAAGGTGAAGACTATAGATTGCTGAGCATCAGCTTCTTTTCACCTCCACACATATTCACTTTCGGTGATTCCCGATACAAATACAACACAGACAGTTCCGTTATTCCCAAATACGAGCCACTAAATACCTCGATAAAACCTGACAACTCAATCTCCCCCTTGCTTTCAGGCTACCGCCTACAAGATGACAAAACTCTATCGATTAATAGCCAGAATATCAACTTAGGTGCTGTTAGTTTTGCCGGTTTCTGTTTTGCAGCATCTGTTATTGTTACCGCAATTGGGTTCTCTGTCTGGGTTCAATCTGGCAGAAGATGCAATTTTAACATCCCCTGTCCCTCACTTAAACGTGGTTTAGCCAAACAATTGAGGCAAAACATGCCTGCTAAGAAGAGACTTCTGCCTTTAGCCTTCACCTTTATTCTCCTGTTCTCGTTTATGGCTGGATTAACATCAGTCAGATTAGCCCAAGCAAACTTCATGTATCCCCCTCTAGAGCGGATATACATTCAAAGCGACGGCACTATCTCTCCGTCAAATGGTCTCATCGTTCGTGCTGGAAATGTATATACCCTCATCGGAAAAATTGTGAACAATCCTATCGAAGTACAATGTAACAATATAATACTTGATGGCGGGGGATTTTCCCTGATAAAAAATACTCCCGCTTACGGAAGACAAGAAGCTGTGTCCCTAATAGATAGAAACAATGTAACGATTAAAAATTTAAACATAAGCGGGTATGATCAAGGTATTTATTTAAGTCAATCTCATAATTGCGAAATAACTCAGAACACTTTCTCAGTTAACAAATATGGAATAATTCTCTCTGATAGATCTACTGGTAACCACATTTTAGATAATAGTTGGTCCAAAGGGGGCATCTCCATATATAACTCAGCAAATAACATTTTTAGGAATAATATTCTCAACGGAGATGGACCTAACTTATGGGTTGACTCTGAAAACGTTACCTCCACATCAGACTTTCTAAACGATCTTGATGAATCAAATACCATTAATGGAAAAACAATCTATTATTGGATTAACCAGCAAAACAGGGTGGTCCCCTCAAATGCTGGATATGTTGCCCTGATAAACTGTAGTGGCATAACTGTAACGAATCTTAATCTATCTAATAATGGAGAGGGCGTATTACTAATTTCTACAAAAAACACTCAAGTCCTAAATAATAATCTGACAAGTAACAACAAAGGCATAGCTATCTATGATTCCCCTAACAATTACTTCGCCGGCAATAACCTGATTAACAATACCTATGCGATTATCTGTTGCTCTAGGCCTAATACATTCACAAATAATCACTTGCAAAACAACACGTATGACGCTAATTTTGAAGACCGTTTCTTTGATGAATTTGATCGCTCCAACATAGTTGACGGTAAACCAATTTGCTATTGGCTATGGCAACAAGACAAAACTGTCCCCTTTGACTCAGGATATGTTGTGCTTCTAAGCTGCAAAAACATCACGGTTCAAAATCTAAACATTACTAACCGAAGACAAGCTATGCTTCTAATGGAGTTAACTGACTCGATCATCACACGAAACATAATAACCAATAATCAAGCAAGCATCCTACTCAAAGGCTCCTCAAATAATAGAATTACTCAAAATTTGATCGCGAACAATACGGATGGTATTTATGTCGAAGGCGCCAATTCAAACGAAATTAGTTTAAACAGAATATCTTTCAACGTTAACTTTGGTATCCACCTAGATGACGACGATGACAACAACATCACCTACAACTATATTTCCCACGGCAAAATCGGCTTCACCATGAATCGAGGTGGCGGAAATATTTTTTCTGGAAACACTGTAATTTATACTCAAAATAAAGGGTTGCATATTGGTGAATCAGTCAATAACATAATAAGCGGAAATAATATTGCATGGAGTAAAGGATTTGCCTTAACAATTTCAGGCGATAAAGGTAGCAACAGTATTCATCATAATAACTTTGTTAATAACGCAGGATCGGATGCGCACCAAGGTTACCCTGGAGCTAACACTCCTAACCAATGGGATGATGGTTATGAAGGTAACTTTTGGAGCGATTACCAAAATAAGTACCCAACAGGAACACAAATACCTCAAACCGGACTCTGGGACACCGCTGTAACTATGAACCCAAACAATATCGATAGATTTCCATTAACAAAGCCGGTAATAATGAAATACCAAGTGACTATACTCCAACCCTCAAGCACATCCTTCAATACCAGTACAGTGCCGCTATCTTTCTTTGTCACTGGACCTGTTTCCAGGATTGAATATAGCTTAGATGGAAATTCAAATGTCACTTCTGATGGAGATATCCTCCTTACAAATCTAGATGAAGGGATTCATTCCATAACCGTATTCGCAGCTAACGAAGATGGCGAATGCTCAGTTGAGACAACATACTTTGGAATAGGCCAAAACACCATAATGCCTTCTCCAACAACTTTTATCACTCCAACCCCAGATGTACCTACCACCCCTCAATCCTCAACTTCTCCTACTCAAATTTCTCCTTCCCCCTCAAATCACAGTATATCCCCAAGTCCCACTGAAGGTGCAGAGAATAAACTACCCTTCTCTTCAGCTGTTATTTGGCTAACTATTACTACAGTTATTATCCTATCCATATCCCTAGCATCATTGTACTTCATAAGACGGAGAAAAAACAATCCTCACCACAACAAATATACCTGAATTAGAAAAAGGCACAAGCGGAAATTTAGCATTAGTCATATCGATTAACTACCCAGATTTCTCTGCGATAGCGTTTAACGTATTCTCGTTTTTTGACTGGGGTAGTTTTTAAAATAAACTCAGTAGAGTCATAACTCCTAAAATGACTGTGACTGCTGCTATAGCCGCTCTTAGTTTTTGGCTTTCTACTTTGTGGACCACAAATGCTGCCAAGGGTGCGGATAAAAGAACACCTATCGATATAGGCAAAAGAAGATTCCACGAGATGTAACTACCTGCCAAAACAAAAGTGAGAAAACCCGCGATGCTTACAAAAAGTTCTGAGAAAGTCTGTATTGATACTGCCGCTTTCTCATCTATGTTCATGGTTATCATTGCAGTAGTGACCACTGGACCAAAACCGCTTCCGCTGATCCCCTTATTAAACGCTCCAAATAAGCTCAATAAGACAAGTTTAATCCATGAAAATCGTGCTCTAAATTTCTTATTCACCAATAGAAAGAGGCCTAGAGCTACTATTAGTAGTCCAATGTATAATCCTAAGTAGAAATCGGATATACCTATTGAGATTGAGGCGCCAACAAAACTTCCAACTACCCCAATTATCCCAATTACCATTGACATGTTAAAGTGTTTACTGCATAATCTAAAATCTACATTTTTAAATTTGTGATGAAAGATAGGGCCAATTAGGTTACCAATCATTGAACTAAACAATAGAGCTGGAACAATCTCATGGGGAGCGTAACCCATTAGCAGTAAAATGGGGGTCATTGTAAGTCCAAATCCCATGCCGAACATTATGTCAACGATTGCTGTGAGAAAAGAGGGAATAATTAGAAAAAGGTAGGCGACTTCAAAGCTCATATCTTTTTAACCCCAGGCGACATCAAGAATCTAATAATCCCCTTATGTATGCACCGATGAAAATTGATGCTAATCCTATTAAAACTACGAGATTTCCTGTTCCCAGACTAGCAACTGCGGAGCCGGGGCATTGACCTGATATTCCCCACCCTACTCCAAATATGGCTGCTCCAATTATTACTTTTTTAGACATAGCTGCTTTTCGAGGCTTAAATTTTCCTCCAAGAAGCGGAGTTTTGAGGTATCTCGGAACCACATTCACTGCAACGAATGTAACAAGAGCTGCAGCTCCCAACACAAATATTAGCCCTAAATCGTTGAGTTGGAGAAATGAAAGTACAATTTCCTGTTTTGTCATTCCACTATAAGCAAGTCCAAAGCCGAAAAAGATTCCGCCGATAAGCACTATAATATTCTGCCTATTCATGGTAGCACCCCGAGGAATTTGACCAGGTTAGCCGTGACTATTGCGACTCCAATGAAAACAACTACCGCACTTAGCGAAGTGGTAGATAAGGATGCGAGACCGCTTATTCCATGTCCAGAGGTGCATCCTCCGGATAGTCGAGTTCCAAATCCCACAAGGAGTCCTCCTAAAGCTAATCTCCAAATCTGCACAGAAGTCATCCAAAAACCTGTAGGGGAAAGGGTTAATGTGTGGATTAAAGCGCCTATTACTACGCCGATTGCCAAAAAAAGTCTCCAATCTCTTTCTTGTAGGTTTCTTTCCTTCTGAAAGTGTTTTCTTTTTGAGAACCAGGATAGTGTAGTTGTAAAGAAACTGCTTTGGGTCGCATGTAATCCAGTTGCGATGTATATTATACTTACACCGATTCCAACTAAAATACCGCCTACTAAATATGGCTCTATTCCAAGAGGAAACATGTTAAAGGCTAGCTTTTGGAAAAATTTAAACCTTTTTAAAAGGTTTATTTTGCGAATCTTATTTAATCAAAGGAAAACCCGATTTGGCCCAGGCATCGGTTCCACCTAGACAATTGTAAACTTGCTCAAATCCTGCTCTTAGTAGTATACTTACAGCCAAACTTGAGCGGTTTCCTGTTTTACAAATAACCACTATCGGCTTATTTCGAGGGAGTTCATCAGTTTTTTTCTCTACATGTCCTAGGTAGATGTGTCTTGAATTCTCAATGTGTCCTTCATTCCATTCACTGTCGCGTCGAACATCAAGTATCTCTATTTTTTCTCCCGAGGTAATTTTATTTCTAAGCTCCTGGACAGTTATCAATCCAACTTGACCTAAGGGTAATGCTTGCTTATACCATTCTTCCATTCCGCCAGCTAGATAGCCTACGATTTTATCGTAACCCAGCCGGAATAGGTTACTAACTGCAAAATTCAAGGCTTCCTGGTTCTCGACAACAAGCAGAATCGGTTTTTCATAGTCTGCAATCCATCCCACGTTAGAAAGCCTGCTGGGCGTTAGACTATACGAGTTTATTATATGAGCTCCGCCAAAAGCAACTGGGCTTCTTGTGTCGATAACATAAGCTTCCTCTGCGATTTTGGCGAATTCTGGTGGTTTAAGTGCGATTGGATTAGGTACATTTCCCAGTACTGGTGGTCCATTAAGATTGTATTTCTCCATTTGCTTGAAATATGGTGGAGTTTGATGTTTTTCAGCAACTTTACGTTTAATGAATTCCTCTTTTGTGAGTTTCAGCATCGGATTTGTTTTACTCTCTATTCCTAATGTGCTTATTTCTCTTTGTCTTATTTTGCCACCGCAAACTGAGCCAGCTCCGTGTGCAGGACACATTATTACGCCTTCGCCAAGAGGCAAAAGCCGATTGGTTATGCTCTCATACATTTTCTCAGCCATAATCGGAGTCATTTTTGGACCAAGAAAATCTGTTCTTCCTACATCACCCACAAAAAGTGTGTCCCCGGTAAAGACAATAATCGCCTGTTCTCCAGATTCAGAATCATAAACTACATAACTCATGCTCTCTGGAGAGTGTCCTGGTGTGTGTAAAGCTTTTATTTTAAGCAAGCCGACAAAAAACTCCTGATTATCCTCAAGAGTCTTTCCGTAACCCCAATCCAATCCGGGCCCATGGAAAACTGTTGCTTGAGTGCGCTTGGCTATTTCCTGAGATCCTATAACATAATCTTCGTTTCTATGAGTTTCAAAAATATACTTTATTTTAGCGTTCCATTTTTCTGCGGTATCTAAATACACTTGGGCATCTCTTCTAGGATCTATGACAACCGCTTCATTTTTTGAACTAATTATGTAAGAGATATGAGAGATTATTTCGGCTTTTATGGTTTGGAACAGCATTTGTACGAAACCACTAATCTTAACCTATATCAGATATAGTTAAAGTTTTTCGAACTCCAAGAAAGCTAAGTTCAATCTAAATATTAAAAAAAGCTGTGTATTTTCTGCGTTAAATTCCAATTCGACTTTTTTGATTCCAGAATTTCACTCGACTTATTCGGTATTCCTAAAATTATAATTAATCATTTTTTTTTAAAAATACTATAATACCGTGAAAATCCTAAAAATGTCAGTCTTTACAATCGATGATGGTGTTAAGCAATACCTGTATATCTTGAATTAATTATAAGTTCAAATGGGGAAACTGAATGAACATGTTAGTTGAAGGTTATGAAGCTCCGGATTTTACCTTAAAGACTGATGAAGATAAACTGGTTTCTTTGAAAGATTATCGCGGAAAAAAAGTTGTACTTTATTTTTATCCTAAGGACGATACTCCCGGCTGCACCACGCAAGCGCTTGAGTTTAAGGATTTTGCAAAAGAATTTATCAAAGAAGGAGCGGAAATATTGGGGGTTAGTAAGGATAGCGTTGGGTCTCACAAAAAATTTAAAGAAAAATATCAGTTACCTTTTACTCTGCTTAGCGATCCTGAAACTAAAGTTCTAACTCAATATGGCGTTTGGAAAGAGAAAAGCCTCTATGGAAGAAAATTCATGGGCGTTGAAAGAACAACCTTTCTAATCGATGAGCAGGGGATCATAAGAAAAATCTATCGAAAAGTAAAGCCAAAAGGCCACGCGCAAACTGCCCTAATAGATTTGACCAAAGAAACCAAATTATTACAGCCTGATTAACTAGCAGTATACTGCACAAAAATTCTTATTTTTATTTACATATTATGAAATATGCTCCTGAAAGAACGCGGCGCGGTATTAACTGCTTGGTTAATCTTGATTTTGGCAGCAAACCTCTTCACCGTGCTGATGTATTTAGTCCTCTTGCTGTTTCCAGTTGGGCGTGTTTTGTTTCCTCCAGGAATTCATCTGTGGACGATTTACGTTTTCTGTTTTCTTGGAGCATTTAACCTTGTTTGTGTGTGTTTTTTGTTTTTGTGGAAGAAGTGGGCTTTCTTTGGGCTCTGCATAAGTACAGCAATAGCGTTAATCGTGAATTTATATGTCGGTGTAGGGGTCTATGCTTTTGCGGGTCTGGCTGGGATTGTGACTTTATACCTGATTCTTCGTCCCAAATGGCGTCTTCTTGAGAACTTCTAATTGAATATAATTTAAAATAAAAAAATGGCAAAATATAGCAATAGTCCATATTACGAAATTTTCTCAAGTGCCTCTTTGATCTCGTTATAGTTGGGTTCATCGTTTGAGTCTTTGGCGGTCCATATATAACGAATTATTCCTTGACTGTCTAACAAGAATATGCTACGTCTAGCAACAGTATACCCTTTGAGTCCTGCATAATCCGCTGTTTCTAAATCATAAGCTCGTATTACCTCTCGATTGTAGTCGCTTAAGATTGGAAAGGTCAGCTTGTTCTTCTCAGCAAAAACACTATTTGAGAACGGGTCATTCACACTTATGCCCAAGACTTGAGCTTTCAATTTTATTAAATTGGCTGTCGAATCTCTAAATTCACACATCTCTTTTGTGCAAACTCTAGTAAAAGCGTTGACGAAAAAAGCTAGTACTACGTTGCTGCCTTCAAACTCTTTTAGGGTTCGAGGTTTCAATTCAGTATCTGTTAAGGTAAAGTCAGGAGCCTTTTGTCCGATTCTCGGTGCTGTTGCCATTTCAAAAACCTTATGAAATAAACTTTTCCGGTTTATAAAATGTTACGTTTACTCTTTACAAGTCTAACACATATCCCTGTTTGATGAATAGAAATTACAAAACAGTTCTTGTTAGAAAAATAAGGATTTTATGGGTTCAAAAAATTTGTTGGTCTGCATTTTTATGATTTTATTGGAACTTAAAATAGGATTCAAAGCACATGGATAGAAAGTTAATAATTCTTACAGTAGTATCGTAATTTATGGAATATAACACTCTTGGAAGGACTGGCTTCAAGGTCAGCGTTTTAGGTGTAGGTAATGAGTACCTGAAAAAACTTTCAACTGAAGAAATCACGCATATATACAGTTTGGCCTTAAGCGAAGGTGTAAACTATTTTGACCTAGTTTGGTCTTTACCAAACATCATCTACGGTTTAGGTATAGCCTTAGCTAAACAGAAAACAGAGGCTGTTTTAGCTTTTCATTTGGGTTCCTGTGTCAGTAATGGTAATTATAAGAGAAGTCGAAATCCTTCTGAATGTGAAAAGCATCTGAGGCTGCAGCTTGAACAATTAAACCTAGACTTCGCCCCTGTGCTCACAATTCACTATGTACCCACAATAGAAGTCTGGCAGGAGCTTAAACGAAAAGGAATCATATCTTTGGCGCAAAAACTAAAACAGGAAAATCTTGCAAAAGCCCTATCTGTTAGTACACATGATCCAGAAGTAGTAAAATTAGCCGCTGAATCTGGAATAATCGATTGCGTAATGCACCAAATCAATATTGCAAACGATACTTACGCCGAAAGAAACGAAGCTCTCCATATATGTAGTAACCTCGGGGTAGCTGTTATCGCTATGAAAGCTTTTGCCGGAGGAGAATTACTCAAGGTTGGCAGGAAGGTTATAATTCCAGAATATAAAACGGGGTGGAAAAAGCTAACCGTAAAGGTGCCAAAAGAGACAACTTCAACAAAGTTGTTAAGCTATGCTCTGAATCAACCTGCTGTATGCATAGCCGTCATGGGAGTAGCCTCAGTTGAAGAACTCACCAAAAACTTATCATACCTACAAGCATCAAATCAACAAAAAGATTACACTCCAATACTACAAAATTTAAAAATAACCAAATAGTGCTCCTGCAGGGTAGCAATACATTTGGGATTATAATCGGAAGCGCTATCGGCAAATTAGCTAAGTCATCGTTTTAGGATCAGCCTTTTTTTCTTCAATTTGGGCATAAAAAAGAAAAAAACAACAGTGTAACTTTTCAACAAAAGTTTTTCTTTGAAAAGAATATTAAAAGGGTATGACTAAAAAAATAAAAGGCTAATTTCATTACTAATAATATAGAATATGTTAAGGCCAATTGTAGTGAGGCGACCCCAAATTTGGATTTCTTTGTTTCAAAGACGGGTATAACCAGAATGATGACAATTATAGTTATTCTTCTTGTCATTATTTGTATCGGGTTTGCATATTACATGATTAGCACAACATTTTCCCCTTCACCCGATTCTACTCCGACTCCATCCATAAATCCCTCGTCTCCTTCTTCTTCCCCCATTCAAACTATAACCTCTGCGCCTCCTTCTCCCTCAGTATCAACACCAACATTCACACCATCAACAACACCAACTTTGACTCCTTCAACATCCCCAACTCCAACTAGTTCAATCACTCCAACTTTATCCCCAACACCCAGCTCTATCGAATTAACAATACAAGAAAAAATACGCGATGAAGCGATGGATTTCATAAAATTTAACCACCCCGAAACTGCCCAGTTTATAACCGAACTCAATTGGACAGGCGGAAGAGTGACCCCGCAAAATCTAGTAGGCGCAGAAACATACATGTACCAAAGCCAAGGTTGGAATATCACAATCAGTTATCCAGTTGTTCTAAACCCAGTTTATAATATCGTAGCGGACTATTCAACCCCCTTTATAGGAATCCCCTACCGAATTATCTGGAAAGGCACTTGGCAAGACAATAACATCATCGAAACAAGTTATGTTTTCGCGCAGTAGCACCAAAAAATAAAAAACTAACTCTAATCCTTAAAAATAATCCAAATTCTCATGTTGTATTCAATAATAAATAGGGTTTTTACAAAAAATATAAAATCACTTTAAAACATATTGACTTTGAAGTGGACTTCTTGTATCAATCCAATGTCCGAATAGAACGACTTGTTTCCTCGCAAGCAGCTTACATTCGCGCTTCTGGAGCTAGCCCTGAAGAAGAAGCGTTAACAAAAATCATAGTGTGGGCTAAAACCAAAAATATTGTGAATAATCACGAGATTCACTTAATGGGTAGAAATACTTATCCAACAGAAAAACCTGAACCCCACGGCTACGAATATTATCTTACCCTCAACGAACCTTTCAAAGATGAAGAAGAAATTAAAATGAAGAATTTTCCAGGCGGATTATTCGCGGTTTTACGATTCAAGAACCTGTTTGATATGCAAGCATCCTGGATCAGCCTAATGAAATGGGTTAAAGAAAATAACTATCAGGAAATAGGAGTAATTAAAACCGAAAACGGTTGGGTTAACAGCGGCTTTGAAGAACTTCTTAACTGGGATGAAACAAAGCCGCCAAACGAGTGGGTATTTGATTTATGGTTACAAATAAAAGAAAAAACCTTACAATAGACTGAGTCTATGAACTTCAGTTCCAATAAATCTATTTTTAAAGAAAAATGATCTTGTCTTTTTCCAATCGGCCATCCTGATCATGGCTCCACAACTTATTTTTTATTACTTCTTTTTTTGTATTTCACATTTTACTTCATAATTAACTATTATTAACCCGATTATGGTTAAAATCGTGCCAGCTACTAGCAACAATTCCAAACCTGATTTGCCTAAATATTCATCCATTAATGTCCAAGCGCTTCTGAAAATTAGTACTGAAGCAAAAAGCAAGAGTACCTCTCCGATTATTATGACTACGAGCCGCATAGTATATGATACTTCTTTTCAGCTTAAAATAATTTTTAGTTGCAATCAGTCGAGGTTTCTATTATCCAAGTAGTAATCTATTTTGATGTGGTGGATTGCTAAAATTCAAATGCTAATTGCTTTATTTGCTTTAATGTTTGTTTTGAGAGTCTCTAAAATGATCTCGATGAAGAAACATTTGCGGGATTTGTCTTTGAATCGTGTTCTTGATAGATCTGGTCTTCTTTTTTGAATAAAAAAATGGTATCTTTCAGGCTGCGAATAATTTTTTTCCTATATCCGCCTTTTTCTTTTTTTATAATTTCCGAGTAATTCTGGAAAATAATTAAATAATTGTTTTCTAGAATTTTAACCAAAGCAAGTTGGGTGCTTCTGTATTGGCATCTTTGACTTGCATCTTAGTTATCGTTATAGGGGAGCGATGAAGATGTCAAGGAATCAAGTATCTGATCGGTTCCATTTCTCCGCTTTCTTCTTAGTAGTTTTACTAGTGATTAGTCTTTTTGGCGGCGGATTAATTGGTTACTTGGCGCATTCTTTTGCCTCTCAAAAAACAGAGAATATGCAAAATCAGCTTGCTATCCTTGAGCTTGAGATGCAAGCACTGCAAGAAAATGTTAGTCGTCTGCAGGTAGCACCTACGCCAACTCCATTTAATTATTACCAAAACTTAACTGGTTTAATTGATCAGCTAAGAGATCAGTTTTTAGATGTGCAAAACCAAATTAATGGTTTAGAAACAGATATTTCTCTCTCAAATCAGGCTTCAAATACTTTCCAATCTGAGATTAATAATTTAAAAAATCAGCTGTCCTCAATTCTGCAGCAAATTAACAGTTTCAAACAAGAAGTAGATACTCCAAAGGTAACTTATCAAAATGTAACTTACGTAATGGGAGATGATTTTTCTCTGAGTCAGCTATTTGATAAAGTTAAAACTTCTGTAGTTGTGGTCCAAGGAATTGTAAGGCAAACGGACTTTTTTGGTCGCGTTTATTATTCAAAAGTTCAGGGTTCAGGTTTTCTCTATAGTTATTCTGATCGCTTAGTTATTCTTACCAATAATCACGTAGTTTCAGGTGCCCAAAACATAACAGTCACATTCACTGACGGAAAAGTTTATTCCACCACCATACTGGGAACAAACCCAAATTCCGATTTTGCAGTATTAACCCCAACCACCGCAATATCTAGTTATCCCTCACTTGAAATAATAAGCTCCTCAACACTAAAAGTTGGTGAACCCGTAATAGTTGTCGGAACACCATATGGTCTAGAAGGGTCAATGAGTAATGGGATAATAAGTGCATTAAATCGGACCTTAACAACCAGTGCAGGCATAGATATGACTAATATAATTCAAACCACCGCTCCCTTAAATCCTGGAAATTCTGGAGGTCCCCTGATGAATTACTATGGTCAAGTTATTGGGATAGCTACTGCAATAGTGGAGGAGTCACAGGGGATCGGTTTTGCGATTCCATCTGATACCATAATAGCCGAACTCCAAAGAATAATGTCCACTTAGACTATTGGGTCCAAGTTAGATTTTTTGTTTGGATAAGAAGTTTTCAATTTCTTTGATAAATTTTATTGCCCCTTTCTCTATTTGGCTTGTTAGTG
The DNA here is from genome assembly GCA_964636425.1 of uncultured Candidatus Bathyarchaeia archaeon. Taxonomy (GTDB): domain Archaea; phylum Thermoproteota; class Bathyarchaeia; order Bathyarchaeales; family Bathycorpusculaceae; genus JADGNF01. The sequence continues at coordinate 14,381 of CAZWRU010000038.1, forward strand.
CACTTAAATCACTAAAATCTGGATTGTCGGCCAAAATACAATCTGAGATATAGTCGACGTTTTTTGTAGTTGAGGCAATATGGTACTTGTTCCAGCCCTTTTCGGTGAATAATTTCCAATATTTTGATTGGACGTTTTTATTATACCCTGAAAGCCAGGCTTCGATTTTAAATGTGTCATGACTAAATAGTATCACAACTTTCAATTTTTTTTGTTTTAATGATTTTGGAAAGAAGTAGAAATAAGTATAATCCATGTGGCCATAATTAATACTGCCAGACAAGAAATAATCAGGATACTTGTTTTTTAAGTATAATCTTAACTCTTCAAAATACTTCATTAATCCTTGGTATGCCTTTTTAACATCGCCTTTCTTTATCTGATTTCTATATTCGCCTATGTGTTCATGAAATGATTCCATGTTAATTCATCCACTAAATGATTTGTTATCTTTTTGCGGAATTGTATAGTTCTTTTAAGTTTATAGTGACAATAAATCTTTATAATTTTTTGCTGCCTTTATGACCATAGAGTATTTGTCAAAGTTATGTTTGCATCCACAGCATTACGTTCACAACGTTAAAAGACTGGGATGTTGCTGTTTGTATGGGGGATGATGTCGCCGTCCCAGTCTGATGGTGAAGATGAAGAAAGCATGACGACAGACCCCTGATAAATTATAAGAATATGTTCTTTAGGATACTTGTAAGTTTAAATTTTGGTTTACTCAACATGTTTTAATTCATACCTTTCTGGCAGGTATGGTATTGGAAAAATTAATGTATGAATGCCGAATATGCAAACTAATCGTTTCCCCTGAGAATTATTTAATTGATAAATTTTGCCCAAAATGCGGTACTCTGCTTCAATTGCATCCTCCAACAAAATACTGGCTCTTTCAATTTAATCCATCAATTTATCGATGGACGGACCGAATCAAAGAAACAAACGAACCTGAACAATGGCTAATAAGTCAGTATCCAAAACGGATCAAAAAAGATGACCTCGTCGCTATTTGGAGCGCCGGACAAAATTCTGGAATCTACGCCATCGGAAAAATAATGACAAATCCAGTAAAAAAACCACTTAATCCCAATCAGGAAAAATATTTCAATAATAAAAATGCAATTTTAAAATTCTTAGAAAAACCTAGTGTTCTGATAATATACTCAAAAATTATGGCGGCCCATCCCCTGATTCAAAATATATGCCACAAAGATTCTGAGTTATCAAACCTGCAAGTTTTCATCAATCCCCAAGGAACAAATTTTCCCCTGGTATTCGAACAATGGGAAAAAATAATAGAGCTAACAACAAAGATGACAATTTGATTATGGTGGGCCGGACCGGATTTGAACCAGTGATCTTCGCCGCGTGAGGGCGACGTCCTAGCCGCTAGACTACCGGCCCAGAATAGCATCTGAATCAAAACTACGTATTTTCCCTTCATAAAACCTTTCCCCTACAAAAACAAATACTAAACAGGTCTAAACATGCGAAGAATAAAAAATTCCCTTCAAATCGAACTCTCACCAAGTCACGAACGATTCTTGTGCTTCCTCTGCTTTGCCGCAGCTGGCTTAATAGGCTACTACCTAACCCACTTTATAGGTACATAAACACAACCAGCATCAGTCTATATTTTTACCTCCAAGCATTCAGAAAACTTTAAAGCTCAATACTTCACTTTTGATTTGGTAACTCCCAAAGCTGTGTGCCGAGGTAGCTCAGCCTGGGAGAGCGCTCGGCTGAAGACCGAGTTGTCGCATGTTCAAACCCTGCCCTCGGCACCAATCCATTAATTTTTCATAAACCTGCGACAGGTTTACTTTCTCTTTTTAAAGAACTTTAAATCGTCCGAGGAACAGACAAACTCAAAGCCTTGCTCAATTAATTCTTGGATTTCCTTGGGTGTTTTTGCTACTTTACATATGAATTGGTCATCTTTTTCTACTTGTAGCAGTTGCGTATAGAGTAGCGTATTTTTGATATTCTTGTGACCAAGCACTTGCATAACATGAAGGATATCTTTGGTATTGTGGTATTCCATTGAGCCTTTCCAATGTCTTAGAGTGTGGAAAGTTATCTTTTGCAGTCGTGGATTCCCAAGTTTTTTAGCAGTTCTGTTTCTTTGTCTTTCAAAGGTTCTTCTTAGGTTGTTTAAATTTAGATAGCGATTGAATATGTTTTGAGCGTCTTTTGGGCTTGAGCTTAGCATGCCGAAGAGCTTGTTTGATAGTCTAAAGATTCTTGGGTTGCTTCCTTTTTCAGCTATTATACTTATTGTTCTGCCTTCAAAGTCTATATCTGTCCATTGCAGTCGATAGATTTCGCCAGC
>CAZWRU010000039.1:0-15596 GCA_964636425.1 uncultured Candidatus Bathyarchaeia archaeon
GCCATCCATATCGAAAATGGCGCCTTCTAAGTTCTTATTCTCAAAAATCAATATACCTTTCTCTCAACGAATTTTTGTTTATAGAGTTAATCATGTTATATAAGTTTTTTACATAAAAATAGTTCAGAACCTACTTTTTTTATCCTCTTATCTTAGATTTATTGTAGTATTAGCAAAAAAGCATCAATTATATTATTTTATTTTTACTTATTTTGGCAAAGTTACTGCAAAAACTTAGAGAATTAACCTACAAGCTAAGAGTAAGCATGATTTAGGATGAAACCAAAATTAACCACATTGACCTACATTCCATTTTTATTAGAAACAAAATTCATAGCCGCCTCAATAAATATAATTTCTAAAATTTAATTTTAATTCTTATGAATTAAATTTAGTTTAAAATTTGCATTTTATTCAAATCTAATCGCAAAAACATCTATAGTTAGTGAGGCAAAAACTTGGTTTCTTCTAAAATTCAAAATGCTAATAACTGATAGACTCTACATTCATACTTTATCTTATATTAATGAACCAAAAGTAATACGCTTACCAACTACTCTATATAGAACAATAGTCAACAAGTCTATCAAACCGACTTGAAAGCTGTGGAGGAACGAACTTGAGCACACTTTGTTCTAGATGTCCTTTCTTTCAACTGGCTCCGAAAATTAAGCATAAAAACGCGCGAAAACGTTGTCGTATAGAACCCACTCGAACACTACGTTTCTACAAGTGCAGTGATTTTCCTAAAATGCCTACTCTAGATTGGAAACAACAAGCAACAGGCAAATTCCTAACCAACAAAATTGCCTCAAATATAATCTTAAAGAAATAACAAACCCGCCATAAATAGCAAAACGATTTTTCCCTCTCAAAAAATAATTGTCACTATGCAACTTTCTCAAGAAAAAATCATGAAATTTATGGCAAAGTAAAAACAGCTCTTCGAAAGTATCATAATTACGTCGTTTTGGTCTAGATTAGTTTTTATTGGTTCGCTTTGTTGCTTTTGTATAATATTGGTGTCTTGAATGCCGTTTAAGAAAGTCCTGCTAGTGAAGCCTTCCGGACGCAAAGGTCTGAGTTTTGCTTTTGATTTAGTACCGATAGGCTTAGAATATCTTGCTGCTTACATAGAGGACGCGGTTGACCAAATTAGCATCGTAGATTTGGAAATGGACCGTAGAAAATTCCAAACCATATTAGATCTCTATCAACCTGACCTAGTAGGTTTCTCTTTATCGGCGACTGAACACAATGAAAGTTTACAGCTAGCAAAAATCGCCAAGAAGAGTGGCTCGACAATAGTTGTAGGCGGTTATCACCCTACCAGTGTTCCTGATTTGATGCTTTCTCACCCACAAATTGATATTGTGATTCGAGGTGAAGGCGAATTGACCTTGCGAGAACTGGTAGAAAAAGGAGCTCCTGAAAACGTTTTAGGTGCTTCCTACAAAAACAATAACAAAGTAATCCATAATCAAGAAAGACCACGAATTAAAAACCTAGATATTCTCCCCTTCCCAGCACGTCACCTACGACAATACTCCTACAAAAGCCAAAACCGCACAGACAACGATGTAATAACTATGTCTAGGGGATGCAATGGAATGTGTAGTTTCTGCTGCGAACCAAGCATGAGCAACAGCTGCTTAAGTTGTCGCTCACCTGAAAATGTAATGAAAGAAATTTTAAAGATTGTAGACTACCACCAAAACCGATCGTTAAGTATCATGTTCACTGATCCTAACTTAATGAGCAATCCCAAAGGAGTGGCGCGTTTATGCGATCTACTCATCGAAAAAGATTTAGACATAGAATTTTCTGCCCTAGTTCGAGCAGATGCAATAGCTAAGCATTCAGAAATTGTAAAGAAAATGTGTCAAGCAGGTATAACCAAATTCGAAATGGGCATTGAAAGTCCACACTTAAAAGATTTAAAATCAACCAAAAAAGGAATCACCAGTCAAGTTCATTCAGAGGCAGTAAATAATATACGTAAACATGGCGGAAGACCAGGCGGTACCTTTGTCATAGGTCTTCCAGACCAAACTACTGAAGAAATAAAAGCCTTTCCAACTTATGCAAGAGAAATCGGTTTGACTGCGGCAGCCTTTGGTATCGCAACTCCCTTCCCAGGAACCGAATTCTACAAAGAAACGGAGCAGCAAGGTCTAATTTTTGAGACAAATTGGGACAACTTTGACGAGATGCACTCTGTCTACAAAACAAAACACTTATCCAAAGAAGTCGTCGAAGAAATGGCTACCTACTGTATGGCAAAGTTTTGGAATCTGGACACCTTCATAGATCAAGAATTAGTCTCCCAAAAAAGAACCTTGACTAAGAAAAATATTGTAGATTTTGCTCGAGAACGTACCTTAAATGTAGGTTTTCTTGCAAACAACGGAACTGAATTACAGAAGGATAACTTTGGACAGCACATAAAGACCTTTCTTGACGCTTATGTTGACTCGCGAGTGGAAAGATATACGAGAAAAGTGGGTGTTCATGAAGTACTTGAATTACGCAGATTCTTACGAATCCTCGGTCACCAAAAAATTCAATGTACTCTAAATTTTGACGATACGATAATAAGCTTCGTGTTTAAAACCAGTAAGACTACAGTGGACTATATTCAAGTAACGCAAGGAAAACAACCCGACTCAACTATTCATCTCAACGCAGACCTAAGATGGCTAAGCGACCCATATAATTCAAACTTAACTGAGAAACTCCGATTTGCGTTCTCACAAAACTTAAGTCCCAAAAAAATTTGGAATACCTTCAGACTTATAATCGCGGTGAGTACAGAATTCTTAGCGGTGAACTTACAAAAGCAGAGCCCCAAAAAATAGTCGACGCTGTTTTTTTAGTTTTCATATGCTTTTAATTAATTTAAAGTAAATCATTATTGGTCTTTTTCGCTATTTAGTTAATAGTAAAAACTTGTTTATGTGAAATTTAGGCACACTACAATTGTAATACGCTCAAAAAGGCTTTTATCCTATCCCCTTCTCCATTTGAAACATAACCTCTTTGGAAACTGAGAAAATGCGTGACATATCGTTTACTCATAATGAAAGTAAAGGCAAGGCTTTTATGGAAAAAATTACGGGAAAAAAGCCACTTTTCGTTTGCACATTAGGTACAACTGAAACGGCCAAGATTCATGGAATTTCAGCTGCCGGCGCAAATCCAGAAATAACTGACTATACCCCACCGGCGGATATCGAACTTCTTCTCTTAGGAAAATGCAAGTGCATAAACGGAGTGCCCATAACTCCAGACGGTATCCCAACTCCCGCGCTAGTTACTTTATGCGCACTAAAATTAGCAAACATACCTGCCATAGGAGTAAACGCGGGCATGAGCATATTACCGCATGTTCCATTCATAGAATTAGGTGCAACACCGGGCAGAGATATCCGAACAGGAAAAGCCGTAGAACATGCTCAAGAAGTCCTAGAACGAGCAAAAATAGCCGGTCAAATCTTGGCTCAAACCGCTGATTATCTCATTATAGGCGAAAGTATACCTGGAGGTACTACAACTGCTTTGGGGGTACTTCTGGCTATGGGTATAGATGCAAAAGGAAAAGTCAGCAGCACCTTACCTGGAAATCCTCACGAACTAAAAATAAAAACCGTCGAAACTGGCCTAAATGCTTTAGGACTTAAAATTGGTGACTTAGCCGATGACCCCATAAAGGCAATTTCATGTGTAGGTGATCCCATGATGCCTGCGTTCGCAGGTTTAATCTTAGGGGCCGCAGAAAAGGTTCCAGTGATGATGGCTGGTGGAACTCAAATGAGTGCTGTATTAGCCACAGTTAATGTGCTAAATCCCAAAATTTTATCTAACGTAGCCATAGGAACTACTCGATGGATAATTGAAGACAAAAGCTCAGACCTTAAAGGTATAATTAATCAAATTGCAGATGTCCCAATCCTTGCAGCCGATCTAAACTTTAGCAATTCCCGATTAACCGGACTACATGCCTATGAAGCTGGAGTAGTAAAAGAAGGTGTAGGTATCGGGGGAACAACCATAGCGGCTATAGCAAAAACGCATGGTGCAGTAACCAAAGAAATTATGCTCAAAGAACTCGAAACTAACTACGAACGTCTCATCAACTCAAAATAATTTCCCTTTAAAGGTCGTCAAAATATGCCATCGCTCTTAAATGCAAAACAAGTCTCGATAATGGCTATAACGGCAACTCTATTCGCGCTATTCTTTTACCTGTCAGGACTAGTAGCGGTACCTAACTTTACCTTCCTATACCTTCCAATTATTTTACTGGGTATTTTTCCCATCTGGTTCGGATGGAGCGGACTAGTTGGTAGCATGATTGGTGCTGTAATAGGCGGATTTTTAGTGGAAGGATTAGGCGCGTTTGCCTGGATAGAAGCAACTACAGTATTAGTGATATACGCGTTAAACTGGATTCTAATACCCAGAAGAGTCGCCGAGGGAAAATTAAAATGGACTCTACTTCTATTCGCTGTATACGCAGCGACCCTGTTTGCTGGAACAGTATGTATCCTTTGGCAACTAACCGCGATTGTGGGCGTATTCACACCGGAAGTAGCACAGGCATTCTTGATACCAGTATTTGCACTAAACTTTACTATCGAAATCCTCATCTGCCCAGCGGCAATTAGGGCGTTATCGCCAAAAATGATAAGCTGGGGAATGTACTCTGGTAACTTTAACCAATGGCGTGCTCTAAGGCAAACGAAACCTACTGCTGTCCCATAACCCATAATTTTTCGGTTCTAAAACTTATATTTCATGAACTTTGTTCTGTAAATTTGATTTGGGTTAAATTTTGAAAAAGTATTTAATACCTCTAACTTACTAATTGCAGAGTACTTTAGAAAGGATAATAGTGGGGATAAAGAATGAAAAAAATATTCACGTCACTCATAGTTTTCATGTTAGCAGCTTCGTTATTTGTTGCTTTCTCACCATCAGTATACAGTCAGACTGGTAGCCTAGAAGTTAGAAGCTACAGTTGGTACACCAGCCCTCTCTACGGATACTTTGTTGTAGTAGGCGAGGTTCAAAATACTGGAACAGATACGGTTCAAAGCGCGACATTAACTGGATTAGTATATACCAAAGATCAAGTGGCTCAAGCAAGTAATGCTTATTCACTTATCTATGCAACTCAAATTTTGCCTAACGACACAGCACCATTCTTTATGTACTTCACAGAAGCCACAAGCGTAAGCGGTAACCTTAGCTGGATAGGTGCTGGCATAGACCGCGTTGAATTCAGTCTCTATGTTAATTCAAACAATACGCAAAAAGCCAATGATCTGCATGTTATTGCTCATGAAGGTCACGTAGACGCATCAGGCAACTATACCGTAACCGGTATAGTCTTAAATAGAGGAAATGAATATCCAGAAAATATTTGGGTTGTAGGTGCATTCTATAATTCCTCTGGATCCGTCGTAGCAGTAGGATTTAGCAACTACCTGACTCATTACTTACCACCAAATAACTATACTCAATTTTCATTCAAACCCTCAGACCCGACATCACAAATGGCCAGTCAAATAACAAGCTATACCCTACATGTTCTCTCTGATGGGTCAACTGCTGAACCTACACCAACTCCGACGATTTCAACCTCGCCCACAGCCACTGCTAATCCAAGCCAATCTCCATCTCAGACAACACCTTCCGGAACAGATTCCACTCCATCATCAACAACCCTTTACATCGCCATTGCAGCAATAGCAGTGATTGCAGCATTAATTGTTCTGGTGCTGGTTCTAAGACGAAGAAGAAGCTAATGCCTACAAAAGGCATCTCACTTTTTTATTTTTAAAATCTTTGAAGAACTCAAAGAACCTGACTTTCTCAAAGGAAAATAGATGAAAATTAGAAAGTTAATTATTCTATTTTACAAATAAAGGCTTATCTTGAATGTATGCTTTTCCTGTTTTTAACGCAATTTCCGCTTTCATTAATTCGCTTCCTAAGTATGATGCATGATCAAGTAATGTAACTAACCCTAAATCTACGATTTTTGCATACAAAACTTCAGAGGTTTTTCCTTTGACGACAATGTCTGGTTTGCAATCGTTCAGAGCAACAAAATGAACTGCTACGATGTCTTTGTTAATTTGATCTACTTCAATTCTGAAATTGCCGCCTTGATCTAACTTATACTGCAACGAATTCTCAGAAGCAATCACTACTTGTGCATCTTTTTCTATGTTTCTGTTGTAGGGTTCCTGATGCTGCTTATCTTTAAGCAGAAGAAGATCTAACCCCAAATCTTCAGGGGCGGAGCCTCTCTTCTTTGATAGAAACATCATCTTGGCTGCAGTCGCCATTTCTTTTACACTTCCCTTAGCTTTCGGGGTTTTTTCAGTCGTAAGTAAAAGATTCACTCCAACCTCAGAACATAATCGTGCAAGCAAAGCATTAACTCCCACGGAGTCAGCATCCATTAACTCCGTTACGTTAGAAACACCCGCAAGCAACGGAACATCAGGATTACGTTTTGCGTATTCCCTAAACGCTACAAATGATTCCAAGACATTTGTTGGCTCAAGAACCAAATCACCCACCACTTTTTTTATCCCTAATTTTCTCGCTAATGTAATGTTTTCTTCTAAAACAGTTACTCTTTCACAAATGTCGGTTGGGAAATACCCCATACGCTGGTTAGTTGGGAGAATAATCACTGTACAATCACGTACAAACGGGGCTATTTCTTGCAGGTTTCCTTTATCCCCGCTTAATACGACATTCGCTCCAGCAGAAACAGCGGCAATAATCTCGGCAGAATCAAGCGTATCTATGCTAACTGGCACATCGACTACCTCCTTAATTGCTTCGACAGCCATCTTTGCATCTCCAGGGCGAGATTCCCCAGCGATCATTCCTACATCTACAATATCTGCTCCTGAATCTACATACAACTTTGCTAGTCTTTGAATTTCCTCTTTGGGCATTAAGGGGGCATCAACAATCTCGGAAACTATTCGCATAGGAAAATTCTTCCCTACTGCCAAGTCCTTGATTAGTATGTTGCCAGAGTTCTTTAGTAAATAGTCTCTGTTAGCTTCAATCTTCTCTAATTCTTCTAGTGCCTTCTGTACAAGTTTCTCTTTTAGTAGTTCACAAGCGGGTATTACTGTTGAAAGCTCAACTTCATTTATCATGTCTAAAACTGTAGGTAAATCCGCAGCATATCTTGGACCCTTAAAAGCTGGAATACCTAAAGTGTCCGAAATAAATTGGGCGTCTCCACGGATTAATCCTGGAATAAGAATGCAATCCACCTTATCAGGTTTATAGTCCTCAAAGGCTTTGACAATTTTTTCAGGCGTTAGAAATGCGGCAACAGCAATGTTTAGTGTTAAAACTTCGGTTTCTACATTGCTTTCTTTTGCATGACGTTTTACAGTATCCTCTGCAAGTAATCCTGTTATTAAGAGTACCTTCAAATCTGCCCCAACTGTATTTGTTGCTTTAGACTTTGTCTGCAGTATTTATGTAAAAGATAATATGAAGATTCTGCAAGGATACTTACCATACCCTGTCTGAAAACTGAACTTTTCTGATTCTATCAGCAATTCATATACTTGTTGCATTGTTAAGTCTGAATTAAAATACGGGTAAATTCCTCCGTATTCAAATAGCAATAGATACTTCACATTAGCTTGATCACATATTTCAATCAGTTCAGCTACATCAAAATTGGGGATAAAGGTATCAACAGGGTATTGAGGATATTGTTCTATCTGATAATCTTTTGATCCATAAGCCTGAACATAGAATCTTAAAATATCCGTGCAAAAGATGTTCAATGGGCATAAAATTAGCAGTGAATCTTCCGCGTTTAGCTTCGGTACTGCATACTTTGTAGCTTCCTCAATGGGTAAACCTAGAGCATAGTCTTTTGACACCCAGGCATAAGCATCAGCACAACTATACGCAACTGAAAATCCCACAATGGCGATTAGAAATCCAGCTTCAACTTTACCAAAACGTCGCATGATTGGACTTGTTTGGATAGCTTTCCAGTTTTTCTCAATTCTACTGTAAACTGAAACAATTAAGCTTGCCGATGACATAGCCAGCACTGGAAAAAGCGGCACTACATATCTCCATTGCTTATTCCCTATTAAGGTAAAGAAAATGTAAACCGCTCCGAACCAAATCAATAAAAACTTATCTTCGGGCTTTCTTCTCCACGCCAAAAATCCCAATCCGCATAGTCCAATGACATACATGAAAATTGAAATCGGATGAACCATTCCATACGGCCAAACCATTTCTAAGAAATAGAAAATCGGGCTCGGAAAACGCTCACTATAAACAAGCTTATCCGGATTACCTACACTCAACGCATACAACCATTGATTAAGCATGCCTGAAGAATAAATTTGGTAAGAAATTATAATCCAAGGCAACACAATAACTATGGCTGTGAGAATTATTATTGTCAATTTAGAGAAATGTGCTTTCAAATATCCTTTACATAGAACAAAAATGCTCGTTGCCATAACAATTAAAACAATTATTATTTGATATTTAGCGAGAAACCCCAGTCCCAATCCGATTCCGCATAACACTAATAGCCAAATTTTGGGTGTATGCAGCCATTTGAAAAAAAGGAACATACATATTGAAAAAAAGAACATCAACATGGTTTCTATAAGAGCAACTCGAGCAAGCCAAATAACTCCTGGCATTGTCCCAAGGAAAACACTCGATATAAAAGCGGTTTTTTTGCCATACATAGAATTTGTGAATTCAAATACGATCCAAACCGAAAGGATGGCGAAGGTAAATGATACCAATCTCGCATTAAAGACGCTTACTCCACCGACGCTAAAATAACCTGTTGTTATCAAATCATTTAGGGGTGGGTAAAACATCGCTGAGTCCATATACTGCTGGGTAAGGCCATTGAGTAAAAGTAGTCCGCCGTTGAGGTGGTTTGCTTCATCCCACTGAATAGTCATCGCTTCTAAATTAACAGCTAAAAGAACTGCGTAAATAATCAAAAAAACCAAGAACAATAGTCGCCACTTATCAAGACGGTCTTTTAGCCACCCCGAAAGAGAACGCCATCGCATTCCCGTGTTCGTTTCGGTCGATTCTCCTTGAACTTAATACTTACCTTTGAACACCGATGAACTGCCAAGCAACCCTCTTTCAAAATACCTGCGATACTCATGTATTATATGCGATGTTTTAATAGATATGTTTTGCGTAAAACTATAAACTTGCATTATAATGACGCAGAATTAAAAATTAGATTCAAACAGTGCTTAATTTTTAAGCATTAAACTTAACGAAATATTGATTTTTTTACTTTAAAATATTCCAGAATCGGCGGACAGTTTTTATATAACATTCAAGCTTTCATGAAGAAAAGGATGCATCCGCAATTGACTATTACAGTGGATGATGCTGGTAGCGGTGATTTGCTTTTTGGCATAGTCATAGGCGCCTACCGGGACAATACTCAAGAATTCAAATATGATATAATAGATGTGAAATACTTCCAACCTAACCTTTTCCGCAAAAAAGAATACCTGACCCAAACCTCAAAAATTGTAAATCAACTACTTGAACGATTACAACCAAAACCCGATGAAGAAATTCACCTCTGCCAAGGATACATTTTCGATACAGCAGCAGACGAACTGCAAAAAGCCTACGGTGAAAAACGTATTCGCAGAATCAAAGTAATCGGCGAACCCCAAAGACTAGTCGAAATAGCATATCTCGATGAAATAAGAAACCTCGGATACGAACCACTTCCAGAAAGAGACGAACAACGCGCAAAAAATTTTTTCCACATGATGCGCTGGCTAAAAGAAAATCCAAACATGATCAAATATGCCAAAACTGGTTGGCCTCGCTTATCTAGATACCGCATGTTCAATCCAAACAAAAAACATATCAAGAAAATAAAATACGATGCTATTTGTGCTAATTGCGGAAAAGAATGTAAAGTTCCATTTAAACCAGTTGAGAATCGACCAGTTTACTGCAAATCCTGCTGGACAAAAAATAAACCACCCAAACCAAACCTACCAAACTAAAATACTGTAAAAAATAAAATTTGTATGCCTTAAAAAAATTAAGGCCGCAATTTGTTTTGCCTATCAATCTTCTCTCCATTTGAACAATTTTGCTGCTGCTATGAAGATTATCATTGTAATTACTGCTACAATTGCGATGTCTATGAGTGCTCCTGATATGTTTCCGTAGACCATGACATTATTCAGGCCTTCAATTATATAGTACAATGGTAGAACACGCGCAACGCTTTGCAGGTAATCTGGCATCATGGTTAGAGGGAAGAAGGTGCCTGATAGGAACATCATGGGGAAAGTTACAACATTACCTATTACACCTGCAGTTTCAGGATTCTTCGCTAAGGTTCCAACTAGCATGCCTAATGAAGCAAACATCATTGGACCTAAAATTAAGAACGGTATGAGCCATGGTGTAAGTGTTATGTGAACATCAAACGCAAGAGTACCAACGGTGTACATGAGTAAGAAGCTAAGTGTTGAAAGTAGTATGTAGAAGAGTACTTTAGACGTTAGCCATTCCATTTTAGAAATCGGGGTCAAGGATAGTTGTTTGAAGAGCTTGTTTTTCTTATACTGCGAAGAAATCTCGACTAATGAAAACATTGGATTAACTAGTATTGAGAATCCGATTAGACCTGGAATTAAGAAGTCAAGATATTGAGTTTGTTGAATGCTTATAGTGGCTGGTGTAATCCTGATAATTGATGATGCATTCGGATTATAGTATGCTAAGTTGAAGTGGGTTATTACGCCGTTTACTATACCGTTAACTATGCCGCTTGTGCTTGAAGCTGGATTGCCAAATAATGTTACGTTCAGCTGTTGACCTTGTAGATAGTTAGCTGAGAAATTTGCAGGAATAATTATTCCATCTGAAGAGGAATGATCCATTAAGTATCGAGTGATGTTCTCAGAAATATCTAACGATTGAATATTTATTGTACCCGTAGAATTAAGGGCATCCAGAAACTGGGTTGCTATATCCATTTGTGGGACCACAAACGGGCCTGTGTCTAAATTCTGTGCATATACAACTGATGCTGACGATGAACCGCCTGAGAAGATAGCTCCGAAGATTAGTATTAGGATAACTGGAAAAATCAATCCAAAAAATAGGCCGATCACGTTTCGTAAGTAGCCACGTCCAAATAGGACTAAATCTGCTTTTATTCTTTTTATAGCAGACATTTTATTCACTCCGTATATTATTTTCAAAATTGCTACTTTGAGGCATATTTCGTTGGTTGATTATTTCGCCTTGTTCATTCACTTTTCCGCTTACCAACTTAATGAATACGTCTTCAAGGCTGTCGCGGCGAGTTTGTATTGCACCCCAATCAATTCCTGACTGTTCAGCAGCTGCTAAAGCTGCAAGTGCATCGATTTTCTTATTTAACACTATGCTAATTATCTCGCGATTTTTTTGGTATTCTACCTTTAATTCAGTATTCGCCTTGATATATTCTGATAGTTCTTCTTGACCTTCTATTTCTAATCTCTCACCTGAACCGTACTGCTGAATTATTTGATCCGAAGTGCCTAAAGCAACTATTTTTCCATGATTTACAATGGCAACCCTGTCAGAAAGTTGCTGCGCCTCATCTAAGTAGTGAGTAGTTAAGATGACCGTTTTTCCCTTCGCTTTTAATCCTTTTATGACTTCCCAAATGGCTCTGCGTGCATTAGGATCTAATCCGGTGGTGGGTTCATCAAGGAATAATAAGTCTGGTGAATTTACCAACGAAAGTGCAAGCCCCATCTTCTGTTTTTGACCTCCAGAAAGGTTCTCAAAAAGATTCTTGGCTGAGTCTTCAAGCAAAACCTCCTTGAGAATTTGATCTGGATCAACATTCTTTGCCCCGAAAATATCTGCATAATACTTTATTGCTTCTCGAGGGCTTGCTTTTTCAAAGAAGGTAAATTCTTGTGGGATTACTCCAATTTTTTTGTGCAATTTAGTGCCTTCAGTCCAAGGATCAAGTCCAAGAACTTTTACGTTTCCCGAATCCTTTTTCCGCAAACCTTCTAGAATTTCAACTGTAGTTGTTTTTCCTGCCCCATTTGGTCCTAGAAGGCCAAATACTTCGCCTTCGTTGACAGTAAATGAGATACCATCTACTGCTTTTAGGTCTCCATAAAACTTTTTTAGGGAATCTACTTCAACTGGTATCATGTTAAATCAACACTTGCCTTTTCAGTTTACAATCGCAGTATTATTATCACTGTGCTTTTGCAGATTATTTAGCGAAGAAGATAAAATTTTCGGATAAAACTCCCTTGTTGACAAGCATGCTGGCTTAATATTATGATGGTTTAGACAGTATTTCTTCTCTTTTGAATGTCTTTACCCCAACATAGAAAATTGCTAAGTCCAAAATAGCAAGCACTCCCATAAGCACCACTAATATGGCTGGTCCAAGAACCATTATCCCGGAAATTTGAGCAAAAACTAATCCTAAAACAGGTAAAAGAAGGACCACACTGATTTGCTGCGCTTCTTTAAAGCCCTTGACTTTAGAGGAAATAATAACCGTTAATCCAATACTGCATAAAGATATAATCGGAGTAACACCAAAAATCATTATTAACCAAACAAGATTCGGAAGCAGAAGCATACCATTAAACATCCCAAAGGCAATCACATCAACAACCAGTGTATATATACAAAAAGAAATTATCGTAATTATCATCGCAGGAATAAAACTGACCAAAATCTTACCCAAGAAAAGCTCACCATCCGAAATCGGAGTAGCCAACAGAGCTTCAATGGTTTTTCGCTCTCTTTCTCCGGCAAAACTATCTGACCCAATTACACTTGAAGCCATTATTGGAATTATAAGAAAGAAAGGAGCAAAAAAGTAAAGTATCAAAACATAAACGATTACTTGCTCCGGAGTCATCTGCATTAAAAGTAACTGCACATCCCCAGGTAAACCTGGTATTAATGCTTGAAAATTAGTATTTCCAGCATTCTCCATAGAAGACATGCTTGGAATAAGCGTGACTATTACGGGAAACACAATAGAAAAAATTAATGGTAAAATTATTATCGGCATAAGAACTTGCCAGTTTCTTTTTATCTCCAACCAATCTTTTTTGAAAACCAGCCAAACTTTATGCATGTTCATTAGGCTTCTTCCTTTATCAGTTTAAGATATGCTTCTTCAAGCGAAGGCCGAAAAACATTAACTGAAAGTATTTGACCGCCTGATTCAACAACTCTGTTTACTATTTCAGGTGTAGCCGAGCGCGCCTCGTCCACTTTTATCATAAGCATACTTTCCTGCTGGTTAACCTCAACTTCTTTAGCTGACTCGATTGCTTTTACAGCATTAATGATTTTTTCTTCAATGCCTTTTAAAACGATTTGGATAATTGGCTCTGGGCTTATTTTTCCTCGCAATTCATCAGGGCTGCCGACGACAACGCATCGCCCTTTATTCATTATCATTACTCTTTTGCAAAGTTTTTCAGCGTCTTCCAAATGGTGTGTACATAAAAGTATAGTACATTTCTCATGTTGACTCAACTTCCACATGAGATCCCTGATTTCTTTTGCGGATTGAGGGTCCAAACCGGCAGTCGGCTCATCTAAGAATAGAACAGGCGGTTTATGCACGGTAGCACGGACAATAGCTAGCTTCTGCTTCATTCCCTTGCTAAAACTGCCAACCTTATCATTTCTCCGGTCCCACAAGTTAAAAAATTCCAATAACTCCTTGATTCTGTCCTGTCTCTGATCTGAATTTCCTAAGCCGTATGCTTCAGCAAAGAAATTCATATTCTCATAAGCTGTTAATCTTTCATAGAGGCTCGGGTTCTCAGTTAGTATACCAACTGACTTTCTTACTTTCATCGGGTCACGGCGTACGTCATATCCTATAACCCTAGCTGAACCTGCATCGGGCAAAATTAGACATGCCAGCATACGAATAGTAGTTGTTTTTCCAGCTCCGTTTGGTCCTAGAAGGCCAAATACTTCGCCTTCTTCAATTTCTAAACTTAGATTATCAACAGCGGTGAAGGAATTGAATTTCTTCTTTAACCCTTCTGCAACTACAACAGGCATATTCATCGAGCCCCCTCTGAAGGAACATTTGTATAGCCTATTTGCTGGCGGCTTGATTTAAGAATGTTGACTAACTATGGCTTGTAAAATCCAAAATTCGCCAAAAAACTTGGACTCAAATATAATCAATAACACATTATTTCAGGAAAACTTGCCATCAGACTACTAAAATGACTGCTAAGTTTTGATAGATACAATATAAATAAAAAGGCTTTTTCCTGAAATAAATTAAAAACCCGCTACCGCAAAATTGAAAAACACCTATGACCCATAACATAAAACAATAACTTATCTGGATGCATAGATATGAAACTCAATAAAATCGATGAAAGCGTAATAGCCGCATTAAAAAAAGAAGGCAAAGAACTAACTCTCGCAGAAATCACCGAACAAAGTGGGCAACCATCCAAAAAAGTCTTCAAATCTCTTCGCAAACTCTTCGAAGCTGGAATAATCGACTCTAATGCACGCAAATATAAACTTCTCTTAACCGCGGAACAAATTAAGGAAAAACTTGCTAAGAAACCTGGCAAAAAAGAACCTGACCAAGAAGACTAACAACCCACAAGATCCAATTATTACCCTTTATATCTCTTTTATAAAAAAATTAAACAGAATTCAATTAGAATTCTACTTTATGCTGTATTCTTTTAACAGAATTTGTAATCCCTATATAAATTGGGTACGAATACATAATAAGAAATGGAGAGCCTCGAGCGGGCCTTGCTCCCGCGGCCTGCTGCTTACAAGGCAGCCGCTCTACTGGGCTGAGCTATCGAGGCATCCCGCGCGCCCAATATCAGCAAGCATAACGTGTAACCAAATAAAAACTTAACCGTTCTCAAACAAAAATATATCCAAACTTCTGGAAAATTGACTCCTAAGCGAGTCTGAGTTTAGTTCCACAAAAGTTATATTGAAAGATGGCATTTTTAACTTTTCCAGTTATAGGCTCATCATCCAAAGATACGCTTCTATTCAAAATTTGACAAAAAAACCAGCCCGATTATCCTCGGAAACCCTATCAAATCGTGACACAACACTTATATTTGGGGATGGCGCTTCTAACAGTTCCAGCAACATCATACGTTGAAGGAAAAAGATGCAACTCCCGTTCTAATCCAATGGGGGTGAAGGGTGAAATGAGCTCTTAATGTCACACAAGAGACTCACAATGACACCATGCATAGGCCAAAAGCGACGCAACAACATATAACGTAAGGTTTCATCAAACGCCAATAGACACCACCAAGGCCCAGACATGTTACGCTGTCTGGAGGATGGCTCGGCTTGAGAGCTGATGAAGGGCGCGGCAAGCCGCGATACCGCCCCGGGTAGGCGCACGCAGCCTTAGAACCGGGGATACCTGAATGGGACTTCCTAGTAATGCTCCTTTACGGAGCGGGAACCCCCCGAACGGAAGCATCTTAGTAGGGGGAGGA
>CAZWRU010000040.1:0-14724 GCA_964636425.1 uncultured Candidatus Bathyarchaeia archaeon
CAGTCTTCATATTAGGGTATAATCAATTTTTCAGTATTTCTAATTTTAGGTAAAATACTTTTAGTAGATAAAACTTAATAATAAAAAGTGTGGATTTTGAAAATACTTACCAACAGCCGAAACTTGGTTTTACTCGTCTGATTGTTCTTTTGTCTTTCATTATTTGTTCACCTGCCTCAATCTCCTGACGCTTTAGCTTTATGTTTTAGGGAAAATTCCTTGTGGACACATCGATTTCTTCAAAATCAAATATTATATCGTAACATATAAGTATTGCTTAATCATATTCCTAATATATTTGTTGTTCACCACTAGAACACAAAAACCACAAAAAGACATTCTAAATAAACAATTAAATCAACAACCAACAAACCTATAACCAAGAGGCAATTTAAAGCAAAACTCTTAATAGCTTACTGGATTATTCAACAGTTTCATGTGCTCGCAAAGACAAATAGAAGCGAAATGGCAAGCCAAATGGGAAAAAGCCCACATTTTCGAGTCAGATCCAGATCCTAAAAAGCAAAAAATCCTCGTTACTTTTCCCTTCCCATACATGAACGGCCCCCTACATGTAGGTCACGCGTTTACCGCATCACGCGTAGATGTCTACGCTCGATTTCGAAGAATGCAAGGCTACAATGTATTATGGCCATGGGCTTGGCATTGGACAGGACAACCATTACTAGGTGCAAGTCAACGCGTAGCAAAAGGCGATGAAGCATACATACGTGTACTTCGAGAAGTAGACGGAGTCCCAGAAAATGAACTCAAAAAGTTCATTGATCCGTTATACATGGCTCAGTACTACACCAACGAAGGAAGAATAGTCGCTAAGCGCATCGGTTTTTCCGTTGATTGGCGCCGAGAATTTACAACCGTATGGCCTACTTTCCAAAAATTCATTGAATGGCAATACGCAAATCTTTGCGAAAAAGGCTATGTCACAAAGGGCACACACCCCGTAGTTTGGTGCCCCAAAGATAAAAGCCCCACTGGAGATCATGACAGACAGGTTGGCGAAGGCGTCACACCTGAAGAATATACACTAATCAAATACAAATTAACCGAAAACACATTCTTGCCAGCTGCAACTTTTCGTCCAGAAACCGTATACGGCATAACCAACCTTTGGATTAATCCAGACTCTACATATATTGAAGCAGATGTAGATGGCGAAAATTGGATTATCAGCCCAGAAGCTGCTGACAAGTTAAAAGAACAGGAACACAACGTTAAAAATAAACGAGAATTCAAAGGAAAAGAACTAATCGGCAAAACTATTGAAAATCCAATAACTCATAAAAAATTCCCTATTTTACCAGGCTGGTTTGTGGACACAAAAACAGCAACAGGAGTAGTATATAGTGTACCTGCCCACGCACCCTACGATTGGCTCGCTTTGAAAGATTTACAAGAAAGACCAGAGGTACTGGAGGAATTCGGATTAAATCCAGAAATAGTTCAATCTATCAAACCAATCTCAATTATTCAGGTTGGGGGATATGGTGAATACCCAGCAGTTGAAGTTGTTGCACAAATGGGTATAAAAAACCAACATGACCCACAAGCAGATGAAGCTACAAAGGCAATTTATAAGAAAGAATTTCACGGCGGAGTTCTTAAAGAGAATTGCGGAGTTTACGCGGGAAAAACCATACGCGAAGCTAAAGATATACTCATTAAAGACTTCAAGCAGCTGGGCGTAGCAGACAATATGTATGATTTGCCTGAGCCAGTTATTTGCCGTTGCATGACTCCGTGCGTTGTGAAAGTGCTTTCAGATCAATGGTTTTTGAACTATTCAGATGCTAAATGGAAGGAAAAAGCAAAAGAAGTCGTAACCCAGATGAGAGCTTACCCAGAAACCGCTAAACCGTGGTTCTTTACTGTAATCGATTGGCTGCGGGAATGGGCTTGTGCACGTACAACAGGATTTGGAACTCCAATACCATGGGGAAAAGGCTGGATAATTGAAACCTTAAGCGATAGCACAATTTACATGGCATTTTATACGATAAATAAGCACATAAATCAAAACAATATTCCGCCTGAAGCTTTAACACATGAAATTTTTGACTACATCTTCTTAGGAAAAGGTACGCCGGAGAAACTTGGTAATGATTTAGTAAGCAGTGAGTTACTCAAGCAGATGCGCCAAGAATTCCTGTATTGGTACCCAATAGACCTTCGTAATTCTGCTAAAGAGCTTGTTCCCAACCATCTATCATTTTGTATCTTTCATCATGCAGCGCTTTTCCCGCCGGAACATTGGCCGCAAGGAATAGGCGTCAATGGCATGCTGATGATTGAAGGAAAACAAATGCACAAATCGAAGGGCAATTTCATCACCATGAAAGGTGCAGTTGACAAGTATGGCGCTGACGCTACCCGATGTGGCTTGATGATAGGCGCCGAAGGCATGGATGATCCAGACTGGCGAGCGGACAAAGTATGTGATTTACAAAGCAAGTTGGAAAGCCTACTATCCTTTGCCGGAGATATAATTATAAACGCCAAGAACCCCGAAGACACCGCATTAGAAAACTGGCTCTTAAGTAAAATGCAGCAAAGAATAGCAGAGGTAACATCAGCACTAGAAGAACTAAAAACAAGAACCGCGTTGCAAGCAGCATTATTCGATACATGGAATGATATACGCTGGTACATCCAACGTAAAGGAAAATCAGATTCAACAGCATTAAAAGAAGCTGTAAAGATCTGGATTAGACTTTTAGCGCCTTTTGCACCGTATACATGCGAAGAACTCTGGAGTCAAATAAAAGAAACGGACTTCATAAGTACTGCACCATGGCCTACATTAGATGAAAGCAAAGTGAATGTCGCTTCTGAGGAGCAGGAGAACTTAATAATCGATATTCTCAGCGATACAACTAACATACTTAAAGCGACCAAAATAATACCTAAGAAAGTATGCCTCTATACTGCAGCAGAATGGAAATGGCAAGTTTATCTTAAAATTCTAAACAAAGCAGTCTCAGGCGAAGTAAAGATTAATGAAATCATGAAAGAACTGGCTTCCGACTCTGCAATAAGACCACATATGAAAGAAGCATCAGGATTAGTTCCAAAAATAATCAAAGCATTACCAAAGTTCTCTCCCGAACGTAAAGCTAATATGCAAAAAATCCAAATTGCCAATGAAAAACAAATTCTAAGAGACGCGCAGTGCTTCTTTAAAGAACGTTTCAACGCAGAAATTGAGGTTTACAGCGAAGACGATAAAGAACGGTATGACCCGAAGAATCGTGCACTAATGGCCATGCCATATCAGCCAGCTATTTTCATAGAATAAATTTATTTTCCTTCTTTTATCAGTAAAACTTTCATAGGCAAATATCAAATAAAATTACAGATATTTCTTTCAGTAATAGGTTTTGAATAAATTTCAATCTAAAACCATTGAGAATTTTGTTTATTTTTAATTTTGGCTAAATTAGGGTGTAATTATGAAAAATTATTAAATTAATATTATAAACACTGAATACTAACTGTAGAGTTGAAATCCGATGAACATGACTGAACTAATTAACGAATTTCTCATACCCTCAAACACTTACCAATCGCTTACCATTGACCGTGTGTTACTATCATTGCTAGTAACTTTTATGGTCAGTCTTTTCATATTTTTAGTTTACAAAAAAACCTTCTCTGGGGTTGTGTATACTCGCGAGTTTAACGTTAGTATAGTATTAACTGGTCTTGTTGTAACTCTTGTTGTGTTACCAATAAGCTCCAATGTCGCCCTCTCGCTAGGCATGGTTGGCGCGCTTAGCATCATACGTTTTCGCACGGCAATTAAAGACCCAAAGGATATTGTTTTTACATTCTGGGCTATAGCAGTGGGAATAATCAGCGGTGCAGGGTTATACATGATAGCCATCGTGGGTTCACCGGTAATCGGACTTTTCGTATTCATACTTAATCGAACACCCTTTCACAGATCAGAATCGTATCTTCTAGTAACTCATTATTCAACAGAAGCAGACTCAGAAGTTCAAAAAGCTCTGCCTAAACATAAGATTCGGTCAAGAACAGTCACCGCTGAAGGAGTAGAATTGATGGTTGAGGTTCAAATTAATCCCAAAGACGCCCCTAAAGTTGACGATTTGCTAAAAATTAAAGGCGTAAAGGACGCGGCGCTTGTTAGCTATAATGCTGACGTCACCTAATTAGCCGATTAAAGGCATTTGTGAGGTCAAAAGATGGCTAAGAAAGCTACCGTTTGGGCGATTACAATCTTTACGATAATAGCATTGCCCATAATTTTTGGTGCTTTTTCTCAAGCAACAAACTCAGCCTCTTGGAACATAAGTCAAGCTGAGAGTAACTCTTCTCGACTGGTTATCAATGAGTTTATGGCAGATAATGATGGGGCGGTCCTTAGCCCTGAAGGAAATTTCGCAGATTGGATCGAGTTGTACAATGCATCTAATGAGACAATTGATTTAAGCGGTATGTATTTAACTAATGATTTAGCACACCCACGAGGATGGAAATTCCCAAACGGAACTTTGATAGGATCAAGAGGATACCTTGTAATCTGGGTTGGTTTTTTTGCAGGAAAAGACGGATTAAACGCTAACTTTCCGCTGGCTGCCAATGGCGGAGAAATTGGACTTTTCGATACAGACGCTATAACTTTGATTGATTCAGTAGAGTATAACAAACAAATTAGAGATGTCTCCTTAGCCAGAGTTCCAGACGGTAGTTCAACTTGGCAACACTTGACAAAATCAACACCTAATGCATCTAACATACCTGTAGAATCACCAGAACAAACCTCAACGCTCACTATTGCCGTAATTATCAGCGCAATATTGTTAGTCAGTGGACTTGTAATATTTGCTGGAAAAATAATAGAGAAAAGGAGACAGGAAGCATAATACCAAAAACTGAACGTCATTTAAGACATGAACTAAAATATCGAATCGACAATATACAGTTTCAGATGCTTCGAAAACAACTATCAATAACTCTTATGCCTGATCAACATGCCGGGTCAGATGGCAGTTATCATATAAGAAATCTTTACTTTGATGATTTTAAAAACACTGCACTCAATGAGAAACAAGATGGTGTTTTAAGTCGCAAGAAGTATCGTTTGCGTATTTACAATTGTAATGATAAAGTAATCAAGTTTGAGAAAAAGGCAAAATTTAATCAGTTTATCCTCAAAGAAACCGTCAAATTAACCCGTGAAGAAGCAGATAAATTAATAGCAGGAGAAACTGGTTTTCTCTCAACTTCAGAAAACAGTCTTCTTAAAGAGTTCTATTTTGAATGCCGCACTAAACTGTATCGACCAGTAGTAATTGTGGACTATCATCGAACAGCATTTGTAAATCCTATTGGTAACACACGAATAACTTTTGATATAGGATTGCGGACAGGTTTGGGAGGAGTATTTTTCTTCGACCCCAATGCCCCCACAATACCAATCGATAATGAAACAGGCATTATTTTGGAAGTGAAATATAATGATATTATTCCTCAGCATATCCGAGGTCTATTACCTAATACAATCCGTCCTAGGTCCGCAATCGGGAAATTTGCAATATGCAGAACCCAACAAATGAGTCGACTTGGAGACCCCGCGAGCGGAAATATGTATGCTAAAAAAGTTGTAGCTAAATTACCTAAAAACGCTTAACGTCTAATATAAGATTTTGAAAATACTGATTCGTATAGTCGTATATGTTTTAGAAAAACATAGGATTAAGTTTCAATAGACTACTAATCATTAGACTCAGGGTAAATACAATAGCTACTATTACGAAATCTTTAGATAACGTTTCACCTAGCTGATGCAGTTTTGAAATGTCTTCAATGTGACCTTTTAGCAGAGTTCGCCTTTTTTGGATTAAACGAAACGAAATAAACCCAGTTAGGGCAGAAAGGGAAAAAAAATAAAGCCAATCAAGTTGAAAAAGCATGCCAACTAGAACCATTAATGGAATAAGAGTATAGCCCATTATGATAGTTAAAAATAAACCTCGCCGAAAACCGAAAATTATCGGCACCGTTCGTGAACCACTATGGAAATCTGATGAATAATCCGCCAAATCCTCCCATAAGCTGTTAACTGCTGTTGTAATACCAATGAGTACTACAAGAGCTACAATGCTTAAAGAGAATTGATCAAAAAACGCAGCTACAATCAGCATGGGGATTGCACCAACAGTGAAGTTAACAAGGGGTTTATAGATTGTTTTACGTAATCGAAAAGGCGGAACAGAATACAAAACACCGAATACTATGCCTAACCCGACAAATAAAACAACACAGGGAATCATAGTAAGTGTGCCTAAAGCTAAAGACACTGCGGTAAAGGCTAAAGCGATAATTATTCCTAACGGACCTAATTTTTTAGTAAATTGAGCTCTAAAAGGATCTGACAGAGCATCTAGTTCATGGTCAAAGATATTATTCATAGCGTCTACAGCACTCCAAATACAAAAAACCAATACACCTAAGAAAAGAGCAGCTGACCATGCCAGTGACTGAACTATGAGAAAGGTCGCGCCAACAGAAATCATAAAAAGCATTAATCCACGTTCGATAGATATGAACTGTGCTAACCCTTTAAAATCCTGAAGCATACTAGGATGCATAAACTAACCTTATTTAATGTTACCAAAATAGGGTAGATACAAAAAATATAGAAGAAAAAGAAAAAATCTTAATTATGCATTCGCCAGTTTCCAGATAATATCGCTCATTTGCCCATTGTGTTTTAAACCATATACTTTTTGAGCAACTTTTGCTGCAACTGGTATGGCTGCGTTGTTAACTGCCCGCAGAAGTGTCGGATTAGTAATTCTGTTGCCTAGGAAAGTGTCTCGCCAGATGCGCACGTTATATTCCCAGCATCGTGTTAAAAATTCCCATCGCATTTTGGTTAGTGAATCTAATTCAGTGCCTTTCTTGTTCATTAATAAACAGTCTTCTAGAGGAACGAAGAATAGCGGTACATAAAACGCGTTGTAATCCCTAAGTTCATCCATTAGCGTTAATGTTTCGTTTACGTCTTCTTCAGTTTCTTCGGGCAATCCAACTATTAGGGTTGCTAAAGGATACCAATCGTTATCATTTAGGATACCAAATGCTTGGGTTACGATTTCGCGCCAGTGCTCTGGTTTGTAGGGCAGCATTTTCCCCGCCATGTATTTCTTCATAAGTCTAATGCTGCCAGTCTCGATACCTGTTTCTGCAGTCACTATAGGTTTACCGTTATGACTATACCAAGAATGCTCAATGAGAACCTCAGCGACTTCTTTTATCATGGTTGGATTAGCAACAACTGGCGCTAGGGACATGTGACTGGGTTGAATGCCTTTTACGGTGGGAAAGGAAGCAACCCCTTTTACTAAACTTAGAACAGCTTCTTGATTAGGTATGAAGGTTTTATCTTTGGCACCGTAAAGAAAGAGATCCTCAGTGACCAGAGTAATATGAGTTCCTCTCTCTTTAGCCTCGTTTACAGTTAATTCAACCTCTTTAAGGATGACTTCTAAAGGAACATCCATCTTCTTTTGAACAGTTGGAGTACAGAATTGACAATTTCTGCCACACCCCTTACTAATTTCAACTTCACCATGCACAGCCGAGTGTTGTATCGTAGGCATCTCTTCGCCTACTTTCATCGGAGACCTTATTCTTTGAGGTATGGGCTCTCCGTCTACAGCTTTTTTAAACACTTGAACAATTCCTTCTTCTCCAGGCCCCATAACAAGACAGTCTACACCATAATCCCTAGTTAGGTGTTTCCGCTCTAATTGCCAGCTTCCAAAACCGCCTACAATGACCTTAGGCCGATATTGACGTATCGCGGGGTGTTTGGCTAGAGCCTTGAATTCTACAGCATTCATAGGTTCGCCACCGCCGACAAGACTACTGTAGGTCTTGCTTACGTAGCCCATTCCGGTTGGATCCATAGAAGAGATACCGACTACTTTTGTATGTGGACCAATGAATTTATCTAAATCTACAGGGTGAACTACTGCAACCTCAGATTCAGAAAAACCATTTTTTAAGAGCATTGCTTCAACTTTTCTTAAGCCATAAGGAGCAACCGCTGCCCTACCATCTACTGTATGTTCAACTGGCGGATAGAGATATTTTCGTATGAGCCATTTTGGTACAAAACCGCTGGCAAAAGCTCCAACGAAAGCAACAAACGGATTATTTCCGAAATCGCTCATTTCAGTAGCGGACGCCGTTAACACTATTTTTGTGCCCGAAGTAGTACTAGCCATCCAAATCACTTTGAATCGTAAGATTAGATTGGTAAATGTTCTATCTTATTAATAATTTCGGTAAAACGGATTAATGGCACCGTTTAATTAGCTCTTTATTGTTAATTGTCTGCTCACTGATTCATGATTCCGCCAGAGAAAATAGAATTTGAAAAGCTTAGAGTTATGATTTATTTAAACCATAGTAAGCTTTTCGAGCAAAAATAATAATCACTGAGAAGACTAACAGTAGAACACAAACAAACATAGAAGCAGGAAATTCTGGGATTATTATTTGATTTATCGAGGGATAGCGATCGATATTGTTTTCATTTATAACGAAGGCTGTATCACCTATGCCCGAATCCGCAATTTCGGAAGCGTTAGAGTATTTTATTAGATAATCACTCCAATAGTTACCTATTGCGCCGTTATCCCAGAGGTTCCCTCCGCCAGGCTTAGAAACTGATAAAAAACCTACTCCTGTAACGGATACTTGCAGTCCATCACCTGTCGGTCGGTTATTAATGAAGCAGTTGTGGTGGATTATGTTGTTATTTTGGTCGCCTTCAAATCGCATGCCCCATTCGGTGTTTGCTTCGATCACATTATGGGTGATGATGTTGTCGTATGAGTCGTTGATTAGTATTCCTATGTTATTGCTTGTTATGTTGTTTTCAGAAATGATATTTTCGCTTGTATGGTACCAGAATTTTATTGCAGGCCCAGTAGTATTTGACAGAATATTTGAGCTAATGATGTTGTTATGAGAGCCAAAAAAGTTAATGCCTGTTTCTGTATTAAATAAGATTTTGTTTCCAATAAGACGTGTATTACTTGAATCCCAAAGATTAATTCCATCTACAGTGTTTTCTGCTATGATATTATTCAAAATAAGATTATTTACAGAAGTCCCAGTAAAGTAAATACCGCTATTATTACGGGTTATGTTATTTGATGATATGGAATTATCTGACGAATATTGACCTCTTATTCCTTCACCACTGCTTACGATAGAATTTTCCTCGATAGTTATGTTTGAAGAATTGAAAAGATAGATACCGCTACTGGTATTGGTTATGAAGTTCTTGATTATTTTTGAATTATTTGTTGTTACTATAAGGATTCCCGGTGCATTGTTAGACAGCGTCAAGTTTTGAACAATTATATTAGTACAATTTATAAGTCCCACGAATCCAGCTTCAGAAGTAACTATTTTATCCTGTTCATTAACCCAGTAAATTATAGGTTTACCATCAACCATATTCGAATCATCTATATCATTGATATATCCTGTCTGGGCTTCAGAGATGTATCCTCCTTTAATCCAAAAATTATACGTGTTGTTATACATGATATTATTTCGAAGCACATTATTAGAAGATGAGCTTATGAAAATTCCGTATTCATTGTCCGTTAGCAGATTATCTGAAAGAGTATTATTAGAAGAAACCGCGCTCATAAAATCTTCCGCAAAAAGCCGGATCCCATAATCGAATCCGCTAATTTTCATATTTCTCACCACAACATGACTAAGGTTTTTGATGAAAATGCCCGTGGAGTTTCCATTTCCTTTAAGAGTGTATCCATTTCCATCGAGTATTATATTATCGCGCTCTACAGCCACAGTATACCCTGCAATATTATCTGAAAAAGCGTAAACATTCCCATCTATACTAATCGGCGCTGTTGGCGGGTCCAAAGCTCCATCACTCTTAATCACAAAAGCTGGTTGCGGAATAGGAATTGGAAAGAAATTCGCCTCTGCCAAGTTAAACAGTTGACCATTTGCCGCGAAAGCTAATAGACAAATTGAAACTATAGTAATTAAATGTGAAACCGTGTGAGTCTTATTTCTCATTTTCATTTTACCTCTTTTTTTCTTTGTATTTTATACTTGTAGGAAATAGCTCCTGCAACAAGAATTAGAGGAGCTAAAAGCAAAGTCACAATCGACGGGAATTCAGGAATAGCCTCTGAACCCGTGATTTTGATTTGATTTATATTTCCGTAGGAATTGAAATAGAGAATGGTATCTGAGCCGTTTTGTTGAACTTCAAATTCCCGAAACTGACTATCATCAGTCATAACTGAATATGGTGCTTTGAGAAAATCTGATTTGAATGTAATATTCCAATAATGCTCCTGTGCGGATTGGTTGACAACGTTGAAACTAAGTTGAGCTAATTGTTGATTAAAATCGACATTGGTTACATAAGCGCTGCTTTTAACATTAACCTGGTAAGCGGTATTATTCCATTCACCTAACTCGAAATTTTGAATTTGGGGATACCCGATAGAATACAAATTTCCATCGTTAGATCCAACAAAGAGTAAACCATCAGAAATTGCGGGAGAGGATTGAATACAACCACCTGTTTTGTAACTCCAGATAAGAGTTCCGTTAAAGGCGTCTAAGGCATAAACGTAACCGTCGTCAAGTCCAAAATAAATTATATCGTCTGCAACCGCTGGAGAAGACGCTGAAGGTGTTCCGTCTATTGGGAAAGACCATTGTACAGATCCATCAGATGAGTTTAAAGCATAAACGAAATTACTTGTTACAGCATAAACAGTGTTATAAGCAGTCGCAGGGAAAGCATCAATACTACCAATCAATTGACGTTCCCATAAGTGCAAACCCATATCAGTAAATCCAAACATAGCACTATTATTATTAGAAGTAGATGTAGAAACAAAAAATGTCGCTTTTCTCTCTGCAAGAAATTCGTTATAAGTATTATTTCCAGAAGGAATAACAGAAATCCCAAAACTGCTAGAAGCACCTATTGGCCCAAATCCGATAAGTCTAATTAAAGACGAATTTATCAAGCCAACTGCAATAAGCATACCCTCAGTATAGATTAAATGAGTAATTTCGCTTACATGATAAAAATCTTTTTCAGAAAGCCAAACACCCACAGCTTCATTCAGGGCACATATAGTTTGGTTTCCGCTAACAAAGACTCTAGACCCTAATATGAGAGGGGAATCAGAATCAGATTTATCTGAAAAGGATTTACTCCAAACTTGCGAGCCTGTATTAGCATCAAAGGCAAAGGCGGTTCCCGAAGCAGAAGTTAAAAAGACTTTACCTAAGGCAACTGAAGGAGAACTAACATTAGCACCTATCCAAGTAGACCAGATTTTTTCGCCGGTAGTAGCGTTTACTGAGTATAAGTAGCCGTCAGTACAACTGAAAATAATCATGCCCCCGACAGCAACTGGAGAAGTCACAATTGGGCCTCCTGTCTTAAAAATCCAGTTGGTCTGATTATCTTTTGGGCCTGGACTCTCTGTGTAACTGGTTCTTTGAGAATTAGCTTGAAGAGTTGGCCAATCATAGTGGTTGTAGACTGCCGCGTTTCCTAGAGGAGCACCCAAGAACCCCGCGATCACAGGCGAAAGAATAAGCAACAAGATAAAGATTGAACTTTTTCGTCTCAAGTCAACTCCTCCAAGATTGGGTATAGGCACAAAAAATATTAAATGTTAACCTGAAAAAGCGAGTCACTGATACAATTGAAACTGCCCACCCGAGCAAAGGGGTCAACAACACAAGCGTTCTCAAGGCTACTCATCACAAATTAATAGGTAGAAGTGACTATTAGCTCTCATCGAAGAACACTTTGTTCTGCTAGCAGAACACTTAACTTGTGACCAGAAAATTGTCCCTCAGAACACATATTGAATTTCTAAAAAGCGTTTCACGGAGTTTAATCCTACAAAAAATATAGGAAAAGCACACTCGATTCTTAAAACAAGTATAGTATTACGCTAAATTTGATTGGCGCCAATTTTTTTCTTGTAGAATTCGTATTGCTTTTGTAGCTTCATCATCAGCGGCACAGGTTTCCCAAAAGGTTGGCACCGACCAGCTCGTATGGCGTCGATTATATCATTAACGTTTGGTTCAGCATCAATTATTGTGTATCCGTGACCTATCTGGGGTCCATAATGAGCATCGGTTCCACCTACGCAGGGTAATTTTAGTATTTCTGCTATCTGCTGGGCTTTTTTTACGCTTCTACCAAACGGGATAGCACAGCCATTTACGACTTCGATGGCGTCAAATTTTGCGCTGACATTTTTTCCTAAGCTGCCCTTCAATAAAGCGTAAGGATGGCAGGCAATTGCTATTCCACCTGCCCGATGAATGCGATCTACGGTCTCGTCCGCGCTTAAGCCTCTTTGAATAACAGTATGCACGTTCAGGCCAACTATGTGACCATGTTTACTTGAAACTTCTATCCCTGGAATGATAAGAAAGTCGGTTTCTTTAGCAAATTGGGCAGCACCGTCTACACAATTATGGTCAGTTATAGCTACTGCATTTAGACCACTTTGTTTGGCATAGAAAATAAGGTCTTTTAGGGTTATCACTGAATCCGAAAAGACAGTATGAACATGAAGGTCTGCTTTAATTTGCATTAAGTCCCGCTCTTTTTCATCCTTATCTGCATAAGCTGCTCATCAAGTACTTTTTCGTCAGCATCAATTTTCTTGAAAAGCGGCTGCGGTTTAGCTATCTTATGTCCAGATTCTAATGGCAGTAACGCGTCATTCCAGCTAGTTTCATGCACACTATTTACTAGATTTAAAGTGCGCCAAATTTGTTCTGCTGTATTTGGCATAAATGGTGCTGAAAGGATAGCAAGGGCTTTAACAATTTGCGCGGCAACATAGAAGATTGCGGCTGCTCTCAGAGGATCGGTTTTTAAAAGTTTCCAGGGTTCTTTCTCGTTCAGATACTGATTACCTATTCGGGCTAATCCGATAAGCGAGTTAGCTGCTGATTGAAGCTTAATTGCTTCAAGTTCTTCGGCAATCCCATGGACTTTTTCCTGTAGAGTATGAAGAAGCTTTTCGTCATCAGCATCTAGCTTTTGTGCTTGGGGGATTTCGCCGTTGAACTTTGAGGTTATGAATGTTAAGGTACGATGTATAAAATTACCATAAGTGTCGTTTAAGTCAGCGTTAATTTTTTCTATGAATAAGTCCCAATTAAAATTGGAGTCTTTTGTTTCTGGTCGGGTTGCCATAAGGAAGAAGCGCCAATAATCTACAGGGAAAAGTTCAAGGGCCTCATCGATCCATATGCCAATTTTTCGGCTCTTACTGGCTTTTTCTCCTTTGAACTGAAGAAATTCTGTTGCTGAGACGTTCCAGGGTAGATTGTAAGCTTCACCTGAAGCTAATAAGAGGGCTGGTAAGATTATTGTGTGGAAAGGTATGTTGTCTTTGCCAACAAAGTATAAAGTTTTAGCGTCTTTGTTAAACCAGAATTCTCGCCATTTCTCAGGTCTACCTATCTTTTGACATTGTTCTATTGTAGCAGAAATGTATCCTAAAACTGCTTCTACCCATACATAAATTGTCTTGCCTTCCGCACCTGGAAATGGCGCGGCTATACCCCACTCTACATCTCGTGTAACAGCTCGGGGTTTAAGACCTTCTTTTATCCAGTTTAAACTAAAGTTACGTGCGTTAATTGGAATTTGATGGTTCTCTTCTAGGAACTTACATAGGGGTTCTGCGAATTTGGATAAATCGATGTACCAGTGTTTTGTTGTTTTTGTTGCAGGTTTGTTATGGCATATAATGCAGTAGGGTTCGATTAAGTGGGTTGTTTCAAGAAGTCGGCCACATCGATCGCATTGATCTCCCCGTGCTTTTTCGTACCCGCAGTTGGGACAAATGCCTTCAACGAAGCGGTCAGGTAAAAAGCGGCGGTCATGCTCGCAGTACAGCATCTGGGTTTCCTGACTAAAAATGTGTCCGTTATCGTAAATTTTCATCAGATGCTGTTGAACGAATTCTTTATGCACTGGACTTTCAGTGCTCGTGTAATTATCAAACGAAGCACCCCATCGCCTAAACAAGTCGGTTACTTTTGCATGATTACGGTCAGTGAGCGTTTTCGGCGAGATTTTCTCTTTCATGGCTTCCACTTCTATTGGAGTTCCATGGGTATCTGAGCCGCTTACCATTAGAACTTCTGCTCCTTTTAGTCGATAGTAACGTGCAATAACATCTGCTGATAGAACTGAACCCACCAAGTTTCCCAGATGAGGCGTTACGTTGATGTAAGGCCAAGCTGAAGTAACCAGAACTTTTTCAGGCATAACCGTCACTACATTCTAGTTTGGTTATACAAACTGGTAAGCTATTTACTTTACCTAAAAATAGCGAGCAAAATTTTGATGAATCAGTATTTTGTAGGAATTGCGTTAGAGAGTTATCTGATATTATGGGCGACTTGAAAAACAGCGCCTTTGAATTCTTTATATTAGCAGATTATTGAGTCAATTGTGGGGTTGGTGTGTCGTATTTGACGTAGATGTGATTATCATGGAGATGTACAACCAAGTCTACTTTACAACGTTTGCAGTAGACACTGTTCCATCGTATTTTATCTTCTACGTCTATTTTTAAGCCACAATTTGGGCAGTAAATAGATACCATA
>CAZWRU010000041.1:0-14272 GCA_964636425.1 uncultured Candidatus Bathyarchaeia archaeon
TGTTGGTGGTGCTGTTGGGGTCGATTTGGGGCTTGGTGAAGGTTGAGGCGGATCTTGGATTGTGATTGGGTTCATAAGTGGGAAATTATCTATTCCCCAAATACGGGAGCCCGAAGCAGTGCCATTATTTGTTTCGTAAGTGAAAAACTGTCCGATAAGAAATGGGGTGTCGCCTACGCCGTCACCGTTTGTGTCGGTGCCATTGTATGCTCTCCAATAGTTGCCTTCGCCTCCTACATCCCAGAGTGCATTTCCAACCATGGCGAGCAGGTAGCGGTTAGGATTGGTTTTAAAAAAGTTATTGCGCGCTATGAATACGCCGCCCATTCCTAATCCGGCAATATCAAAATTGACGTTTGACATGTTATTTTCCATAATTATATGATTATACCAAGCGATGTCTATGCCTTCTTGATCGCCGGCAATCTCATTATGAACAATACTTGTCCTGTTCGCTCTTAGAACAATACCTGCCTGACCATTGTTAGCAATGTAGTTCCATTCGATTCTATAGTTGCTGCCATAGACCTTTATGCCTACCACGCATTCTGTAAGGGAATTATTAATGATATAATTTCCATCGTAGGCACCCAGTATTCCGACATTCCAATTTAGAATATTGATGTTTGTGATATTAACGTTAGAGGCGGTTATGTTGATTCCGATGCGACTATCTGCACCTGCCTGAACCCCAATGATAGGTTTTCCAGAATCATTTCCGTCAAGAAAATGTCCCGCGCCATCCAGAACTATGCTGCACCTTTCGATAATTATAGGATTATATGCGTTATCAGTTAGTGTATAGACGTTTCCTGTTTGTGTTATTGGGGCCGAAGAAGGTTCTACGCTACCATCCTGCTTAATTAATATGAAACTAAACGACTCATTTTGTGCTTTAAGGGGCAGAACTTCAAGACTGTAAACAAGGACACTAACTATGAAAAGATCTATGATTATAACTTTGAAATTCATACCTGACACAACTAGATAAATCCCAGAAACGCCCTTATCGTTACCTGCGGAACAAAATGTTCCCGCAAAGGAACAGCTAACCGAAAAGAAAAACACGAAAATCAAAGACATAGAAAATGTTAATCGCCTATTTCTAAAGAAAAAAAGCGGTCGTTAGCTTTTCTTGTTTCTTTTTGTGCCCAAACTGTCCCTAATGCCGTTATTATGACCAACGATAGAACTATCCATGTTGGAAACTCTGGGACCGTAGTTGTTGGTGTTGGGGCTGAAGAAGATGAAGGTTCTGGCATAGCGTAATCGTCGATCTTATAGTACATCATTAATGGGTGATTGTCTTGACCGGAGACATAGCTTACAAATCCCTCTGCTTTGATATCCCATTTATATGCGTTTATTATGTATGGGGTATCGCCTATTCCGTCTTGGTTGTTGTCTGTTCCATTGTAGTCACCCCAGTAGTTGCCTATGGTTCCGTTATCCCATGTGGTTCTTTCTACTCCATCATCAATCCCGATTTTACAGGAGTCGGCTGCGAAGGTGTTGCCATAAAATACATTTTCTATGGCTCCATCTTGAAGAACCACCGCAAATCCATTATCTGCAAAGTAGTTGGCATAGAAAGTATTATTTGAGCAACTAAAAACTGTTCGAATAGCCCGACCCGCGAATCCAGTTATATTGTTTCCAAAAAACACGTTATTCGTACAATTGACAAAAAGAGCTAACCCCTCGCCTCCTCCATATATGGGTCCAACAATGCTGTTTCTAAAAATCAGGTTAGAATCCGCTTTATCCATTGTTAAACCTACCATTTGATTATCCGATATTTCGTTTGATGATCCCTCCAGGTCTATGCTTACGCCGATTGCAGAATTATTTCTAATCATATTATTTGTACCATTACAGAAGATAGCCAGTCCTTGAGTACTGAAAGTGTTGTTTTCAATTAGTACATGAGAAGAGTCTTTCAGTACTATACCCGCAGGTGTACCCAATGGAGCAGTTTCGTTAACGAACATATTGTTAATGATGTTGATTTGGGAAGAATTTGCAATCCGAATCCCCGCGGTATACTTTTCAATGGTTAGATGCCTAATGGTTACATTTTTTTGTCCATCGATGATTATACCATTGTTTCCAAAATCATTGAAGTGAGGGGTAGTTCCCATCCAGCTTTCATTTCCTCGAATAAAATAATCGGAGCCGTCAAGAACAATGTTATCCGTTTGGATTTCAATCGTGTAAAGAATTATGTTATCTGTGAGTTTGTAGACGCTGCCTATTCTCTCGATGGGTGCTGTTGTTGGCTCAACGTTTCCATCGCTTTTTATGTAGATTCGTGGAAGATCAGGACCTGGGTCGGGAAAAAAATTTGCCTGAGTTAAGCTAACAAATTGTAAACCAGCAATTAATGAACCCACTAAAATAATAATGAATACTGTAACTATAGCTAACTTCATTTTCCTCATTAAATTAATAGGGTGGCTGCTTTTAGCTCTCCCTGAAGAACACTTTGTTCTGCAAAAAGAACACGTGAACTATAATTCTACCCTAGTTGGAAATCATAATGAGATTTATAGAGTGCGAGAAGAACAACTCGCAATTTATTTTGACTGTTGTTCTTTTAAAATAGAAATTCAAACTTATCTTTATATCTCTATAAAAAAGATAGGCGGATGTTTTGGTTAAATAAGGAATTATTTAATGATTCTTTGGTTTTGTACCTCTTACTAAGACGCTTATCGTCAAGGCTGCGGCTAATACGACGGCAACTGATACTATGATGATTTGTGTTGGGAATTCTGGGATTGATGGTGTCGGTGTTGGTGCAGTTGAAGGTGAAGAACTCGTAGATGAGGTTCCAAAGGCATACACCTGATGGTCCCAGGAGCCGACATAGACGATACCGTTAACGACGGCTGGTGAGGAATTAATATGGTTACCTGTTACGTAACTCCACACTTTTTCACCTGTAGCCTCATCAAGACAGTACATGGTGCCGTCCCATGCGCCTACGTAGATATAGCCGCCTGCAACTGCTGGAGAAGAATTTACGCTTCCTTGAGCTGTGAAGTTCCATATTTTCTCTCCGGTTAAGGCATCAAGGCAATAGACGTTGTTATCGCCATCCCAAGCTCCAAAATAAACGTGCCCATTGGCCACGGCAGGAGAAGAGTCAACCCAGCCGTTAGTTGTGTAGCTCCAGATTTTCTCGCCCGAAGTAGCATTAAGGCAGTACAGATTGTTATCTTCGGAGCCTATGAAGACGCGGTCATCGACAACTGTGGCCGAAGACTGAATCACATTGCCGGTTGTATAAATCCAGATTTTAGCCCCTGTTAAGGCGTCCAAACAATACACATTTCCATCAACAGAACCAACATAGACGCGTCCATTGGCTACTGCTGGAGAGGCCTCTACCAGACTGCCTGTGGTATAGTTCCATATTTTCTCTCCGGTTAATGCATCAAAACAGTATACGTCGTAGTCCCAAGATCCGATGTAAACATAACCGTTTGAAACTGCTGGGGAAGATTGTACAGCATCTCTTGTTGGGTAAGCCCATATTGGTGCTCCAGAAGTTGCGTCAAGACAATAAACAGCTCCATTATAAGCTCCGAAATAGACATAACCGTTCTCTACGGCAGCAGAAGATCCTATGGGGCTTCGCGTTGAATAGCTCCAGATTTTGGCGCCCGTTAAAGCATCCAGGCAATATATGTTTCCGTCATCCGAAGGAATGTATACATAGCCGTTGACAATTGCAGGCGAAGCCCACACAACGGTGCGTGTTGTATAATTCCACAGCACGTTTGGAGAGATTGGCGGATTAGCATTCGTTGAGTATCCGGTATGATTTAGGTCATGGTGAAACATTGGCCACTCATCTAAAGTCACGTTAGCAAATGCTTGAGGGGTGGTAGATGCCGTAAAAAGTAAAACTGATAATGAAATTAAAATAAACGGAACAATTATGGTACGGTTGATTTTTTTCATGTTAAGATCTTGTCCTGCAAAAGAGGACGCTATATTGCTATATTTATTTTTTGCCATATTTTGTTTTTACCTACAAAAAAT
This sequence comes from uncultured Candidatus Bathyarchaeia archaeon, assembly GCA_964636425.1. GTDB lineage: Archaea > Thermoproteota > Bathyarchaeia > Bathyarchaeales > Bathycorpusculaceae > JADGNF01. Next base: position 4,051 of record CAZWRU010000041.1, read on the forward strand.
ACAATGGCGTTTCAGCACAGTAAACTTTCGATTTTCAGATATTGAGGAAAACAGAATAATTTAGTGCCCAGTTCGGGTGCATAATGCAAGGTTGGACTGTTTTATAACAATATTTAAATATTCACTTTTCCAAAGTCTGGATTGATGCCACCAAAAAACATCAATAAAAACAAATTCAAAGCCAAAATCTTTAACGCTCTCTCAGATTCAGTCAGGCTAGACATCTTAGAATTTCTTCGAGACGGGGAAAAATGCGTATGCGAAATTATCCCCCACGTAAATCTTATACAACCCGTGGTATCCCGTCACCTCAAAATTCTAAAGGATTGCGGAATAATCAAGTCGCGAAAGGATGGCAATAAACGCCTTTACACAATAATCGATCAAAGAATATTTCAGGTCACAGACGGCATTACTCCTGAACTAGTTGACCTGTTCACCGAAAAGATACTTGAGCAAATCATCTAAAAGAAGGGCTGTTAATGAATTTCCCTTTATGCGAGCGCAAGAACTGTATAAACTGGAAGCAAGGGCGTTGCGCGATAAAAGAACCTGAGAAATTCGACTGTGGCTGCCTTGATTATGAGGATGCGCTGGATTCGTTGCGGCTCAGGGCAGATGCCATAAAAGGAACACCAGGATAAAAGGTCCTCAAATTTCGCTGAAACATACTTTTCTACAATTAATGCTGCCTAAACTGTTTCGTCTATTATTTTTCTTACTCTTTTTTCTATTTCGTTTCTGATTTCACGTACTTTTTCAATGGGTTTATCTTTGGGATCTTCAAGACTCCAATCAGCATTAGCCTTAAGGGCGGGACCGGGACAAAGATCTGCAACTTTGCACCCCATGGTTATAATCAGGTCAGCGCCTTTTGTCATTTGTCCAGTGAGCAGTTTCGGCTTATTTAACGATATATCAATGCCCTTCTCTTTCATAACCTCAATCGCAACCGGGTTTATTTTTGGGGCTATTTTAACACCTGCGCTAGACGCAGAAAGTTTTCCTTTTCCATAGACGTTTGCGAAGGCCTCTGCCATTTGGCTTCTGCCCGCGTTTTCTACGCAAACAAAAAGAATTCGTTTCATTTTATCCCAATAAAAATCATTGATGATATATTTAAATACGTTATTATTAGATGATTATTTGAGCTAACGGATTATGACGGAATCAAAAGTTGATGAACGATTAAAACGGCTAGCGGAATCAGGTATTTGCTGCGTTGAAAAAGCTTTTGGGTATGCGGATGAATTAAAAGCGCTTGCTGATAAAGGAATCCGCCAAGAAGATGCTGCGCGAAAAAGAAAAGCCTTCAAAGCTTTAGCCGATACCACTAGACTAAGAATTCTGGGATTATTGCTGTCTAGAGAGATGTGTGTTTGCGAAGTTATGGTTGCTTTGGATTTGACTCAGCCAACCGCGTCTCATCATCTGCGCATTTTAGAGAGTATTGGCTTGGTTAAAGATAGAAAAGAAGGTAAATGGGTCTTCTATAAATTATCCGACTCAAATCTGGTGGAAAATTTATTGGAGCTCAATTTTTCTTAAACTTCTCTAACGACTGATTCTCTATTTAGTTTTTAAGCCAAGTCTTATAATAACTCTAATAAACTTCTTCAAGAAAACAATATGCTTAAAGAGGTAACGTTTTTGATTCCAGCTTTGAAAGAAGGAAGAACAGCGGATATTATTTTCGGAATCGCAGCTCCAACTTTAGTCGCGTTCTTAATAATCGGTGTTTCGATATTACCTGGTACAGCTTTTGAAGTCCTGAAGTATCCATTGCTGGAGGCAATAGTTATTGTTGGTGTGCCAATGCTGATTGGCTTGGTTTGGAATCAATGGGCTGGCGGTTCTGCAGGTTTTCTCTTAGGTAGCCTATACACGCTATACTTTTCAGATCAACTCTACGCTTATCAAGGAAGAGCTGACATCAGCTTATTAGGAAATCTGGTCAGTGCCATGCTCATAGGCTACATTTCAGGCGCGTTGAGTAAACGTTCAGATAATTATCGGCGAATGTTATTTGCAGGAGTCACTGCAGGAGTTATGTCTTCGTTGTTGCTGGTCTTTGTTAGCCAATATTCATCAATTGTGGATGTAACTGCGTCAGGTACGGCGCTGATTTTTCTATCACGTATCTCAGCTGGAATATTAGTTCCATTAATAGCAAGGGCATTCTTGCGGCATAACAAAACCCAAACTAACCCGCAGCAGTCCTTATCCTACTATTAAACCGGCTTAGTTGCTTCAAGTTTTAAGCTTTCAAGCTCAATACCTTGGTATTGGCGTTCACTTATCTCTTTATCCTCCGAAAGAATTTTAATCTTAAACCCGCTTTGAGCAATCTTGTTCAAGTAGTCCTGTCTAAGTAAGGCACCTGCGACACACCCTGCGAGCAGTTGTTTGTCTTTTCTTTGTTTTTCATCTAGTTCTTTTAACAGAACAATGTCGGAAAGGTACATTTTTCCGCCACTTTTTAGAACGCGGTATGCCTCATCGAAAACTCTGGATTTATTCGGGGCCAGATTTATTACGCAATTACTGATTATGGTATCAATTGACTCAGATTCAACCGGTAGATTCTCTATATCCCCTAATCTAAATTCAACATTATTATGTCCATATTTTTTCGCAATCGCTTTTGCCTTCTTAACCATTTCTTCTGTCATATCAATGCCAATGACTTTGCCTGATTTACCCACCTTTTTAACGGCTAAGAAGCAGTCAAATCCTGCGCCACTGCCGAGATCAAGCACCGTATCGCCTTCTTTAATTTCACCCAACGCTGTAGGGTTGCCACAGCCCAAACCTAAGTTAGCTTCGGGAGCTGAGCTGATTTCTTCGTCAGAATAGCCGATGCTTTTTGATATTTGAGTTGCATCTTGAGGTCCTTGAGAGCAACACCCGCAACTAGAGCTACTACAGCAACCAGAGTTGCTTTTTGAGGCTAACTCGTAAGCTTTCTTTATGATTTGTTTTATCTCGTCATCTTTCTGGTTCATTGAAGCACCTTCGTTAACCAGAATAACATAATCATGTATTTAAATATATTAATTAAATTAATGTCAATCTACGCAAAACACAGCAACATATAATCAAATCACATGAATCCACCAAATATACCTCATACCGCACTTTTCATGTGTTCTCACTAGAGAACATCTCTGTTCTTCCGAGAGAGCTAAATACACTTTTCAATAGCAATACAGGTGTCAATTAGTTTCGATTGGAGAGGAAAACATGAACATCCACATAAAAAAACTCACTATCCTTATTCTAAGCATTCTTCTACTAAGTACACTAAGCATAACCTTAGTAACTTCTGTAAAAGCACAAAGTGTGATTGACCCGCGAACTGTCGGCTTATGGCATCTTGATGAAATTAATCCACATGAGTATCAAGAGATAACTCCTGACGCTACTGGTATAAACAATGGGATTGTAGGCACTGACACTTCCAGTATGCTCGTTGAAGGCAAATTTGATAAAGCTCTCAGTTTTGATGGTCACACCTTTGTGTATGTGCCTATTTCGTTTTTAGTTGGGTTTCCTCCTTCTCCTCAACCCATTTACATCCCTATTTCAACTAATTTAGACGTTCAAGAAGAAGTACGAATCGAGGCCTGGGTCAATGTTCAAGGCTTTTCCGATGCAACCTATAACAATATCGTAGTCAAGTGTACACGCTCCGATCCAGAGTGGGAAAACACCAGCAGAGTCCTAGGTTTAGCTGTAAGATCAGGCATCAATGAAGACGGCGCCGATGTGCCTCAAGGTACCCTGAGTGGTTTTGTAACCACTGCTTCAGGTGGCTTTAACGAGATAGTGACAACAGAACCAGTCATTAACCTAAATCAATGGATACATGTAGCCTTTGAACGAACATCCACAGGTATGCATCTTTACGTTAATGGATACGAAAAAACAATCAAAGCCATTCATGGTGTACAAAACCCTATTGGCTCAATACTAAACGGCACTGAAGTATATTTTGGACATGACTCAAAAGTCATAATTGACGAAGTAAAAATTAGTAATCTTGGTGAGTTGGAGGTGGCTGAATCGGCAATAGATATTGGACCTAACCTGCTAATTGCTATAGTTGCTGTGTCTGTAATTTTCGCAGTAGCTTGGCTTTTACGCAGAGCTCTACAGCTGGTAGTGTTCCGCTCAAAACCATAAAAAGTCAACTAAAAACAAGAATAAAAGCAAATGAGCAAAATAAATCGTTAAGCACTGTAAATGGAGGATTTAGATGGGCGTTGGATTTAAACTCCTAGAGTTGTTGCTCCGTCAAAAGCTCTTAGATAGGGGCTTGGAGGGAAAACCAAACAGCCCTCTCATCGTTTCCTACGCTGTCACTAAAGCTTGTAACCTTCGCTGCCTGCATTGTCATGTTTCTGCTAGAGAGCCTATGACGGGCGAGTTAAACTTACGGGAGGCAATACATGCAATTGACGAAATGGTAAGCCTTGGAACTGAAGCGCTAATATTTAGCGGTGGCGAACCTTTGCTTAGAAAAGATTTCGTTTTGACTCTTGCGCAGTATTGTGTCGATGTAGGTATATTGCCTGCGATGCTCACTAACGGTTTACTACTCAGTCACAAAGTCGCTGAACAGTTAAAAGATGCGGGCATGCTAGCTGTTGGGATCCCAATTGACTCTATCAATCCAGAAAGTCATGATAAACTTAGGGCTTTGCCTGGTACATTCGATAAGGCCATAAAAGCAATCAAGACCTGTAAAGACGTTGGTTTAGAAGTAGTAATCACAACTATGGCTCTCAAAGATACTTACGCAGAGATCCCTCAGCGAATCGATTTTCTAGGTAAATTAGGCATTGAACAAGTTGCCGTCTATGATCTGGTCCCTGTTGGAAGAGGAAAAGCTATGATGGACCAGGCGATGGATCAAACCCAGCGAACTGAACTAATCCGTTACCTATACAGGACACAGGAAACTAAAGATATGGTTTTTACTATGTCTGGTGGTGTTCCACTATACCCGGCGCTATCTTCTAAGATGCACAAAGTAAATGATACAAAACCCAAAGACTTGCTTTTGAAGCAATTCTGGGTTCACGATTCCATTGGGTGCCATGCGGGTATAGAATATTTCAGTTTGCGTCCTAACGGCGATGTGTATCCGTGCACTTTCCTTCCTATAAAAGCTGGTAATATTAGGGAAAATAGTCTACGTGAAATTTGGCGTAACTCGCCCATACTGCAGCAGCTCCGTCAGAGAAGTTTACTTAAGGGCAAATGTGGGGATTGTGAGTACCAAAAAAGTTGCGGTGGATGCAGAGGACGAGCGTATGCATGTACCGGAGATTACTTAGAAACAGATCCTGTCTGCTTAAAGGACATGTTGAAACATGAAAAAATTGACCCTTCCGCTATAGAGAGTTTTGGATGGTGTGTAGGGTAACTGATTTTTTCTCGCATCTTATGGTGATTTAAATTAAAAAATCTCTCAAAAATACCACAGTATATTTTAAAAATTAAGACGCGTCTTTGATAGAATCTACTAGGCGAGGCTATTTGGATTCTCTGCATCCTTCATTATCTAATAAAATATTATCGCATACTACAAAGTAGATGGATTGGGGATCTACTTTGTCTTGCTTTTCGTTTTTTGGAGTTTTTCGATGATTTTTTGGGTCTTCTCTTCAGAGGGATGAGTTATGGCGCCGACAGGGCAGACATCTTCGCAACCTCTACAAAATACAATGCAGCCAGTAGGTTTTTTTACAACAACTTTCTTTTTTCCATCTTTATCTTCGAAGGCAAATGTGCCCGTGTGACAGAAATCAACGCATTTGCCGCAAGAAATGCACTTTTTATAGTTAATTTTAGGTGCCCAAGGTATTTTGCTGCGAGGAATGCCTTCGTATTCTTCTTCAGACATATTTTTGGTCTCCTGACGGAATTATTTGTTGTATGCTTCCCGTAGTTATAAACTATATTTAAATATTGTTATTAATTTATGCGCCTCTAAACGCCACCACTTGCTCGAAGATTATTTATTAATGCGGGAATGAAACGATTGGAATTTTTATGTTATTCACAGATGTTCTGTGAATTGATTATTATTAGCTTTAAGCAGGCGATTTCTGATAATATTTAAATAATGTTATAACCCTTAAACCAAAGGGTACCACTAATAGTTATACAATTGTACCCGTAACCTACCCAACAAAAAAGGAAAGGAATCAATATGAAAAAGATCGCAATCTTTGTACTTTCAGCAATCTTGCTCATCAGTTTAACTTCATCTTTAGGCGTGACACATTCTGATTCAACTTTGCAGAATATCCACATCGCATTAGATGGCACTATTACTCCTGCAAGTGCCCCAATTCAACGTAATGGGGATACGTACACTTTTATGGCTGACATCTGCGGGACAATTGTGGTGGAGAAAGAGGGTATAGTGATTGATGGTGCAGGCTATACTCTTTATGGATTATACAATGGTACTCGCACCGATACATGGGAAGTCGGTCAAGGCCCTGATCAGGCTCTTAGCAATGGAACTTTATGGACTATTGGAATAGATTTTCATGTGGCGTATAGGCCAGATAATTTGACCGTGAAAAATCTAAACATCAAAGACTTCTACATCGGAATATATTTGTGGACCTCTCATAATACGCTGATTAAAAGCTCAGTAACAGATAATATCGTAGGTGTTTTACTTTCGGGTGATTCTAATAATATCTTGGAAAATTATATTGCCCGTAATGATCAGGGTATATTTTTTGGCGTAAATAATCCTGGTAATGAGCCATTAAATATAATCATGGTTCATAACAGCTTCATTGACAACAAAGTGCAGTTCAGCGGTTGCTTCTGCGGGGATTACAATACTGAAGAAAACATGCATACATGGGATGATGGTCAAAAAGGCAATTACTGGAGCGACTATAATGGTACAGACACAAATGATGACGGCATTGGCGATTCACCTTACATAATCGACGTCCTAAATCAAGACCGGTATCCGCTGATGCAAATTCTTTCCATTCCACCTGTCAAAGCTCAAAAGACCCCAGTTGATTTGATAATTTTAGCAATAGCATTAATTGCTATCGTGGCTGTTGCGGTTATTATTTACATTAGAAAGCACAGATTAGATTCATCTGAAAAAGAATCCACGGGCATCCAATCAAGGTAGATTAATAATACTTCAAAAACGCCAATTGCCACTGTAATCCCGCGAGTACTGAAATTTGCTATTCAATAAAGTGCCTAATTAGAGTCTGTTTTATGATTGTGAAAAGCAAAATTACGTGAAAACGCTTACGTAAATGTGGGTATGAAACAATGCATCAGATTTAAAATCGTTGTAGATTAACGAATTATAGATAATGAAAAATAGAAAGTTGTTCTCTGATCATCTTAAAGAAGTGTGAAATGAATGTTAAAGGTGAGTAGCCCGGGAGAGATTCGGACTCTCGTCAACGGGTCCAAAGCCCGCTATGCTTGACCACTACACCACCGGGCTGCTGTTTTTGTTTTGCGGGCGTAGTTTTAAGGATGGTTTTTTTCCTAATAAGCATTCTTGCATAATGGTTGTGCATTCATGGAGTTATTGATTGGTTTTAACAAGGTTTTTAAAGGCGATTTGTATTATGTGTTTGCATTCGGGAGTAGTAACACCGAATCTTTTTGTGATAACCGTAAAATTTAAATATAACATCTGAACCTTTCCTAAGAATGCGCAGGCCGAATATAGACTTTTTGCTACCTCGGTTGAGGCAGCGATGATGCCGTATCGGTTCTGTGCAGTGTGAATTGGAGTCGGAAAAATGAGTCAAAAGAAAGAAGCACCTCGAACTCACCAGCGTTTAGCTGATAAGTGTCCAGAATGTGGTAGTCCAAATCTTGTTCACGATTATGACACAGGCGAAACTGTTTGCGGAGACTGTGGACTCGTTCTCTATGAGCAAATGCTTGATAAAGGACCAGAATGGCGCGCTTTTACTCAGGAAGAAAAAGCCTCACGAAGTCGTGTAGGTGTCCCAACATCATATAGCGTTCATGACAAAGGTTTGTCCACGGCAATTAGCCAAGTTGACCGAGATGCATTCGGAAGAAAACTTCCGCTTTCAACTAGGTTGCAAATGTGGAGACTTCGCAAATGGCAAATACGTAGCCGTGTACATTCTTCAATCGACCGAAACCTCGCTCAAGCCATGGCGGAACTAGACCGATTATCAGACAAAGTCTACATCCCACCGCCAATCAAAGAAAAAGCAGCAGTAATCTACCGAAAAGCCCTCGACAAAGGACTAGTAAGGGGAAGATCAATTGCAGCCATCGCAGCCGCAGCCCTATATGCAGCATGCCGCGGAAGCGGAACCCCAAGAACACTGCGTGAAATCGCCGAAGCTAGTTTAGTTGACAAAAAAGATGTCGCAAGATGCTACAGACTTTTACTACGTGAGCTAGACGTACATATGCCAATAGCAGACCCACTAACTTATGTATCAAAAATCGCGGAGAAAACCGGCATCTCAGGTAAAACACAAGGCGCAGCAATTAACATCCTCCGAGAAGCCCGAAGAAAACGTGCAGCCGCAGGAAAAGACCCAATGGGATTAGCCGCTGCAGCACTCTACATCGCATGCCTACAAAATAACGAAAAGAAAACCCAAAAGGACATCGCCGAAGCAGCCGGAGTCACTGAAGTTACAGTTCGAAACCGCTATAAAACCCTTAAAAAACAACTCAATCTTGAACTACCCGACTAAAACCGGGAAATTTCAAGTTCCCTACAATTTTTAATTTCTAAACTATCTTCTTAACTTTCAGTTTTTTCTTCATTATCCACTTCTAGTTCCATAACTAGGCTTCCGACGTAGCCGCATTTCTCACAAATATACCTTTGAGGCGTTAACCAATTATCGAGACTGCTGGATAATTTAATATCTGGGTTGCAGCATTTTGGGCAAAAAATAGCTGAGGGTTTTTTATGCTTCAATGTTTTGAATACATCGCGAAAGTTCCCTAGTAGGTTCATTATTACTTTAGCCTTCCTTGAGTCGATTGTGTAATTATTGGCGTTCTATGTTTTCAGCTGGGTAGCCTATTTTGATAAGAAATTCTCGAACCCGATCGCGGTGATCGCCTTGTAACATAACTTGGCCTGCTTTGTTGGTTCCACCACAAGCACAATAAGCCTTTAGTTTATGTGCAATATCTGATAGGTCGGTGGTTTTTTCATCAATGCCGTCAATAATTGTTGTTGGTCTGCCGAATTTTCTTGTTTCAAGCCTTACGCGAATTCGTTGTTGCTCTTTTTCAATTTCGCCACAAACGCATAAGTCTTTGGGGAGTCCACATGTTGTACAAACTTCAACCATTTGAAATTCACTTTAAACCATAACCATGCGGATATATAAGAGTTTCAAACAAAACAAGTGTTCTTAGTATGGAACAAAGTGTTCCGCAAGGAGAGCTAAAAGCAACTTCTCTTCACTTATACTCGGGGAGTAGTAGGTAATGCGTAGAAGTTCTATTGTCATGTTCGCATTTACTATACTGATAATTTTTTATGTACTCTCAGCTCAGATTGTTAAAGCCGAATTAAAGACAACCCCTCCAAATTATATCTCTGCTCTTCCAACCGTGACCCCTAATTACTCCGTTCTTGCTCCACCAAACTCAACAATTTCAGAGCAACCACCCGCTTCTTCTCCACCACCAGAACCTTTCCCAATAGAGTTATTCTATGCTACAGCAGCAATCGCTTCAGCCATAGCAATAGTAGCTCTAACAGGGATTGTGCTTAAGAAAAAACTTGAATAAAACAAACAAAAAATAAGAAATAGATTTTAAATTTTTCGCGCTCACTTTTTTGCAGTTGTGATTTTGCCTGTTATATTCTCATTTGCGATTATTTCTTCTGTATTGGAAGGTCAACTTAGGCAAATCTAAAAAGACAAATAACAATTAACGTAAAAATAAGTGAATGACTATTCCATTGTTCATACGGTTACTGAATATTGCTAAATATATGCAATGTGAAACGCTAATTATTTTAAAGGAGCATCTGACTCAAATCATGATGAATTATTTTTTGTTGCTCTTTTTCTGAGCATCGCGAAAAACGCCACGGTTGCAACAATCAAGGGCATAGTTATCCATGTAGTAAACTCTGGGATTGTGGGGCTTGGGTTTATTGTTGGAGTTGGGGTTTGGGTTGAGTTTATTG
>CAZWRU010000042.1:0-10336 GCA_964636425.1 uncultured Candidatus Bathyarchaeia archaeon
GCAGAGGCTTAGTGAAAATTGCTCTAATCCATGCCTGCTGGTTGACACCTACCGGGTTAGGAATAACCATTAACCCCAGATAGGTTGGAATTTCAGTTGGCAATTGTAAGTAACGGTCAGCACCGCTTTGCCCAAGCACATTGGGTAAAGCGACAATCATTGTCGTAACTAATGCCAGCAACAGAATTGCAGTGATAGCAGATAGCATCGGTTTTTTAGAGCGCGCTAATACTAAACTTTCTGTTTTTTTCAAAGTCATGTCTCTTTTTCTCCGAAAAATTCGCATAGATTCAAGTTATTGCAAGTTGCTTTTAAAAAAATGTGATATCACTTAGACTACCACTAGTTCAAGGGTAACATCATCAAAAAAGGTCAGCAACCAAAAGTAAAATGAAAAATTTTTAAGCAATGCCTATAACTTCACCTCTAAAAAACAAGGATATAGGAAGAGATTTAGATGATTTTATTTTAGGGTTTTTTTAAGGCAGATATTAGAGCTTATTAAGAAGCATTAAAAACTAATTTAAGCGAAAGAGCATATAAAAACTATATATGCGATAGAAGGGGAATATTGTTGCTTGAAATGGAGTTTATTTTAGCGGCCATTATTTTTGTTGGCATAATGTTGCTTTTTTTCTTTAGTGATAAACAGAAGAAAAACGGAAAAAGATTCGGATTACTTTTTGCCCAAGTTGCCAGCGCGATTGGTATGATTTATTTTTCTATTATTTTGGTATTATCAGTTCATTTACATGCTACAGAACTGCTTGTTTTTGGTATATTAACAAACGGACTTATCTTGGCGTTTATAGGTGAACTATGGAATTGATTAATACGTATTTAATTCTAAGTCTAAAGTAAGCATTATTTTTTTAGAACATATTATTTATGTTATTTTGGCGAGTTTTATTTGGTATGTACCGTTTCCTCCAGGTGGCATGAGGAAAAATATTGTGTAACTCCTTTCAGTGGATTCACCAAAAGTTTGTGTGAATGTGCTGTTGGTTTTGACTTGGAAATCTGTTGTTTCAATTTTATCAATGATGGGGTATAGATCTTCAGACATACACATGTTCTCGTTCCCCTCGTCCCAATAATCGTTATACATATAAATTTCAGTCCAGCCGGCAGCGCTAGGCATTTGTGTACATTCGATACTTAATTGCCATTTTTCATTTGCTCCAGTAGTAAATGGAATATACGCTAATTGTACTGTTCGAGTAAGGAATCTTAGGCAACTGTTTGTTCCAGTAACTACAAAATCTAGCTCATCTTGAGAGTGTGGAGATGATATAACATTACAGTAGAAGTATGTGGAAGCCAAAAGGGATACTATGATTAACGAAACAGATAGAATCAAGTATTTATTTTTCATACTGTTATTTCCCCCAATGCGCGTGTAAAGCATCAAATCTAATTAATATAAATATTTCAAGCATAAGCTCATTCAGCAGGTCGAAAGAGAAAGGGCATATGCGACCAAATAACAAAAGCATTTAGAGTAAACAAATCTTAATAAAAACCGAAAATATCTTGAATTTTTGAAAAAGTGCCAAAACATAACTGCCTATCTATTTACTATAATTGCTATTTGGCTATTAGAAACACACCTGCGGAAGGGTTATTCGAGCTCAATATGTTATGGTTTAATCTAAAACTCACGTTTTATTTTCGATAAGTAAGATATATAATTAAAAATATTAAATCAATAAAATTTTTAAAAAGCTTAGATGCAGGTCGAGTCTAAGCCTTAATGTTGTTCGCGGTCCATTGAAGCTTGTCTTGATCGCTACATGGTCTTTCACCGTTTTGACCATGCGGCTCAAAGCCCCGATGCAACATTGCTGTCCAGCCCATCGAAGCATAGTCTTAATCGCGTATCGATTTTTCGCTGTTTTAATCGATGCGCTCTTTGCCTCAATGCATCGCCCTTAAAGCGTGCTCCCCGACCTGCAACTACTATAATGGGCAAGGTAAAATATAGACAGTTTTGAGCAGAATAGAAGCAATTATCCAACAAATTTAGGCTTAGATTTAGGTTTTAAAGACAAACGTAAAGGCCTAGCCAGTAAAATTCTCCAAGAGTTCAGTAAACAAATCTGCAATTTTAACATAAATAAAGCAATTTAACATGAACAACGCAATTTATCAAAAAATCACGATACAGAACGAGAAAACGTAATTTCCACTCAACCAGAAAACACAGAACCTAATAATTAGCTAAAACAAGCGAAGATTTTTTACCGACATCCATTCCTCTACACCATTCATCTTTAACTCAGCAATACTTCTCCTAAAAAATTCTTGCACAAATTATTACAACACTCACCTATTCATTAACCAACAACCAAAACTATGATGCTATCAATAAAAGAAAAAAGTCGTAACTATCATCAGATTTTTGGATACGAAAACAAAAATTTTAAGGCCAATTTAGCCTCTTTTAAAAGAAAAAGACCCATTTTACCCAAGTTTTTTTATTGTGATTGTACACTGCCTACAACAAGGGCTTATATTGGATATTTACTTATTTAGCATGAAATCCTCTCATAGGAAAATTAAAAGTTAGTATAATGTAGAGGGGAAAATTATGAGCGAAAAAAAGGCTATCTATCTGGATAAATACGATTTTGAAAAAGATAAAGTGAAGTACGTTTCAAAATCGTTCAGTAAGAGAAGGATGCCTATAATAAAATGCTCATGCGGGACAGAAATATTGGTTGTACCTGACATAAAGGCGATGGACCGCGCAATAAATAGACATGTGGCAGAACATAAAATAAAGACGGGAAATCTCGCAGAGAAAAAGTTAGCTAATAAAAAGCTATCTGAAGATTTAATTCGAAAGCTTCTAAAAGCAGCAGCCACTATGGAATCAAAGCATTAAACTGAGTTTTAGGTAAGAATACTACAGGCCCTTTTCTGTTAAGATACTTGATGCATTTGTTTTAGAAGTAACAAAACAGGATGTTTTGCGGATATACTTAGTCTCTAAGATCGCTTAAAGTCGGTTATGATGGGTTAGGAAAAAAATAATTACAGTTGCTTAGGCAACGAAATGCAGTAAAAATGCTTCTATCAACGCGTTTGATTGCATTTTAATTAATGTTTAAACATTTTAGGAACTATAAAATCGACCAGAAAGTAGCATTAGTAACCTTATCAGCTGATAAAATAAGAGTTGTTACTGTATTGATGCAATCACAACATTATTTATATTAAAACAGCAGAAGAAGAATCGAGGAGCGAGAGAAGAAATAACACCTTGACGAGTCAACATTAATCAGGCGTAGGCAACCCCCAATCTCTGAAAAAAAATTTTTACTCCACCTATGCTCTGGTTAATTCAACGACTCGTCAAGGAATATTTTACAGCAATCTACCATACAAAAAACCCAGAAAGTAGAAACGAATTTAGGATATCCTTAAAATTGTAATTATCTAACAGCGCATGTCTTTGTTTCTTTAGACACACAAATTGATTTATGGTTTTGACTCGTAATATGTATTGCCGACTCTGAAATCAAAGAATAGAAAATGTTGGGCGGATCAACGTTCAACAGGTCACGAACAAATAGTGCCATTCCCCCAATGGTGGTTTCTTGTCCTCTTCGCGATTTGGAAAACGAAGTGATCCGCCAGTCCACACTTTTACGGTTAACCGGTTTATTTAGCAAATTCCTAACACGTATCGAACTTGGGTTTTAATTCATGTAATTAATCTTTTTTCTCAACTTTGGCCTTATCGGAACTTAGCTGCTTTGAAAGCGTTAAGAGGAATAAATCTATACGTTCATGTGTTTTTCCAAAATCTAAAACTGAAGTTATTGTCGTAATAGGGGTCTCCGCAATAACCTTAACTCGAGTAACACTCTCAGTGACAGCGAGAGCATCTATTGATAAAATTGAGTTATAAGAAAGGAAAGAAGGTTTTGTTGAAGCTTTTAAAGAGTGAGTTGATTCGTCTATTGAATCGATTGTCCATTTTAGACTATTAATAGCCTGAGAAATGGTTGACCAGACCTTAGGTAGGGGATGATCAATTTCAACAGTCTCTGTTTCTTTTCTCAAATAAGCCATGTTGTCCACGTCAATTTCGAAGAGAAACAACTATTTAAAAACAACCACAGGTGATTTTGTTGAAAATAAAATCCTCGTTATTTTGGCCTTTTCAGGCAGGCCAAGTAGGACTATGATTTGTGATTGTTGAGTCAGGAGTGATATTGAAAGATATTTTATTTTCACGAGATTTAGTCTGAATTTTAAAAATAGTCTCTGCAGAGGCTTCAGAACTACTCATGAGAATATGCTTCTTTTAGAATTAACATGATATCCTAAAAAGTGCTCCTTAGTTTATTGAAGAATATGATAAAAAGAAGAAAACAGAAGGGGACGTGATTTGTTTATCGTTTGCTTTTTGTTTTGCGATTTCTGCGTTTTAGAATAAAATAGACTATCACCGCAACTATAACGGCTATTATAATGACTATCCCTATGATGTCAAACATTGACCAAGGTTTTACTGAGAAACCCCAAGCATTGGTGTCGATTAATTTCCACACAATTGAACCATTTTGGTCTGGAAATTCCGTGTAGTCGATTTTTTCAACCATAACACCTGTTGCTTTATCTATATAATAGGTTATTGTTTGAGTGCCATAGCTGCTGTTATAGTAATCAGTAACGTCAATGCTTATGCTTACGACATTAGTTTCCCTATTGCCACTGGTATATTCGCGATTTATTGTTGAATTAATTCTCATATCATTATTTGACAGTGGCAGTAAGAGGTCATTTACGCTTTGGTTGGCATTGAAAAAGCCTAAGAAGGCAGGTAAGTCTGGGATGTAGAAGTATAAAGTTGCATTGTCAACCTCCATTTGAACTAAGGAATTACCGGTTGTGCCGTTATTAAATTCCCAGAGATTGGTAGCGGTTACGTTAGCACCTGAAACCCAGGATACACTAACATTGAACCACTTGGTATTGTTATTTTCCAGCAGATATTCTGGTACAGTGCGGCTAGAGTTAGTGGTGTTCCAGTAGGAATTTATAGAGTAAGTGAAGTAATCACCGCTTTTAACTCCAGGTGAAGAAGTTAATGCTAAAACCTGTCCAGCTACGCTGAAAGATAGAATAATTATTAATGAAAGTGTGATAGCGACTTTTCTATTCATGGAAATCATAACTAATGTTTAAGCTTAGCTTTTATGGTTTTTCCCAAAACAGTAACGATTGAAGATAGAACGAATGAAATCAGGAGTCTATCATGTGGGAGCTAGGTCATATATGCCAGATTAGATAAACCATGTTCAAGCATGAGATTATGCATTTTTAATAACAATTACAGGTTAGGAGTGTCTTTTCATAAGGGATAAATGAATTTTGAAGTGACTAGAATGGATTACGATGAATCAGAAAGAAGAGATTCCATGTACAACTTGTCACTTATGGAATGCAAAAGCTAAAAGTTTTTCCTGTAATCCAAATAGCTGCAACAAACTTTCCAGATGGCTTCTCGAAAGAACCCCCAAACTTAACATGGATAAAGTACAGATATCAGGGGCTCAGATGGAATATGTCGTTTAGAAAAAACAAATGTAAAATTAAATAAAAGAAAATGTTTATGGTTTTTCCTTGGACTTAAATTTGAGAAATAAAAGCCGAGTGTGCTCGACCGAGAGATTTTGTTCAGCCAATCATGATAATAGTTTATTGTCTAGTCATTTCATGGTTTATTTGTAGTTTTAGTAAAGAAGGAATAATGAATGTGGATGATTTTTATCGGAGTAAGTTGGATACTTTGTCGTTTACTCTAAGTTTTGCGAAAAGCATCTGTAGTGTCCAAATGAAGGCGTTATAATTGGTCCAGATAGCCGCGGTCTTGAATTTCTTTTTATCACCTGAGTCACTTGTGTCTTCTTCGTGGAATGCAATAAGAAGTTCTTTCTTGTCTGAGATCATGAAACAGGGCAGGTTTGCATCGTCTACTACTCCAAGTTTATTTTTAGGCCATTCCATTTCTTCGATGAAGAATAGGCTCTTTGGAGAATTTTCAGTTAGTAAAGTAATGTCAAGGTTTTTTTGTTTATTTTTAAGCTTGTCAGTGAAATCGCTATAATAGAATTGTGCTAGATATGCGCTTGGAGCGAAGATTTGGAATTCATGTTCAGTTTTTTCCAGCAATTCATTGGCTTTGAGAATTACTTGTTGTTCGCCTTCTAGCATCTGGAAGAGTTCCTTTTTGACTTTTTCAACTTTTAATTGTGGTACGGATAACCAGAGTTCGACAAGGTTTGCTTTTTCTTTTTCTAATAGTTTAATTTTCATTTTTTGTGCATCAACGAGTATATCAATAGCTTTGTCTAATGGGACAGCGGTGAATTTTAATGGTTTTTCAAAGACTGAGAAAAGAATCCCCTTCTTTTCTAGGTCTCGAAGTATACGGTAGGTTTCGGTTCGATGCAGACTGATGCCTTCTGCGATTTCTCCTGCTTTCTTTTCGCCTACTCTTGCTAGATAAAGATAGACTTTGATTTCGTTTTTAAGCAGGCCATACCTGGAGAGGGTCTCCTCAATGGTTGAGAGTTGCTTGTTGAAGCCTTTGTCTCTCTTTACGAATCTAAGGGTATCAGTTTTTTCATCGTAAACCTTTATCAGATCACTGTTTTGGCTCTCAACTGCGAGTTCCATTCTATGTTTCTCCTTTGGTTTCCACGTCTTTATATTGGCTACTGATTCTACTGACTTAATATTAGTCAATTGCGACCTTACAATCTATCTTAGAAATATGAATCAAAAATACACATTTCTTGCCCAAAAGACCATAAAATCGGCATCAAAAACGCTTAATCACAAGGGAAATGGAATTTTAAGAAATTAACTTTAAGAAAATGCTGTATTAACCCATAATGTTATGCGTTGGGTATCTTAACGGTCGAAGGAAATTATAAGAATTAGCCGTTACAAAATCGACCATGGTACTTGAAATACCTAAACCCGTTGAACTCCAGCAAACTCAAACGCCATCACTAAAAGAAAAAACGACGCCAATTGCATTCTAGGCGTTAAACTTTTTTTGAAATAGAATCGTCCTGTTAGAGCAGACTATTCTTCAATCATTATCAGAGTAAGTGTTGATCGAACATTTGGAAGCGTTCTAATATTTCGGGTAACCATGTTTTTAAGTTGTTCCATTGTCTGAGCTTGTATTTTTGTTATTATATCGTATACGCCATATGAAAAGTATGCCTCTTCAACGCCTTTAATGCTTTTTAGCTCTTTTAAGGTGAATTCTTCCGATCCTGTTTCAACATTTATTAGCACAAAAGCTTTAGGCATTTGCATCTCCAAGACTAATGTAACAATAGTTCTAAATTAAAGTATTATGGCCTAAATAAAAAAGAAGAAAAATTAACTTTTTCCTTTACTTTCAGGCTTTTTCTGAGACGGTGATGGTATAGGGATAATTGTAGCTTTTGACAGGTTTTCTTGTTCATTGAGAATTAAAGATATAGCTTTGCCTTCAGGCACTATAATTTTGGAATTATTCATCAGCGATGTTTGAACGGTTTCCAATTGCTTAAAGATTATGGCGTTATCTTTAAAGTAGGTAGTCAAGGCCTCATTTCGTAATTTAGTTGCTTCAGCATCACCTTCGGCGATTGCGATAGTTGCGGTTTTTTGACCCTCAGCTCTTAGTATCGAGGCTTGTTTTTCACCTTCAGCTCTCTGGATTGCAGCATTTTTTTCTCCACTTGCCAAAGTAGCTTCAGCTATAGCAGTTTTTTCTGCTGCTTGTCTTTGGTTATCTGCTTCTAATACCGATTCCATGGATTTAATGAGGTCTTTAGGAGGTTCTAGGTCTTTGATTTCGGCACGTATGATTTCTATGCCCCATTTTTCTGTTTGTTCATCTAACGCATCTTTTAAGCTTGAGTTTATAACAGGTCGAGATGTGTTAGCTACACTCATGTCCATTCCACCTATAATGTCTCTTAAAACGGTGCGTGCAAGGGTATCAATTTGGGATGTGAAGCTAGCTACATTATATTGTGAAGCTTTCACTGATGTTTCTTCAGTTTTTACCTTATAGAACACGACGGCATCAACTCCCATGAAGACTTTGTCTTTTGTTATCACGTCTTGCCGCTGCACTGGAGTCATACGTTCAGTGGTGTTAACTTTTATAATACGGTCAATAAAAGGCACCAGAAAAGTGAGACCGCCTTCCACAAATCGATGGTATTTTCCTAATCGCTCCACAAGACCTTTTTCAGTGGGTCTTACAATTCGAAACGAGGATAGAATCACATATAAAATAAATGCTATTGGAATGACAATCGCTATAATTTGTATTATGTCCACCATGTTTTTTGCCTTACAACTCGTCTATATGAAGAGTATTTAAAATTTGTCCATTAATGCCCGATTATTCCGAATACTGGTACAGCCATAGTTGCCCATTTGATTCTTTTAGTGTTGATGTAAAATTTGACCTAATAATAAGCTTCTTTAATATAGGGCACTTCAAAAAATTGAGTGGAACGAAAAATTTTTAGAAAATAGGAAAGAGGTTTGTTAGAGAATTATTTTACCGTAAAAGTGCCTAACAATGTTCCCGGAGTGTATGTCCCATCCAGGTATAAGCCATCTTTAGCTGTGCCTGTGGTACTGCCGTTGATATAGACATTATAGGTAACGCCCGAAGTAAGACCAGCTGAAGACAAAGCTATTGATTGAAATTTTCTTATCGACGTGAAACTGCAAATTACAGTTCCGTCGCTAGATTGAATATTAATCAAAGTGTCCGCTGGTATTATTGACCTGAAATTCTTTAATATTGAATTCTGGGTTGTTGAACTAGGGAGGGTTTGAGCCATACCTGAACTTCCAACCGCAATCAGAAATCCTCCCGATATTGAAGATGTAGCTTGATAATCTAAAGCACCGTTCATATTTGATACTGGACCGTTAATAATCAGGTACCCATTAGTCATCTGGATTGCCCCGTTCGAATCGATTCCATCACCTAAAGCATCGATTACGACATAGCCACCATTGATGTAGAGGTAATGATCGGTTGAGGATGAAATGATTCCGGGAAACATGCCGCCCCATTGATCAAATCCCCCTCCCATGCCGGGAGCTTGAAACATCCCAGAGCTATCGTTTCCTCCCGCGATATTAATGCCATCATCACTTGAAATTAAGTGAATCCTTCCGTCATTAATGGTAACTACCATACTTTCGATGCCTTCAAAACTTTTTATGATATTAATATCTCCGCCATTAACGGTTATTTTAGAATCTGCGTGAAAAGCATCATCCCCAGTTGAAATGGTGAATGAGCCTTCGTTAATTGTTATTATTCCATTTGAGTGGACTGCGTCGTCTGCAGAGTTAATCGTAAAACTACCAGCATCAATAATGACGCAGACTGAGCCTTTGATTCCTTTTGCTGAAGTACCTGCAGCTACAATGCTATTACTGCCGCCTCCAGTTGTCAAAGTAAAGGTTCCACCCGATATCATAACGTCGGTTTCTGCGTCCATGGCATCTCCAGCTGATGTGATATTTATTGTACCTGACGTTATGGAAATGTATCCCGCTGTAGCATCTTGAGAGTTATCAGATTTTAAACCGTCTCCACCTACATTCAGGGAGATTACACCATCTTTAATTATTATATAGTCTTTGCCACGGATACCATCATCAACTGAGTCAACAGTTATTATTCCACATGCAATTATTAGTCCGTCTTTGCTTGCAATAGCATCATTATAATTAGCATCAACACTCAGAGAACCGCTACCGCAGATTGTAAGATCAGCTTTGCTAAAAATAGCAGCATTCGGTTCATCATCGGCTATATTAGAAAAGACATATGATGTCCCATCAACTAAATAGTTTTTAGTATTTTCTTCTAATATAATGACTACTTTCTTAGCATCCACTACATTAATTGGAGCACTTGTAGAGCAGCTGATATCAACGTTGCTGAGTATTAATTGTACAGTTTCTTTATCTGGAGTGTCTACAATTACCTGTCCGTCTGTAAGAGAACCGCTTATTCTGTAAGTGCCAGCAGAAGTAATTGTTACTGTACTACCGTAAACAACGGCATTTCTTGCGGGAGTTATTGTTATTGAATTTTCATTCAGAACTATATTGATAATGTTTGAAGCACTCCAGATATAATCTGCTGGCTCTTCATGATCTTCTTTGTTCTCCTCTGTTACACCAGTATTGCCATCAGGCGAAGGCGAGGAAGAAGGACTAACCGAAGGCGAGGAAGAAGGACTAACCGAAGGCGAGGAAGAAGGACTAACCGAAG
>CAZWRU010000042.1:10436-13758 GCA_964636425.1 uncultured Candidatus Bathyarchaeia archaeon
ACCGAAGGCGAGGAAGAAGGACTAACCGAAGGCGAGGAAGAAGGACTAACCGAAGGCGAGGAAGAAGGACTAACCGAAGAAGAAGCAGTAGTATTAGGACTGCTTGATGCGGTATTGGTTGGACTTATTGAAGGCGAGGGGGTATTTTCTAAATTTAAATTGGATGCGATAACATATCCCGATATTATAATGACTACTAAAATGGAGACAAGAAGAAGAGCTAAGTTCCGTTTTATCATATGTTCATACCACATTTACTCGGGCTTCGATTTAGGTTCGAGCAAAATTTTAAGCTAAAGCGACCTTATCTAAAGATATCGTTTTTAGATGACGCTGCAATTTTGTGTTCAAACCTGCTTTGTATCGATTAATAACACAGTAAATAAAAGAGTTTTTCCAGATTATGTCCAAATCAATCTTAATTATTGAATAATACATAATCAACATATGATATTGTAAAATTATTAAATTTTGATACGATAGTTTCATTATTAAAAAGTTTCTATTAAACTTCATCCTAATCTTAAAGTAGCTAATATAATAAACAAAAAAATAGAGCTATAGAAGTAGAAGCCTTATTGCCATATTCTCATTTCTGGAATAGAGAGTTTAGCTGCCGTCTGATTTTGACTCAGCCCCTATTTTTTCTCTAACCGATTTGAATTGTTTAACAAGCTCAGGTAAATGCGGCATTCTTTCTGTTATGGCAGTCACGAGTTCTTCTGTTCCCTCAGAGTGAGAAACCAACAGGCATATAATATCATTCACAAAGGCATCAAATTCACCATCATACGGCGTGGTTACTTCGGTATATTTTAATTCAGCAATTCTTTTTATCATATTTGTGAAGAAAACAGAGTCAAGTATTTCACAAATTTTTTGTTCGCATTCTTCTGGATATTCAATGGCAAGGATTCTCATTTTCATAATATTTTTCTCCTTTAGTAATTTTTTTATGTAAAATATTTACTGGAACATCCGAGTAAAGAGAAGAAGACTTAGCAGAGAATAATTGAAGACTACAGATACGGGAATAGACATTTTGACTAAAAACATTTGTTAGTCTATTGTCTAATAAGTGAAGTACTGGTGAAAATTTTTGCCGAGTTGTAAAAGATTTAGGCATTAAACTTCCTCTTTTACAGTAGATACCTGTTCCTTATTCAAATTGAATAATATAATAGAATCATTATATAATAATTTGTGTAAACTAAATATGTAGTTAGCCAAGATACCAAAAGTCTTAATCTCTAATCTACCGCTAATATTATTATTTAATTCAGCCATAATTGCGTGAGTAAGAAAAACAAAGAGAAACTGTAAGCAAATCGATTGTTAAAACAGTGAACTTACGTTAATGTTTTTATGCGAATTTGCCTGAAAGTTGTTGAGGGATTGTTTTGAAGCGAGAAGAAGCAATAATGATTCTGAAGATGCTTCTTGAAGGTTGTGTTGGACTAGATTGTCATACTTTGGAGATGGTACCTACGAATTTATCAGGGGAAAAACCAGACCGATATCAAATTATCATTAGAGGTCCTCTTGAGAAGGAGACAAAGAAGAATATACAAGAAATGTTAACTAAGCAACAACTTTACTGGCAAACTGGTAACATATGGAAAACAAGACAATCTATAAAGAAAATAGAACCCGATACACTGATAATCTATAAACCTAAAAGCCCCGAGATGGACAAATCCACTAAGAGGTAAATGGCTTATACGTAAGGTCTAATCTTTGGTATAACAGCAAAAATTTAGATCACGTAAAAGTGAAAAGTTAAAGTGCGCTTGGATATGGGAAAAATAATCTGTGGAAGAAAATTTTTTCGACATAAATAATCGTTTTTCACTTTCTCTCTAATCATATTTTTTATTATGAGATATTATGTGTATTTCTAAGGAAGAAAAATTTTATAAATTAATCAAATAGACTAATTATAGGGATATGTTTTATGAAAGTTGGAGAAATATTAGGAAAATCAGTATTCGCTGAAAATTTTGTTGTAGGCAAAATTATAGACGTAATAATTGACATGGAGCAGAAAAAAATAACTCATTTAGAACTTGAGTTAACTAAGGAAGCCAGTGAACAAATCCTTGGTGTAACGCCTTCGATGTTTAAAGCAGTAAAGAATACTCTCGCAATTTCAGCTTTGGAGAAGGGAGATGCTTGCTGTACCGAAAAGGGAATTGAACTAAAAGTGTCAAAAGGACAACTTGCAATCTACTTAAGACCCACCTAATATTATGTGACAAAAGCTTTAAAACTTAAACAAGTAAAATGAGAATAAGGAGAGTATGAGCTTGAAATTTGACGAGATTATCGATAAAGAAGTGTATGCTAGAGATTATTTTGTAGGTAAAGTGAAAGACCTTCTTTTTGATGACGACTGGAAGATTACTCATCTTGAAGTGGAATTATCTAAGGAAGCTGCGAAAGAGTTGCTTGGTGCAAGAACTGCGTTCCGTAACACTTTATCAGTTTCAGCTTTAGGGAAATGGCCCGACTGCTGTGTCAATGGCAAAATCGTTCTTGGTGTAACTAAAGGTCAATTAAACATCTATCTCAGACCACCGAAATAAATAGACGCGCAGGCAATTGCCTGCAAGCATAATCCACATTTTTCAATATATCGCAAATGCATATTTTATTTTTTATGGTTAAAGTATTAAAGTTGAAAGAGCATTGCGCTTTTTTCTATCAGTCTTTTAATTTCAGGGTCATTTATTTGTTCTACAGAGTTTATTTCTAAATGTCTCCAGCTTCGGCCTCTTCCACGCGTTCTTAAGAGTGTGGAACTTAATCGGTCTCCATTGTAAAATCCTAAATCAATATGCTTTTTATAGTTACGTATACGAACAAGGTTCTTTCCGTTAAGAACATAAGTAATGCTGCCCCTTTTTACTGTTTCTTGAACCTTAGGCAGGGTGTTTTTTATTACGGAACGAAGAGACTGAGTCAATACTTTCTCTTCTGAATCAAGTGTACACAAAATTTCATCAATTGTTTTTGGATAATTTTTCATTCTTACAAAGCACCCTAATAGGCTTTCAGCAAATAAAAATTATATACCTTTCTATAGATAACACATTAACGCTTTTACTGAGAGCAATAAAATAAGAAGATACACCTATAACTATTTTGACTCCCCCTCAGTACAAAACGCTACATAAATTTTGAAGGCTAAACGCCAAAGATAAATTATACTAAAAGATCACAGGCTAATTCTGATAGAGACCTCAATATTGCGATTGCCAGTTTGCTAATTAAACTCTACAATAAGCAACGACTAAAAAATTCTTAACAGACCTGACTCCCA
>CAZWRU010000043.1:0-13545 GCA_964636425.1 uncultured Candidatus Bathyarchaeia archaeon
ACTCTACCCCCAGCAAGGCATGCTCTTAGGCTATCATCCTGTACTGAAACGCAAGGCTATTCTCACTTACAGCACCAACTACGGCATCAAAGTCTGGTACTGGCACAACAACGTCGAAGAAGTAACAAACGAGGAATTCCTGCGCCAAACAAGACTTTACCTGCTTGACATCGCCAAAGAAAGAGGCTTACAAATTGATGGCGCAGAAAAACTGCATCCAGCCAAATTAGCGAGCATTATTTTTTCCCAATTGATGCCTGATGCGGGACTAGGTGATCAACAATGACTGCTCAAACAAACGTTTTAGGCCGCTTAAGAAAGCCCGTCTTGGCAGTGCTTTGCACACAAACTGCTTGACATCGCTGACCTGCGAGAAAAAGCCATAATCTGCATGCTAGCACTCGGCGCATTCCGAGAAGAAACCCTAAGCAAACTCAAGTACCGACATGTCCAAGAAGACTTAGAAGCCAACCGCATACCCATCCACGTCCACGTAGAAGCAGAAATCACCAAAGGCAAATACCACGACTACGACACGTTCCTAGCCACGGAAGCCGTCCAATTCCTAAAGCTGCATCTTGAGCAACGCAAGAAGGGCACAAGACGAATTCCGCCTGAAACCTTAACCGAAGAATCGCCACTATTCAGAGATGGAACCACAAGCGCGCCGAGAAGCATTGGCTCAAAGCAAATCCGCAAGCTAGTCCACGACCGCTACATCCGGGCAGGACTTATCAAACAGAAAAGAGGACGCATGTACGACTTAAGAGTCCACAGCCTACGCAAATACTTCAAGACACAGATGTTAGCGCTCGGCGTTCAAGGGGACTATGTTGACTACATGATGGGACATACAGTCGATACCTACCACGACATTCAAAGCCTCGGCATAGACAAACTCCGAAATGTCTACACTGCATCCGGTCTTTGCATAAGACAAAAGACGCAGATTAACAAGCTTGAAACAGTTAAGGAAATGATACGGGCGCTAGGAATGAACCCGGACCAGCTACTAACTAAGGATGCACTAGCTGAAGGTGCAACAACCTACAAAGACCAAGCAGACTTAGAAAACCATCAACTATCAGTGCTCAACAGTCAACTCAGGCAGTTAATTCATCAAGCGGCAACAGGATAAATTCGTGTCAGGGCTGTCGAATACCAGCGGGCCCGTCACTCCAGTGGCGAATTTAACTTTTTTCAAAGTTAGATGCCGCTTGTTGAATTAAATGTCTTATTTGCTCGCCGAGAACTGTAAGCTGGTGTATTTCGAGTTCTTCTTGATTCTTGTAAGTGGTTGCATCTTCAGTTAGTTCATCTTTACACGGAAGCTGTTCTGGGGTCATGCCCCATGCACGGATGATTTCTTTGAGACCTTCAATTTTGCTAACTTGAGTTTTTGGCTTAATCAAAAAGCTTGCTGCCGCGTATACGTTGCGGAGCTTGTCTACGCCTAAGCTTTGGATATCATGGCAGGATTCAACGGTATGACCTATATCATGTAGTCAACATATTCTGGCTGAACGCCTAAAGTAAGCATTTGGGTTTTGAAGTATCTACGTATGCTATGAGCTCGCAGGTCAAACATTCTGCCCTTTGGTTGCTTTATGAGTCCTGCTTTGAAGTAGAGGTTATAAACAAGTTTTCGAATCTGTTACATAGCGTTAACTTTAATTTAATGTTATTTTTTCATTTGAGTGTACTGAACTTTTGTACAGAACTATAACGGACGATTCTATGATTTTAGGATTATCATGCTTAAGGTAATTGATTTAGGTCACTGTTGAACTGTTCTAAAGTTATAAATAATAGTTTAACTATACTATTCTTAAATGATTAGCAGACAGTAAATATTGCACGGAGGAGTGAAATAATTAACGACCGAGGAATCCAGCGAGATTCTAAGAGGAAATACTCTTGATATTTACCGATTATTATTAAGAACCAATGAACCTCTTGGAATTAGAGAAATCCAAAGAGTACTAAACTTAAGCAGCCCCTCCGTAGTCCAGTACCATCTTGAAAAGTTAGAGGGAGCAAAGCTTCTTAGAAAAGAAAAAGGCAATTATGTTATCAATAGGGTTGTTTTGGACAATTGTGTACGAATTAGTCGTTTTCTAGTTCCAAGATACCTGTTTTACACCTTTTTTGCGATTGGACTCTTAGTGCTTCAATTTACGCTTCTAAAACCTTTTGTTTTCACTCGCGAATACTTCTTTTCCACATTAGCAATGACACTACTTGTCGTAATCTTTTGCTATGAAACGATAAGAGTATGGCTTAAACATAGTTTATAATTCGCCATTATAATTAAAACGCCTGATTTCCTTCGCCCCATATCCATAATTGTAGCGCTAATTATGCTTGATTTTAAGCTTTTATAAGAGAAGAAGTGTCCTAAAATTTAGGACAAGCGTCCTAAAGAATAGAGCTAAATTTTCAGTTCTATTAAGATACAAATGCGAAACAAATAGTCTTGATGTAGATAAAGCCATGAAACCAAAAAATATGTCAATCGGAGTGCTCCTGATTCTTAGTGTGCTAGCTATACCTTTTCTATCACTAGGAATACAACCGGTAAATGCTGCAAACTATGCTGCGGGAGTTTTCTGTCCCAACAATTGGTCACCTGAACCTTTTCCTGATGGCGCTGGCGATACTCTAAATGAACTATCGTTGTCAAATCAATTCTGCCAGATTATCTACAATCACCTAGATGCCCACTATGATGGAACCTGTTACTACCATTATGGAGATCTTAATCCCACTCAACCGCCTCATAGTCCAGTTGTCTACGCAAGTACTTACTACAATACTCTTACTGCCTTAGAACAAAATAACAACAAAGTTTCAATCTTTTCAAAAGGCCACTGTGTACCTTGGGGAAACGGCGTTCACTACAAGCTGTTATGCACCGATGATACCGAGGCTGCCACAGACAATAACATATTCTTAGCTACTAATCAGGCAAAAAATAAATTTAATTTTATTTGGCACTGCGGCACAGCAAGAAGCTATCCCGTCGCACCACCCTATTCAGATGCTTATGGATACATCGGGATGCCCTTAGCATTCACTCATAATGTTGCAATGACCAAATACGGTAATAGTGGTCCAGCTGTCTTTGCTGGCTGGAACTGGACATCTCCTCAGTTCGAGACTCTCATTCCAGAAAATACCCTTTGGAACTACGCTAACTTCGCTGAAAAAATCTATTGGTTTATGCACAATTACCCCACCTGGAGTCTTGGATACACCCTCAATTATCTATCAAACGCAGTCTATGGTACCGATTTTCAATACTGTCCACGCTATAATGATCTTATTGTTTGGGGCAACATGAACATGGTACTATCATATTAGGAGGATGAATAAAAAATGAAACAAACAAAAAGAACAATTTGTGCGATTTTTCTACTCTCAATGATGACAATGTTTGGGGGAATTTCCGTAGCGGAATCGTCAATCACTACTGCTCAAGAAAAAGCATTTTCATTCATAGAAAACGTATTGCCATTTGATAGCAGGCAGTATAACATAACCCTTCGAAGTTACGGTGTGCCTAAAATGCCTGATGTTGGCTCAACTCAACCGATTAATGGAGAGCAAGAAGTTCTAACATATTCATTGGAGTCAAAAGATAGTGCAATGGACATAATTTGCACTATAGAAAACAATGCCATATCTATGGTTAATGCTTATGTCGTTAAAGGACTTGCAATTAGTGATCGGGCATACAGCAATGTCGTCGAGGCCACAAAGGCGTTTCTACAAAACTACCAATCCCATTCTGCTTTGGATTCTACAAAGATGATAAATATGCTTTCAAAGGTTTATTCAGTTGAAAACACTACCACTGCTTTAGATAATCTTAGACTTAATGTGACGCACTTAGATTTAACTGGTACCTTCTTTGGTGACTCAGTAGACTTTCTTTGGGTGCAAACTATCAATGGAGTTGACTATTTACTATTAGATGTCAGCTTTAGAGATGGGTTCTTTTCAGGCCTTATCGACCGGCGAGTTGCATATACAATAGGCGATACAAGCGTAAATATTTCAAAAGATGAAGCCATAAAAATTGCTATGGATGCTATAAAGAACTACTCATACCGCATGTCAGATGACTGGGTGGTAACAAATTTCGACGTAGCTGAGAATAAGGTGGATGCAACTTTACAACCACTAACAAAAGAATCAAATATCTTGTATCCCATTTGGACCGTTACGTTACCCCTTAATGGAACATGGCCAGGTAGTGTTAGAGAACTTTTAGTTCAAATTTGGGCAGGCACAGGCCAGGTACAACTCGTGCATCATCAAGCATACGGTGGCTCTGACTTCCCAGTAGATACAAATGACATTTCAGATTCTGAAGCAACAGCATCACCTTCATCGCAGGCGTCCAACGTTAATCAAACACCGCTAAATCTTGGAATGATAGTTGTAATAGCCATTGCCATAGTAGCAATTGCAGTGATGACAACCACACTTCTAGTCAAAAGACGAAGTAAATAGCCCATTCCTTTTTTATGATGTCGTAATAAATTCTCAAATAAATTCAAGCTTGAAAGGCCCTATTTTTTAGCACACTTCTCCGCCAAATGATAGTCAAGAAAGTTTGACGAAAACACCTTTTAGCCATAAAAAGTAAGCATCTTACAAAAAATAAAACCAACAGGTGTTCCTCCAAAGAAATACAACTAACATAAGTTTAAAAGACAACAGAAATTGGAGTAGATTTAATGGTATTTGTTTTTGAATAAAGCCTATTAGAGTCTAACGGGTAGTCTGTTTTTGGCTTAGACCCCCTTTTATTTATGGAGGGAGATTAAAATTATGAAGCAAAGGGTAATCATTGCCTGGAGCGGCGGTAAAGACAGCTCATTTGCGCTCTATAAAATACAACAGAGCCAAAAGTACCAAGTTGAAGCCCTACTCACTACAATGATACAGGATTATGATAGGATTAGCATCCATGGAGTGCGCAGGATTCTACTTGAGCAACAAGCAGAAGCAGTAGGCTTGCCACTTGAAAAGATGTTCATTAAGAAAGGGGCCTCCAATGCGGAATATGAGGCAGAATTCATAAAAGCTCTCAAGCAATATGCAGACCACGGCATTTCTTCTGTTGTGTTTGGGGATATTTTTTTGGAGGATGTACGTCGTTATCGTGAGGAGTTGGTTACTAGAGTGGGTTTGCAGGCAGTTTTTCCGTTATGGAAAACAGATACTTTGGAGCACGCAAGAGATTTCGTCGACTGCGGTTTTAATGCAGTAATCACTGTAGTTGACTCAAAGGTATTGGGTAAAGAGTTTGCGGGAAGAAAATATGATAAACAATTCGTATCCGATTTACCCAAAGGAGTAGATTCTTGTGGCGAAAATGGTGAATTTCACTCCTTTGTATATGACGGCCCAAATTTTAAAAAACCTGTAAAATTCACCAGAGGAAAAGTGCAGTTAAGGGAAAAACGATTTTGGTATTGTGACCTTATCCCCTAAATAACTTGTAAAAAAATTATTGAAAAGGGGTAGATTTAGGGCGGTTTTTAGGATATTAGCGTTTGCCCATTGTATGTTATGCTCTTTAGGGTAACCTCATTTATGTTTACTACGTTTGTCGGCAGCTCTGCATATGAGAGTTCAGGCGCAATTTCTTGTCCATCATGCATCACATACCATAAGAAGTCGACCAGAGCGGTTGCTTTTTCTTGAGTCATTCCTGAGATCACATTTAGTTCTTTGTAGACCATCAGATAGCTGAAACTGACTATTGGGTAAGCTTCGGAATCTTGTGCGTTTAGCAAGCTTACGTTTACCCAGCTTTCGTCTCCTGCGGGTAATCCCTGTGAAGCTGCCGATGCTGCCGCTACTTCGGTTGAAACTGTTGTGGGCAGTACGAAGTTACCTGCGGGGTTTTGTACTTTTGCTACGTGCATGCTGTTCTCATTTGCGTATGCAAGTTCAACATAACCTATTGAGTACTGTGTTCCTTGGACTACTCCTGCTACTCCTGCATTTCCGCTTGCACCCACACCTGTTGGCCATGCTACCGATTTACCTTTCCCGATTTCATTTTCCCAAGAGGTACTTACTTCTGAGAGGTAGCTGGTGAAGATGTATGTTGTTCCGGACCCGTCTGAGCGGTGAACCACATTAATTGTCTGATCAGGCAGGGTTATTGCAGGATTTAATGCGACTATTGAGCCATCATTCCACTGGGTTATTTTTCCTTGGAATATATCTGCGATCACTTGCCCATTTAGATTAAGACCAGCTGGAGTTTCTGAGCCTAAGTTATAAGTTATAACAACTGCACCAATAGTGTCAGGCAATTGAACCACGTTAAGTATCGTTTGCATTTCCGAGATGCTTAATGGGGCATCAGATGCTGCAAAGTCCACCAGTTTATCTTTTAATGAGGTTATGCCAGCGCCACTGCCGGTTGGTTGGTAATTGATTTGGATATTTGACTCAATAGCTCTATAAACGTCGATTATGCCGTTTAGAAGTGGATATGGAAAAGAGGCCCCTGCCCCATTAATTATTATTTTGGCTTCGCTGGTTACTGTTGTAGTCGGGTTTGGGGTTACGCTTGATGAAGGACTTGGAGAGGGATTGGTTGGATTATTGGGTTGACTAAAATATGTTACTGCAAAAGCGCTTACAATTATTACGGCAATCGCTAAGATGGCTATACCGATTTTAAGTGTTTTTTTCATTTGTTTAATCCTCGTTTTGCTATGAATATGTTTGGATAAATATATTCCATCTCGACATAAACAATATATCAGCGCATAAAATAAATAGCCTATATAGAAGTAATTATGTGACTTGAACACAGAATTAAAAAACAGAACAAATTCACAGTCTAATACAGAAAAAAGTCATCAACATAAATTAGAAAAAAGAAAAAGAATTAAAGCCTAATTTTTTCACCTGTAGCTATGTACACTACAGCCTCCGAAATGTAGGTTGCATGATCAGCTATACGTTCAAGATAACGGATAACTAACACGCTCGAAACTGTGCATATGTTTGTGGTTTTTGCTTCTTCAACTAGCCTAGTCAGATACTGAAAATATAATTTGTCAACTTCTTGTTCAGTTTGGCTTATACTCTTTGCAAGTTTAGTATCAAGTCTTTTCAGTGCGCTTACGCTGATGCCCACCATATTTAGAACTTTTTCGCTCATACCTGCAATATAATCAGGTATCCATATGCTACATTCCTTTAACCCGCCCATGGTTTTACTAATGTAGGCAATATCCCAAGAGTATCTCCCACATCTTTCGAAGTCATAAGCGATTTTCATGTATGAATTTATAATTCTCAGGTCAGTTGCTACTGGTTGATATTTCGCGATTAAACTAAAGGCTTTATCTTCTACTTCCTGGGTCATAGCAACTAGAATTTGTGATAACTCACGAGTGTTTTCTGTTGTATCTTTTGCCTTGGTATACCCATTCAATGATAGCGATAACACTTTTTCTGCTACTTCGCCCATCTTGTAAACCAAGGAAGTTAATTGCTCTAAGCCTTTATCCAAAAGTCTATCCATATTTTCTCACTTATCCAAATTTTCCTGTTATGTACTTTTCGGTTAACTCATTTTTTGGTGTTTCAAAAACCTGGGAGGTTTCGCCATATTCAATAAGTTCCCCTAAATACATGAAAGCTGTGTAGTCAGAGACACGAGCTGCTTGTTGCATACTATGTGTGACAATAGCAACTGTATACTCTTTTTTTAGTTTGACTATAAGGGCTTCGATTTTGGAGGTGGCAATAGGGTCAAGGGCAGAGCAGGGTTCATCCATCAAAATTACTTCAGGTTGCATGGCAATAGTTCGTGCAATGCATAGACGTTGCTGTTGACCGCCGGAGATACTGGTTCCCGGCTTCTTTAGGTCATCTTTTACTTCATCCCATAGAGTTGCCTGTTCAAGACTGTCTTTTACCACGCCATCAAGGTTTGTACCGCGCTTTATTCCCGTCAATCTCAAGCCCGCTACAACATTATCGTAAATTGACATTGTTGGGAATGGGTTTGGTTTTTGAAAAACCATACCTACTCGTCTGCGAATCATAACTGGGTCAACATTGCTGGCAAAAATGTCTTTCCCGTCAAGAAGAACACGCCCAGTCATCTTAGCATTAGGAATCAGCTCATGCATACGGTTAAGGTTTCGGATATAAGTGGATTTTCCGCATCCTGAGGGACCGATTATTGCCGTCACAGCATTAGTTTTGATGCCTATATTGACATCTTTTAGAACATGTTTATTGCCAAACCACGCATTTAAATCGATACTTTCAATTTTGTAGTCATCACTCATTTATTTTTCACCTTTTTAGCCCACGTTTGCTCGCTATTCTAACCACTAAGTTCAAACTCAAAACAATTAGAATCAAGACCAAAGCAGCGCCCCATCCTTGAGCTTGGAGTTCAGGATATGGTTGAAGTGAGTTTTTCCAAATCACCAGTGGTAATGCTGACATAGGTTGTGCGAATCCTTGGAAGAAATAGGTATTGCCTAGAATAGTCATGATTAATGGTGCGGTTTCTCCGGCTATTCTTGCTACGCCTAATAAAGCTCCTGTAATTAATCCTGTCCGAGCGGCAGGTAAAACTATAGTCAGGGTTGTTCTCCATTTGCGTGCGCCTAAAGCGAGGGAGGCTTCCCGGACGCTATTAGGGATAAGTTTAAGGGATTCTTCTGTTGTTCGAGCAACCACGGGGATCAAAATGAAGGCAAGCGCTATTGCTCCGGCTAAGGCAGAGTAATAACCAATTATTATTGTTACAAAAACCGCGGAAACGGTAATACCTACTACTATTGAAGGAAATTGAGTAAGAACATCATTAACCGATCGTATTATTGAAGCATATTTGTTGTTGCCGTACTCTGCCAAGTAGACCCCAGATAATACTCCTATAGGCATTCCAATTAAACTGGTTAACCCGATTAAGATTAATGTACCCTGTATTGCTGGACCGATACCCCCGTTTGATGCATCTTGCGTAAGGAATTCCAAACTTAGCTGGGGGGCACCTCGTATGATTACTTCGAAGAGAATACTTAACAGGGGTATAATTGCAATGACAACGCATGCCGCGCACAGAACATAAAACAAATTATTTTTAAATTTGCGAAATGCAAACCTATCGATCATTCTATGGCGCCTCCTTTGACTTTCATAACACGCGTTACCATTAAATACGCAAGTATGTTTATCAAAACGCTGATAATTAACAAAGTTAACGCTGCGCCTATGTAAGCGGATTTTTCAGTTGCAGCCGTAGCCTCCAAAAAACCGTTTGCTATTAGAGAAGATAAGGTTTGACCAGGTTTAAAAAGAGAAGTCGGCATTGCATAAGGTCCAGTAGCATTCCCTATAACCATCGTTACCGCCATAGTTTCACCCACCGCACGACCCAAACCTAAAATTATTGCACCAAAGATACCTGAACGCCCATAGTTTAGTACCCAATAACGGATTACTTCCCATTTTGTAGCACCTATACTATAGGCGCCCTCTCGAATTGAATTTGGAACTGAACTGATTACATCTCTTGATACAGAAGCGATAGTTGGGATAATCATGATTGCGAGAATAACTCCAGCAGTAAGAATATCGAGACCAAATGGAGTTCCGCTGAATATTGGAATCCAACCTAAAGAGTTGGACAAAGGTATTTCAACATAATCCATTAACCAATAACGGAAAATAAAGAGCCCCCAAAGTCCATATATTACACTTGGGACGGCTGCTAGCAATTCAACTATATACCCAATAGGCACACTAAGAGCCCTTGGAGACATTTCTGACAAAAATATGGCAATACCTAAACTTAATGGGACCCCAATCAAAAGAGCAATACCTGAGGTAACGAGTGTACCTAAGATGTAGGGAAATACACCAAATGCTTCTTTTCCTTCTGCTGGATTCCATTTTGTACCGACAAAAAAATCAAAACCAAATTTTTCTAGCACTGTAGAAGACCCGCTAACGAGAGCATATGCGCTAATAATTAGAATCACAGCCGCTGAAGCTGCGATTACCGCAACAATAATTTTGAACAGATTATCTGCAGTTGGCTTTATAATCATGCACATCTGCTCGTGATTCATTTATTTTTTTATTAAAAAATATTTGCGGTATCATACTGTGATTTTCCCCATACTTTTTAACCTGTTAACAGTTGTTGCCCATTGAAGGTTATTGATTTTATAGTCACTTCATTTGCTTGCACAACATTCAGTGGAAGAGGCGCATAAATTAAATCAGAGGCAAGCTTTTGACCGTCATGAATAACATACCAGAGGAACTGCACAAGCGCCTTTGCTTTCTCGGGGTTCATACTAGGAATTATGTTGAGATCTTGATAGGTTAAGATATAGGTAAAGCTAGCTATCGGGTAAGCTTTAGGGTCAGGAGCATTAAGGATACTAATACTTGCCCAACTCTCATTACCAGCGGGTAAACCTGAAGCTGCACCTGACTCAACGGCTATCTGTATGGATTCAAGTGATGGCAAAATCCAGTTTCCAGCAGGATTCTGGACTGATACTAACGTCATATTATTCTCAAGCGCATAAGACAGCTCAACATACCCCATCATGTATTTGTTACCTTGAATGACAGAAGCTACTCCAGTATTGCCAGGCGCTCCAATACCTGCAAGCCAACCAACCGATTTGCCCCGTCCAACTTCTTCAGCCCAATCACAACTTACTGCACTCAAATAACTAGTAAAAATATAGGTTGTTCCCGAACCGTCTGAGCGATGAACAGTCTGAATATCTTTTTCCGGAAGTTCAGTTCCAGGATTAAGATTCTGTATAGCATCATCGCTCCATTTAGTTATTTTTCCTAAGAAAACATCAGCAATAACTTCACCAGTTAAATTTAAGCCCGAGGGAATATCAGGAAGAGTATACGCTAAAGTGACGGCGCCTATAGTTTCGGGTACGTGCAATACGTTAGGCATATTTGTCATTTCGGAAGCTTTTAAGGGCGCATCTGAGGCAGCGAAGTCGACAGTTTTTGCTTTTAATGCAGAAATACCGCCTCCACTTCCCATGGGTTGATAATTAATTAAAACGTTAGATTGAATATTATGTGTGTAATGAGCAATCATTGAATTAATAAGTGGATAAGGAAAGGTTGCTCCAGCCGCATTCAATGAGATAGTACCCTCTTGATTATATGTTGGAGGCGTGGTTGGTCCAGGAGATGGCGAAAATAAGAGTGAATAGCCAAGTGCTGCGCCTGCAACTACCGCGATAATTACGATAGCCGTAATCATAAGCACAGGTTTCATTTGTTTTCCCCCTCTTTCTGTTTTAATTACAAATTCTATATTATATAATTGTTCCCCGTAGATATCATAGACTATATAGAAAACAATAAAATTAAGATTAAATATATAAAACATAGAAGGGGCAGTATTTGACCGCGAATAACGAAACAGAAAACAATGAACAGAGAAAAATTCAGCTAACCGGCGGTTCAACGTATATAGTATCCATACCAAAAGACTGGATTAATAGGAACCAACTCAAGAAAGGAAGTTGCCTACAGCTCCATGAAGAAAAAGACGGAGCGTTAACAATAATTCCCCCTAAACTCGCCAAAAAGGAAAAACAGGAAGAAGCCATAATCCGCGTAAACATAAACGATAACCCAGATACTTTAATTAGAAAAATAGTCTCAGCTTACCTGTTAGGTTACAGCATACTTCATCTTAGAGCTCAAGGACAACAACAGCTACCCTCAAAAGTGAGAAACACCCTCA
Organism: uncultured Candidatus Bathyarchaeia archaeon; assembly: GCA_964636425.1. GTDB lineage: Archaea > Thermoproteota > Bathyarchaeia > Bathyarchaeales > Bathycorpusculaceae > JADGNF01. Next base: position 11,804 of record CAZWRU010000043.1, read on the forward strand.
AGAGTTTTGCAAGACACCTATTAGTAGGCACAGAAATCGTAATGGATACTCCCACAGAATTAACTTTACAGGTTCTGCTGAATTATTCGGAACTATCAGTTCAAAGCGCCCTACGAAGAATGGCAATAATTACCGCATCTATGCATAAAGAAGCTGTGGCATCTTTAAAAAATCAAGACGCACAAGCAGCTAAAGCAGTAATCGAAACCGACAATGAAGTTGACAGATTCAACCTCTACACAATTCGCTTGCTCAAATTGGCAGTATCCAATCCGCGCATGTTCAAAGAAATCGGATTAGACGGGGCAATAGGAGGCCTAGGATATAGACTCATAACCAAGGCGATTGAACGCACTGCTGACCACGCAACAAGAATCGCAGAAAACGCTATTTATATGAAAGAAAAACCCAACGATACCATTATCGAAAAGATTGAGCACATGAGCAACCTTGCAATAGGCATGTTCGAAGACTCAATTGAATCCTTGTTCAGAAAAGACTACAATCTAGCCGAATCCATAATTCAGAAACTTAACCAAATTATTGAATTAGAAAAAGACACACTACTTTCCGTAAAAAGTAATGATATCGAAGAAGTAGCTAGTCTAAGAATGCTTATTGAGAGCGTACTGAGAACCGCAGAATATGCAACAGATGTAGCAGAAATCGTGCTGAACATGAACATAGAATCCGTGCTAGGCTAGACCTCATCGCAGATTATTTAGCTTTAACACTAAACTTTTTTTAGTTAAATTCATTATTCTGAATCGTTTTGGTCTATGATGTTTTTCGGAGCTTTTGTTCGAAATAGAGTTATACCTAGACCTAGAAAAGGAAGCGCCCATAGATCTATTGCCATAGCAGGGTCTAGATTACCTGATAAGAAAGAATATAGCAAGTAGACTATGTAATGTAAACCAATCATAGCTAATGATAATCCAAACCATTTTGTTGCTTCACCTTGATTTTTTGCGAGAAGATGTGCTCCAGCTACCGCGAATACTATCCCCAAAGACATTGCAATCAAAGAGACCAAGAATGCCCATGATGCTGCCCCAGTTAAGAGAAACCCACTTCCGATTACAGCTATCATGTCGAACCAACCGAAAACAACGTTAAACCAAAGAGATACAATGTAAGATACTCCCGCAACTCCAATCCATTTTAAAACATTCATCCCCCTCGCAAAATCCTGAACCTTAAAACTTAACATTAGCAATGCTGATCCAGCTAAGATAGCTCTCAACAAATATTCTAATCCAATAAAATTAAAGCCTAAACTAACCCACCACAATCCAGAAGGAAAAAGCAAAATATAGTAGGTACCTTCTAAAAACAGCGCAGTTTCAACTAAGCGGGTAAGTCGTGTATAAGAATTCAAATTAGTGCTCCAGAGCAAAAAACCGCTCGCTAAAGCTAATATAACCGCGAAAAATCGAGCCAGCAGACCAACATGTGAAGCAATAAACATGCCCAAATTTCCCGTGTAAAAATCAGGTTGTCCTAGAATGACGTTGAAAAGATGCCGAAAACTAGAAGGCAGCATGCAAACAACCCACAGTAGAAGGGCGCATAGGCTAGCGAAAACCCAGATTTTAGTTCCACGCCCAACTTTAAGCATTATTTAGCTCTCCGATAACTTGTTGTATAAGGTTACTTTCCAAGATACATATGAAACTTAAAACTTTAACTTCTATCAAGTGTTATTTTTGGCAACCATATTTTTTGCAGTATTCGATAGT
>CAZWRU010000044.1:0-6090 GCA_964636425.1 uncultured Candidatus Bathyarchaeia archaeon
TATAATTGATTGTTTAATGTTTGTTGCTGGTTTTTGTTCTACTGGTGATTTGACTCTTGATTCTTTAGAACTTGTGATTCCTAGATGTATTTGCCATTCTTGTTTAACTTCTTCATCTATTATTTGATAATTTCCGTAACTATCTTTGTGAATTGTTTTATCTTTGAATAAGTTACTAAGGGCGCTATTTAGGGGATATTTGTCTAGTTCGGTTTCGATTGAAAGTTGTTCCCATCCAATCGGGTCGTTTTTTCGAATAAGTGCTTCTACTATTTTTCCTTCCCAACTGTTCCAATATCGCGGATATTGTTTATTCATGAAGCGCCCTCTATGATACGTAAAATGTTTAGAAAATAGTTTAAAGAGTTTATTAATTCTCAATACATACTATTATAATTGATTTTTGTCAAAAACCTTCTGCAATATCAAATTATCGAACAAAATTAGGCTATTAAGTTATTTTAAAATTGATATTTAGAAGCTCGCTACTCCTTTCTTGGATGTATCATACCATTTCCAGAGTTCTGCAGCCGCTTTTTCTGAATACCCTGCTTGTGAGAGTAATCTTTTTAATGATTCCTCTGATTTTTCTTGATTCTGTTGCGGCATAGGCTTTTTCATAAAACTATTTTAATTAAACATTCCGAATCCAAAATCTGACTTGTATATGTGTACAGCACAAATACACCTCATGCAACCAAAGACGCCGCCTGATATTCGATAATTATTATTTTACACGGTTCAAATTCGCCCATCAGAAACGGTTTTCAATACCCAGAGCATTATTAACCTGAATTCTTTATTTTTTTTAACACGTTATATGCATATTCATGAAATGATACTTTTTTGGGGTCAATGTTGCTTCTTCTTAAAGGTAATTATTTTTATTTGTTGACTTAACTTCTATTTATTAATCTGGTTTGGACTTGCTGTTCTCTGATTTGCATAACATTCTTATTTTGGGATCAAAATCTGCTTTTCAAACGAGAAGTGGATATCATGTCTGCTCTAGAATTAATGGCGAGTCGTAGAAGCGTTAGGCGTTATGATGCCAAAAAAATATCTGATGAAGATTTAATAAGTATACTCGAGGCTGGTAGACAGGCTCCTTCTGCAGCTAATAGACAACCTGTTAAGTTTGTTGTCGTAACGGATGATGAATTAAAAAAAGGGTTTTCAAATGCTCCTTTTAATGATTTTATTAAGAAAGCTCCAGTGGTTATTGTTGCATGCGCGGATGTAAAAAATATATTAACTGGCAAATGGGCGGTTGTAGACGCTTCTATCGCCTTAGAGAATATGGTAATTGCTGCTTGGTCTCTTGGGGTTGGTTCATGTTGGATAGGTGCTTTTAAAGAAAAAGATGTAAAATCTCGACTTAAAATTCCTGATAAATGGAAAGTTGTTGCGCTGTTAACTCTTGGCTATCCTATTGAACAGTCAAAACCTGTAAAGAAGAAATCCTTTGAGGAACTGTTTAGCTTCAATGTTTTCTAGAAGCCGATTTCAGTTCAAGAATTTTTAGTTGCTTAGCCTGATAAACTAATGTAAGGCTGAGTTTAATTAATAATGGATTATTAGATTGAATAATATGGGGCAGAAGAGGTTTTTCAGCTTGGGTTGAGCGGATTTGTTGGTTAAGCTACAATAGTCTGATACGTTTTGGTATTTCATAAGCGATTTTGTGTTTCTTTTTTATACAATATTTTGTTTTTTATGTGTTTTAGTCGCTGTGGGTTTTTGTAAAGTATTGTATTTTGGTTGTTGTTTGTCATGTTGTTTTTTCGGTTAATTGTTTGGTTGTTGTACAGTTTTGTTTCCTGTTTTTGATGGGGGTTGGTTGTGTTTCTTTGATGTGATTTGTTGTTGATGTTGTTGTTGTGTTGGTGGGGGATACGGGTTGGGGTTTTTTGATATGTTTGGGTTATGTGTGAGGTTTTATATGGGTGTTTATTGATTATAAAGACGTACGACATATGTCTGGAATAAGACTTATCGTATATATGTACAGCAAATAAACACAGGGGAAAAACATGGCAAACAATTACCAAAATGAGATTCAAACTAAATTGACTAAAAGCCTCCTAGATATGATTATTCTTCAATACCTAGATGTACAACCGATGCATGGGTATCAAATTATCACAAAAGTCCGTAAAAGTTTCGGTGTTTATTTCGGACCCAGCACTATCTATCCTCTTCTAAACTCTCTAGAGCAGAAAGGCTATGTGAAGAGTGTTTGGAGTATGGATGCAGAAAAACCCCGCAAAATATACACGCTTACGTCTGATGGGCAGACTGCGCTAAACTTTACTGAAGGGTCGCTGGGCATTATTTGTAGAACTCTGACCGCCGATTCTAGAAACAAGATAGCGATAGAGATGCATGCTTTAGTTAAGAAAAGATAATCCGTATTGGCTTGCTCTATCTATTCTCTTTTCTTTCTTGATTTATGATATATATCGATTTTTGTAATATATCATTAATAAAAACAAGCATTATATGCAGACTTACGATACGCTATGTGTAGTTGGGTGGTTCACTTGAACAATACAACACATATACAAAAAAACCAAAGCATCATAGAAACAGCCTTTGAAACCTCATGTCTCGTCGTTTTTGATGACGAAAACCAAGAATCAAAGAAAATAAATTTTGAATCCATATTTTTAGCTGCCATAGAAGAAGTATTCTCCTCTTTAGGCGAATCAATCAAACAAGAATTTTTCAACCTACTGCACAAGAATTACGGAATTACAAGACAAACTATTCATCAAAACATCAAAATATTTGTTGATGCCCTAGAAGCAATATTCGGCAAGGGCGCTGTATTTTTAGAGATAGAACTCATGTTACTACTACATACCAAAGTGAAAGACTTCAAGTACTACCCAAAAAAAGATGAACTCTGCTTAAGAAGCTATATAGAAAAACTTCAAAACTACCTTTTCACCGAAGAATTTGGATTTGTTGGTTAATTTCAAAGATTCGTCGCCTTTGCTACTAATAATTGCATGCTCATGCTAACTGAAAAAGAGGCTGACCCAGAATTGGATGTTACAATCCAAACTCGCAGATTTTTATGCGACAAAAGAAATCAAAAATTTTTGAAAACTTTTCAAATGAATAACGGAAATAGTGGAGCATTTGTCTAATTATACTTTTAGCGAAAAGAAAATAGAAGATAGTTATTCATAGCTCTTTTGAGGTATGAATGTGCTAATCCATTCTAGAATTTCTTGTTGGTCAATGCGATAGTAATAACCTACACCTGCGCAGTTACTGTTAGTGCTAAATGAAGTAATGGCTACGATTGTGTCAGTGTTTTCTAGAAAGACTGGTCCTCCTGAATCGCCATATGCTGTTCCACCTTTGCCTTGGCTTGGGTTCGAAGTGCACTTTATGAATTCATCACTAAGCGCAGATTTTGCTAGAAGTTCACCTGAAGCATAAAAGCGATTGGGGACGCCTCTCCATGCTTCATAGGGTCCTCCGTTATTTCTGGGTGTTATTTGATATTGAACACCGTAGCCAACAAATATTACATCCGTTTTAACAGGCAGAGTATCTACCAATCCTGCTGTTGGCAATTTACCATACGGACTTACTAGCCCTGTGGGTACTGGTTTGGCTAATTTTACAATTCCTACATCATGAGTTATGAATCCAGTTAGTCCAGGTTTAGTGTTGTAAGTAAAACCTGGGTGGGTATAAATGGCTTCAACAGGGTATACTCGTTCGGATAATTCTTCGGAATCGATTGTTTCGTCGATCCAAATCCATGCTTGAGTTGCTCCAGCAGTTCCATGTCCAGCAGTTAGAACAGTATCTTCTGAAAGTAATATTCCAGTTGTTCGCCATACATTTTGTCCATCTGTAAATCCAACTAAGCAGACATAAGGATGCTTATCTCCATCGGGAGCTCCATTAGTAATAGCTTGAGCTGGTACTGCGAATAAAGACGCGCCTATTACCAGTGATAAAACGGATAGCACAATTAATCTGGCGACTAATCTCTTCAACAAATCATCACCAAGAACTCCTCGTTATTATAGCTTTTAAAATTTATTAACTCAGAATAATTATAAAAAATCAATTTTACCTAAAATTTAACATTCAAACATAAACATCACAGATATCTAATCGCGCTCAGATCTTTTCATGAATTAATTGTTCTGTAGTTTTAAAATCGGGGCTTTAGGGGTTTTAAATTTGAAATTAGCAAAAAGTGTTTCTATCTTTTCATGCTGGTTGAGTCTAAAAATTTTCTTTGATTAGCTGATATAATAGCCATTCTGTAGGTTTAGCTTTGTTCTTTTTATAGAATTCTTGTGCGGGTGCGTTCCAGTTTAAAACGGCAAAATCTATTCTGAAACATCCTTCAAGTTTTGCTTTCTCTTTTAGGTAGTCAAACATTTTTTTGCCGATTCCTTGTTTTCTATACTCCTGGACAACAAATATGTCTTCAAGATAGAGTATTGGCAAAGCTTTGAAGCTTGAATAAGTGAAAAAATAAATCATGTACGCTACATACCTGTTTCCGATTTTTCCCATAAACGCATGATATCTGGGCTTATCAGACAAGCAGTCTATTCGCAGTCTTATTTTTGCTTCTTCATTAGGCGGAGCAAGTTTTTCATAATCTGCAAGTTTCTTAATTAACTCTAAAAAATCATTGAATGTGTCCTCATTGACCTGTTGAAGAACTAGTGAATCTGCCTCTTTATTCATGAAACTTATTGCTTATTTCGAGATATAATAGATTTTCTTTGAACATAACTATTTTCAATTATTGAAGATTTTAAGATTAAAATAAACTCTATAGATAGCCCAGTATTGATTAATTGAATATCTACCTGCTATAAGCGTTTAAGTTAATACCGTTTGTTGTAAACTTGCTTTTGCAATATATGCTAATAATTTTTGAGTAAAAAGATAGACCTTTTTAATGTGACCCTATGCAGAGCATAGTTAAAGGGAATTAATTGGCTGGCATATAATGAAAATACTGATTACAGGCGCTTTTGGTAATATCGGAAAGGCGGTAATAGATGAATCATACCGACGGGGTCACGAATTAACTGTTTTTGAGGTAGAAAATAAAAAAACTCTCAAGGATGCACGTAAATATCGAAAAAAAGTCAACAACGTGTTATTTGGAGATATTCGTAATTTTGAAGACGTTAAAAAAGGCGTTCAAGAGTGCGATTCAGTGATTCATCTTGCCGCGATAATTCCTCCCGCGTCAAAAAAACATCGCGAGCTAACCATGGACATTAACTATGGCGGTACTGTGAACCTAATTAAAGCAATTAAAGAGACCAAACGAAAGATTCCTTTCATTTTCACCTCTTCAGCAAGCGTGATGGGTCCTACCCAACTTCAAAATAAATTGGTCGATAGGAATGACCCTTTAGTTATCGCCGGAAATTATGAGGAATCAAAAATTAGATGTGAAGAGTACCTAAGGCAAAACGCAGATAATTATCTTATCTTTAGACTTGCGGGTGTGCTCCCCGCTTTTTCTGTCCTATCTTTTATGAGCTCCCTTCCTATGATGGAAGAGCTTTTTAGTATGCATCCTGATATGCGGCTTGAGATGATAATGGATTTGGATGTGGCTACAGCCTTAATTGTTGGTGCTGAGAAGCTGAAATCTATGGCTACTCAAAAAAATGAGGCGTACATTCTCGCTGGAGGCAAAAAAAATGGTTGGCAGCTTCGAGGAAGAGAATTTTTGTCCAGATTGTTCGGAGCTTTATCACTTCCTGTACCAGATAAAAAATATTTCACACCAGATATTAACACCTATAATTTAGACTGGTACAATACGGAAAAAGCTCAACAAGAATTTAATTTTCAGAATCACTCCCTTGAGGAGTATTTAACAAAAATGAAAAAAGAATTTAGGATTTTTAAATTGCCGATTATACTATTCAGGAAAAATATAATTAAGAAGATAGTAAAATCGTCCCCTTATTATGATAAACTCGGCAAATCATCAGCGTAAAAATAAACTTGACATCATATCTATAACTTGCCTTTTTCCCTTCCTGATTATATTATGCTACTTTACCAATCCTTCAGCAT
>CAZWRU010000044.1:6190-13443 GCA_964636425.1 uncultured Candidatus Bathyarchaeia archaeon
ACTTGCCTTTTTCCCTTCCTGATTATATTATGCTACTTTACCAATCCTTCAGCATGCATCTTAGTCCAAAATTTGTCTGCTTTAGATCTGATATTCATTGGTTTGGCAACCATACCTTTTTCCTTCAATATTTGAAGTGCTTTTCTCCCCAGTCCTTTCCTTTGAGGAATAGAATGCATGCCAATTATCTTTAATCCCTCTTTATCCTCTCGTAGGACTATCCGGACTTTTCCTTCAGTAAATTTGAAATCAATTAAAGAGGTGATTACTACTTCAGCGGGGTTCATAATCAAAATTGTAATATCATTAATTTGTTAGTTAAACTTCTAGCGGGTATCCGCCTTAATTTTTATGTCCTAAAAAAACAGCGTTTTTATTTTAAAATATTTTTTTTTTTTAAAATCTAAAACAGTTTTCTTCAATATCCTTGGCAAATAGTACCGATTTGGAGACTGAAAAAAAGATGCCTATATTTTCGGGTATGTCCTAAACGTGAAAGTCAACTTTGTCAAAGAGTTGGTTGTATGTTTGATCGCACTGTAGTGCATATAATTCTTGAATGAGGCTTATTTGAGGAGTATGAAAAGTCTTTTGCTTCTTAGAGAAATGATGAAAATAGTGTAATATTTTTCTCCTTTGAATTCCTCAAAAGGTAATAAAATTCTTGAGATACACTTTAAAACGATAATATTAAATTTATATATATCTTACTTATACTGCAATCTGAGGAGGAAAAGTTTTGAAACACAAAATGTATCAAATTATTTTCCCAGTCATTTTGGTTTTAATATTACTGCTGCCCGCATTAATGCTGATGCCATTTCAGGTAAATGCACAAGAATCTGTAGCTAACGTTGCAAGTAATACTTACCTTGTCCTTTCGCCAAACCCAATTGGTGTCAATCAACCTGTTAATGTTATGTTCTGGCTTGACAATACTCCGCCACAAATCTACAGCAACTATTACTATGGCTGGAATTATACGCTTAGCATAACTAAGCCTGATGGAACAATAGAAACCAAAGGCCCATACGAATCAGATCCAGTAGGCGGCTGTTTTATTACATACACGCCGACAGTGACTGGAAAGTATCTATTCCAAGCAAAATTCCTAGGCGCAACATTAAACTTAACCAGCGGATCAATGCCCCGAGGAATTTATAATTGGCAAGCAAGCGTAAGTCGTGTAGTAGAGTTGATTGTGCAGCAAGACCAGATACAAGCATGGCCTGAGGTTCCTCTTCCAACAAGCTACTGGTCGTACCCAATAAGTGCTGAGAATCGCGACTGGTATCAAATTGCAGGTAACTGGATTGGTGGCGGAAGTCCAGCATACTTTACTAAAGCACCGGATAGTTCACATATTTTATGGACTAAGCAATTAACTTTCGGAGGAATTTCTGGCGAGCAGGGTTGGGGTGTCAATTGGTATACAGGTTTGCTATATGAAAACAAATTTAGACCCCTTATTATCAGCGGAAGATTATACTATAACATTTGGACAGGTCCAGGAATGTTTGCTGCTAGTGTGCCTAGTGGAGTAATCTGTGTTGATATGCAAACTGGTGAGGAAATTTGGGTAAACAAAACTATGCCTCAAATAACTGCTGCGCAAATACTAAGATTTGACTCGGGATTCCAAGCTGGAACAACAGCATATCTGTGGAGTGTAACAGGCAGTTCCTGGCAAATGTATGATGCCTTTACTGGAGATCTTTTAACAACTTTCGTAAACGCTAGCGGTGGCCTTAGTCCAGTATATGGTCCTAATGGCGAATTCCTAGTTTATTCTCTAAGCGGTGCCACTAACCGACTTACTATGTGGAATTCAACGAAAGCCGTAATACCAGTAGACCCTCGAGAGACTGCTGCAACTTACAAACCTTGGTCAGTTAAACAGCGCAATTGGCTAGATGGTATTCAATTGAATGTAACAGTACCTGATGTTGCTGGAACTCAATCAATACAATTCACAGATTATGCAAGCGGGGTTATAGTTGCTCAATCAACAATAACTGGTTATGGATTAACTCCTACCTTCTTGCATGTAGGTTATGATACAAAGACAGGTGCAGAGTTGTGGGTTAAGAACTGGACAAACGTTGGTTGGGGTGCAGGTGGACCTACAAGCGCAGGCTTGCTTACTTTTACTAGAGCAGTAGGCGAAGGAGTGTATTCATTCTTCGAAAAAGAAACTATGCAATGGCATGTTGTTGACTTAAGAACTGGACAAGAGAAGTGGGTAACAGAGTCGCTTAACAAATTTACTGATGATGACTATTCTGTTTATGACTGGTCTGGACAAATAGCATATGGAAAACTAATCGTAGACGGTTACTCTGGTTGCGTTGTTGCCTTCGATCTGCAGACGGGAAGACACCTCTGGACTTTCGATCAAGGTAGTAGCGGATTAATGACGCCATATGGAACTTGGCCTACTTTTGGTGGAGTGACAATTGCGGATAATAAAGTGTATTTCGGAGTAACTGAGCATACACCGAACACGCCTATGCTGAGAGGTTATCGATTATATTGTTTAGATATCGAAACTGGTGAACTATTATGGCAGATGCCTGGTTTCTTCACATCAATGGCGATCTCTGGCGGGAAATTGGTGGGTTACGCAGGTTATGATAATCAGATTTACTGCTATGATAAAGGTTTAAGCGAAACTACAATTACAGCCACAGCTGGCGGCGGAAGGGCTATAACAATCCAAGGTACCGTTGTTGATAAATCACCAGGTCAAACAGCTATTGGCGTTCCAGCATCAGGTACTCCTGCAATCGCAGACGAATACATGGACAAATGGATGGCTCATCTTTACATGCAGCAACCTATGCCCACTAACGCTACCGGAGTAACTGTTAAAATATCCATTACAGATGAAAACAACAACTTAGTATATAGCACTCAATCAATGAGCGATATTTTGGGGCACTACGCTATCTCATGGGTTCCTACAATCAATGGACTTTATACTATCACATCTGTTTTTGAAGGAACAAATAGTTATTATCCGTCAAAAGCAGTCACTTCAATAGCTATCGACAACGAGCCTAATGCGTTGCCAACTGCTACCCCACAATTAACCCCAAATCCAACAATTTCCCCAACTACTACTCCTATTGTAGTACCTACCGCTTCGCCTTCAGCAATAACAGAACCAAGTGCAAGTCTCTCAGCTGAAACTCTGCTAATTGTCAGTGCAGCTGTAGTTATTATAGCAATCATAGCCATAGCTTCTGTACTGCTAAGAAGACGCAAATAGACCCAGAAAGAATCAATTATCCTTCTTTCTTTTTTTGAAACCCTTTTTTAGAAGTCTTAGGTTAAGAGGAATTTAGTGAACTAAGATGATAGTTTTCCATTTTTCTTTTCCATCTCTTCTTCATAAAGACTCTTAAATCCATCATGCTCTCGACAAACAAAATAAACCAATAATATTTTAGCAGTAGCTATCTGTCGTTGCAGTTTTCTTTGGCGGTATTGTAGCTTCTGAAAATCTTGAAAATTAGCTTTTTTACATTCTAACAGTATTCTGTTAAAAATTAATGTTCATTGTAAGGTGTTGGGTTGGTCAACAAGAAAATGAGTGATTGGTATTTTCTTTTCGAATACAGTTAACTAACTTAATCGTCAATAGTTTTAGCTTTTTAATTTTTTATCTATTGGTATATGCTGGTGTGTTCTCTGGTAGATGCTTGGTCATTGATTTGTGGTCTTTTGGTGCGGGTGAGTTTTCTTTTTTTCTTTTTACCTCAAAGGCAATTTTTACCACTGATCGGTATTCGACAATCTTGTTTTCTTTAACTTTTGCAGTGCACCGCTTTACATGTATCGATTTTATGCCTTGAATTGTTTTCGCGGCTGCATCTAAGGCTTCTTTTGTTGCATCCTCCCAACCATTCGGGGATGCTCCAATTAATTCAACAATTTTAACAACCATCTTATCTTACCCAATACCTAATATGATTCCTTTAGTTTTAAAATTTATGATAATTATCTCCCCCTATTGTAAAATAGGATAGGTTAATTTGTGTTTTTTGTATATTTGTGTCAAAGAAAATTTTTAATCGCAATAAAGATAAAAATTATTCTTTGAAAGAACAACTAATTTTTTTATTGCTGTTGTTCTTCTATTGATCTACTAAAATTACAAAATTCCTTTTCACATGTTTGTTTTAGTGGCGTACACACGCATTGAATCGCTTAAAGAGAGAAAGGAAAGGCAAAATAATAATTACTTCTTCCCTTACAATAGTTCAGGAGGAGAAAAATATGAGTGGAATTTTTGATAGTGTTATGAAGCAGTTGACGTCCGGCGACGCACTTTCTGCTATAGGTCAAAAAGCTGGAGCAGATGAAGCATCTGTTAAGTCAACTTTGAATATGGGTTTGCCTATGTTGCTTGGAGCAATGAATAAATCTGCTTCGAAACCAGAAGGTATGAACGCAATAATGAGCGGGTTATCTCAGACTGCCGGCGCTGATTCGATGAGTAGCATTACGGGTCTTTTGGGGTCTTCGGGGTCTTCAGCCTCTGGTTCAGATATGTTAAGTTCTATTCTAGGTGGAGGCTTGGATCCTATTCAGCAGGTAATTTCAAAGAAAGTTGGGTTGCCTTCTGGTGTTGTTGGTAAAATCTTGTCGATGGCTTTGCCTTTTTTGATGGGTTCTTTAACTAAAAATTTGGGTTCAAACATGACCTCGGGCGACATTTCAAACTTGCTGGGTGAGCAATCTAAAATGGCGTTGTCGGCATCGCCTGATGCGTCAGATGCTATGCAAGATCTTTTGGCATCAGAGAAAAGTAGTGGCGGAATAGTGGATCGGATCAAGAAACTCTTCAACTCTACAGACTAGTATATCAAAGTAGAAATGATGATGAATCTGGATTTCTCAAGATAAAAGTCATGAAACAATGGGGTTTAGAATAAACCCTGATCATTCTTTTTTTATCATTTTGAACTAGATCCTTAAGGCTATCTACTCTTTTTGATATTTTGTGGGGATTTAGAAGCATAATAGTTAACAGCGTCAACCTTTTTTAGTATAGAATACGCTGATTATTCGGATGCTACAGTGAAGAAAAAAAACATTTTCATTATTCTATTGGTGATTTGTTTTGTTGTAATGTGTATTCAAACAGTCAATTCTGCGAAGGATTATCCTGTTTCGGTTATTCCACCAAAGGTAAACGTTCCAGAGATGGGCGTTAACGCTACAATATCCAGAGTTAACGGGGTTCTATGGGCGCAAATTGACGCAGAGTATTCAATGCACACAGTTTACGGATATGGGGACAGTTATCTGACAGAGAATTATGGGATGGGCCTAGTATTATATCCTGAATCACCATATGTGATGGTCACAGTAACACAAGATGTATTGGAAGCCCACTATCCAGTTCCCACCGACGCAACAAACATATCTGTTACTGTAAATGGGGCAGAAGTTGAAGTGCAGCAGGACCCCCAAGGTTTTTTCCATATCTTTGATTTTGATTTATCGGAGATTAATTGGACTATTTCTCAGATTCCAACTGACTTCATAGTGACAGTTCATTATGAGCATGCAGTTTCAGAAACCTCCAAGACTTATACTCATCTTGGGAATTATGCGGTCTCATTACCTTTGTATGGACGCTATGGATGCAGCAATATCTCTTACCCTCTATATTCTTGGTACGGGTATCCGCCCAACAATTACAGCATTCAAATCGAATCGAACCTTACTGAACTGCAGGTTTACTCTGTGGACACTCGGGGATTACTTACACAGCTGAATCCCACCTTTATTGATGAATGTGAAAGATGGATGATTACATTTTGTAGAACGGAAGAATCATCCTTTATTCATGGAGCTGTCTTGGTGTTAAATGCTCCGTCAGAGGAAGACGGTTTCCTACCTAACGGGGATGCTCCTTCTAATCCTCCAACACAACATCCAACATTAAGTCCTTCTGTAACAGCTAACCCAGTAGCACCTGCTATCTATCTGCAAGATTATGGCTTAGCAATAGCTATATTGGTAATTCTAAGTGTTGTAATCTTGCTGATTTATTTTAAGAAAAGGCGATAACTACCACACCGATTGATCCAACTATTTTTTGGTTGTGTTATTTGATCGTTGAATAATTTGTTAGATTAAATTTTATGGCTGTGCTATGGTTGTAGATGTGTGTTTTTAGTGGCGAGCATGCACCAGCCAATACTGAACTTTTCCTTCATAGTATCACTCTCGTATCTACTGGGTTCAAGATAGCCACAGACTACCTATAGAGTCTAAAAATTTTATTCAAGGAAAAATTCCGCTAAATTTGGTTTCCTTTAAAAGTTTTTTATTCATTCGATCGCTCTTTAATATAAAAGAAAATGACTCTATTTTCTTCAACACCTTTGTTAACTAAAAACCTTTACCCTTTGACATACTAATTCAAAAATAATGAAATATACTATTAAGCAAAGTTTGAATGCCTATGAATAAGCTTCCTTTAACACGAGAGGAATCGTTTAAGGAAAGAGCACTGCAGATACTAAACCTGAGATATCTTAATGAAACTGACCTAAAAGCATCTTATAAACGAAGAATTTTTGACCATCATCCAGATAGACATCCTGAAACCAAAGAAAACACTGAACAATTTAAAGAGTATGAAAAGAAAATAATGGTCATAAACCAAGCATACGAATTACTACAAGATGTATTAGGTAAGATGCCGATTGATTTGGCAAAATATTGCCTGATAGAGGATACCACTTTAGTGAAATCGTTACTTCCAAAAGAGGTAAATCCCGCTGCTATCGGTAAAACCGAGCAGGAGCTATGGATAGAAAAATTCAAAGATCGATTCTAAAAATCAACAGCAACATAAAAGTTTTTTCAAATATTTTTCTTTTGCAATAAAAAAAATAATTATAAAAAAGAAAGAGTCGTTTTGATATGAGGGTTACTTGTGTTTGTCTAAAAATGGAACTGCAATAGCTATTGCGCCGATGATGATTTTAAGAATTGCGTGCCATTCAGGTTCAGAACCCATATCTGAGACCCCGGGTAAGCCAGCAATGCCCATCACTAAAACTATTACTCCGACAATAATCAAAGTCCATTTAGTATAATGCAAGAAATCACCTCCTCCTATAATTTCCTGAGAAACTAATTCTGTCTGTTATAGCACTGAATATTTAATATTTGCTACTAAAGCAAAAAATATCCCACTCCACCACTAACCGCAAGATTTTTTGCAGTTT
>CAZWRU010000045.1:0-12998 GCA_964636425.1 uncultured Candidatus Bathyarchaeia archaeon
TGGCAGTGCTAATACTAAGGATGCTTTGCTTCCGGCAATCTTGGATGTTAAATCCGAGTCAGCAAAGATAGTAATCACTTTTTGCTCTTCATTCAATCCCTTTGCTTCAATTCTTTCAATGGTCTCACCATTTTCAAAAATAATTTTTACGAAATCGCCTGACCCTAAATTGGATGGGATCGCTTTGCACTCTATAGGTAAAGCAAATAAACCCACAGGTATCGTTCCGCTTAACCCCTGTTTTTTAGCTGCTATTGCAAAATGAAGGACTTTTCCTTCTTGATCCAGTTCAATCTCAACATCTTCGATTCCCCACTCGTAAGTTAAACGCCTCTTGATTCGATTGCCGAGTTCTTCAACTGAAAGACCGGCATGGAAATTGAACTCACGCTCTGATAATTCGCTTTTTATGTCATCAGAAACTATAGGTTTACCCAGCATATTATGAATCAACCCCGCATTGGGCAAAGTAACAGTCACAAACGTTTTTCCATACCTAATGTTGTTTAGGAATTCAAGTTTTTTCTTGGGAATTTTCAACGCTATCTTATCACCAGTGTTCACACCCCAAACAACTAAAATCATAACGATGATAATCTCCAAAACCCCTCCTAAATTGGGTTGCTGAAAAATATCGAGTAAACCTCCTGAGAAACCCCAAAGACCTAAACCAATCGCGATGCCAAAAAATGTTGGGAATTTTTCATTGGTAAAATATCTATATACAATTGCTAACATCAAAACTGCAAAGAAAGCAACGATCCCTGACATTACACCCTTAGCAAGCCCATATAATATGTCTAAAATAGCTTCGTACATTTTGTTCTTTCATAAATATCATGGGAAGCTTAAGATAAAAATTTAGCCTTTTTCTCTCTCTCGAACTCACTAACGTACGACTACTCTTACTCTCCTACTCCTACACGCCCGCGTGCGTGCCTAATGTCAGTCAGCCACACTGTCACACTGTCACTGTCTGTAATTGGTCAAAAAAAATACGACCAGTCTCTCTTTTCATTTCTCAGATATTTCGCAAATAACAGAGCTTCTTTACTGATTAATGTTTCAATTGTCTGTCTTTGTCCAACTTTTATTCTTGGAACCTCAACGAATGTTTCAAAATAATCGTTTAATTTAGCCGTAAAATCTTTAGTTTCAATATCATCGCTAAAAAACATCCATCTGCAAAATTGTTGAATACCGTTCTTTATAGAATTGGATATTTTAATAGACCAAAAGAACAACAAATGATTTTTTCTGGTTGTTGTTCTTTTAACAGTATTGTTTGTTTCTATTTTGAGTCTTAGTTTTTAGTTATGAATGACTTTTTTCTTTATTTTGGCTGGGGGGTTGATTTGGGAGTTTTTAGAAAACTATATAATGTTTCTGTACGTAGGATTGAACCTGCAGAAGGACATATTTCCTATGAGAGTTACGTTAGTTAATCCGCCTTATCCATTAAGCGCTCATGCTCATCCGCCTTTCATACCGTTGGGTTTAGCGTATTTGGGGGCGGTTGCGGAAAGAGAAGGTCATCAAGTTACGATTATTGACTGCCAAGCCGAAAGGTTATGCCATGAAAATTTCCGTAAACGTATTGCTCAGGTACCATCTGATGTTGTTGGTGTAACTTCTACAACATTATTGTATAATTCGGCTAAGCACATTTTGGAGATAGCTAAAGAGACACATCCTCATGCGGTAACCATGATTGGCGGAAGTCACGTAAGTTTCTGGGATGAAAATGCGCTTAACGAATGCCCCGCAATTGACATTATAGTTCGTCGTGAAGGCGAGGTCACCTTTGTTGAGTTGCTTAAAGCCATTGACTTAAAGAAGAACTATGAAAGTATTGTAGGCATTACATTTCGCGGTAAAGACGGAAAAATTATTCGCAACGCGGATAGACCATTTTTTGAAGATCTAGATTCATTGCCCTTTCCGGCATTCCATTTGTTACCTTTGGACGCTTTTCACCGGATGGGTAAAACCATCTTTCCTCTGACTACGAGTCGAGGTTGTGTTCAATGGTGTGACTTCTGCAGCACAGTGCGCATGTTCGGTCGCAGATACAGTACACGTTCAGCTAAAAACGTGGTGGACGAGATGGAAATGCTTCACAACAAGTATGGTGAAAGCCAATTTACCTTCTACGATGACGCATTCACCATCAACCGTAAGCATACACTTGATATGTGTGCAGATATAAAAGCCCGAAAATTAAATGTCGAATGGGACTGCGAAACCCGAGTCGACGCAGTTGACAAAGAATTACTTGAGAAAATGCGAGACGCAGGGTGCATAACAATATGGTTTGGCGTTGAATCAGGATCAGAAAAGATACTCAACGCAATGCACAAATCGATTAACCGAGAACAAGTGCGAGAAGCATTTAAGATGGCTCAAAAAGCAGGATTAATGACTATCGCCAGCTCAGTTATAGGCTTCCCCGGCGAAACCGAAGAAACCGCTTGGGAAACAATCAACTTCATTAATTCATTAAACCCTGACGATATAGGCTGCTACATTGCAACGCCTTACCCAGGCACCCCAATGTATGATGAAGTAGTCAAGAACGGCTGGTTACGCGTAACCGACTTTGACAAATACGACACCGCAACCCCAACCTTCGAAACGCCCTGGCTCAAAATGGATAGACTACGAGAAATCAAATACAAAGCTCACCAAAAATTCTATCTACGCCCAAGTTACGTACTAAAAATGATACGGAAAGGTGGAACCTACGGCAGATCAGGACTAAAAACCTCCGCAGCCTACGCACTTAGAGCCATGCACATAAAACTCTCCTAAACTTTTTTTACTCTACAAATTAAGACCATTTTAAGAAAGCAATATATTTAATCCGACATTACCAATCCCACTGGTAAGGACGTACTGAGATGAAAATTACTTTAGTCAATCCGCCGTATCCCCCAAGTGTTCATTCGCACCCCCCTTTTATCCCATTGGGCATAGCTTACTTGGGCGCGGTAGTTGAGAAAGCAGGTCATCAGGTTACAGTAATTGACTGTCAAGCAGAAAAGCTCAATTATGAAGCTTTCCGCGAACGAATAGTAAAAACACCTTCAGATATTATCGGAGTAACAGCAACAACTTTACTCTACAAATCCGCCATGAAACTAATTACAATCTCCAAAGAGGTTCAACCTCAAGCAATCACCATTCTTGGAGGTTCACATGGCACGTTTTGGGATGAAAACGCACTCAAAGAGTACCCCGCATTAGACATTGTGGTACGTAGAGAAGGTGAGCAAACCCTAGTTGAGCTAATCGAAAAGCTTGAAGCGCAAAGTGGTCTTGACAAAATACGGGGCATAACTTACCGAGATGGAGATAAAATCGCGCGCAATGAAGATAGACCGTTTATCGAAGACTTAGATTCTTTGCCTTTCCCAGCGCATCATCTGTTTCCCTTAGAAAAGCTGAAGCATAATGGTAAGCTCCTTGTTCCCTTGGTTAGTAGCCGCGGATGCGTTTTCTGGTGCGATTTTTGTAGCACTGTACGCATGTTCGGCAGAGGATACCGGATGCGTAGCCCCAAAAACGTCGTTGATGAGATGCAGATGGTCCATGAAAAACTAGGTGTTGATCAAGTCACATTTTACGATGATGCTTTTTCAGTTGATCGCAACCGCGTGATGAAAATCTGTGAAGAATTGCATACTCGAAACCTTAAGATAATGTGGGACTGCGGTACTCGTGTAGATATGGTTGATCGCGAGCTTATGCAGACTATGCGCGATGCAGGGTGCATTGCTGTTTGGTTAGGAGTAGAATCCGGATCGGAAACTATGCTTAAAGCGATGAATAAAAGCATCAAATTAGACCAAACATTGTTAGCATACAAAACTGCACAGAAGGTAGGATTGATAACTATTGCTAATGTTGTTTTAGGTTTTCCAGGTGAAACCGAGCAAACAGCCAAAGAAACGGTTCGTTTCCTTAAAAAATTAAATCCCGATGACGTCGGCTTTTACATAGCAACACCTTATCCAGGAACACCCATGTATGAGCAGGTGGTTAAAAACGGTTGGCTACGCGTAACGGACTTTGATAAATACGACACCGCTGGCCCAACTTTTGAAACCCCCTGGTTAAGCATGGAAAAACTTGCAAAGATTCGTTATAAAGCGTACCAAGACTTCTATTTACGCCCAAGTTATGTACTAAAAATGATGCGGAAAGGTGGAACTTATGGTAAATCCGCAGTTAAAACCTCAGCAGCGTATGCTCTCAGAGCCATGCACATAAAACTCTCCTAACAATTTTCTTATTTGTTCCTTGGAAAAAATTATTAGTCAGTTACCTTTGCAAGAGTATTTACTTGAAGCTTTCTGCGATGAAGATTCAGCAAGTTCATCTTTTTTAGAAAAACCAAAATTGACAAAATTACTACAATACTGCTAAGTGCAAGCGTTATAGATACCACATTAATACCAATGGGCGATAGCCCTAAGAATAGCCCGGATATGCCTGCAATACTGAAGCTTAACGCCACGGAAAGAACCACAATTTCAACAGGGTCAAGCTTCCCTTCTGGAAATATTAAACTGGTAAGACAATAACCAGGAATGAAAGCTACAAATGCAAAACCGAAAAAGGAGCTTAAAATAACCAACATGGAGTCAGAAGAGGTAAAGTAAGCTAAAATTAGAGTTATTACTGTATAAAGGATTATCGCACTTAACCATCTAACAGGTTTCAATGCTTTTTTTATCCCGAAAGTTATCGAAACTGAACAAAAAATGAAATGGGGGATTTAAAGGAACATTCTGAAGATTGGAGCGTCTTCAGTTAGCGGTTTTATGTCTAAGTCAGCCATTGCGGATGATATGTATGTGTCAACTACTGCTACTGCGGGGAATACGTATTCAGATTGTTCAGCTGGACCGAACATTAACCAGTTTGCGCCTTGCACTTGCATAATTGCGTTTGTAGCTGTTACTGTGCCTTTGCGGAATTCTTTTGCAACATGTGCTTTGACCCAGCCCATTGTTGTAACGACGTTTCCTGTACCTAAGCCTGTGGGGTATCCGAATTTTTCTTTAATTGCAGGTATTGCTCTTACGGTAATGCCCATATCGGGTGCAAATGCGGGAATTGCGCAGTCAATAAGTACTTGTTCGATACCGGCTCTTTTGGCCATATCTAAAGCTTCGTCGAGAACAGTCATTTTTCCTTGGAAGCTACCATCTTTAGGATTGTCAGCGAGTACAATTGAGGTTTTTATCCCTAGCTCTTTTATTTTCTGCAGTTCAGCTTCTTGAACACCTTTATAGATTGAGTTATAGATTGTTTTGTCTTGAAGACCAATTTCTTTAACGAATTGTGCAGATTCCATACGAACTTTGGGGCTCATTGCATCAGTTAGGAATGGGGCTTCAGTGTGGTCAGCAACAAAAGAAACGTATTTCTTGAAAGCTTCAGTTGTAGTCCCGACGATGTCCAAAATGAAGGGAACGCCTGATTCATCACTTAATGTTTGCATTTTATTTATGATGTTTTCTGCTTCTTTGGGATCGAAAACACCCTTGTTTGCATCTTGAACCATTTTCTGGCCTAGCCAGAAGATGGAACCGATAAGGACTGTTGGCGTTTCTCCAGGTTGACCGCCGATTTGAACTCGACCGATTTTGTATACTTGTTGGGGGGAATTGAACATTCGCATGCTATTTCATCCGCTCAGAGTTTATTTTCCTATAGCCTTCTTTGCAATTTCTGGGGCTTCTTCTTTGTTCTTGCCAAAGAATGCACCAATTGCCTCGGCGTCTTCTTTCTTAACTGCTGCGCCGCCCATGATTATCTTTACATTTGCTAATCCAGCATCCTTTAGGGCTTGGACAAGCTTTGGAAGATTATTCTTAGCGGGTACAGTGTTTACTGACAGCGCCACTATATGGGCGTTGTTTTCTTTTACTTTCTGAACGAAGACGTCTACTGGCGCGCTTTTTCCTGCATCGATTGTCTTGAATCCTGCTCTTTTCAGAGACTTACGGACTGCCTCTTTTGCGGTGTCGTGCATGTCGGGTTCAATGTTTCCAATGACAACTGTGCCGATTGGGTTCGTTGGTTCTGGTGGTTCCTTTTCCATCATAGATTTAAGCCATGACATATTCAAACACCTAACTTTAGGTTTGTAACTGTCGTTTTTATAATGGAAATACATATTTAAACTTTGACTTAATCCTAAAAATTCATAACTAAGTAAGCATAAATTTAGCCCCGATTTATTTAGCGACTAATTTTTTGGGGTCACTTTAAAAATCACAGCCTCTTCATTTGCAAAAACGAGACTAAATAAAGGGTCGCTTCGGAACCTAACTATTGCTTCGGCATCACGAACCACCACATAAGAAACAGGCCAATCAAGCAAGAAGTCGTGATAGCTAAAAACATCAAGAGGCAAATCCGAAATCACATCAGAATAAACTTGGGTATTATTGAATAAAAGATCGGATAAGTATTCGGTCTGTATTTGAATATCTGGGAAACTATAGGGTATTTGAAAGACGCCAATGAACATTTCAATTTTTACATGAGAATTGCCTCCTAAATTATAAAATAATTCTAAAGAGCCCGGATTCTCTGTCGTGTATATTTGCGTCTCAGGAAGGTTCTCTGTAAAGATTAATTGCGCACCTACATTCGAGTGAGTATCAACAAACGCGTAAAAATTATCCTCTTCAAATCTTTGAGCATACCGAGTATGCAAAATGAATCTAGCCCAATCTACATTCACTTGCTCAAGATCAGTTTCTATAGTCAAGGTCATGTTAGCGAATCTGACGCCCTGATAAACCGTTGTTGTTTGAGTAACGTTGAGAAACTGGTTTCCTCTGGTAATAATAATAGATGCATTATTTTCAGTTTTTTCAAGGTACATTTCTTTTATAGACAATTCAGCTAAACTGTAATTGCAAAGCATATTATCTAATCTACAAAAAACGGTTATTTCATCATTATTGAAGTGGAAGAAACTATAAGGGAAGTAGGAATTATTTAGTTTAGCTAAAAACAATGGATTATGCCTGGCAATATAACCGCCGTCTTCTCTAACCTGAATTAAACCATTGTCTATGACATAGTTGGTATCGAGCAGGTTCTTAACATTTTTTGCCGGTTCATATTCACGTGAAAGCATAAGGTATTGGGGTTCTTGACCGCTCAATGTTTGTCGTTGCGCAAAACCTGAAATCCACCAACCATAAACTGAGTCGGCAGCGATAATTGAATCCGATGAGGTGTAATTTTTAATCCACTGTATTGCATCATACAAGGGGGGATTCATAACTTGGTAGAATTTTTGCATTTCAATCCCTTTGGCAGGTTCTAAGAACATAGGTACTGACAGCAAGCAATACAACAAGAATGCGGTAACAAAGAGTATATAGAGAGGTTTTCGAGATAAAACTGGACGCGTATAAAACAGGATTTTTCGAATTCCTCTTCTGAGTTTAGGCAATCCTTCAACTTTGATTAAACCCAAATCGATCATTTTTGCTAGGAAGCCAGAAACATAATCAAACACAAAGCCAAACAGGATCATAACTGGAAGATAAACAAAATATCTGAATCTGTTATAGTCTGTGTAGAAGCCTATCAGATGACTTTGCGTACCTAATGTCGGAATCAAAATCCACAAAGATAAAAGAAAAGCAGGAATGGTAAAGAATTTACCGTGATATTTTTTTGAAAACAGAAAAATAAGAAGGATGTAAAGAAATAGGGGAAAAACAAAGTCCACAGCAACACTTTGAGTCGAGAGCGTAGCAAGTCGTACGCCTGTGGCGTCACCAACAAGGGTATCCTGATTAGCAGTTAAGAAAACTTGAACAGCGTCTAATAAAAACGGGGAAACAATAATAATTCCTATAACAATTGGTAAAAACCAGAGAAATGGTTGAGCTCTTTTGATTGAAAATCGTTTGGAAAAAATTATTGCAAAAAGGAATGTAGAAAAAGCTATTGCTACAAACATAACAGCGCTAAGGTTATGAGTTAGAAATATCGCCCCCGATATAAGGGAAGTAACGGTTATAAAACTGAACAAAGAAAATTTCTTTTGCTGCAGGAACAGGTAAAATGCTAAGGGTATGAGCATTAATGTTATAATGTTTGGGTATCCTCCCCACATCAGCATTTCAATATCGAAGCGAGAAAAAGCAACCAGAAAAGCAACAATCAGCGCTGCGGAAGTAGACCAAATTTTTCTAGTTAATAAAAAAGCAACTAAAACAATAAGCGAAGAGAAAAAAGAAGCAACAAGAGTATGCGCCAAGTAATCAGGCATACCAGTTAACAAGATTACATAAGAAACAAAAATGTGGTAACCAGGAAAAGTAAGAGACACCCCCTCACCCATATGATAATAGTTCCAAAGAAAATCCGTGTTACCAGATTGAGTTATCGAATAAAGAACACTGTTATGTAATCCAATATCGGCACTAGGAGGAAAAGACTCCCGCAATAATAGAAGAACCCGATAGAAAAAGGCAAAAATAGTAATAAGAGACAGCAACAAATAATTTTTTGATAGTTTAAACATCAGGTGTCTTCCTTAATTATTGCATTAAATCTCTGTTGAAGAACCTGATTAAAAGGACCGACCTTAAATATTTTTCCAGTTAATAGAAATTCAACTGTTGCTAAGCGAATATTTGACTATAAAAAATGATAAATTCAAATCGAAAAAGAATAATTAACTGAAAAAGCACAAGATCAACTATAGCTAAATAAATATATAATTCAGCTGAGTACTCTTGTTCAAGTTATTTCAGGGCCCAACCAAGATTAGCGCATGGATGAGAATCATGAAAGAAGACATGTTGGTTCTATGGACGCGTTATCACAATAATAAAAGGGCAGGGGCTTTCTTAATAATTCCTCATAATAAGTGCCGATTCATAACTATTATACGTTTGAGTTGGGCGATATTATTGAAAAAAATTTTTTATCAAAAGGGTACATACTTAAAAGTAAATGCTTGGCCAAGATACTTGTTGATGTGAGTGGCTTGAAGGTAGCGTTTTTAACAGAATTTTTTTATCCGCATATAGGAGGATGCGAAACAAGATATCTAGAAATTGGCCGCCGATTAGCTACGAAAGGCCATGAAATACATATTTTTACAATTCAGTATGATTTGGATATACCTAAAGAAGAGCTAATTGAGGGCATACATGTTCATCGTTATGCCTATTCTAAAAATTATATATCAGAGGATGGTTTTCGTTCATTTAGCGGCATTTTAAAGTATGCAGCATCAACTTTTCGCCGCATGAAAAAGTCAAATTTTGATATTTATTATTTTAACCAATGGCCAATGCTGCATTCAGTTTTTTTAAAGCACACCATAGTGCCTCTTGTTCAAGAGTGGTGCGAAGTTTGGGATAACCTTCCACAGGCAATTCTTATGCAAAAACTACTAAAAAATGTGAGCAACTACAATGTTGCAGTATCAGAATTTACCCAACAAAGATTGGTAGAAATCTTGAAAATTAATCCTAAAAAAACTATACTGATTCCTAACGGTGTCAGCGGAGCCAGATTTTTTAGTTCTAATGAGAAACTTCGCGGAAGAATAATATACGCAGGACGAATTGTTCCGCATAAGCATGTTGAGTTACTAGTTGAAGCTTTTCGAGAGGTTAAAAAGAAAATACCAGAGGCAGAGCTACACATCATAGGTTCAGGAATTAGTCTTGAATCGATTAAAAATAGAGCCTCAGACATCAAAGATTGTTACGTATACGGTTTTCTTCCAGAAAGTAGAATGATTGAGTTGCTTAAGAGCGCATGGCTCTTTGTTTTACCAAGTGAAAGAGAGGGCTCAGGTATCGCGGCTATGGAGGCTATGGCCGCAGGAATACCTTTTGTCACAGTTAATTATCCAAATAACGCCTCTAAGGAGCTTTGCCGATTTAATTGTGGAATAGTAGTGGAGCCACTTAGCGATTCAATTGCATCAGCTATTGTTCAAATATATAACAACAAAGAGTTATGGAAGGAATTAAGCGAAAACGCTTTAAACGTCGCTAAAAAATATGATTGGGACATGATAACTAATCAGATGGAAGCCTTCTTCAGGATGGTTGTGAATAATTCTGCAAAATAACCGTTTAAAGTTTTGGCTTCCAATAATGCTAGTTTTAGTCATTTTTGCAGTAACGTTTGCTGTTAACTTTACTATGCTAAATAATTTCACCGCGCCTCCAGGCGCTGATTATGGGAACTATCTTACTCAAGTCGACATATTAAATGGTGATGACTTAAGAGGCTGGGGGCTGCGCCATCAACCAATATACTTTGTATTACTAAACGGATTAATCGGGATATTTAACGAGTTCACTGCACTAAAAGTTGGAGCAGCATTAGTCTTTTCTATAATTGTATTCCCATTCTTTTTGTTAGTAAAAAAACTCGCAGGCAATAATAATATTACGGCAGCAATCGCAACAGGACTTTTTGCTTTTTTCATCAGCAACAGCGAAATGATAACATGGGGAGGAAACCCAAATTTCTTAGCCTTCTCTTTCTTGCTATTAGCCTTATTCTTCATTGTCGATTTGATTAACAAACCCACAAAGATAAGCATAATATTCGCGGGATTTTTCCTAAGTTTAGTAATAGGAACCCATATTCTTGTGGCCGTCTTTACCTTTGGATTTCTAGCTCTTTTTACACTGTTACGGTTTATTTTTTTGGATAAACGCAAAGAGCAAATACAAGGCAACATCAAAATCATGATCTATCTAATCTTAACGGTTATAGTTTTTAGTTTACCTTATGTCTCATTTTACCTAACCTTTTTTAAAAACTCCTCAGGCGAAATGGCCACCTTCAAACTTATCGAAATGCAATTTGGCGCAATATCATTTACTGATACATGGTTGTTGATATCCAAATTTATCACGGTATTTACAATAGGCTTCACAGGCATATTTTGGCTGCTGACTAAATATTTAAAAGAAAACAAAACTAATGCGCTTCTTCTATTAACCATTCTCTTAACCCCGCTTGCACTATTTCTAATTACTTCTCAACCGCTTCGTTGGCTCTATTTCTTACCAATTCCATTTCTGCTATGTTTTGGAATTTACCTTAAGAACTTGCATGCAGATGTTAAACAAGTTAAGAAAATCACCATTACTCTGTTTACTGTTTTATTCACGATCGCTATTATCATGCAGGGATTAACGTTTGCAGGCGAACATCTTAGAGACGCAACAAAATTCTATCAGTTCGCAGGAGAAAACGAAATTGAAGCATTTGATTGGATTAAGGCAAATACCGCATCAGACGCAATATTTGCAACTTCTGGTCACTCAAATAACGTAGGAGGCGGTGGCAACTCCTATGCATGGTGGATAGAAGGTTACGCTAATAGGATATGCATGTTCACAGGAGATTTAGAATTCTATTCATTCCAATTTGAAAGAAATGAAGTGAAAACAACCAACCGCATTTTCGCTGGAACCTACGTTGCGGATAACGGTATTATCGAAATATCAGATGCACTTCCAACAGGCGTAAGTAATCCGCAGATTTCAGCCTTAATTGAAGGTAAATACGAGAAAATGTTCACTATAAATGATGGCCAAAATCAAGTAATCCTCTCACCGGCAGATAACGAAAAAGACTTGATTATAGCGGGGGCTCATTCTGAAAATAGCATTTCAAATGCTAATTACGACAACTCATCAGCAACAATATCAATAACTTATGAACAAAACAACTTTAATTTAACTCGAAGTCTAATTATCAAAAAAGGCGAATCACACGTAGACGTTGTATATCAAATAACACCTAAAAAGGCAACATTAAAAGAATTTAGGATTAATGTCTGGTCTTCGTTTGAAACAACTCTCCAAGACTGCAACATAACAAAGGAATCAGTTGCAACAATAACTCAAGGACCGTTAGGAGCAGCAGATTCTCAAATACAAGTAGTAGAAACTAACGGTGAACTAGTAGGGGCTAGAGTAATCTTCCAAGGAAGCTTGAAGAATTCAAGACCAGTAGTCAACTATGTTCTTGAACCAAAACAAAACGACCTTTATGTACGCTTAAGAGTAACTATTGATGCGCCAAAATCGGATACCGAAGATGACCGAGGAATTAACTTTTACGATGCGTATACTCAGCTTAAAGAACTCAATGTAGATTATGTTTTGCTAAATAGATATCGAAATGAAGAATATCAAAGATTTATGGCTGACAACACTCACTTTAAAATGGAATATCAAAACGCAGTCGTCGTTATTTTTAAGGTAATATATTAGAAGTAAAAAATACAATTAAAGAAGACCATATTGGACAGTTTTTATTTCTTTAGAACAGAGGGATAGGGTCAAGATATCGGATGTATATCTCAAAGAAAGCCACGTTTTTTTCTGGAACTGCAAAGGTTACCTTAAAGTCTACTACTTCGCCACTTGTTAAAGTTACTTGATAGACCCCACGAAAAGGATTGCCCAGGTTAAGGGTGCTTATAAAATTTCCCTGCTCATCATAGAGAAGTATGTCTAAACCAATAGTGCAAGTGTTTACTCCTTCATTGGCTGATGCGACAATTTCTGATGCCGTGTAATCGTTTCTAATTGTTCCGTTTACCATAAAAAAATACATACCTTCTGGAACGTCAAATTCGATATCAGCATCCAACTTGGCATTAGAGTAGCCATACCAAAGAGTAGCTTTTTCAAGAAAGATTTTGGTTATCTTATAATCATTATTTGGAAAAGTTGGTGGCGAGGTCAAGTAAAACGAATCAACTACTTTAACTGCGGATGCTGAAGGTCTACCCGGTTGAGTACCTTCTTCAGATATTGCACTATTTACACTGCTTGAGGAAAAGGCAATAGTCAAACCTGCAATTATAAGGATAATTATAGATATAATGCAGATGTTTTTTTTCAAACCTAATCCTCTACAACAGTATAGCTAACTAATCTTTAATCCTAAAAAACATTACCAAA
>CAZWRU010000046.1:0-12814 GCA_964636425.1 uncultured Candidatus Bathyarchaeia archaeon
TCCTACACCAGAGTCCCAGCAAACCCAAAAATTTATTATCAATTATAGTTAAACTAAAAAGTAATCTTTCTCACTCGGCTTGGTAACTAAAATGAGGGGGAAATAAAGTATTTTTAACCATAGTGGCGATGTCTACACAGCACAATTCTCTTTTTCTTATTCAGGCATTGGCTGGTTTAAACGCCTTCACAATTTCTGCTTGAGAAAAGCCTAAGTATTCAATCTTTGACAATTCCAAGCGTCTAGAATCCACATCCAATAGGACATACCCCCTAAACTTGCAGCCTTCCTTCATAGCACATAGAACTCTATCCAATTAAAATAAAACGACAGTTAAATGTAGAGAGCAAACTGCCAAAAGACTATACAAAACGGGAAAACAAGTAAAATATCATCAGCCTTTGCTAATAATTTTTTCGGATTTTTATTAATATTACTGAATTTTACTCTGGTTCCAATTTGATTCGAAGTAAAAGTTAGCTAATGCTATTATAGACTGATTGTGTGAGCATAGCCATGGCATATCTTCGATAAATTTTTCTTTCTTAAGCGCAATAAAGACTGTTTTCTTGTCGAATATAATTAATTCTATTAACGGAGGGTTTTCGATGTACCTTATGTTCACTTGTTTTTGGATAGAGAAAATATTCGAAGTCATGTTTTTTGAAAATAAAGTGGTCTTGTTTCGGGATTGCTTTTGAGTAACTACGTTAATTTTGGCTCCTCTTTTCTTAACCTGATTAATGCTCCATTCTGCCTTCTCCTGTATCCATTCCGCGAATTTATCTAGCGGAATAACTATATCTACACAGGATTTTACCTGTCTATATGCCTCCATAATCTTGCATTTACCTTTAGCTCTAGCAAAAACCACGCTTGTCTCACTGTTTTCCAATTTTTGAGAAACTGCTACATTTTGCTGGTATACCAAAGCTTTTTTAGCTTTGCTAATCAAATCTTTGGTTTCTTTTTTTCTCTTCTGAAAAAGAATCGCGTAGACTTCTTTCATAGAAAGCGCCCTATACGTTTTAGGTGATGTTAGTACTTCTTCAACCAATTGTTTTTTCACAAGTTTTGCTAACGTCTGATAAACAATCTCTCGTGCTATTTCTGAGGACTTTGAAATTGACTTAGCTGTAATTGGATTTGACCCAGAAAGAGCTAAAATAACTCGTGCTTCATTAGTCGTCAACCCTAAATTAGTTAAATTTTCAACATGAGTCTGAGTATTAATCAACTCGCGTCCCAAGATAATTTACTTAACCTTTGCAGTTAAATTTTGTCCTTAAATCCAAAGGAACACTCACCTCTTTATCAACTTCATTCAATTTCAATAAATGTGTAAGTGAAGGCATTACTTACTATCTTTTAAGAACTGCAAAATACTCATAAGTAGCTCAATTTAGGAGAAAATAAAGATGAATAGTAAAATAACAAATAAAATAGACGTACGCACAGGCTATACAAGAAAGCTCGTTACGCTCGCAATGTTTGCAATTCTGACTGTTAGCCTAATTATGGTATCTCTTCCACAGGCTGCTGCTCACGATCCACCATGGACAATTCCAACCTATGCATACATCGTTGTCACACCTAACCCTGTAGGTGTTGGTGAACAAGTTTTCGTTGTAATGTGGCTTGATAAACCTCCACCAACTGCAGCAGGAATAGGGGGAGACAGATGGACAGGATTTAAAGTAGAAGTTACAAAACCAGATGGAACCAAGGAAACCATGGGACCATACATTTCCGACTCAACTTCATCAACATTTGCCCTCTATACACCGAATCAAATAGGCACCTATAAATTTGATTTCAGCTTTCCAGGCCAAGTAGCAAGTCTATACCACCCTGTAACCGGAATCCCCAGCGATTTACCTCGCAACTGGGATTTCATAAATGATACATATCTAGGCAGTAGCGCATCCACAACAATCACTGTACAACAAAACCCAGTCGCATTACCCCCAACTTATCCATTACCAACTAGCTACTGGACGCGCCCAATCGAAGCACAAAACACTTTATGGGACAGTATTGCATCAAACTATTTAGGTGGTAGCTATATCTCAGGGCTTGTTCAACCTACCGGCTCTGCGCCAAGCACTCCCCATGTTATGTGGACCAAAGTCTTCGAAGATGGAGGTATCGTCGGAGGTAACTTTGCAGCAGCATCGGGCATGAGCTACTACGATTCGCTTTCATATGAATCCAAATTTAGCAGCGCACTAATAATCCACGAAAGACTCTACTATACATTACCAAGAGGTAATAATGTAGCAGGCAATGGATACGTATGCGTAGATCTGCGCACAGGAGAAACACTCTTCCAGATAGATGACACAATGCCAACATTCGGGCAACTCTATGACTATGAATCCATGAACCAACACGGCGTTATACCAAACGGCTACCTATGGCGAAGTGTAAATGATCCAAGGAACGGCGGCACTGTATGGATGGCATACGACTCAATAGACGGAAAATGGTTGTTTAATGAAACCAACGTACCCTCAGGCACAACGGTATATGGTCCAAATGGCGAAATTCTAATCTACCAACTTAATTTAGCGAAAAAATGGTTAGCTTTATGGAATAATACTGCAGCGATAGATTTACAAGGTGGAACAGGAACTGGCAGTGCTGTTTTCCAGTGGCGACCAATAGGTAAAAACGCAAATGCTAGCGAAGCATACACATGGAACATAACTATACCCACACTACCCGCAGGATCTACAATCCGTCAAATTATTCATGACGATTTAATGCTCGTTAGCACAGCTACCCAAATAGGTGGAACCACAAGTGCACAACAAAGCATTGATTATACAATAACGGCTGTTAGCCTTAAATCAGCAAATAGAGGACTAATTTTATGGAGCAAAACTTACCAAGCAGCTCCAGGAAACCTCACTAGACAAAACGGACCAATTGACCCAATAAATAGAGTGTTTATGATGTCAGATAAAGAGACAATGCAATGGCTAGGATATAGTCTTGACAACGGCAATCTACTTTGGGGGCCAGTCGGCAATCCAGGAGCTTACCAGTACTATGGTAGCCCAATGTTTCCAGGCCAATCAGGATACATCTACAAAGGCAGTCTCTACACCGCAGGATATGGAGGAGTACTATATTGCTATGATACTTTAACTGGAACACTAAAATGGACATATGGTAATGGTGGCGAAGGCAATAGCACCAACAGTGGTTACAATACGCCATGGGGCTATTACCCAACCTTCCCCTGCGGTATTGCTGACGGAAAAGTCTACCTATACACCACTGAACACTCACCTAACGCACCACCTTACAAAGATGCAAGAATACGATGTGTTGATGCGGAGACAGGCAAAGAAGTCTATACACTAATGAGTTGGAATAGCGCTGCTTTTGCTATTGCTGATGGCTATGCTGTATATCTTAACCTATACGATACACAGGTATATTGCATCGGTAAAGGACCAAGTGTCATTACAGTTGATGCTCCATCAACTGGAGTAAGCAAAGGCCAAAGCCTAGTATTACGCGGAACAGTAAGCGATGTTTCAGCAGGCGCAAAACAACTCGTAGAAGACGGCAAATTCGACGTAGCCCCAGCAATCTCAGATGAAAGCCAAGGCGAATGGATGGAATATCTCTATATGCAAAAGCCAATGCCGACAGATGCAACCGGTGTACAAGTAACCTTAACTGTGACAACACCAAACGGTGAAACTCAAACAATCGGCACAGCAACAACAGACCTTAAAGGAAACTACGCAATAGCCTGGACACCAGCAGCTGAAGGACTACACCATGTTACGGCTACCTTTGAAGGAACAAACGCATACTATGGATCAACACAAACAACATACTTTGTAGTCAATGCCGCCTCAGCTCAACCCACAACACAACCAACCCAAACAGTAGCTCCAACCAACACCATAGCTCCAACCGTTGCTCCTACCACAACACCCAGTTCAAGCCCAACAGTAGCTCCAACCCCAGGCACAGGCCTCTCAACTGAAACCTTACTCATCGCAGGAGCCGCAGTTGTCATCATCATCGCCGTCATATCAGCAGCCCTAGTACTAAGAAAACGCAAGTAAAAAAGCAACAAAACAAACAACATCCCTTTCTTTCTTTTTTGTGAAAGAATTGTACCGCTAAAATAGTGGGCTGAGAGGGCTTGGCGGTTAATACTGCTTTGGTATTGGTAGCGGCAAAAGGGTTTCAATTTTCTCTCTCCTAGAATTGTTCGCCCGACCAAGCCCCAGCAATCAATATCTATACCTGTATTCTCAGCTTAAGGTTTAATATTCATCGATTAGACAGTGCTTATAAATGACCTCTTTACTTGAATCATTTTTAATAGAAAAAAGGGATTATGCGAGAGAATGGTGACATCACCACTGGAAGCGGCTGCGAGATTATCCCTTAACTTTCTTTAAATAGTCAAGTGTTATCCATTAACTGTCTATTTGCGTTTAATGCTGAAGTATTTTGTGCTTGAAATCTTCAAACATGCTTTGGCTTACCCCTGAGAAATTTGTGTGAGGCGTATGAGCGAATACTGCCCTGCTTGTTTGCTCAAATACTTTGGTCAACTATGCAGTAAAAAACAAATTTATTAAACATAATAAGTGTATTAATAAAACTATTCGTATATAGAAATTAACGCAAAAAACACTGACTGATACCAGGCAACTTCATCCGAACAACGGCTAAGCTTTTGCTTAGAATGATTGAGAACGCTTAGTGTGTTTGCTGGGGCTCTGGTTAGTGTTCGCTTTCGGAGAGGGTAACAAAAACCTATGCTACTATGCTAATGTTAGAGTATAAAGCTGCTAAACCCCTCTCAGTCCGCTGATTTATCTCCATTGTACTAAGAAAAAATGAAAAGGGGGGCGTGTTTATGCCCGTTTTCTCAATAGCACTGCAGCTACTATGAGCGCTATGACTATTATGACCGCTATGCCTGCTATAAGTAAAGTCTCTGTTGAGATGCCTGATTGTGCTTCTGAGCTTGTAGCTGATGAGCCAATCATACAGTAGGTAGATGCTGAAGATCCATAGTACGAATTGGTACCTTCGAAGTTAGCAATGACTTTAAAGAGCCCCTCTGTGTTAGGTGTCCAAGCAAAAGCATATCCTCCATCGATATCAGATGTAACTGAGCCAATGTTTTGTAAATTGCCATTGTTGTCTTCAACTGCCAGTTTTACTTGAACTCCTGTTGCAGTGGTTGGTTTTGGTTTTTGCATGTAAAGATATTGCATCCAAGAACTTTGGTCTGCGTCAGATATTGCTGGAACAATAGCCTGCTTGCCAGTTTGAATTAATTCTTTAGCAGCACTAGCTTGATCGGTAACGGTGCCTTTGATTAGAACTTGAGAACCTTTTGCTAATGTAAGCTCTGGCGCTGTTACTGTTGTTGCGCTTGGTCCTTTACCTAAGCAGTATAGTTTGCCATCATAGAGGTTAAAGAATACCATATATCCATCAGCAATAGCCATTGAACGGTCTCCGCTCCATCCCATTATGTTCCAAAGTTCTTTTCCTGTTGTAGCATCATAGCAGCGGACCTTTACGCCTTTAGCTGGAGGTGCATTTGGGGAGTGATCAATGTAGTAGGTGTAGACTTTGCCATCTGCGATTGCGCCTATTAATGAAGAGTAGCCGCCATATGGGGTTTCAAAGCCACTTGGTGTACTCTGATTCCATAGTAATGCGCCTGTTTTCATATCATAGCAATAGGTTGTGCCCGAAAATCCAGTTGTGTATAGCTTACCATATGCAACTTGAGATGTACCTGAGCTCATTACGCCTGCGGTTGTAGCATAGTAATTAAAGGCTGCTTCTTGTTCTGTTGGACCCCAAACTTTGTTGCCAGTATCCACACTATAGCCTGTTGATTGGATGTTCTCTTTATCGTACATAGTAAAGATACGGCTTATAGGATCTAATTTGCCTATAACGCGGGTTAAGTTATTTGCTGGTGCTGGATAGCTTTGTATCCATAAGAGTTGGCCTCTTGACTCAGGTTTGAGACTTATTGCCCATAAAGTGTAGGGGTCAGGGGTTCCATATGAGGTGATTCCGGCAAAATTGCTGCTTCTGCCTAACATTAAATCATTAGGTATAACATCAACTACTGCTGCGCCTGCACCTAGCGATGAGGGCAAGCTTACATTCCAGACGTATGCTTTGCTCGCATCAACTGTTTTGCCTATCGGTCGCCATTGGAATGCAGCTGAATCGGTTCCATTACTACCATACAGACCTTTTGCTGCAGTGTTATCCCAAAGAGCTAGCCATCCTCCTGCTCCATTAAGGACGTAGCGAAGTCTTTCTCCATTGGAACCTACAGAATCAAAGCCTGATGGTACGTTAGTTAAGGTAAATAGCCAAGATCCGCTAAAGCCATCGTAAGCAATCCAGTTACTGCTTGTAAATGATGTTGATTCCATGCGCCAAATATACCCGTTAGGAATAACACCATGTTGATTCATTGATTCATAATCAAAAAGTTGACCAAACGGTGGAGACATCGGTTCAGAACCAAAACTCTGATTTACCCGCCAATATTGTTCACCAGTCTGTAAATCAATACATGCATAACCGTTTCCAGTCGGATTATTGCTAAGGGGCATATTAAAGTATACTCTACCTTGCATTATGATTGGAGCGCCAAGTTTGCATTCGTAAGCTAAGCCGCTATAGTAAGTCATACCCTGCATTCCAACATTAGTACCTCCAACGACACCATCAAATTGTTGTACATTAGACCACATAACATGAGCGCTATTTGGAGCAACACCGCCTGATTGAAGCTTATTGTAAGGATACCCAAATGGTTGACCTAGCCAGTTTGAAGCAATACTAGCCCACTCTGTATTTTGCGCTTCAATAGGGCGTGTCCAATACTCAGTTGGTAATGGATATTGAATAGTGGTAGGTATCTGATCTGACTGTACAATTAAGCTAATTGAAGCAGTATTAGCCATGTAAAATGTGTCATTAACAAAAGCGTTTGGTGTACCAGGTATACCGGTATCAGGATGATAAAGGCTTGCAGTTTGCCCGCCAAAACTTAAACTAAAACTATAGATTCCAGTTTGTGAAGGTGTATATTGCGCGTAAGCTCCCCCTACAGAATCTGATGTGAAAGGTCCAAGGTTTTCATTTGTACCATCTGGCTTAGTAATTTGAAGCATAATTCCTGTCCATCGGTCACCGCCGCTTCCTGCTGCGGATGGTGGGGGTTTATCAAACCAGAATACAAGCATAACTTGTTGGTTAACCCCAACTGGGTTAGGTGTGGCATGTAAATAGGCATATAGGGGAACATTCCAAGCTGGCGTATGTGCATTTACAATTGGAAAAGCAAAGATAGACATCGACAAGACTAGCAATAAAGCAATAGCGACTGCAACGGTTTTATTATATAATTTATTCTTTAACATTCTTTTTCACTTATAGCCCTCATCAACCCAAGTTGCATATAAAATTTATCTAAATTATTATAATTTAGGTAAAAAAATATAACAAAAATTAGAATTTATTGCAATAAATAACCATCAATTGCTTATGGATAGGAATTTAAATTTGATTAGACTCATAAAATAAAAGGGTAATATTGACTATTCAAGTAAAAATTGATATAAAGGATGCAAAGATTCTAAAAATTTTACTAAACGATTCACGCACAAGTTTTACTCAAATAGCAAAAGAATGCCAAATTACAGTAGGTGCCGTTAGAGCCCGCTATACTAAACTTAAACAAGAGGGGATAATAAAAGCCGAAATAATGCAAATAAACCCTCGAAGTTTGGGTTATAATTGCGTGGCAGATTTAGGTATAATAACAGCCTTTGAAGATGAAAAAGAAGTTGCTGAGTTTCTCAAATCTAAATCATTCATGCCTTCAGTTTATAGCGCATATTATGGAAAGTACAATTTGGCTACCATAATTGTACTGCCAAATGTTGAGAAATTAACAAGGATATTAGAATTAATATCTGTTAATCAAAAAATTAAGCGCATTGATGCTCAAATCTGGACTGAAACAAAAAATATTGATTACCCAGAAAATCTTATAATAAAACCATTAATAGAAAAAGGAAAAAAGATTTCACGGGCAACCATCGAAGATGGAGACGTACACTTAGATGAGAAAGATAGATACATAATAAAGACGTTGTCAAATAATTCACGCACGCCTTTTAGCATAATTGCGAAGCAGCTGGGCGTTTCCACAAAGAATGTTATAGAAAAATACATGCGCCTTAAAGGAAAAGTATTAACATTTTCAACAATTTCGCTTGATTTAACTAAGTTAGGATACAAAGCAAACGCTCATTTATTTATAAAAGCTTCTCGTTTGAGCAAAATGCCTCAAATTCAAGAGCAAATTCTCCAAATACCTAACATTATATATGCAGTTAGATTGATGGGAACTTATGATATGAAGGCGTTAATTGCTTTGGAAGATTATGAAAATCTATTTGATATCAACAAGCAACTACGTAAAATCCAGGGAATCGAGCAATCAGACATATATCCATTTCCACCATTTACCGCATGGCCACCAAACATTTTTGCCTCACTAATAAATAAGAACACAGATTCAAAAGAATCTTTCAAATAAAAACTCACTAAATCCTTTAGGGCAAAAAAACAGAAAATCTTGACAACGAAAAATCGTTTGCTGGGGATCTGATAATCTATTTTCGGAGGAGAATTTTCAGGAGAGATTATAGAGGGACAAAGAAAACCCTATGATGCTACATTGCTATAGGAGCTTAAAGCCAGCCAAAGTCCAGCCACATCTAATTATTAATTTATTTACTGTACGGTAAATCTAACTTTTTACATATAAATGAAGCAGTGAGCAATGGATTTTCATATAAGAGCGCAAACACTAAACGTCTTAGAATTTTGTCCTTACCATTCTTACTGTAAGATTCAATAATACACTCTTTCTCCTATCCTAATGTGTTTGAGAAGTCTAGATAGTACTTTAAAGAAACAGTGATTCGCTTAGGGCTTATGCTGCTATATATTTCATTGTTTATTCTAGTATTATCATGTCTTTTACCTGCAATTCCAAAACGGATCTCTTTTCAAACTTTCATGTCTGCTCTTTTTATCTGCGTATTGCTTGTTAGAACACAAAAGGGCATGTTTATTTGGGAAGTGTATAAGTGGTTATAAAATCTTTAATTTGAGTTTACTTTGGTCGATTCTGTTTTTAGCTTCCTTTATTCTCAAAGATTAGTCAATACATCCATCCGTTCAGCTATACCTAATTCCATGTTCTTCTCCGTAAATTATAAAAGCTCTTGAATTAAGTATATGCTGGCTTTTTTACTGTGAGATGATGGCAAGATGGTTAAGAAAGGAGAAACGAGCGAACAAGACCGGTCAAAACCTCAGCCTCAGAAGCAGAAGGATAGGATAGCTAAACGTAAGGCTAAAAAGTCTGCCAGAATGGAAAGACAAAAGTCAAGGCAGGCTTAGATAGAATACCCTTTAGTGCAAACAGACGATCCTGCCTTCTTAGTATAGCCAATACGTCTGGAGGTAGCTGCGAGGCTCTGTTTTTTCGTTTTTATACTGACGGATTTTGTCTTTGAACTCTTCAAACATGTTTAGCTTACTCTTAGGTAAATTTGTGGAGGCGTCCGAGCAATGTTTTATCCTGTTTGTTTTCCCTGGCTCTTTGGCCAACTATTGAACACACAACAGGTTCACTAAACATACCAAGTGTACTAGTAAAACTACTGGTGTATGAAAATTAAAAAAAACACCGACGGATAACCAGCAACTTTATCGTAACAAGCGCTAACCTTTGCTTAGAATGATTGATAACGTATTATGGGTTTGCTGGGGTTCTGGTGTGGGAGAATTTCTGGAGAGGAGATGGAAAAATTTTGTTTACTTCGGCTTTTGTAGTTTGATGCCAGAACCCACTCAGCCCTTGTCTTTACTTATTATTCAAAGAAAAAAGAAAAGGAGTATTTTTTCTGTCTATTTTTTTAGCAGAACCAAAAGGATTGCAATGATTGCAATGATTAATGCTGCGATCACAATGCCAAGGAGAAGCGTTGAATCCGAACCTGTACTTTCTGATGCTGAACCAACAATAAGGTAGGTTGTGTCTTCTGAGCTGCCATAAGAGTTGGTACCTGCAAACTTTGCTACGATTTGGTATGTGCCCTCAATCGAGGGGGTCCATGAAAAGCCAAAATTGCCGCTTGTATCACTAGTTGCTGTTCCAATGTCAATAGAGTTGCCTTCGGAATCTATGGCGTTAAGTTCAACCTGTACTCCAGTTGCGTCAGTTGGTTTTGGCTTTTGCATATGTAAATATTCCATCCAGGCACTCATGCTCTGATCAGAAATTGCTGCAGTACCTTTTTGTCCTTCAGATTGGTCGGTTATTGTACCTGTTATAACAACACTATTGCCTTTTGTTATAGTTGTTTGAGGTGCAGAAATAGTAGTTGCACTTGGACCTTTTCCAAAACAGTATATTTGGCTGTCATAACCGTTATAGCCAATCAGATACCCTTCAGCCACAGCTTTTAGTGACATGTAGCCAGCGATGTGCCAAATTTCCTGTCCGGTTTCAGCATCTAATGCAAATACTCTATTCCCTCTTGTTAATGGTTGAGTAGGAGTCTCTTCGCCAGTGCCACAGAAGACCACACCATCTGCAACTATAGGGCCAAACCACATCGGCCAAGTACCCATAACAGTTTCAGTACCCGAATCGCCAGAGTAAAATTTCCAAGCTACATTGCCCGTATTAAGATCATAAGCATACAAATTACCATCGAAAGAGCCTGAATACAATTTATCGTAAGCAATCGTTGAACCATAAGAAACGTATGTACCCCAAGGATAACCCATTGGTTCGCTATCCCAAAGCTTGGCACCAGTTTGAATATTATAAGCAGTCCATCGTCTAGTACTTAGATCAAATGCGGCAACTACACCCTGCCCAGTTGAGCTGTAAAATGACTGTATCGCCTGCGATTTATCATGCACCCATAACTCATCGCCCGTGTTCAAATCATACGCAATATCATAATCAATCCAGTTCCCAGCAGTTCCTGATTTGGCAATAGCTACATTACCTGAAATACCAAATATTGAATAAGGCGTATGCCAGTCTACATTTCTATCAGGTATTGTTTTAGTCCATTCTATACCTTGAGTCCAATCATAAGTTCCCAGTTTAAGGTTAAATCTTTGTAGGCCATCTCCACCTGTGCGAATAATTTGAGCTGCTTCAAAAGCTTTAGTTGAATTCCACATAGCTAAAGAGTTTGATTCGCCCTTAAGAATATAGACATACATCGTTCCATCACTGCCATAGACTACTGGGTCTTCCCACCACCAATCAGTGCCTGCTGTGGTGTTCTCAAAGGTCATAAGCAACTTGCCATCAAAGGGGTCATAAACTTCCCAATCCCCAGTAAGATCCCAAAGTAGAGAAACTACACCAGGATACCCAGGGAAATTGCTGACATAATGGTGACCATGGGTTATACCGCCGCTGTCTTTTTTCCATATTTCTTCACCTGTTCTTAAATCATAACATGCAAATCCTTCATACTCTGTATCTCTGAAGTGACCTAATGTCGGGTTTGTGTTAACGTAGAGTTTCCCATTCATAATTATCGGCGGATTTCCAAATGAAGAATAAGAAAGCCCTGAGTATTCACCTAATGTTCCGGTTTCGCCTCCTGATAGACCACCTGTTGTTGCTGGTTTAGTCCACATAATGTGAGCTGAACGTGGTGCTTGGCTGTAAGGGTTATATCCTCCGCCTGAGTCGCCATATCCTGTGTAGGTAGAGTTGTAATAAGTCATTAACCAGCTACCCGCAATCTGTGACCATTCACGATTCTCAGTGTTTACTACCCCTTTCCAGTAGTCTGTTGGCAATTCTGCTTTTGGCCAATCAGGACTTCTTTCTTGCTTAACAGTTAGTTTTACTGTTTGACTTTGAGATGCCTGATACTCTTCTCCGCTGCTCATTGTCTGACCGGGATAGTTGAATAAAAATGTGTATTCTCCTATAGATGTCGGCGTATAAGCGAACATCGCTGCGCCCATTGCCCAAGAATCTACCGGTCCTAAAATTGTAGTGGTTCCATCAGGTTTTGTAATTGTCACTGTAAATTCATGAAATACTTCGCCGGCTTCTGGGGGAATAGGCTGAACCCACGCAATAACTATTGCTTGCTGATTGACTCCTACTGGATTGGGAGTAACGGAAAGTTGTGCATAAGTTGTAACAGCTTCAGCGTTAACGAAGGGAAGAAGGTTAATAAGAATTAATGTTGATAGAAGGGCTATTAAAATCATAGTATTTATTTTAAATTTTGTTTTTTTATTTTTCATTTGTTGTTCTCCTAAAAAATATGCTGATAATTTATTGTTTCATTTTTAGATATAAGATTTTTGTAAAAGAGTTAAAAACTAAGTTTTTATATAGTAGTGACAATTTTTGGTCAACTTTTAGGATTCAAAACTAATGTAAGTCATTCGTAGACTATTTGAAATTAAAAAAGAGGAAAGGTTGCGAGTCATGAAGAATTTATACATAAAACCAGACTATGCTGCCTCACCTGCACCACTTTAGAAAAAAGAAGGTGGTGCAGGGGTTGAAAATGGTGATATCACTATTCAAAGCGGTTGAGAGATAATCCCTCAAGTATTAACTTTACTTAATCTCAACGCTTTTGATTCCTTTACTGGGGATCTTTTATAAAAATTTGAAATTTTAAAAATCGATTTATTCTATTAGAGTTGGGTT
>CAZWRU010000047.1:0-10512 GCA_964636425.1 uncultured Candidatus Bathyarchaeia archaeon
ATCTGTGAAAACGCGCTTAAATTAGCGATAAGTCGTCTGCAAGGCGTTAATATGGATAACAAAATGGTGGACGGGCCGGGATTTGAACCCGGGACCTCCACGATGCCAACGTGGCGATCATACCAGGCTGATCTACCCGCCCACATAACGAGGCATCCTAAAACGTAAACCCACAACGATTGCCTATAAGCATTTCTTTTTATTATTTGCATGTTAATCAGTATTATCTACCCTAATTTCCGGATTATCTATTGCACCCAAAATTATTCATGGACCATTGCCTTTGGCAGGATTTTTTCAGTAATTGGTGGATCAGAATTTTCTAAAAATTAATTAGAAGACTGAATTTTGTTGTGTGTATGTTATTTTTATGGACAACTCCTTATTTTGCTCTTTTTGCTTTGTCTTCTACAAAATTAATCCAGTTATATTTGTGAAAAGGCGGACAAGATTAAGAATCAATATGTGTATGTCTGCGCGAGGATATGTTTTTAGAATTCGT
The DNA here is from genome assembly GCA_964636425.1 of uncultured Candidatus Bathyarchaeia archaeon. Classification (GTDB taxonomy): domain Archaea; phylum Thermoproteota; class Bathyarchaeia; order Bathyarchaeales; family Bathycorpusculaceae; genus JADGNF01. The sequence goes on from CAZWRU010000047.1 coordinate 503, forward strand.
TAGGTTTATAATCAATTCTCTGCAATATAGGCTGCTTGAGGACTGAAGAGAAACATGTCTGAGAAACCACCATCCAAAGATGAAGCTTTAGAGGCTTTGGATTTCATAGTCAATGTGCTTAAGGAGCATGAAAAGGATCTTGATCGTTTGGTTAGCGAGTTGGGTAGCGTTGCTGGACAACTGGGGGAGTCGGGGGAGCTTAATGAGAAGGTTAAAAAAATTGAAGATAAAATTAACAATCTTCAGTCTGAAGTCGGGGGTCTAGTTAAAAGTTTTTCTGCGCAGGCTAATCAATCGTCATCAGTAGTATTAAACGCCGTGGAAAAGCCTAAAATCACTTTATCCGCAGCGCCGCATGTGCAGACGAGCACGGCTCAAATGAACGTAACTAATCTAACCAGCGTACCAAGCAGTATGCCATTGATGCTTCAGTGTAGTAGATGGGAGGATTTCTTAGAACTTTCGATGCAGGCTAATACTGTGTCTTTTGAATTTAAAGAGTCGGAGAAAACCTTGCAAATAAGCGCCATTAAGAATAATCAAATAATAACTTTTAGCGGTCAAATCCCGGATTACTCGATGCTTTTGAAGATGTGGTTAAGCAAGCAGCTTGAGGTTCCAGAAAAGAGAATTCTGGAAGGTAACATCGCGTTAAGATAATACGCGAGTTTCCTTATTGATTTCTGAGTTTATTTATTAAAAATTCATAACGTTTTTATATAAAAATATCTTAAGTCTTGTGATGCAAGATGGAAGGGTGAAGAGGTTGAAGGTACACCAGACAGCCAATATCAAATTTTTCCGTTCTCGAAGCCTTCTCCTTTCTCCTCGACGACGGATTGGCCTCATGGTCACCAACACACAATGACCCACCCTCCAAAATGCAATTCATTCCAACAAAGGCAGAATACGATATGACCACACAAACGCTACAAACCAAAATGCATGAAGAAATTATTAGATTCCAAAAAAGCATGGAAGAATTCTATTTCCTTAAAGCAGTCTCACAAGATCTAAAAAAATATCGAAACATGACACTTCTTAAAAAATTTGACTAACCAACATTTAGAATTTAGAAAGAGGAAAAAGAAATTTTAGATGCTAATTTTGCTTCTTTGAAGGTTTGGCTTGTTTCATTTTAAGAATTTGTTCAATATTAACTTCAAAAGCAACTGCAGGATTCTCCAATTTCCAGAATTCCAGTACTTGAGGGTTTATTTCGCCTAAAATTCCCAGCTTAGAATTATCTATAATCACCGCGCCCGTGCGACCTTCAATGAAGCTTGGATGGTTTGCCGCCTCAATTTTCCAAACTACACCCAAATTTGTCATAAACGCATCTAAACAGGATTTTATTTCGCTAAACCCCGCTTCAGGATGGCTAGAAACTGCCGCAAGCCATTCTTCATCACGAGTTTTGGTCTCCTGGGAATCATCAAAGAGCGTAATTTTCCCGAGTTCAAAAATTCTTTGTGGAAATGTCACAGATTGATTGACACTTAAGAATTCCATTAAACCCGGCAACAACTTATTTCGTAAGCAAGTCATAGTTACTACTTTAGGATTAGAAAGTTCCATAGTATCTGTTGATGGGCAGTTCATTTTTTCATATAGAGTTTCAGGATTTGTTAGAGTGTATGTTAGGATTTCTTGATAGCCTGAACCAACCATAAGCTCGCGTGCTAGATTTATTAAGCGTTGTTGAGGGCGGGCAGCACCGGTTGTAGGCAAATCACGCCACAGAGGTTCAATATTGTTATATCCATAGGCAACAGCAACATCTTCAACTAAATCAATTGGATGCATAACATCAATTCTATAAAATGGAACCTTTACATCAACTTCAGTTTGAGTTTTAGCCTCAATGTCAAATCCTGCAGTTACTAGTAAATCAGCGATTTTACTGCTATTTAACTCAAGACCAAGAATCTTATTTGCATATTCCACGTTAAGTAACATGCGTTTATTACTAAATTTTGGTGTGATAATAGGCTCTTTTTGACCTTCATAATGTATCTTAGCTGAGTAAGCTTTGCCGCCTCGTTCAATTAATGCTGAGGTTACTAGAGTTAAGGTGTTATGAACAGTCTGATGGTGAGTTCCAGTAACTTCGATTAGTACATTCCTTGTTTCAGCCGTTATTCTACCTAAATCATTTGAGTTAATGATAGGTGGAAAAGAAAGTACCTTGTTTTTAGCGTCCAAAAGAATAGGGAAAACTTTATGATTTTTAACTATATGTCCATACTCTAGACCTTTTGGGTGACGTTCTAAGATTTCTGTTAGAGTCATTTTTTCTGAGAAACCTAAGGGAACAAAACTGAATTCATCAGGATTCGCTACTGTATAATTTAACGGCAAATCGAGCATATCAATATTATAGATTCCGATGGAAGTTTTTTGTCTATTACGTCCATACGTTTTGTCTAATTTGTCTTGCATGTGCATTAAGCCACGGATTACCGCATCGGTTAGATCCAAGTTTTTGACTATTGAACAACAAATGTAAGGACGAATAGACTGCAATCGTGAATCAACAGTAACATCGATTATAGGAGCTTCTGCAGAATATTCACGCATGCCTGGCTGAAGATTTAGGTAACTGCGTAAAGTCCGCGCTAAACCTTCAACGCTCCAGAGGTCAGATCGGTTTGTGTCTTTTAGTTCGATACTTGCGATGTTTTCTTTTGGGTTGTATAATTTTACTTCGCTTTTAACAAGTGATAGTAAATCATCAAGTTTTTCCATATCGCCATTGAATTTGACGCCGAGCATTTTTTCAAATTCTGATAAATCCATATCTATTGTCGGCATTTAGGTCACCTGCATATTTCGTAGCCAATCTAAGTCCTGACTGAAAATACTTCGTATATCATCTAGTCCTGCACGCATCATAAATAATCGATCCACCCCTAAGCCCCAAGCTATAACTGGTACTTTGATACCTAACGGGTTAGTTACTTCGGGCCTAAAGATACCTGAACCACCAAATTCAACCCAACCTAAACCTTCTTTATAGGCACTCAACTCAACACTAGGTTCTGTGAATGGAAAATAATCAGGTTTGAAACGAATTTTATCCGCACCCGCAATTTCTTTCGCAAATTTACCCAGAACACCCAGTAAATCTTTGAGCGTTAATTTTTCATCAACAACAATACCTTCTACTTGATTAAATTCAGATAAATGCGTTTTATCTACAATTTCAGGTCTATAGACTCGCGCAATAGAGAAATGTTTACTAGGAATTGCTAAATCCTTTTTTAATAATGTTCGCGCGCTTAGACAGGTTCCGTGACCACGCAGAATTAGACGTTGAGCCTCCTGCATCGAATATTTATAATCCCAACCAGTAGAACCAGTTTCGCCTCCATTTTCATGAGTAGCTTTAACGCGATTAACGGCTTGAGAGTACCCATCAATATTGCCGTATTCAGGTTGTTTAATTCGATAAATGCCGTCGGTTTCTCTTGCCGGGTGATCCTGAGGTGTATATAATGCATCAAAATTAAAGAAAGATAATTCTACACTTGTGCCGACCATTTCTTGAAATCCTAACGTCACAAGTTTGGATCTGACTTCATCTAAGAAACTTAGATAGGGATGTTTTTTTCCCGGCCAAGACGCTGCAACACGTGCTTCAATGTTATACTTTTGGAAACGAACGTTTCGCCATTCGCCTTTTATTATAAGCTCTGGGGTTAGCTGAGTGATTTCTTTAGTGCCTAAGGTTGTATCTGCTAAACCGCTTTCTATAGCTTGCTCGCCTGCTTTTGTAAGTTCAAAAACTCGTTCGGTTTTATCTTCAACAACTATAGCTTTGCGTTTTTTTAAAGAATCTGCAGCGATTTGTAATTCAGGAGTTAACTGACTTAGAAGAACACGTTCTTTTCCACATAATATATTCAAAAGTTTTTCATCATTACCTTCGTTTGGTGAAGAAATAGCTTGGAGAGTGCCTGTTTTTGGATCAAAAGTAGCCCATTTCTTTTTTTGGGTCCAGCCTAAAGCTATCTGAGCGAATTGCTGAAGTAAAGAGGCTTCTTGTGCAGCTTTATTTAATGTAGCTTTTCCGCCAAGAGCGATAACCGCATTTATGATTCTACGTTCAGGAAGACCATTTTGAGCGTGAATTTCCCCTTCAGCAGTTAATTTAAGTCTTGTTTCAACGTTTGCATGAACAATAATAAGACCATTCTCTTGAAGGATTAGAGCTGAACGCATAACTGCAGCGTCAGGTAGTCCACATTCTATCATAAGTTGCTCAGCAGTAGCTTTATTGTCAAGTTTGTCAAGCGCGGCTAGGATTCTGATTTCGTTTTCCCTAAGCTCCACCATGCTTTTCCCTTCATTCACTTAATATAGAGATTTAGTTATGTAGTTCTAATTGGTTAATAAAAGCATGTTGATGAAAAGTAATCAATGATGTAATGCCGACCCAAGTAAAGGAATATGGCAAATCATCATTATTATTAAAAACATAAACATTTTTTATATTTTTTATTTTTTAAAGGAATTTTTTCATTAGATAAATAGTACATTCACTTACAGATAAAATTAAAAATAAAATTTGTGCATTAATATCACGACAAGATTAATTGGAATAGATGCATGAAGAAAAGTAAATCTTTAGTTGCGATTTTCTTAATTGGAATCCTCATAATTTCTGTCGGCTTCATGATTCAGAAGCATAAAAATAGTTTTTCAACACTCGCAACATCACAACAGAGTAATCTAACCGAAGAAACAAGTATGCTTACAGTAGCATTCTTTTTTGGAAATGTTTTTCCTTATCGGAAAAAAGGATTATTTTACAATCAATACTGCACAACGCGCCAAATGAGCAACTCGCTCGCTTGTCCTACCTAAAAACATTCGTCGCACTTTACCCTTAGCACCATGACCGACTACAACTACATCATATTCTCCTTCAGTAGCGGCCAAAACGATCTGGTCCGGAGGACTCCCTTCACGAAGTTCGGTTTTAACTTTGACATTAGGCTTAACAGTAGCGGCATGCTCGCTGGCTTGGTTTAAGATATTGTTATGAATTCTTCGAAGATCGTTGAGAAAAACTGAGGAACTAGATGATAGAGTAGTCATAGAATCATTTAAAATGCCGTAAACAGGAATATCAAGAACATTTAAAATTACAACTGAAGCCTTACACTTTTCGGCTAAATCTAAACCAAAATCTAAAGCTTTCTTACCTGATTCTGTACTGTCAACCGCTATGAGAATTTTAGAAATCAAAACTCATATTCACTCCAACATTAAATTAGCAGTGTAAGCTCATAGCTTTTTCGCATAGAGATAAAAAAATATTCATAGATTACTGAAAAGGGAGGTAATTTTAATCTAAGTTAATTGCTTTATTTATCTATGAAAATGGCGGCTTAATATATTTCTGCTATTATTGCGCAATAGGAGGATAAAAGGGCTTTGAGTGATCCAAATGAACTCGTAGTTTATACGATTGGTCATTCAACACGATCATTAGACGAATTTATTGATATTTTAAATTCTTTTAAAATCAATTTGGTTGTTGATGTACGAACTGTACCTCACTCAAAACATAATCCAAAGTTTAATAGAAATTCCCTCTCAGAAACTCTTAAAACTAAAGGGATAAAGTATATTCTTTTGCCAGAATTAGGCGGACTCCGCCGACCCCGCGAGAATTCAATAAATTTGGCGTTGAAAAATAAATCTTTCCAAGGATATGCCGATTTTATGCAAACGAAAGAATTTTCTGAAAATCTGCTAAAGCTCATTGCTCTTACTAGAGAGAACCAGTTAGTAATTATGTGTGCTGAAGCAGTACCTTGGCGCTGTCATCGTACTCTGCTTTCAGACGCACTTTCTATAAGAAAGTTTAAGGTCAAACATATTCTAAATGAGAATAATTATATCAATCATGAAATAAATCCCCTAGCCCAAATCGAGGGGACTAAAATTTCTTATACTCTTTTCTTTAAGCAGAAAGCTCAACGATCCCTTTCTGATTTTGGCAAATCGCCTTGAAAATATTTTCATCGTCTAAATAGAATTAGCCTAAAATTTTGACTTATCATCCAATCTTAAAAAACAGTAAATCACCTATTTGGAAGGGATTTTGGGAAAGTGATAAGTAAAACAGTAAATGAGTATTTCCCATATTTGGAGAAGCAAAAAATAATGTTAAAAGTTAATTTTAGGTTATCCAAGAAAACATTATTGATATGCCTGCTTCTCTTTGCTGTGGCGTTCACTGCATATTTGATTACTGGAGAAGGTCATCCAACCTACTATAATTACTATGTGAGGTTGGCTGATGCATTTCTCAATGGAAGATTATATCTTACTGATAATCCATCTTGGTTAAATGAACTTGTTCCAAATCCCTCAGGTTCAGGATATTATGTGGTTTATCCACCGTTACCAGCTATCCTCATGATGCCGGTGGTCGCTGTTTTTGGATTACAAACTAATCAGACATTGATTTCAGTAATTGTGGGTAGCGCAACGGTTGCCCTCGCATATTTGGTAGCTAAAGATATTACGAAAAGGAGAGAGAATTCAGAAAATAATACTGAAAAAACCTGCATATGGGCGGCGATTATGTTGGGTTTGGGGTCTATTTTTTGGTGGTTAGCTAGTACAGGTTCAGTTTGGCTTATTGCCCAGGTTTTTTCTGTATTCTTTTTGTTAGGAGCAATTCATGAAGCGTTCAATAAGGCGCGTCCACTGATTATGGGATTATTACTAGGCGCTTCTTTTTGGTGTAGATTACCCACTATTCTAGGCATCTTATTCTTTGCAGGTTTAATTGTTTCCCGACAAAAAAATCAGCAACCGTGGAAAGCTAAATTTCGTGCTTCGTTACCGTCGTTACTTAAGTTGGTTGTAGGCGCAGGAGTTTTTGTAGCATTCGATATGACTTATAATTTTGTTAGATTCGGCACCCCCTTTAATGTAGCTTACTGGATGATCCCGGGAATATTAGATGAGCCATGGTTTAATCTTGGATTATTCAATCTTGCATATATCCCTGAAAATTTAATACCGTTCTTAACAGGATTGCCAATTTTTACGTCAACGGCACCGTACATGATTGCACCTTTGTCGGGATTAGCAATTTGGTTTACAACTCCTGCGTTTATTTTTTCGATACAATCTAAATTAAAAGAAGCATCAACATTGCCGGCATGGATAGCTATATTCGCAATCGCGTTCATTATATTTTCAAAAGGACTTTCAGGCTGGGGATTCGGTTATCGATACGCAGTTGACTTTTATCCCTTCTTATATCTTCTAACATTGCAAGGAATAGGCGAAAAAATTAGGTGGTACCATAAATTACTGATAATTTTAGGTATAATTGTTAATCTTTGGGGAGTAATCGCATTTAACAAATTTCCCTATCAAATAGAATAAAAACTGATAAATAAAAATAACCCATATTTGAGGGATTTAGATACCGATTTTTTGGTATTGTATAATAGAAAGCTTTTAGATTAGGTCTATCTAATAAAAATATTAACTGGTGGTTAAAATTGGAAAAGAAATGTCCTGTATGTAAAAAAGTCTATACTACCTTCGACGCAAAGAAAAAATATTGTAGTGATAGTTGCGCAAAGCAAGCAAATAAAAGAAAATAATTATGTTCAAACGAATTTTAATTTTTTCAAATATTTGTCAAAACCGATTTTAATAATTTAAATGCTATGAATCTAGTTTTTTAAATAAATAATAGAGTTTTACGGAGAAATAATTAAAGTATGAATGGTTTTTCATTATTGATTGCGTCGATGATTTTTTCGGCGTCTTGTTCTTGTTCGTCTGAACCATAGATTGCCAGCCAGCAACTACCTTCAGCGCCGCATACTCCACCACTTGCGATAAGTTCAGCTTTTGCACCGGTCAAGAGATTTATCGCTTCAATCTCAGTGAATATTTGACCAGGGACAGGTAATAATCGGAAACCTGTTCCTCCAACTTCATTTACTCTTTCTGCAATATCAAAAATATCGCCGCAAACACGTTTCTCTAAACCCACTGGCAATATGAGTTTGACTCTACGTCCAACAGTTGCCTGTAATGCTACACCGATAGTGCCAGCATTTGGATGCCCTATAAGAATCCCCGCAGTTTTTTTAGTTAAATCCAATGCGTTTGCGCCCTTTAATATGACATCGCCTTCCTTTAGATCAGCAACTACATCAAAGATTGTCTTACCCTTAAGCCAGGTACCTTTAGATATCACTATATCACCCGGAAATTGACTTTCATCAGGAAGTCGACCTTCAGAAGTAACTGATTCATAATTTGGCGGTATAGTAACTCCACGGAAAAAGCGTCGCCGAGAAAAACCTTCAGAAACGCCAAGCGCCATAAGGATTTCTTCAGCTACATAACCATTTGTTGTACCTGCAACAATAACAACGATACCTACCCTTAACGCTCGTTTTACTGCCGAATCAAGCAGGATTGCTTTTGCTATTAACCGTTTACCAGCAGATACCGTAACAAGTACTTGCTTCATTACATCATCACTCTATCGATTTATTTACATTTATACACTATAAGATGACAAATAAAAAAGATAGTATCTTTTTTAATAAAAACGGGGCAGAATAAAAAACATAAGTCAAAAAAGTTTTACTTGTTATCATTTTGATGGATTATACGGCTATTTTCGTTTAAATACATTTAAATTTTAGTATTTTAAATGATGTATAAATTCCATTAGTTAGGAATTTAAAAATTAAGAAGGAATTGATTATGATTAACGCGAATTATTTTGTGGAAACAGCAGTAATACCTGCTGTCGAAGTTCTGCCTAGATTGATTAAAGTATTTTATCTTTTCTGGTTCTCACCCGCGTTACTATTTTTTGGAACAACATTCGGCATTTAATCACCTAATTCTATTTTTATCCTACTCAAATAATGGTAACAAAGTTATTTCCTAAACTGGATTTATCTATTCAATTTTGAAAAGAATAGGACTTACAAACTAAGATTTTTGATAGGATTATTTAAAAAATCCGATCCCATCTTCTAAATCTTTCTTCATTTTTTCCTTCACACTTGGTTTAAAAGTACCATTTTCAAAATGCGATTTATTGTAAACAGGTCTTTCTTTTAGTAATCGTCTGTTTCTTTCTAAATACTCATCTAGTGTGCATTTTACTTTAGCGGGATTTCCGAATGCAACCGAATTTGATGGTATACTCTTAGAGACAACACTCCCTGCTCCGATTAAAACTCTATTTCCTATAGTAACATTTGGAAGAATAATTGAGCCTTGACCTATGAAGACATGATTCCCTATAACCACTTTACCAAGTTTGTCATGATCAAGAAATAGTCGCGTGCTTGCATCATGAGCAATTATTTGCACTCTGGAGGCTAATGCTACATGATTACCGATAGAAATAAGCCAGCAGTAGCCATCAATTATGCAATCACTCCCCATAGAAACGTTCTTGCCAATAGTTAATCCGTTTTTCACTAAATTATCGAGCCATCTTTTTTTGCTAATTCGCGCTATCATCTTTCTGCAAAAATTGAGCATGACTTTACTAACACAATTATACTTATAAAAATTTAATTCTTTTTCTCTCTCGAACTCACTAAAGTAAGACTACTCCTACGCACCCGCGTGCGTGCCTAATGTCAGTCAGCCACACTGTCACAGTGTCACTCTGTCTGTTACTGTCTGTCACTGTCTCTCAGTCACTTGCCAAAAACAACACATCACGACACAACACAATAGAACAAAACACGACATAAGAAAGCTGTTCTTTTTAGGGAACAATCTGTTCTTTGGGGAGAGCTATTAGACACAAATTATATTATATTTTTGATTACGTATGAGGCTTAACATACTCAAGGCATTATGCAGTATTTTCCTAGTAATTATAATAGCCATATCAGGCATTGTATGGTACTCAGCTAACCAAGTAGAAGAATTACAAAACCAAAACAACAAACTAACCACACAGCTAACAGAACAACAAAACCAAA
>CAZWRU010000047.1:10612-12340 GCA_964636425.1 uncultured Candidatus Bathyarchaeia archaeon
ACAAAACCAAAACAACAAACTAACCACACAGCTAACAGAACAACAAAACCAAATTAGTGACTTGCAGAACCAAACCAACATGCTCCAGACACAAAATAATGACTTACAAAACCAAGTTAATGAGATGCAAAAGCAAATCAGTTATCTCCAAAACATAAAGATTGCAAATTTCTCTCTTAATGGCATTGATAATCCAGTGGGATTAGTTTGGAACACAAAATTTATTGTAAACATTCAAAACAATTTGCCATATGACATTAGTAATGTAACTCTGATATTTGACGTAATTAGTGTTTTTAAAATTGATAGAGAAATTACGTTATGGGATTCTCAATTGAATATTTTAAGTTGGGGTTTAGAGGAAAAATCATATATATTAGGTGTTCCTAAGTCAGGAAATACTACGTTAGAAGGTGTAATTTGGAATAACTTAAATGATGATGCTAAGCTACATGGGTCCAGTTTTGTAGTTACACTCAAGGTAGGAGATATTGTTTTAGATAAAGCCACAATTAATATGTGAAAAATGTGTTTTTAACTGAAAACTAAGAAGAGAGTTTTCTCTTAATTATTCTCTGTTCTCTTGAAAGAATAACCTGTTCCGTCATGAGAGTTATTAAGCGGTTTTGCTTATTGAAATATTGCTGAATGCTATGAGTAAGCGTTCTACCGTTGTTCTATTGTTATTCAGTTTGTTAACTTGCTGTCTAATTATTGTTCAGCCTATCCGAGCAAACTCAACCATTATTGTTCCAGATGATTACCCAACGATAAACTCAGCCATAGGCAATGCTACTAATGGGGACACAATATTTGTTAGGAGTGGATTCTATCAAGAACAGACGCTAAAAATAGGCAAAACCATCAATCTTCAAGGCGAAAGCGCCCTAAACACCACAATATGTCTAGACCCCCCATTGGTAGATACAGGTGGCTTCAACAACGATGGGTCAAAAATATACCAGTATGACCATGTTATTGATATTTCAGCCGATAATGTAACGTTTTCAGGTTTTACTATCATGACGAAAACATCAGGATACATTTGGTTAGACGGTTCTAAAAATCGAGTATCAAATAATAATTTAACCACAGGTATTTGGCTAATAGGTAAACAGAATATTCTTGAGAGAAATATCATAATTGGAACTCTCTCATGTGGAAGTGGAAATGAGAATTCTAGCGTCATTGGCAACTATATAGATGATATTTGGGGATTTGGTTATCGACTTCTAATTGAAAATAATATAATAGATGGTGGAGGTATCATGCTAGGAACTGGATGCACAATACGAAATAATACAATACAGAACTCCCTTCACGCCGTTTATTTTATGTCGGATGAAAAATCTAACAAAATTTATCATAACAATTTTATAAATAACACATATTCCATGGGACATTACCCTTATGATTATTGGTCTTTTCATAACTTTTGGGATAATGGCTATCCTTCAGGCGGTAACTATTGGAGCAACTATAATGGTTCAGATAGCAATGGAGATGGAATCGGAGATACTCCTTACATATTGGATACGCACAACCAAGACAATTACCCATTAATTACACCAATTGATTTACCCTCAACAATAGAAGAACTGCTACCAGAACTCATAACTACCCCCACACCATCACCAACACAAACCCAAACGCCTAGTCCATCTTCTTCAGTTTCTCCTACAGCATCTCCTACATTATCCCCTACTCCATCTCCAACAATCCCAGAGT
>CAZWRU010000048.1:0-12277 GCA_964636425.1 uncultured Candidatus Bathyarchaeia archaeon
CTCCCAGCTATAGGAAGTAGCATACTGTAGACACACCATGGGATTTATTAATATTGCGCTCGGCGGTGATATCTCTCACACAACAATTTTCCCTGTTTTTAGCCTAAGTTTAGGGTACAATCTACGTTAGTTTTTTGTATCTCCACGCCTTTTCGCGGAGAAGGGAATAAGATCAATTTTTCAGTTGATAATAATTTGTACCAGCATCAAGCATTTGTAGAAAAAGATAATATTTCCTAAGCCTTATTCTTCGTCATCCAGTTTCTTTCCTACAATTATGAAATTGTGGCTATTAGTCATCAATTTAGCAAGGCCTTCTTTAATAGAATCACAAAAATAGCGTATTAAATACCTACATCCAATTTGCAGACTGGAAGCGCTATTTCGTGATTTAATTCAAAAAGTTTTAAGTCTTACTCAACTAAGCTATATGCGAATGTGATAGTGGACAAATTTGACTTCAAGTTACCATTATATGCAACTTTCACGGGAAGTAATAATTGGAAAGGGTACTCTTCAACGTATTCCAGAAGCGATTAAACGATTAGGCCTAAAGGGGTCCGCGCTTATTGTTGCCGGATCAAAAAGCTTTGAAATCGCGGGAAAAACCGTACACGATTTCTTAGAACAATCAAACATCAATGTAGATACTATACTAGTTTCTACAGCAACAATTAGAGATGTTTTAGCAGTAGAAGAAAGAATAATCGAATGGAAACCTCAAATAATCTTCGGAGTTGGCGGAGGAACAAAAATCGATGTTGCAAAAATAAGCGCTGCCCATCAAGAAATCCCCTTCATCAGCGTTCCAACTGCGCTGAGTCACGATGGAATCGCAAGCCCACTAGCTTCTGTGAAAGGATTCGACAAACCCTACTCCATCCGAGCACAAGCACCTCTTGCCATAATCGCTGATACAGATGTTATCAGCCAAGCACCATGGCGATCAACCGTTAGTGGATGCGGCGATGTAATATCCAAATTTACAGCAGTAAAAGATTGGCGCTTGGCACATACAGAAAAAAATGAATATTACGGAGAATACGCAGCAAGCCTTGCCCTAATGAGTGCTACATTAGTAGAAGAAAATTCCAGACTCATTCAACCTAATAACGACGAGGGCTTACGAATTGTCTTAGAAGCCCTCATAAGTTGCGGAGTAGCCATGAGCATAGCAGGAAGCAGCAGACCCTGCAGCGGATCTGAACACCTATTTAGCCATGCATTAAATCTTTTAACAGAATCAGATTCCATGCACGGAGAACAATGTGGTGTCGGTTCCATTATGATTACTTATTTATATGGAGAAAACTGGAAACGCATCCGCGATAATCTCAAATACTTAGGTGCACCTACAACAGCAAAGGAAATAGGCGTTAAAGACAAAGATCTGATAAAAGCCCTAGAGATTGCTGCAACATTAAGACCTGAACGATACACAATTCTACAAAAAATGGAAATGAATCATGAAACATGCGAAAAAGTAGCAAAAGAAACGGAAGTAATCAATTAAAAACCGAACAAATAAAAGAAAGAAGATTTAGAGTTTAGCTCGTAGTTTCTTCTGCTGGCTTTGCGTCAGCATTTGCTTCTACTGGCTTTGTCTCAGTTTCGACTTTGGTTTCTGCGGCAGGTTTAGGTTCTGATTTATATGATTCAACAAACTTTGTTTCTGAGAGTTCAGCGAAGAACTTTTGCATATCCATTGCTATTCCACGTTTAGCAACTTGAATACCTTCAAGGTAGAACGTGTCCTCAGGCATATCAACACTTAAGACGTTGTCTTGCATTGTGAATTTGAATTTTTCAGATTCAATTACGGGGATTCTGCGGTGAATGAGTGCAGCAATTTTCTCTTCGTTAGTTTCCAGCTTCTTAGTTACCGTGACATCATAAACCAAAGTTCTTCCTGCTAAGGGAGGGTTAAAGTCAAGCAGTACACGACCGGCGCCTATGCTTCGGATAGTGGCGTTTTTTCCTCCAAACTCAATACGCATGCCTACAGCAGGATTAATTCCTTTTTCAAGTAGCTGTCTGAGATGTACACGTTTAACTTTCTCGCTATCTCGAGGGCCAAAAGCCTTTTCAGGGGGTATTTCAACCTGTGCCTCTTTGTTAATTTCCATGGTGGATAAGTTTTCGTCGAGTGATTTTAGAACCCAGCCCTCACCGACAACAATAAGTTTGGGTTCATAAATTTCTCCTTCTTTTTGAAGATGGGCAGTTTTTGCTGTTTCCTCAAATGTCGTGTCGAAAACGTCGTTTGTTTCCTTTACCTTAGCGGTATAGTTGATTAGTATGAAGTCTCCTTTTTGTAAAGCCATACTATTTCACTCTTTGCTTACGATTTGAAACTAAGTTTAAACGGCTAATAAAAACCTTTCAGTTGCAAATGCAAAGAAGTAGGATTTATATTCTTAAAAAAAGCCAATACATCACAGAATTCAGATATTCATTTAGTCGTCAATTTTTCTTCCAGAACACTAATGAGAAGTTCAGGTTTTACAGGTTTGATAAGAAAAGCGTCCATGTGTTGGTTTTTTTCAGTAATCTCTGCCAAGTAAGGTGAACCGGTAAATACAATTTTTACGGTTTTTGGTGACGTTTCCTGAATCTTTGACAGAATTGCCGTACCTAACATATCAGGAAGACGAACATCAATTAATGCTGCACTAAAACGAAAACGTTCTATTTTGTCGATACTATCTTTTCCATTTTCCGCAGTTGTTACCACATACCCTTTTTTCTCAAGAAGGCGTGTTAATACACTAAGTATAGATTTATCATCGTCAATAATTATGATGGTTTTTTTCTCTGCAGACAAATCGAGTTTCACCGCATCATAGAAAATAGACTACTATTAGACTCAGAAGCTAAACAGGTATTCGCTTAATAGAGGTTTGTTGTAGTGTTCTTGTAGCCACAATAATAGGTAAATAAAAAAGCAAATAAGTGGGGTATCTTTCAAATTTAGGGTATAATTAAATTTTGTAAAATGGAGTGAGAATTAGATCATTAATTTAAAAAACAAAACGAGTTCAATGCTATTTAATATCAACTCTAACTAATGTAATGTTTGGGAGAGTGTCGGCGAATTGATTGAGAGAGTAGAAATAATCGCTAAAGTAGCCCCTTTAAAGGGTTTAGTAGAATATTAAACAGGAGCAGTTGTTAGTCGAACTATTATGGATAAGGAAACGGGTACAGTAACTCTATTTGCCTTCGATTCCAAACAAGGATTAAGTGAGCATACAGCACCTTTTGATGCGCTAGTCTATGTTTTTGATGGAGAAGCAGAAATATGTATTTCAGGAAGACCTTCTAAAATTGCGAATGGAGAACTAATAATAATGCCAGCAGGAAAACCACATTCAGTTAGAGCAATATCGCAATTTAAGATGTTATTGATAATGATTAGATCATAATCAGATTTCTTTTGGTTTTTCGGAAAAGATTTATTAAATCCGCAGTTATACAAAATACGAGCTCTCGTAACTATTACGAGCTCTCGTATAAGGTGTCTAAAATGGAATCCGAAATATCATATGAAGCCGAAGAATACATCGAAGCAATCTATAGACTTCAAAAAAGAAACGGCGTAGCAAAAACAAAAGAACTAGCACAAACGCTAAATGTTGTCCCCGGCTCGATAACAAATACAATTCAACATCTAGAACAACATGACTTGGTAATACATGAACCCTACAGAGGAGTAAAACTTACTAAACAAGGCGAAAGAATAGCTCTAGACATCCTAAGAAGACACCGTCTTGCAGAGAGACTACTCACAGACATGCTCAAAGCCGACTGGAGTACCGTCCACAAAGACGCATGCATACTGGAACATGCATTAACAAAAAACACAGTTGCTCTATTAGAAGAGCGTTTAGGATACCCTAAAGTCTGTCCACATGGAAACCCAATACCAACTGAAACAGGATTAATTGAGGAACAAAAATCCACCCCCTTATCAGAAGCAAACCAAAACGAAGAATACGTTGTTGAAAGCATAACGGACGAAGAACAAAAAGACCTTGAGCAACTAGCTAATAAAAGAATCATCCCAAACGCAATAATAAAAGTCACAAAACAGAATAAACTAAAGATTTTTCTTCAGGTCGAAGGAAAAGAGCAAGACCTAAGCAAAAGTCTTGCAAGTAAAGTGAAGATTATGAAAAAAGAGGGGGCTGACTATGCAATTTAGACATGGCCATCGTAATCAAATAAAAAGTCCAGTCCCAGATCAAAACGGAGTCACCTCTTTAGTAAACTTGCAAGAAGGAACCAAAGCGATAATGACCCATGCCGCAGGAGGCATGTGCGTAGTAAGAAGACTATCCGAAATGGGATTAACTCCAGGATGCCAAATCAAACTTTTGCGTAAATGCTCATTTAATGGCCCAATAGAAATTGAAGTACGCGGAGTATCGCTTGCCATAGGTTATGGTTTAGCTACAATGATATTCGTACAACCAATGAAGGAAAAAACGAATGCCCAATAACTCTCTAAAAAAAGCCCAATTACGCTATAAAAAATCAGGCCTTAATCCAAATGCAGTAAAGGAATTAGGGAAACTTACCGTAGCATTAGCTGGAAATGCAAATGTTGGAAAGAGCGCTATATTCAACCAACTAACTGGCCTAAACCAAGTCACTGGAAATTGGCCTGGGAAAACGGTCGAACGCGCCGAAGGAACACTATTTTTTGAAGGATATAGCATTCGTGTAGTTGATTTGCCAGGTACATATTCGCTCTCAGCTTATTCAATGGAAGAAATAGTTTCCCGAGATTATCTAGCTGTGGAAAAACCAGACATAATCATTAACGTTTTGGACGCATCAGCGCTTGAACGAAACCTATACTTAACTCTGCAGTTACTTGAGCTAGAAGTCCCGCTTGTAATAGCATTGAATCAGATGGATTTTGCCTCCAAAAAAGGGTTAAAAATCGATTATGAAAAACTCTCCAAAGCATTAGAAATAAAAATAATACCTACAGTCGCAGTAACGGGAACTGGAATCACTGAATTACTTTCAACAGTAGTAGATCAAGCAAAATCAAAAAAAAATCCCAAGCCAACAAGCATAGTTTACGGCAGAGAAATCGAAGAAATAATACAGAAAATCCAAAAAGAAGTATGCTCCAAACTCTTAGAACTCTGCACTGTTTATCCCTCAAGATGGATCGCAATCAAGCTATTTGAACAAGATAGCGACGTAATCAATAAAGCCAATACTTATCCAGATGGCAAAAAATTAATAGAATACGTAAAAGAGTTAAGCTCTCAACTTGAAAAAGTTCACGGAGAAAACGCCTCGGTGATAATGGCGTCTGAAAGATACTCATTAGCTAGTAAGCTAACAAAAGAGTATGTCGTAATTGAATCCGCACCAAAAATTAGTCTTGAGCAAAAATTAGCGTCAATAACCACTCATAAAGTATTTGGATACTTGATTCTAATAGGTATTGTCGCAGCCATATTCGGCGTTATTTTTGAGGGGGGCAACATACTTTCTGCCCTATTAGATAGCGCATTTATGTGGATTTCAGATGGAATATCCACGCTACTAACCAGTGCCCTACCATCAGAAGCAGTAAGCATAATCGTAAATGGCTTAGTAGGAGGAATAATTTCAGGAATAATTATAGCATTACCCTACATAGTACCATTCTACATAATTTTATCGTTACTTGAAGACAGCGGATATTTACCCCGAGCAGCCTTCCTGATGGATAACATTATGCACAAAATTGGTTTACATGGAAAAGCATTCATACCTTTAATGTTAGGTTATGGTTGCACGGTTCCTGCATGCATAGGCTGCAGAATAATGGAAACCCCCCGTGAAAGATTCTTAGCCGCCTTCGCTGTTGTGCTTATTCCATGTGCTGCTAGAACCGTGGTCATCCTGGGTTTAGTAGGAAAATATGTTGGATTAGCAGCAGTAATCGGCATATACATTTTTGATTTAATCCTTGTATTTGCACTCGGCAGAATTGCCTTCAAAGCACTTCCAGGCGAGCCAGTAGGACTAATTATGGAAATGCCAAATTACAAAATGCCCTCCCTTAAAACAATATTGATAAAAACATGGAGTCGAACAAAGGACTTTGTCTACGTGGCATTCCCGATAATTATAATCGGAAGCATAATCATAGAAGTATTTGCTATTTCGGGTCTAATGCCCTATGTTATTAGCGCAACAAGCCCAATCATGACATTGTGGCTAGGGCTTCCTGCAGTAGTAGTAATTCCACTAATCTTTGGAATCCTGCGTAAAGAACTAACACTTGTCTTATTATCCACCACCTTAGCCACAGTTGGATTAGGATTAGAAGCACTCACCGCAGTTCAAATGATTGTCTTCACGATAGTAGTAATGATATACACGCCTTGTCTAGCAACTGTAGCTGCATGCAAAAAAGAATTCGGCTGGAAAAGAGCGCTTGCCATAGCAGGCATAGACATTAGCCTAGCCTTAGTCATCGGAGGATTAGCTTTCAGAATTCTAAGCCTATTTATGTAGTAAATAAATTAACTACAAAATATTTCCCCATTCATTAAAATAAGCAATGTTCTCGAGAGGTTTTCTACGCGGAATATTGGGAGTTTCAGCCGGATACCCAACGGTGATTAAAGCTTGTGGGTCTATATCATCAGGTAATTTCAAAAGAGTCCTAATTGCGGTTTTACAAAATATCGGTGCACAATACCAACAAGCACCCAGTCCTTTATCATGAGCCGCTAAAAGTATATTCTGAATTGCAGCAGATAAACTCTGCACAGCTAGATCATGTTCAAATTGCCTTCTTTCATTATCAGAATATTGATTCATGTCTTGCATGGTCAAGCAGGCTAAAATAAGCACTGGAACATTCGCAAATCGATCAATAGAAACTTTCATCTTACCAGTAGAGACATCTTTTGTAAATCCGTCTTTTTGGAGATCTTGCATCCAAGATTTTGCCATAACTTGTGCAAAAATTCGCTTACGAGACAAATCGGACAACACAATAAAACGCCATGGTTGAGCATTGTGGGCAGAGGGGGCATATATTGCAGCATCAAGGAGGTCTTTGATTATATCTGAGGAAATAACTTGAGAGGTATATTTTCTTATACTACGGCGGTTTCTGATGGCATCAATTGTATAATTCATGAAGATCAAATATCTAATAGACAAGTATTCTTTTATTATTTCACTTTCTAAGTTAAATACTCAAAACAAAAAAGTAGAAAAAATATTCTTGCAAGTTTAATATGACTCATAGAAGTACTTGCCAATAGGGAACAGGTATGTCCTAGAAAACCAAATTCATTTCTCTCAAACCATTTTTATTAATAATATCAGGATGAGAAACTGCACCTACTGAGCTTCATTATAGGATTGACATTTAAAACATATTAACTTTTTCAGTAATTAAATTCGGACCTAAATAAACACAATTTGGAGGCTCAATAGCAATTTTTGAAAAACCGTTATTAAAAAGCTAAAAAAATAAAGCAACAGCAAATAAAACCAAAAACAAAAATTCGAGCACTCAGTATTTAAAAACTAAATTAATTAATAGACAAAAAGAAAAAGCCAAATGAAAAGCCTACTTAAGGAAAAGTAGTTTCTTTTTCTATCACTCCAACATCGACCCCAAATTCAAAGTTTTAGTATGGATTCGCCAATTAGCACCAAAAAAAGAAAAAAAACAAGTTATCATAAAACTGAAACAAGTTTCTGGAAGAGACGGCGGGTCACCGAGGTTCGACATATAGACTCCACCTATCGCCTCAAATCCTACGCTCTTACCCGTGCCCCCTTGTGCGCTGAACGTCCAAACTTAGGTTGCTCTCTCCCGAGCCTAGCCGGGTTCGCCTGGTCAAACCTGAAGACGGTTACCCTACGGCAACCGCTCAGACACCGCCAGCCTCAAAGGACGGATAGTCACTGTTTCGGAAATGTGGATCCAGATGGCCTTTTACGCCTCAGCCTCAGCTGTTAGCCCGTCATATAGAGGGTTTACGGTACAAGGGACCCCTACCCCCCCGCCTAAGACCCACCGCCACCATACCAAGCTTAGTTTGTTCTATAAAAGTTTACTTTAGATTAAGGTCACTTATTGTATAGAATTAATAGTATGTGAAAAAGTACTTAGAAAAATAAAAAAAAGAAAAGACAAGAGACTAAAAATTACTCTTCGTCTTGACAGTCTTCACAGTCGCAATCACAATCGTCGTTTTCATCTTCTTCAAATCTAAATAGATGGTTCAACATTTGTAAAACCTCAACTTACCGTAATACCTCACAACTTAAACCTTTTGATATTAAGCAAGAAAATACTTTGAAGAAATCGCTTATCTAAAATAGACGGATAATCTGCTCTAAAGATTCTCATTAAGAATGCGGAATTATGAAAAACTTAAATTAAGACATATTTTGATAACAGAGTAGGGCCGAAGTCTTTGAAAGAGAATATTGTAGTTGAAATTAAAGCCAGTCGCATTAAAGACGAACTTGTATATAGCGTAGATTGCTCCAACGAAATAACAAATGATGAGCTTGAATATTACCTTGAAGAAATAATCAAAGGCATATGCAAATGGAAACCTAACATCTGCGCTGAAACGCTAAAAAGCTTTAAGGGAACTATAAAAAAAGAAAAAGAGAAAATAATTCGACAATAAAGCCGAGAAATAGCAACAAGTAGATTTAATTCCACAGAATTTTATTTGTAAGTATGCTCCGTTTATGTTTTGATAAAGGTACGCTTCTTTTGAAGGGTAATGTTGGAACTCCTTATGGTAAATGGGATAGTCGCGTTGGATGCTACCGAATCAAATCATATCACTATAAAGATGTTATAGAATACTTTAATGACAGCAAAATACCATACGAAGATTATGTTTGTAAACTTCCGCCCACTGAGCCACTAAAAAGCAATGTAGAGCTCCGAAAATATCAGGATGAAGCAATAAAGAAATGGCGTAATGCAGCAAATCGTGGAGTTCTGATTTTACCAACAGCTGCCGGAAAGACGTTTATTGCACTAAAAGCGATTGCGTCATTACAAGTACAGACCTTAATTGTTGTACCAACTCTAGATTTAATTGACCAATGGCAAAAACGAGTTCATGACTATTTGGGCGTAGAGGCTGGAATCATAGGAGGAGGAGAGAACGTGATAAAGATGATTACGATAGCCACTTATGATTCAGCATATTTGCAGGCGGAGCATTTAGGCAATCAATTTTTATTCCTTATTTTTGACGAGGTACATCATTTAGCATCACCAGGGTACATGCAAATTGCAGAGATGTATATTGCGCCTTATCGCATGGGCTTAACTGCTACTTTCGAACGAATGGATCAAAGACATGAATTGCTATATCCGTTGTTAGGAGACCTCGTTTACTCTGTTGATATTAAAGAACTTGCAGGCGAACATCTTGCTCCGTATACTTACGAGAAACTATCAATCGAGCTATCAACCAAAGAACAACAAACATATGACAAAGAAATGAAAGTGTTTAAAAGCTATCTCGCTAAGCGAAAGATAGTTCTGCGAAGCCCAAGAGATTTTCAGAAGTTTATTATGTCAACTGGGAGAGATCCCCAAGCACGAGAAGCGCTATTGGCACGAAACCACGCGTTAAAGATAGCACTCAACTCAGAAACAAAAATAGAACTTCTTTCTAAAAAAATAGAGGAATATAAAGACGAAAATATCCTAATTTTTACACTTCATAACGAACTAGTCTACACTATTAGTCGAAGATTTCTCATTCCAGCAATTACTCATCAAACCAACCGTGAAGAACGCCGAGAAATTCTATCAAACTTTGGAAGCGGCATATACCACGCTGTCGTAACTTCACAGGTTCTAGATGAAGGGGTAGATGTTCCTGATGCTTCAGTAGGCATCGTGTTAAGTGGCACAGGAAGTAAACGAGAATACATACAAAGATTAGGACGTATTTTGCGAAAAGTCGAAGGTAAAACCGCCCGCTTATTGGAAATAGTTTCACGAGAAACAATAGAAGCAGGAATCAGCAGACGACGACGCCCCAAAACAGGAGGCGCCTAACAGATGTTACAAAGTGATTTACTAATAGTCTCTAAGCGCAAAGGTGAACTTACACCCCGTTACGCCAAAATCTCAGAAACTAATCTGGCCATTGCACAAAACCTCCTAGACACTTACAAAAACCATATCGGAGAAAAGAAAAAACACCTTAAAATAATTATTACAGAGTTAGAAAGCAAAGGGTTTGAATATCGATTTATCCGTGGAGTAGCATCGCTACTAGACAGAAAAAGTACCTTCATTTGTAATTGCAAAATAAATCCAGTAGAACTACGCAGAAAAATCTTCCAAACCGCTCAAACTCAAGGCATACCAACTACCTTAGAAAAACGCCGACAAATAATAGAATACGTAGCTTCTGAAATGAAACTCAATACTGAACAGGTAGAGGAAGCTTTGTATGGAGATTTAGAAGAAGAACTAATTTTACTGCAAGTTGCAACGCTATCTCCTACGCAACTACTTCAGGAGTATAACTTAAGTTTAACACAGACTCTCCTGTTTAGCTCCACAGAGCTAATATTCAACGTATCAGGCAACTGGCAACAAACGTTCTTTGCAATTAAACGCTTAGGTCTAATATACGAAGTAATTCAAGAAAACGATTTTTTAGTAAAAATTGACGGCCCCGCAAATCTGTTCAAGCTAAATCGACGATACGGTACTGCGATAGCGAGACTCCTACCCATTATCATAGCAAATTCAGAATATAGTTTAAGCGCAAAAATATTTTGGAAATACAATAATGAAATATGCAACTTTAACCTTGACAGCAAAAAGCAGGGCAACTTATTCAATAGAACTCGTTCTCCCGCAACTAAATATGATAGCATTATAGAAGAAAAATTCGCAGCACAATTCAAAGCATTAAATTCCAATTGGACCCTAAAACGTGAACCTGAACCAGTCAAGGCAGGAAATCAGGTAATAATCCCAGATTTTTCCTTAGAAAAAAGTAACATCAAAATATACATAGAGATAATGGGATTTTGGACAGAAGGCTATCTACTTCGAAAAATAGAAAAACTAAAACAGGTAAATAATAAAATGCTTCTTTTAGTTAATGAAGCACTGGCATGCGAGAAATTATCCACTTTAATAAAGGAGAAACAATCGCAGCTAAATCTCATAATATACGCAAAAAAAATCCCGTGGGCACAGGTTCTTCATTATTTAGAATTAGCCTTCGAAGAAACCAAAAAAAAGGAAATAGAGTTTTTAAAAAACCTACCAATAAAATTTACTGAAGAAACAATAACCTATGAAGAGTTTTCAAATCGAATAGGAATATCAATCGAGGCTACCAAGGCCGCATTAACAACAGACACCCCCAAGAACTACATTGCATTACCCAATTGTTTAGTAAGGAAAGAAAAACTAGAAAAAATAAACACACAACTTGAAGCAAATCTACCTTCAACCAAAAAGATGCCTCTTCTAGAAGCTATCAAAATCATCGAATCACAAGGAATCACCGATGCAACCAACGTTTTAGCACTACTTAATTACAAAATTATATGGCAAGGCATAGACAGCCAACAAGCGCAAATCATAAAAACAAACAATTAAACTAAAAACATTAAAAACAAGTGAGAAATAATAAAGTGCCCAAACTACGACACTTTTACGGCATCAGCACCAGCAAAATCCATTCGGGTTATTCTCACAACTAATTTCTCATTTAGCTTAACATTAGGAATAAAAATCGAAAAACCCTGAACCTTAGCAATGCCTTCACCATTAGGAGTCATATCAACAATATCTACAGAATATTCTTGATCCAACTTCACCGGCAAATCTTCCAAACCGCCACGTTTATTTTTCGCATTTCTTGGAGCTCTCTTTTTCGGACTAATTCGGCATCTTCCTCGCTATCAAATATAACCACCATTACTGCTATATAATACTCGCTGATAATTAACAGAAAATTCTCCAACAAAAACAAAAAATAAACAGCAAAAAAACAACATACAAAACAACCTCAACAACTGCAGTTTACACTAACAAAAAACAATCAACAAAAAAACAAAGAAAAAGAAAAACTAATTATGCTCATATTATTGGGCTTTGACGTTAATGCCCTGAATTCAGGATGTGGTATTAGTCTCCTTGCTCCTCCAGTAATAAGCTCAAAGCTTATTTAATTACTTAGGAGGTGATCCGGCCGCAGGTTCCCCTACGGCCACCTTGTTACGACTT
>CAZWRU010000049.1:0-11560 GCA_964636425.1 uncultured Candidatus Bathyarchaeia archaeon
CCACAAGAGCTTATGGATAGTAAATCGCTGGCTTTAATTATTTCTTTTGCAGCAATCGCTATAGCCTTAAACGCGATAAAGATACCAGCTATTTTTTGGCCAGGAAATTTCTTTCAACTAAGTGAAATACCGATAGCAGTGGCGTTTTTGCTCTTCGGAGTCAAAATAGGTGTTTTTGTTGGATTTCTCAATCTTTTAGGCCAACTCGCATTTTATCTCATAAATCCAGTTTATATTGCAGCTTATCCGATGGGATTTATTGCAACCCTGCTAATGCTTCTTGGGGTTTACGTAGCCAGCAGATACGTTACCCGTAAGAATCCATCTGATAAAATTGGCGAACATAAATCAATGCTTTACCTGACTTTTTTTGCTGTAATCCCGAGAGCAGCTATAATGCCCATAATTGATTACCAAGTTTTCTTTGGTTTCTTATTGCCGATTTTTTCAGATATCCCCCTTCCTGAAACCTACATGGCAGGGTTAATTCCGGTTTTAATTCTCTTCAATATAATAACACCTCTATACACAATCCCCGTTGCCTATACCGTAGCCACTAGGGTGAAAAAAGCATTAAAAATTGAATCGGCACTCATATAAAATTTTTAAAAGTTGAGGCTATAGACTATTAAGTAAAAAGTTTTGATTCTTTCATAATATACAATGAAGGCTAATAGTAAACACCTTAATTTAAAATCTGAGTACGTCAGTTTCGTTTTTCTTTTTTAATTTTTCTCTGTCGTTGTGAGAAGTTGATTTTTTGAGTGGATGATAGCAATTGAGCCCTGACCAATATGAGATTCACCGCATTTTCCCTTTTCTACGCCAAGGATAATAAGTTCTTAAGAAGTCCTCCATCCTAAGTTTTAATTGTGTAGACTGTCGCCAGTTTTGTTGGGTTTGTTTGGATGCTTAATTTTTAGGATTACGTTGAACAGATATCTTACATTTATAAATAAAGACTTAATATGAGAGCAAACTCATTTTGAGTAAAAACGGAGTAAATTGAATGAATTGGCGTACAGCAACGAGCAGCCCCCTAAACGCAAAATCAGGGATTACTGTCTACTTGCGAGCACTCAGATGGCGAAGTTGGATAGGCTGGTTATTCTTTTTTGGGCTTGGAAGCACTTTATTTGTAATTCCATCGTATAATGTACTTCCGATTTCGCTTTCTTTTTCCCTAGTTACTGGCGCCATTTTTGTACTCAATCAATACTTTGATAGAAAAAGCGACGTAATGAATCCTCAAAAAAGGCACTTGCCTGTTGCTAACGGAGAGTTATCTCCAAAGCAATCTTCAGTTCTTTTCGTTTCTTTGTTTACAGTAGGATTGCTCGTTACTGCATTAGTGGACTATACGCTTCTGTTCTTGTTCGTGATCTATATTGGAGTAGGGATAGTTTATTCTACCCCGCCTATTCATTTCAAGAAAAGACCAGTAATAGATCTCATTACCGTTGGGGTCGGTGCTGGAGTTTTACCTTTCCTAATCGGGCTACAGGTATCTAATCCTAATCATTTAGCAATTGAGGGCTCGTTGCCCTTGATGTGGAATCGATACCAAGACGTACTTCTATGTATAATTCCGCTTTTTCTTTTCCAAATAGCCAGTCACATCTTTCAAGCAATCGGAGATTACGAGGCAGACAAGGGCGAAAAAATCACCACCTTCGTAGTCAAGTACGGAAAAGAGAAATCTGCCAAAATTGCAGTGTTGTGTGCCTCATTGAGCATAATTCTTCCAATAAGTTATGGAGTCCTTAATGTTGCAGTAACATACGAGGTTATTTTCTGGTACTTGATAGTGTTTCTATTCTTTTTGCCTTTTGCTATCTACCTGATAAAGCTCATGGCAACCCCAACGACCAAAAACGTCGATAGACTAAGGGGTGTTTCCCGCAGATTTACACCTATACTGTTGTTGATTCTTTACTCATGTGTGCTACTCTTAAGAGTCTACATAATGTAATCAGGCAACAAATACCGAACAGAAGGCAAATTGCAACGCACATAGCATTTACAAAACACAAATCGCCACTATCAGCAAAAACAAATAACTAAAATTTTACTAACACAAATCGTAAGAATTGCCAATTTTCGATTTTATGTCAAAAAGCAAAGGATTGGAATTAAATCCTTCGCAACTAAAGAAACCGCCTATAAAATCCCTTTTTCTAATTGAGAGATCAGCGATTCAAATTAAAAGTATCTAGCTCATGTCTTAAAGCATTTATATGCCGTCAGTACCGATTAGCTATTCGGTGGCAGGTTTGAAGTATGGAAAACCGATTTGGCAATTGGTTGCTGAGGCAGCCAATCTAATAGAGGATGAAGTATTCACCTCTTCTGACATAGTTAGAAAAGTACATGAAACAAACCCCAATATACCAGAAATCAGCATAAAATCCTATGTTATTGCCATGGCACCTAACCATCCTTTCAGTGGTCATTGGCCCTCTATCCGAAACAACCACCCACATTTCTACTCTCTAGGGAAAGGAAAATTTAGGTTGCTAAAACCTACTGAAAAACCCTTGGTTGACGAGCATACAAAAAAACTTTAACGCAAATTTAGAACTAAGAAGGGAAAGTCAAACCAATATCCCGTAGAGTTTATTGTCTAAAAATTTTTAGACGCCCCTTAGTTTAAGCGCTAAAGAAGCAACAATGCGCCCTAACTCTTGACAGTGAGCAAGTCCGTCTTCATCTGGAGCCCCAGTCAAAGCTACCCCATAATGCATATCATCAGCTCTACCAGGAATAATCATTCCATGAATAAACATAGCAATAACCAAAGATTGCAACGTGGTTTCTCCCCCGGAAGCTACTCCAGCCGAGTTAGTGAACGCTCCACCGACTTTTCCAGCAAGCTGCTGCCAGACTTCGCCATGATCAATGAATGATTTCATATTTGTGGACATTAATCCGTAATGTGTTGGAGATCCTAGAATTATACCATCGGCATCTAGCAAGTCAGTTTTAGTGGATTCGGAAACTTTTTTTATTACGACTTCAACAGACCCTGCTTTTTTCGCGCCTTCAGCAACTGCGTTTGCCATTGTCTGTGTATTTCCTGTTTGCGAATCGTAAATTATGATGATTTTTGTCATGCAATTCAGCTTTTGTAGGCTTATTGAGATATAGAGGATAATAAATTTATCAACATAAAATTGTTACGAAGTTCTTGTTCGCTCATTTAATATAGCCTGCCTCCCCCCTGATTTTTAATGAACTTTGAGATTTTTACTCCAAACAGGGGCACACTGTTCCGCAGATTAGAAAAAACAACCAATTAAACGATAGTATTGAAGAAAAAAGCAAGAACACTTAATAAAAATAAAAACTATATAATTCAATGAGAACACAGGACCGTCCTGCAAATTATTTGCTAAATAATTACTTTATGTAATTCTGTTAAGTTGCTGGGTCTTGATGTGGAGGGATTTAAAATAAAGGAAAACACATACCAAGCAGACAGTATTTCTACTCTAGAACAGCTTAAAACCTATGTTAAACTCTCATCGGAAACGGAGAGCCAACTAAAAAGGGTAATTCAGGCTCACCCTATGCTAATCACCAAGCCCTATGCCTCGTTGATTGATTGGACCAACCCAGATGACCCAATAATGAAAATGGCTGTCCCATCAACCCACGAACTTAACCTTGAAGGACTCTATGATACAAGCGGCGAATCCGAAAATACACAGCTTCCGGGGCTCCAACATAAATATTCAGAAACTGCCCTGGTTCTAGCTACAAATACTTGTGCAACATACTGTAGACATTGTTTTAGAAAACGTCTTGTCGGGCTCCCATCTGAAGAAATACTTAAACGCTTAGAAGACGCAGCAGAATACATAAAAAAACACACCGAAATAAACAATGTTCTTGTTAGCGGCGGAGATCCCCTTACTCTTTGCAACAAGACAATTGAAAAATTCTTGGGTTTGCTAACCAAGATACCCCATATAAAATTTATAAGAATTGGCACCAGAATGCCCGTCACCTACCCAAACCGATTTTACGATAAAGAACTCTTAGGAATCTTCAAAAAATACTCAACTAACGAAAAGCGAATATATATTGTAACCCAATTTAATCATCCAAGAGAAATATATCCTCAATCTATCAAAGCGGTAAGCAATCTAATGGATGCTGGTATACTAATCAATAATCAAACCGTTCTACTCAAAGGAGTCAACGATAAACCCGATATACTTGCCAGCTTAATGAATAAACTTGTAAGTATTGGAGTTATGCCATACTACGTTTTTCAATGTCGCCCGCTTACTAGGGTTAAACATCACTTTCAAGTTCCATTATGCAAAGGTTTTAGAATAGTCGAGAAAGCAAAGATGCAATGTAACGGCTTTAGTAAACGTTTCAGATATATCATGTCACATGTTACAGGGAAAATCGAGGTTTTGGGCATAATGGATGACGAAATATATTTCAAGTACCATCAAGCGAAGGATAGAAAAAATTTAGGCAGAATGTTTAAGCTTCCAGTGAATGAATCAGCAGGATGGCTCGATGATTTGAACCCTACAAAGATTAAGCCAACTAAAAACTCGAAATTAAGTATACAGAATGTTATTCTATAATAAAGATGGAATACAAAAACAGTCGAAAACGCACAGACAATAGATCAATTTAGTTTCACAAAAACACCCAACATTTTATGTACTATACCTCAAGAGCTCTTGTCACTATATCGTAGATTGCATTTGTGAAGATTCTGTTTTTTGGATAATACACGAGCAACTCAGGGCATTTTTCTTTAAGTGTTCACATGGAAATTTGTCTTGTCTTCGGCATCTTTTTTTGCAGGAAGGCATTTTCCAAGGACCAAAAAATTAACGTTTGGCTGGCAGATCTGACCAAGTATAAGGTATCCTTTTCTGCAAGGGACAAAGTTCGAATCTGCTTCAGTACAAAAAATTTCTTTATGTTAATGAACGAACAAATTGTTCAATGTTCTCAATGTACCTCAGGTTCAGAACAGCTCTTGTGTTTTGACTGGTTACAAAATCTTTTAGCATCCAGAAAACGTGCTCGCGAACTTCCTGAGAGGATCCTCGATTTTCGTACTTATTATACAACTCTATAAAACGTAGAATCTGTTTTTTTATCCCAGCATTATCAATCTTGGACTTTTCAGGGTCAAATATCCAGGGGCAGTCTCTTGCACCCCTACCTATCATAACAAAATCGCATCCGGTCCTGCCTAAAAGATCAATGCCGCCCTCATAGCAGGTAACGTCGCCGTTTGCCATTACGGGAATATCAAGTTTTTCTTTTACCTGCTTCATTATTGTCCAATTTACTCTTTTTGAGAGTTTTTGTTGAGCGGTTCGACCATGTATACATACTGCCGCAACACCAACGCTTTCAAGCATTTTGGCGACTTTAACAGCGATTATGTTTTGAGCATCCAAACCGATACGCATTTTTACAGTGACTGGTTTATTTGTTGAGTCAACAATTTTTTTTACGAGGTTTTCCAAACTAGGAAGGTTTGAAAGCAAAAATGCACCGTAACCTTGCTCCAGAATCTCTTTTTCGCTACAACCAATATTGAAATCAATTATGTCTGCAAAGTTTTCAACAAGTTTAACGCTTCTAATTATTGCATCTTCTTTGTTGCCGATTAACTGAACACTTACTGGTCTTTCAAACTCGTTGATGTTAAGGAGCTTTTTTACTTCGTGCTTATTCTTGTTCTTAATGAGTTCAACATCGAACATTTGAGTGTAAACTAAGCTAGCTTTGTTTTCTTTGCAGAGCATTCTAAAAGCGGTGCAGTTGACGGCTGCCATTGGCGCAAGGACGAATTGGCCTGAAATATCGATATTTCCTATTTTCATAGTAATTCTGCCCCGAGGCGTTCTGTTTTAAGGGCTTGAACAGCCAGACCGTTTGTCATATTCAGTCAACCATTGAAGTATTTTTATTATTGGTTTGAAGGTACGCTTTAATCTTATGTTAAAAAAACAGGCCAATACTTGTGAAGAATACGTCTAAGATATGGACACCTAAATTCCTTTAGAAAACGCAATAAAACTAAAATATATGGGCTGTCAGTGAAGGAGGAGAAGAAATTGACTCCCCTGCAAATGGACATCTCGCCCTATGGTTTGGGACGATTAATGGTAGCAAGCGCTTAAGCCATCTATAATGGCATTATTATGAAAAACTAATCGAGCTTTTGCGAAAGTTTTATTGGGTATCAAGAGTCTAAAAGCCGCTCAATACACGTGATTGATTTGGCTCTGAAGAGAAGCGAAGCAATTGGGGTCTTAAATTTTTCTGAAAAAGTATTTGGCGGTTTCTTTAAAAACTCGAGGATTTTTGCTCATGATGACTAATTTGAAGGGGTACGCCGAATTTTTAGCCATACAACGAGGATTAATGCTTTTCATGATCACAGTAGGAGGCGCTTTCTTAATTGGCGGTTCTAATTCGTTACTTCCAGCCTTACTACTGGGAGTCATCGTGTTTTGCTTTTGGAGCTTCTCCGATGCAATAAACAACATATATGATAAAGACCTTGACGCTATCTCTGACCCCAAAAGAGCAGCGTTCACCGAAAAATTGGGGAAAAAGGGTTACTTAATAACTTGCCTTTTCGCAGGATTAGTTTTTATTTTAGGCGCGCTTACTTTAAATTGGGCTGTTTTTGTTGTTATTTCGGTAGGTATGCTCTTAGGATTCATTTATTCTGTGCCGCCCTTAAGGTTGAGAACTACTGTAGTTAAACCCCTTGTTAATTTTGTATTTGGCGGTGTAGCAATTTTTATTTCAGGCGCATATTTCGGGGTTTTCACGTTTAATGTTTTAGTTTTGACATTGCTTTTTGGAATAGTTACAACGGTGAACAGCATCTGGGGTGACTTGGCGGATTACCAATCAGACAAAAACAGCGGGGCTCAAACTTTACCTGTGATTTTAGGTTTTAGAAACGGCTTATTTCTAACTGTTATCTTGGGATGCATATTAATTCCCATATTGACTAACATCGGTTTAATGTATTCTATGTCCTTTGTTTATTACATAATTTTAGCCGCAATCTCCAGCTACATATTGATTAATTTGTTTTTAAAACGAAAAGCGTTAAGTAAAAACAAAGAAAATACTCATGAACAAATATCACTTGGGGGTTTGCTGACGAAGGATTTCGTTAAGATAACATTGATATTCAGCTTCACCTTCATGATGTGTTCAATCATTCGTTAAACTCAAAGATATTAGAACTCAAACAAATTTTATTATTGCCACAAAATCGCAGGATGGATTCTCAGAGCCAAAACATAATTAAATCCATATCAGACAAGTGAAATCTCTATCCTTTTGAGAGTATTTGGATTCTTCGTCTATCAAACGAAGAAAGTAATTTGAATAATATTAAACCAAGAGCTATGTTACCATGAATCCTTTTTCTGAGACCTAAACTTGAATAAGGAACTGGTTAACCTGTACCCAAGTTTTCTTTACTTTATTGTATTAATGCTGAAAACAGCTCGGCCTTGATCTTCATAAACCTCTACGGAAGGAACCAAACCTCTATCAATCAAAGCAAGCCAAATATGACTAGCGCAGATGCCAATATCCACGTTTGGATGCTCCCATTTAAAATGCCGATAGCCTAAAGGCATTGAAACTGTTATACTTTTATAATCATTTCCAAAGCTAAACCGCCACATCTGCGAGTTAGCCGCTGATGGTGCTTTTCTTGCAAGATCAAGAGCATAAATTAGGTCATCCGAAAGATGAGTCATATCTTCAGGGTTTTCGAGCAAGTCTTTAGTTTCTTTTCTCTTAAAACTAAAAACGTTTTTTGTAATTCTATCCATTAGCCTAAGACCTTTCGGCTCATAGTAGCCCAGCGGGGATATGCAAATAGCTCGAACACCATCCGTAATGCCCTTGGAGTAACCACACCCTCGAGGAGCGTCTTTTAATCGATAAGGGTTCTGCAGATGAGGCATTAGCCTTTCAAGTTCAGAAAGGTTATAGTGTCCATACCAACAGGTTGAAACACCAAGATTTGCTGCCAACAGAATTACCAATTCACCAATAAAGCCTGTCTTGCCAATTGAAACAGAATCTGTTTTAGACAAAAAAGCAACATTATCGGCGGGAGCGTGAAAGGTTTTATAAAGCTCTTTTGTTGGTTCAGCTTTAAAAAAACGAATTTCAGTTTCACAAGCAAACGGTGATCTAACATTCTTGGAAAACTTTGATAATATTGCCAACACTTCAGGTTTAAGGGCATCCGTCTTGAAACTTCTTACAGACCTGCGATTGTCTATTGTTTTGCTTAAATTATAAGGAATAGCAATTGTACACATCTAATTATCCCCGGTTATGCTTTTCCTATCATCTATACACCTTCAGTGTACCTGGAGAATAAATAATTACTTAAAGCAATGAGCGAGAAATGCATACTTTGAAGCTGGGGGATGGGAATTACATTAACTACAAGTGGAAAGATTCCCCCAAAAATCTTTCTTATTTATTTCTGAATTGTGAATCAATTTTGGGTTTAGAGGTAAGCTTGGTCGTGATGCCCGTATTTTATCAGCTTTATGGTGTTCCCTTCCAGGCATAATTCGTATATAATTACAAATGAGCCAACATGGACTCTCCATAACCCCTGCAAAGGATGCCTCAAAGGCTTGAACTGAAAGGGGTCATTTAGGATCTGTTCAATCTTTTTTCTTATCGCCTTTAATTGTTGCGGGTCCTTTTTCCAAGCTTCTTAAACTCTTTATAAACTTCTTGTTCAATTTCCAAGCTGTACAAGTGATCACTCAGTTTTGAACTCTTCCGCGAAGTCTTTAACTTTCACAAATTTCCCATGCTCTCGGGTTTGCTGTATTTCCTTAACAAATTCAGGTCTAAATTGAGGTTCAAGCGCGCATTCTTCATAACGCTTCAATATTAGGCTTATTGCCTGGCTTTTGTCTTTGAGTCCATACTTTGCCTTCACTACATTAACTATTCGGTTTTCCTGCTCACTTAGGTTGATTACACTTTTTACCAATTTTACTCCAACCTCAAATTATTCTGAATAATAAGAAATAACAAGTGATTATTTAAAGTTAAGTTAAATAATGAACATTAGCTCTTAAGCGCAATCTTCTCAATAGCTGATAAACAAAAATAAACAAAATACTATTAAGCGGGGGTCGTCCCCCATACCAAGGATGCTTGAATTAGCCTAATGCACGAGCAGGGAAACAGCCTCAAACTTGAGTACATGCTCAAAGATGAAGTCAGAGCAGAAAAGAATCTGCCACCGTTACCTTCAGGCGAAGGCCAAACGCTCAAGCAGCCTCAAACGTCCAACTCGTTTAATGTCTCGACTTCTCCGCAAAACCAGAACTGGGCAGATGCAAAAGTTTCCAATTCTCACCCTGAGTTTGTCTCTTCAATGCAGAGACTTATCGATGCCGCTAAAATAGGTGCGTTAACAAGGGCTGCTGCTATTCATGAAGCTGAGCATTTAATTGGAAATTATAACTGAACTCGTGAGCAGGATGCTTTGAATTGGCTTCAGAAACGCACTAATCAGTCATCGCTTTTATTGCTGCCTCCTGAGATGCAATTACAGTTGGAAACTCAGCGGAAGGTATACCTAGAGCAGTTTGTGAAGATTATGGATGACGCCCTCAATGCCCAAACGCTCGCTTCCTTGTAATTCCAAACATAATTCGTAATTAGCCTCGAAAATTTAGGGATAAATACGACCCCAAGTTTATGGCACACTATTTCAGCAAACTCGAAAAGCTAATTGTAAAAAACCCATTTTAAGTCCTATATCTAAAAAAGTATAATTCTCGGCTATTTTCACGGTATCACTTTGAATAATAGCTCAGTACCATGCTATTTCCTAACGACTTACAAAGGTGTCTTCCCAGACTTAATGCGTTCCGTGAACCTTGTTGAGTAAGTAAGATTCATTGTTGGACATTCATCAACGCAATGGCCACAACCGACACATCGGATATCTTGAATGATCTTACCATTGATTGCTTTGCTTTTGATGTCAATCGACATTGGACAGACCTCATTGCATTTGTTACATTGTATACATTTTGTGTTGTTAGTGTTTATTTTCTGACCCGCTATTCGGGCAACTCCACTTAATACCGTTCCCAACGGACAATAATAGCAGTAACCTCTACCAATAAACGCAACCCAGAAAAACAAAGATAGCATAAGCTCGCCGATAAGATATTTGTACGATTCAATTTTCGTTAGTATATCAATACTAGGTGTTACAGTTATTCCAAGCAGGTATATTGCCCAATATACAGCAAAGATTAAGGCAATTAATAGAAATACCCATCTAAAAAAATTCAAAAATCGGAGCATTCTGGGTTTAATTATTCTTTGTTTTCCAATTAATGGAATCGCAGGGTCAAAAACCTCAGCGGCAAATCCATTGAAAAGACAGATTGAGGAGCATTGAAATCGACGTCCGTAAAGCAGCGTTCCAATCAATACTACGAGGCTAATAACTGTAAAGAAGGATAAAGCTGATAGTACTCCGTTACTGCCCCAAGAGCTTATAGTGGTTTGATATAGCGATGAGTTAACGTCTAGTAATTGTAGCGGTGTAGTTGTCCAGGGAAGAGGCATAGCATAAAAGTACAGGTCATAGTTGTTAACAAGCAGCGGAGAAACAACATGTACGGCTAAAGCCGCGATTATAAAACCAATAAGATTTGTTTTCCTCATCGTTGTCCTTTTTGAAGAACCAATGATTTTTATTGTCAAAAATGAGCCGATTAGTATAAAGGCTGTCTTTATCCAGTTTTCGTATACTATCCAAACCCAATTAATAATTGAGGCAATATTTTTCGGAGCTACGCTTGCATATCCATAGTTAATGCCCGCTATTAGAATAGCCAGGATAATATAAGTTCCAAGAATCGTTTTTAATAATTTTAAGTAAATTGCCCTGTTTTTTTCCATCAGACAGCGATTCCTGAACCCAATATGTAAGCTCTAGTTATAAGCTCTTTTCAAGCAGTGTAGTACTGCCAACATGGACAGAGTAAATATCAAATTTCCCAAAATTTATCGATATATAGAAACCCAATATTTTCTCGCTATTTCTTAGGTAAAATTTTAGACAAACTTCCTAATATAATTCTTATTTATGAAGCAAAATATCATACGGAAATTCCACCCTAGCTGGATTAAATATTGAAAAATGAGGTATGCGTGTGACATCTCTATTATCTGGGGGTTCTGTAGGCTTCTGGGGTAGCGGAGAAGGTATTAGTTTGCGTCTTGGTATGCTATGCGGCTCTATCAATACTGGATCTTACAACAATGCAATTCAAGTGTATGCGCCCGCGTATGGCGTTCAGTACTTCAAGATGTCAGGTCCTCAACCAAAATGCGAATACTGCACTCGATATTACGGGTGCATCTATCGACAAGGCATGTTCATGCCCGAGTTTCCTGCACACCCATTTTGCCCACATCTGTGGGACGTGTGGTTTCCTTCTGCAGAATCCGAGTTTGCAGCATTCTGGAATCT
>CAZWRU010000050.1:0-11288 GCA_964636425.1 uncultured Candidatus Bathyarchaeia archaeon
GGCGGGCCCGACGGGAATTGAACCCGCGGCCTACGGATTAAGAGTCCGCCGCTCTGGCCTGACTGAGCTACGGGCCCGCAGATAGTCTGGTGAAAAGGAATTTTCATCTATAAATATAGACGTTTCGCTTTCGATTGAGCTTTTGAATTTTTTGTGAAACCTGTTTGTGAGGTTTTGTTATGGAGAAAACAGACGTACAAATTATTAAACTTTCAAAAATGCACTGTGAATGGGCGTGGGTTGGATGTATAAGAAGAAAACTAAGCGCGGAATTAAAGCACAAGATGAAGTCAGATTAGTTGATTGGTTTTTAACTATAGATATTGATGCATTAGGTAATACGGCGTAATATAGTAATTTATAATCAATTTTTTATTTACTGTCATTTAGATTCTAAGTTTTAAAAAATAAGCATAATCGTTAAATTTGCTGTGTCCTTCGTTCTTGATTGTTGGTTAGATATTTGGCTCAGATATCAGATTCGGATAATGTTATTGTGCGTTTTAGTGGAGAAATCGGTATTAAAAGCGAGTGGACAAGACGCACTTATGAAAAACAGCTTTTACAGAACCTTAAGCATACTCTCAAAGACCAGAATCTTAAACCAATTTCGATTGAGCGATTACGAGGCAGAATTTATCTAAAGACAGAAAAGCCACTTGAAACAGCAAGAGCGTCAACCAGAGTTTTTGGAATATCAAGTGTTTCACCAGCCAAAAAAACGACTTCAGAGTTAAAGACCCTCACTAGTGCAGCTCTACAAGTTGCAGAAACAATCATAAAAGAAAACACAACCTTCGCTGTGCGATGCCATCGTGTAGGAACACACCCTTATAGTAGTGTCGAAGTCTGTCGAATGCTCGGTGAACAAATACTGGAAGCATTCCCAAATCGTAATCTTAAAGTAAACTTGACTAATCCCCAGAATACCTTAACAGTGGAAGTTCGCGATCAAGAAGCATATATTTACGCCCAGACCATACAAGGCCCCGGCGGTTTTCCATTAGGCACACAGGCAAAAACTGTATGTCTTCTCAGCGGAGGAATAGATTCTCCAGTAGCCTGCTGGCTAACTATGAAGCGAGGATGCGCCCCCATTCTTGTTTACATTGATAATTGGCCTTTTACCGATGAACGCGAGAAAGAGAAAGCCATAACAAATGCAAAAAAACTTAAGGAATGGAGCTCAGGCTACATCAGAAAAATGTACATTGTACCCAATGGAGAAAACATGAAGACAATACAACAGAAGACTCCAAACAGATTCACTTGTTTGCTTTGCAAACGATTGATGTATCGAATCGCTGAAAGAATCTCTGACACTGAAAAAAGTTATGGTATCGTCACAGGCGAAGCTATCGGTGAGCAGGCAAGTCAAACAATGCATAACTTATACGTCATCGATCAAGCAGCTCTCAATTATCCTATTCATCGGCCTCTACTTGGTTTTGACAAAACTGAAACTGAAGCGATCGCTAAAAAAATAGGCACCTTTGAAACCTCAATAATAAAGGCTCACGGTTGCAGTGCTTCACCTTCAATGCCTGCTACTCAAGCAAAACTCAACGCCGTTATAGAAGCAGAAGAAAAAATAGACATCCCCCAAATGGTTGAAACCTCATTAAAAGCTTCGCAAATAATTGAAATATAAAAGAGAAATTCAAAATAAGGTTTCGTATTGTAGTTAGGTTGAGGATTATCTTATT
The DNA here is from genome assembly GCA_964636425.1 of uncultured Candidatus Bathyarchaeia archaeon. Classification (GTDB taxonomy): domain Archaea; phylum Thermoproteota; class Bathyarchaeia; order Bathyarchaeales; family Bathycorpusculaceae; genus JADGNF01. The sequence continues at coordinate 1,707 of CAZWRU010000050.1, forward strand.
TCCACTACTGTTGTGCCAGCGAATTTGTCGAAGTATCTTTTAAAGCGAGGATCCTTGAGCCCATATCCAAATATTAAATCAAAGGGTAAAAGTATCTTGCCAAAGTTTCTTACAGCAGCATGTTCATAATCCATTTTCTTCCCGTTGATCTTCACGACTTTTAATCCTATGGCCTTTTTTCCTAAGCTTTGACTGTTAAAACCTTCTAAAAGAGTAGAATAGACCCAAAGAGCACCTAAAGCTAAAAAGGATATGTTAAAAAAAATAGCCACGTTTGTAGAACCGAGTACCAAAACAGGCTCAAGTAGAAGCAAAGTTGTAATAATAATCATTATTGAAAAATCAATTAGAAACGCATATGCACGTCTTTTGTAGGAAGCTAGGGCAAGCTCAGGTGCTTTTCGGTTTACGTCAGCAACTTCAGCCCAGGACTCCACATCTCTAATAACTCGTACAGCGTCTTCACCTGCACGACTCAACTTATATCGTCCATTTTCTGTCTGGTCAAGAAAAGGAGTTAAATTTCTTATGTGGAAACTGAGCTTACCAGTATCAATATTGATAGTATTCATTAATTCGGTGAAAGTGCATTCGCCTTTATCATTCAGAATCAGGAGTATCTCTCGTCGTATCCTGTGGGAAAGTACTGAAAGTACCCTTGAAATATTTTCCTGATCAACAGCCATTCCTAAAACCTAATTTGGCTCATATGACAAACTAATTTTTCTATGAATCAGTATGGGCAAAACTTGAATATAAGGTAAACTCTAAAAATGCGCTTTTACTCTTATTAGATTGAAAATACAAGATACAGTTGAAATGTCACCTGCTGAAATTGCAGTTCAAGTATTTCGAACTTTAGAAATCGAGGATTTACGCGTATTACAAAATATCGAAGCAGCAATGAACAAACGTGAGTATGTACCTAAAGAGCAAATTCAAAAATACGCTAAAGTCCCCATGGATAGGATAGATTTTACTCTAAATCGTCTAAACAAATTAAGCCTTATCAGAAGGATGCAGGGAGCATACATCGGATATACACTCAATTATACAGGCTATGATTGTTTGGCCATCAACGCGTTTGTTAAGGCAGGAGTTTTAGAAGCATTTGGTAAATCGTTAGGGGTTGGTAAAGAGGCAGATGTCTTTGATGCTTTAGATCCGAAGGGAACTCGTGTAGCAGCTAAATTTCATAGATTAGGAAGGATAAGTTTTCGGCAGACACGCAGAACGCGAGGATATATGCTTGACCATGCAGGATGGTTATTTCAGTCAAGATTAGCCGCGGAAAAGGAATTTCAAGCTTTACAGATCGCTCATAAGCATGGAGTAGCAGTACCTGAACCGATAAGTCAAAACCGCCACGCTATAGTTATGGGGGTAATAGAAGGAGCAGAATTATCAAAATGGAAAGAACTTGATAATCCCTCCAAGGTCTTACTTGAAATTCTGCTTAACACACAGAAGGCGTATCTAAAAGCAGGCATAATACATGCTGACTTAAGCGACTATAACATAATTGTCAGACCAGATATGCACATACTAATTATTGATTGGCCCCAATACGTTACAATACAGCACCCTAACGCTCAGGATTTACTAACAAGAGACATAAAGAATGTTTTAGACTTCTTTAAACGCAAATATAAGGTTACAGTTAAAATTGAAGATGCTCGCGAATTCGTTTTAGGAAAAGTTAAAAAATTAAAAGTTTAGTGTCGGGTTGAATCCAAAATAATGTATAGAACATTATTTCCCCGAAGCAGCACATTACCGTAGTTAGTGAGCATTTGAGTGTCTTTATATTCTGTGGCGCCTTCAAGAAGAATATTCATGTGCCCGTCTACTTTAATCATTTTACCTTTGTATTCGCAGCCGTTTTTAAGAACTACTTCAATGTTTCCATGAAGCTGTTTAATCAGAACGTTCAGCGGTTTTTTACTAGGTTCCATCTGAACACCGTGGTCATTATAATTGGGATGCATAAGCACAATCCCTTAGCCACATATAAAAGTTTTATCCAACCAACCAACCCAAAGATTAATCGCGTTAATGCTTTACAAGGTCCGCAACCCAGTATATATCTTGAATCGGCGCCCAGACGCGAACGATAACACCATTCGAGATTTGATAAAGTTAGGACGCCAATTAATTCAAGATATTCTCTATAATAAGGTAAGCTGTGACAGATTTTTTTAAACTTAAAAACTAAATGCACTATTTTTCCAAAATCCAAGCCCTGCATAATCAAAGCAGAATCAAACAGATTCCATATTACAATATTCATTGCTTAGCTTTCGTAAAAAAATCATTTCAAACCCCGCCTAGAGCATCAAAAATTAATAGATTTGAAACAACACAATTCTAAATCGAGAATGGCCCACTTCACAAATTTCTTTTTCTCCATAAAATAAAACGGAGGAAAAGTTTAAGTTTAATTTCAACTGTGATATGGGCTTGTATGCGGTCTTAGTCTAGTAAGGTTAGGACACCAGCTTTCCAAGTTGGCGACCCAGGTTCGAATCCCGGAGACCGCACCAAAATCAGACTCCAAGTTTTCAGGACAACATTTTAATTAAGAAAACTTGAGAGTAGTATTTATTTTCTCATTGTATGAGTCGCTTTTTCATCAAGTGAATACTCAGCAAGAAAAAGACAACAACCGCAATAGCTATCCACGTCACACCCAAAAACAGGACTGTTTGGGATTGAAGACCAGCAAGAACTGGGATTTGACCTACAATAAGTCCCCTCAATAAGCTCACTATATGAGTTAAAGGCAGAATGCCTAAGGCGACCCCCTGAATGGGATCAGGAATGGGGAAAAAAGTTCCACTGAGAAGAAACATCGGAGTTAAAAATAAGAAAGCGGGAAAATTAAAGAAATCGATGTTTGGGGCAAGAGCTGTAAAACACATACCCAGAGATGCAAATAATAGTCCCCCGAAAAAGGCTAGGATAGGCACTAAAATGAAGAGAGGACTTGAAATTAGCCCAAAGGCCGCAACAACACAGAGCACTATGGAGGCATTTATTGTTGCACGAGTAGCGCCCCAGAGTAATTCACCTGCTATAACTTCCTCTAAGCTAATAGGGGTAGCTATAATCGCGTCAAATGTTTTTTGAAAATACATACGTACAAAGGAAGCGTAGGTGCATTCAAAAAATGAACCATACATAATAGCGATTGCGATTAAGCCTGGAGCTATGTATTGAATATATGAAGCATATCCAGGTATATTACCACTGCCAATCAAGGCTCCTAGGCCTAAACCGAATGCAGTAAGATACAAAATAGGCTCAAGTAAAGATGGAAGGAAATTAACATGTATTGTCTTAAAAAATACATCAAGGTTTCTGCGCCAGACTCTCCAAACCCGATAAGTCAACTTGGGCAATAGACTAGATTGTGATTGATTAGTTGGTTTAGTCATTCTCGGAGCTTCCGTCCTGTCAATTTTAAAAATACATCTTCCAAATTTGCATTACGAATTGTCATGGTTTTATCAGGGAATTTTTTAATTACGGCTTCAAAGAAACCATGCGGCTTATTACTAAAGACACGAATTTGTTCATTATAAACTTCTATCTGCTCGTTAGAAAGTTCTTGTCGAAGAGTTGTTAGCACGGATTCATCAAACTCAACTTCTAAAACATCTGCCCCTACATATTTTTTGACTAATTCTTGAGGCGAACCAGATTCAATAATTTTTCCATTGTCAATAATAAGAAGCCTATCGCATAATGCTGCTGCTTCATCCATATAGTGCGTTGTTAAAATAATAGTAACTCCCCGCTTTCTGAGAGCACGGATTTCATCCCAAACCAGATGTCTTCCTTGCGGATCTAAACCAGTAGTTGGCTCATCTAAGAGCAATATTTGGGGGTCATTAATTAAAGCCCTAGCAATTATTAGACGTCTTTTCATTCCTCCTGACAGCTGAAGAATAGATGCGTCTAGCTTATCACTGAGTTGAAAAAAATTTAGTAATTCAGAAGCCCGTTTTTCCGCTTCTTTTTTTGGAATATCGAAATATCGAGCATAAACTTCTAAATTTTTAACAACAGTAAAATCTGGATCTAAATTATCTTCTTGAGGCGCAACACCAATCAACTTTTTTATCTCTCTAGCAGAAGTAGAAACATTTAATCCAGCTACCGTTAATTCACCGTCACTTACTGGCGAGAAGCAGTAAATCATTCGCATTGCAGTGGTTTTTCCTGCTCCATTGGGTCCAAGAAAACCGATGCACTCGCCTTTGCAGACTTCAAAGTCTATGTGATCCACTGCTGCAAAATGATCATATTGTTTAGTTAATCCCTTTGCCTGTATGAGTATCTCTGAAGAATTCATCGTACCACGTAGCCCGTAATATACAATAGGGTATACCTATCTTCAATAGCGTCTCTATAAAGTTTTCAGCAAAAAAAACGGAAGACGGAGCAAATTCACAATCACACTAATAGCTTTTTAAACGATTTGTACCAACTTTGCGAAACTCCCTTTGGTAGCTAAGGTTTAAACTTCACTTATGCATTAGCTATAGTTCCACCAAAAGGGAAGAAAAGGATGTCGCAGCCCCAAAGAGCACGCGGAGTAAAGGTACTTAAAGCAGTTTCATCACCGCTAAGGCTGCAAATCTTGAACCTTCTGTTCGATAAAGGTGCTCTAAGTTATACTGAGCTCATGAATCAACTCAAAATGAATCCAAGCCGCGACGCTGGAAGATTCGCGTACCACCTAAAATTCTTACTAAAAGCGGCCTTAGTTGAAGTTGATTCAGACGCAAAAAAATACTTTCTTACTGATTTAGGAAAGATGATTATCGATATTGCAGATCGCGTAGATAAGAAAGCCGTCAAACCTAAAGGCATGTTAGTGCGGACCTCACATTTTACCTTTGAAGAATTTGACTCAAATAAAATCGCTAATTCTCTAATTAGAGAAGCAAAAATGCCTCCTGATTTAGCTCAAAAAACAGCCAAAGAGACAGAAAAGCTTTTGCTTAAATCAAAAATAAAATATTTAACTGCACCACTAATACGCGAAGTAGTAAACGCCATTTTAATAGAAAAAGGAATGGAAGATTACCGTCATAAACTCACACGCCTTGGTCTACCAGTCCATGAAGTAACAGCGCTAATTGAGTCAAAAGAACAAACAAACGAAAATGAATCCGCTATAACTACAGCAGGAAGAACAGTATTTCGAGAATACACATTACTAAACGTTTTTCCACGCGATATTGCAGATGCCCATGTCTCAGGGGCTTTGCATCTTAACGGATTAAGCACATGGGTTCTTAAACCTAATGAGGTCATACATGACCTAAGATTCTTCTTACAAAACGGCTTAAAACTTGATAATCTTCGCAGACTAGAACATTTAGAGAATGCGGCTGAAACTTTTGAAGCGGCATTAGCTACTGCATTCAATGTCTTACTTCTTACACGTCAAGAAGTAAATCAAACTCAAACCATAGATCACTTCAATCTATTTCTAGCGCCCTACGCAAAAGGTTTGGAGACATCGAGAATAAAAGAGAATCTTCGAGTATTCATTTTAAATCTTAATCAACATATTGATGCAGCATTATGCTTAGAATTAACTATTCCAAAATTCATAGCTGACAAAGTCGCTATAGGTGCAAAAGGAAAACCATGTGGAAAATATCGTGAGTTCACCGCCGAAAGCAAGTTACTATCTTCACTTATTCTTGAAATATATGCTGAAGAAAGCGCCCTTAAGCCAATTTTAAATCCTAAACTAATCATTAAAGTTGACCGAGAAACACTTCTTGAAGAAAACGCACTTTCCCTTCTGCTAAAAGCTCACACATTAGCTGTTAATACCTGTACAGTTTACTTTGCCAACATGCTTCTAAAAGAAGATAAGAACACAGCTTACTCGGCATCAGGGATAAAACTTGATGCTACCCTGACTGAAGACTGGGAAACTGATACAGCCCGAACAGGTTGCTTAGGGTATGTTACAATTAATTTACCTCGTATCGTCCAAGACTGCGAAAAAGACAAAACTAAATTATTTGATTTACTTAAAGAAAGATGTGAACTCTCAGCGAGAGCAATAGGCATCAAATATAGAGCGTTAAAGCAATACGGAAAAACTGCCCTACCCTTCCTCACGCAGGGAACCAACGGCGACACATATTTTAGACTTGAAAACTGCAGTGGTATAATCAACTTATCAGGATTTAAAGAAGCCATTGAAAGCTTTATCGGTAAACCCATCAGTCACCCAGAAAGCCTAAAATTTGCGGAAGAAGTCGCACAGAATACACAAACCTATATCCATAAAGTAGGTCGCAAACACAGTAAACGACTATTTCCAGCAATACTGCCAAGCCCACAGGCAGCAACTAGACTGGCACAGCTAGATGTAGAAAAATATGGTGTAGCAAAAGTAAAGTTCTCTGGAACTCGCGACAAACCATTCTACATAACGACTCGAAGACTTCAACTCCAACCAGGCAACTTCGCGTCCGTTCCAAGCGAACAACTCGATTTAGAACAAAAATTAAAAACATTAAACGCAGGTGGACACCTGACAATCATAGATATGGACGCGGTGGAGCATAAACCCGAAGAAATGCTGAAATTAACAATACACCTTATGGAAAAACAAGCTATCGAATTTCTAACCTATAATCGGGCGGTTACATATTGTGCTAGTTGCCACAAAAACTGGTTTGAAACACTTCACAGATGCCCTGCTTGCGGTTCAATTGGTACTCTATTAGTTTTTGATAGATTTTACGCCACTTAAAACAGCTTACTTTATGGCACCTAACAATAAAGCCAGCAACCCCATTCGGATAACAACACCATTACCCGCTTGCTGGAAATAACGCGCTTGAGATGTAGCATCTACTTCCGGAGCGATTTCATCCACACGAGGCAAAGGATGGAGAATAATCATATCGTTTTTTGCGTTCATCATATTTTTTAAATCTACACGATACGCACCTTTCACTCTTGCAAATTCCGCTTGATCAGGAAAACGTTCCTTTTGAATTCGCGTAACATAAAGAACATCCACCTGGGGAATAATTTTATCAAGATTCTGAGTTTCCGAAACGGAAATTTTGTTCTGTATTGCCCTCAGCACTTCACGCCTAATGCGCAGACTATCAGGTGAAACAAGTATTAAGTCAATATTGTAAAATGAGAGTGCATAAGCAAGTGAATGAACTGTGCGCCCATACCGCAAATCTCCAACTAAGGCAATTTTTAAACCATCAATCTGGTTTTTTTCTTTTTGAATAGTATAAAGATCAACAAGAGCTTGGGTTGGATGCTCTTCAGCACCACTTCCTGCATTAATAATCGGAATCGTGGCAAATTCAGCAGCCATTCTTGCCGCACCTTCTAGTGGATGCCTAAGGGCAATAACATCAGCATAATTCTGTACAGTTCGTACAGTATCAGCAAGGTTTTCTCCTTTCTTTATACTGCTATTTTCAACATCACCAAAACCTATCGTAGATCCGCCAAGCTTGAGCATTGCAGCCTCAAAACTAAGTCTAGTCCTAGTGCTAGGTTCAAAGAAGAGATTTGCCAGAATTTTTCCACGAAGAATATCTGATCCTTTTTTGGATAAGGGTTCCATGGTTTTGCCTATCTTTAGGATATAGTCAATTTCGTTACGAGTAAAATCCTCGATTGACGCTATGTCTCTGCCCTGAAACTCCAAACCAAGACACCTATTGCTCAATGATGCACCCATCTGATAAATAACACTTTTTATAAGTAGACTCAACAGACCCCGCGAATTCTACATTTAGCAGGTACTTTCATTATTTTCTAGTAAATCTTTGTATATGTTAGCACAACATACACGTGAAAACTTGATATTGTATTTTTGGTTTTTTGCGTATTGAATGGTGGAATTTGATGGATATGTTATAGCGTCTATACCTGCTTTAAGAGCGAGGAGTTCAGTTTCTCTGCGAATTTTTCCTTTAGGACGCATGCAGCCTAATACTATAGGGGTCTTAGGCAACATTACGCGGGCAACTGCGATTGTTCGGGCAACATCAATTGCACTAGGAGGACTATTTTTTGCCATTGCAGTTCCAGGAATAGGTATGAAGGCAATTATTACTACTGCGGAGGGATTATACTTAGCTATCATTTTAAGTGCAGAAAATTCTCCTTTTAGTTTTCCATTATCAAGGCCAACAATTACATGAGGTATGAAAGCTATTTGTGCTTCGTGTAGTGCCTTAAGAGATGCTTCGAAGTTTTGAGTTTTTAAGTTAAGGTTGTATATTTGGTGTATAGTTTGATCATCACCAATTATGTCTATTAGCGCAGCATCTACTCCTGCGTTCTTGAGGGCTTTTGCATTAGCTAAGTCGATTATGCCCGTATGAGTAAAAATCATCAAGTCTGAATTGTGTTTAATTTCGGCTATAGCGGGTAGAAATTCAGCGAGGGGGACTGAACCGTTGGATAAACACCCGCCGCTAATTAAGCATCCTAAAGCACCTTCCTTGTTGAGTTTAGTGCATAAGCTAAGAAGTTGTTCAGGTTTGGTTAGCGGATACATTGTTTGCAGAATTTTGCCTTCACAGTGTTTGCAGTTTAAGCTGCAATTATTTCCTGTTATTGAGATTGTTGGAAAACTACCTGCTAACGAAGTGAATTGTTTTCCTTCATAAAGCATGAAACGCGGTTCATAAAAGTAGACTTGTAGGGGAGTAACATAATTTCTGGATAAACCCATTAAGCGTAAAAGTTCATTTTCTTTTAGAGTCCATATTGTTTGGGCAGAGGGATTGACCATTTGCATCTATGAATCAGAACAAGTATGGATTTGTTTATCTGTTTTGGTGTTTTTTAGGACCTTTTGTTTCTTGTTTTTCATTTTCAGGAAACATTGAGATAATTTGTAAATTTTGGTCTAATGTATTATGGGTTTGGAGTTTTTCGAGACGTTTAGCAATTGTTAGTGTTTTAAATATTGCCTGTCCCCTTCGAGTTAGCCCATAGAACAGTTTTTTGCGATTCATTTTTTCTTCAATTAAATTGTGTTTTTTTAGGAACGCGAGTCTTTCTTTGAGAAGGACGCAGTTTGTATTGCATTCGTAGGCAATGTCGTCCATGGATAAGGATTTCTCTGATAAAGAGGTCAGTATAAGTTCGTAGAGTTCAAGTTTGGACCTTCTCATTATTCACACTTGCCTCTTTGTTACCGTTTTATTAATAAAGTGTTTATGAAGCACGAATCTGTAAGAAACGTTCAGTAAATAATCCATTTTTGGTAATTTTATAATATTAATTTGATTTGCTTTTGGACTCAATCAATTCAGAGATACAGAATTATACAAACTCAATTCACAAAATACCTGTACTAAGATTTAATGAATAATAATAACCACATAACGATAGAGAAATATCCGTAGCATGAGACTAAGTTAGCACAAATGCCTCTGACCGATTTTTAATTTATTTAAAAATTTTTTAAGAAAAAAGAAAGAAGGGAAAGGGAGTTGGTTTGTTTTTTGTTTATTTGCGTTTGCGTAGCACTAGGGCTGCTGCTATGACGGCGATGAT
>CAZWRU010000051.1:0-10627 GCA_964636425.1 uncultured Candidatus Bathyarchaeia archaeon
TTGACACCGAGTTTTGCAAGCCTCAGCAGTGAATAGCCGTAGTGTTTGATTGTTAAGTCTGCTTTGCCTTCGAGTTTAAGCTGATGCTGAAAGTCCTTAACGATAACGCTGATGCCTTTCTCTAATGGTGGTTGTGGTTGGTTTTCTCTCTGCGAAACGCTGATTTGCTCAGACGTTTCACTGGTCAAGTTTTTCGCCTCTTCGTTTAAGACGCATACTTGGCTATCTTCGATATTAGTGTCAGCCACTTTTAAATTCAATGATGGCAGATAGCTGTCTACAACTTGCTTCGCATGTTTTAGGCCGTCTGGGTCGGAGAAGCGGCGGCCACAGGAACGGCAAATATAGCGCTGAATTCGTACATCAAAATTACTATAAGCAGCCCCATTTCGAAACACCTTAGAGCTGCCGCATTCTGGACATTGAACGTTTTTATGTGGTTGAGGTTCATTTGGGAGCGTCTCAGCGTTAACGTCGGCACTTAAGGAGACGATTGCCATTGTTAACGTTGCTACTGCCAAGTATGCTTGAAGAGGCGGACGCTTTTCCCTGAACCTCAGTTTCCACTATTGTTCAACCTCTCGGAAATTTTTAGCCCGCATGGACCGCAGAAGAACCCCCAAGAATCGTCATATTCAGTGTACTGCCAATCAGGCATGCGAAGCCTGACAAGGCTGATTAGGACCTTTGATGCCGCAGTGCCCATCTGTTGAATCCATTAGCTTAATTTTTTAATTCCATACAATTTAAAAGCTTATATATTATTTCAATCTTATGGGACTATGTGAAAATACCTGCTTCCGAGTACACTTTCAGTAAAACAGAGCTATCTATTCTAAAAGAGATAGCAAAAGGAAATCACGAACTGGTTTCCATAGAGCGAGCTCTCTCAATTACCCCACAACTTCTATCCTACAACTTGAAAAAGCTTGAAAGGAAAAGTCTCATTAAAACAACCAAGCGAGCATTAAAAAAGCAAGCTTATTTTAGTGACTCAAAACATGCAATGTTGCTTTTCGACCTCTTATCTATCCATAATCACATTGATTGGGAAAACGTTCTAAGCGGCAAAGCCATAGACATCCTACTTCAAACTCTAAACTGGCATGAAGATCAAGAATGTAGTATTCCCAAAAACACTCTTTGGCGCTACCTCAAAAACCTCAAGGCCCGAGGAATAATAACTCAAAACAATTCCATCAATTCGCGCTTTAACATACTATCTGAATTTCTTATTGAGTACCAAAAATTCTTTCTAAGAAAACTTGCAACCACCGTCTCAAGAGATGCGGTTATCCTTTGGCAAAAAGATGGAGAGTTTCTGATGAGGGCACCCAAAACAGCGCAGCCACCTCCGAAAGGCTTCCTAAAAACGGCAACCTCCGTTTTGCAAGATTACGACCTGCCCCTTTTCTCAGAATCCGAAATATACCTATATTCAAAAGAAAAGAAGGAAATTCTGCCAGAAGACGCTATACTGCACATTTTGTTAATCGAGCCAGAAAGCACAAGATATGCAACTTACGCTCTTTTGCTGCTTAAAAAAATCTGGAACCACTTGGATACGGCTTATCTGCTAAGGAAAGCCCAGCGACTCGGTATCAAGGATCGGGTTGATGGCATGCTGCAATTCTTAGAGACCCATAAACGCCCCGCCGACTCAATGCTCCCATCATGGAACGAATTCACCCAAAAAGCAACAGACTACAATGTCGTGATCGCATGACACAAAGACCCTCGTTTAACAGATACTATCTCCAACAAGAATTTGACAAACTCGATGCCAAAACACGACCAGTAACGATATATCTCATTGGCGGAGGCGCCATGGCGTTTTATGGACTCAAAGACGCAACCAAAGACATCGACATCATCCTCACAAGCGCCGAGCAGCTTGAGACATTGCTAAATGCACTCAATTCACTGGATTACAAAAAGCCCGACCAAGCCCTCATCACCAATAGCTATTGTAAAATGCAAACTAATGCTATAATGGAAAACAAAGAGGGTTTTAGATGGGACCTATTCATCAACAAAGTCTGCAACGCCCTAATGCTGACGGAACAAATCAAGCAAAGAGCAAAGCAACTCTACAAAGGCAACAATTTGACAGTGCTCATTACATCAAAAGAGGATATTTTTCTCTTCAAAGGAATAACTGAACGAGAAGCAGACCTGGATGATATGCGAATCCTCTCAGAATCTGGCCTTGACTGGAAACTCATCAGCAAAGAATGCCAAATACAATCAGCAATAGCAGGCGTGCCCTGGGAAATGGCTCTATCCCAAAATCTCCAAGACCTCAACCAGAGATATCACATAGACGCACCCATCGCAAAAGAGATACGCAGGGTAGCCGAGGAAAAGCTCGAAGTACTTGGCAGAGAAACCTTGCTAAAAGAGATAGCAAACGGAAATAACACAGTCAAAGGTATTGCAGAAAAAATCAGGCAACCCCCAAGTTTTGTAAGAGCGGAACTCAAACGACTGGAAAAAGAAAAGCTAATTCGGGCGGACAAGAACCATAGGCCAATGAAGTTCTGTATCAACAAATCCTAAGCTCTGTACAGCTTTGCAAGATGCTACATATCAACGTGCTCACTCCATGTTTTCTTGTCCATCAACAAAGAACAAACTCAGCACTAAATAATCAGGACTAAGCAACCGCGGAAAAGGGACTTGTAAAACGCATGGACTTTTCCCATGCCCTCGCCAAGGTGCCAAAACGGCTTTTGAACAAGTTTTTAGTGTCAATAAAGTCTGTCAAATTGACTCTCAAGCCGCTTCACACGCTCAGGCATCAACATACTCAACGGCGACGTCTCGTCCAATATGATTAAGTTCTCCATCGTTTTCTCCCGGGCTATCATCTATAACCCGTTTGGGTTTGCTTACAGTAAAGTAGCGATTTAGAAGATTCGCAACTAAGATGCCGCTGGTAAAAAGGACATCCTCACATGATATGAGAAAATTTTGACCTCGCTTCGTCAGCTCATAATTGACAGCGTTATCGTGCTTTAGGCTACGGATTAAACCTGACTTTTCAAGCTTCTTTACATAGTAGGTGACATGCTGTTTGCTCCATCCATGGGCACGGCCTATCTTGGCAGGATACATCTTAACCTCGATGCCCGTGAGTATGGGAATAACGTGGGTGCGAACAGTGTAGAAGTCAAATTTGACTTTGGACTTTGAAATACCAATATTTTGACTTCTGTTTTTTGTTTGGTTAACCAAAGTTTTAGCGCTCCTTTATGTTTTGAATTGCTGTATACGCTGGAGTGGTCAAGGGAGTAAATAGGTTTCTTTCCATCCATTGCCAGCTTAAGTTTTCTTAGTCTAAAAGCCCGGCTACTAAGCAAAAACTAATACCGTTTTGGAAAGTTATATTCTGGATCACCAGTTAGCTGCTGGACGAATGAAACTTATGTCAGAAGATGAAGTCAGCAAATGGCTTAGCAGTGCGTCAAAAAGAAAAGAAGATAGCAAACATATCTATTCACGACTTAAGGATTTAGTGCAAGAACTAAGTGTTAGCGATTTTAGTGTGAGACAAAAAGAAACCTTAGCTTTAATTAAATTAATAATCGATGATGATAAGAAACAAGAAGAAAGCATAATTGATGTCTATGAAATGGTTGCTCTTCTCCTTAGAAGAGTAATGAAATTAGAAAATGAGGTTAGGCAACTAAAGGAAGGCTTCGACTCACAAAACAGGCGCCTAAAGAAAGCTAATAACGCCAGCGTACACTGAAGCGGTAAAAAAGTTTTTCAATCAAAAAAGAGGGAAATGTGTTTCGCTGAAAGAAAACTTGAAGGTGATGTCACCGGTTAGAAAGTATGCCGTGATAGGCTACAAACCTATCCGAAGCGAACAAATATAACCATGAATTAAAAAATTAACTAAACTCAATAGCATAAAGAAGGCATTTTCGTATCAATTAATCTTATGGCATAAATTTAGTTCAGCTGACTAACGTTACTAACTATTGAATATTTAAAAACATCCGATAAACTACCTCGCTAAGATAGAGCGTACACAAATTTATTAAATACAATAAAAGTCCTTAGACGTATTAAGGCGCCAAATCAATGACTAGAGCAATCACTGTAAAATTCCTGTTTGGGCTTATACAGAGCATATTATCTATTTCAGCAATTATTCTAGCACTTATGATAAATTTTGATGTTTTTAATATACAATCGCTCCTAAAGTTACAAGACAATACAGCCGGATTTTACGTTTCATTCCTTATAATTTTCGGGATAGTCTTCCTTATGGGAGGACTCTTTTTAGTTTACGAATGGTGGGAAACCTAATAGCCAGAACTGAAACAGGGAAAACAAAAACTACAGGACTATTCGACCTTGTAATTGCGGGTCTTAGCGGAGCAATAGGTTTTGAAATTTTTGTACTGCTTGATTACGCATACTTTCACCTAGCTGGACCGGACATTGTCATAGCGCTAGTTTTAGGAGGGATCATAAATTTGCTAATCATGCTTAGTTATTGTGAATTAGGATCAGCGATGCCTAAAGTTGGAGCGGAATATATCTACATAAAAACTGCGTACGGAGGTATAGCTGGTTTTATAGCAGGCTGTTTTAGATGGACCGCGAGCATTTTTGCGGCTGCCTTAGCTACAGTAGCCCTTGTTTCACAGTTGGCATTTCTTGTTTCTGCAATATCGCCTCAACTGCAAACTGCAATTTTGAATCAATCATGGCTCATATCAATCCTTATCATCGTAGCTATGGCCTCAATAGAAATCAGAGGAGGTAAACACAGTAACCGATTAATTGTCATTGCATTCATAATTCTATTTGCAGCCTTCATAGTAGCTGGACTTATGGGCAACCTAAGCCCAATAAATCTATTTTCCATGCCTCTGCCACAAAGTACCTCAGGTGTAATTGCGGCTACAGTATACATCTTTCCGATCTTCATTGGAACAAAAGCACTATTAGCAAGCGCTACCAGCGCAAAAAGACCAGAAAAAGATATCCCTCGAGGACTGATTCTTTCAGCTCTTCTAGTAATTCCACTGTATATCTTGCTTGCTATTGTCGCAGTAGGGACAGTACCCAATGCTGAAGCGGGACAACAATCATCATTGTTAATCATTGCAGCCAATTCAGTCTTTGGTAGTTATGGGGGCATCCTCTTTGCAATTGCAGGCATAGTAGCTTGTCTATCAGCTCTTGGAACCTCATTAACAGTACAATCAAGTATAGCCCGGGGGATGAGCACCGATGGATATTTACCTAAAAAATTACTGTCGAGCCATCCTCGATTTGGAACCTATTACATAGCCACAATAGTCGGAGCAATTTTTATTATAGTTCTAAGTTCCTTAGGCGCCATACCGTTTCTCGGTTACGCCGCTAGCTTTGGCTCACTGTTGGTGTTTTCTGTTGTTAATTTATCCTTGATCAGACTAAGAAAAACTAAACCTCATATGGACAGACCTTTCAAAACACCATTATACCCATTTACACCCATAATAGGATTTATCCTCGCGATAGCTTTGCTTTGCCTGCCTCTACTCTTCGGAGACTCAACCGCTATCGAAGCGTTAGCTTCAGGTCTTGGATTAACCGCCATAATTCTTGCAAGTTATTATCTACGAATGATGGGTCAGCATCGAATTCAAATCGCATTAGGAGGAATCGGAATCGGCAGCGGTATCCTGATTATGGCAAGCTCCATCTTCAGCATCATGGGTTTATCGCAAACAGTAGTGCCGTTTATACCTAATTACATTCAATTTCTGATAAGTATAATCTTAATTTTTACAGGATACCTTAACGTTAACATAGGTGCAAAAAAGAAAAATGAAAAAACAAAAAATCTTGAATATTAAAAATGATTACGATACAAGCTGAATATAATATTCATAGTCACTTTCAGATATCCAACCCTCTGACTTAAGTTCATTCAAACCGTTTTTAAACAATGTAGGAAAGTCTTTGGTTTGTAACAAATTCGCTTTATTGCAGGCTTCATTGATTTCATGATTAAAGACTATGTTTTCTTCTAAAGTAGAGATAAAACTATTGAGAATCGAAACAATTTTCTTTGATCGCGGTTGAAGAAATTGGCTGATTTTTGTTTTACCTACAGCTTTTAATTTGGCCCCAAAACTAATTGCGTTGACTATTGATGGCGGTAAATAAGCGTACCGTCTTTTTGACCCAGATTGAAAACCAAACAGATAGAAAGGCATGTACACCAATGAAATATTCACTATTTTCTTTTTATTACCTATAGCCTCTAACTCAGAATTCTTAACTTCTCGAGTTATGATCAATTGATCAATTTTTTTAATAATTGCGGAAGTCAAATCCTCAAGCTTTTCCCTCTCAGCTTGAAATAACTGAACCTCAGCATCACGAGATGCCTCAGCGTCCATTAGTACTTGACGAGCTTTCTTTAATTTATCCTCATTTTCTTGTTGCAGCTCTAAAAAAGTATTTTTTTTATTTTCTTCAGCTTCTCGAATTTGCTCTTTAAGAAGTTTAATTTTTGAATTATTTTCTGATATAGCCTCTTTTAAATCATTTCGTTGCATCTTCCATTTACGTATAGCAATTTCATCTTTATCTATTGAAGCGGTTCTAATTTTATCTTCAGTTCTTTCGGTTTCAGAGTTTAGCTGCTCAGCACTCTTTTCAAATTTCAACAATTCCTTTTGTAATGCAAAAGCTTGTTGTTCAAATTTAGCCGAGAGTGCAGTAACTCGATTAGAATAGTCTTTATTCAATTTAATAGTTTGAATTTCTAAGTCAGTCTTTATTCGTTGGATTTTTAATTCGAACTGCGAGGTGATTGCATCAATTTCTTCTTGTATACTCGTCAGAAACTGTTGTGTCTGAGTATTTAGCAGCTTAACTACGTCCTTTAACTCCTTAAGTTCGAAAATTAATTTTGATCTAAAATCTTCTAAACTTTTAATCGATGAGTTAATTTCTTCGATTGTATGAGCAGGCGATATTAAAACGCAATCTGCTAAAGGATTATTATATTCCTCTCCTTCCGTAACATAATTGATAAAGTCAGGTATGAATTCTTGGTCGTTTACAAGACCTTCAATTATTCTTTTCTGTTCATCATTCGAAGCCTGAAAATAATTTTGGTTACTAGATAAGTGTGCAGTATAGATTTGTTTACTTTTTGAATTTAGAAGCAGATTATCCCTAAATGATTCTACATCGGGAAGAGGTGTATAATTTAGAGTATGAGAGGTAAGATTTAATCCATCTAACAGCAATGTTCTATCAGCAAAAGGCGCAAGCCAAAAAGGATAACAGACTTCGGCAATAAAAGAAATTTTTTCCGGAGAGTGCTTTATTAGAAAACCGCCGCCCTTATCCCGATTTAATTCAGCTAAACAGAACACAGCAGCCTTTTCTTCTTCAATTTTCAGCTGTACCTTATTTGCTCCAGAGGAAGCAGTAAAAGGAAGAATGATCTTGTCAAATTTTGTCAGGACAGTTCCAACCCGTTTAGTCTAAGGTATAGGCTGTTTTTATCAAGAGCCCCATTTATAAATTATGGATAAACACGTTCTTTAACTTTGAGTTATCAAAAATAATTTAAGGGCATTAGTATTTTATTAGAAATCAGTAGTGAGCACCTTTAGATGTCGTCAAATAAAGAAGAAATTACGGTAAAAGCGCCTTCAAAATCAGTTCTTTCCCCAGAAAAAACAGCTGAGAAAAAAACTGAAAAAGCTATAGAAGAAGAAAGATTCGGAGTACTAAATATTTCCTACAAGCTCGGCAGATACCTTGGCTTTACCATCATCGGTGTAGGATTTTTATTGTTCACATTAATTGCCTATATAACCATAACAGGGCAAATAACGACATTAATAATATCAGCAGAATTAGCTTCACCAATTTGGGCCCTTTGGATTTTTTTAGGACTAATTAATATCATCATCGGATTTCTTTTGATCAGTGGCGAATGAAAAAATCTTTTTTCTATCTTTCAAAAGCAAAAAGAGCCCACACAATACATCCAAAACCCCTAATAAAACCAAAATCGTCAGAATAAACTCTGCCTGAAATACATTTTCCAGGTTCACGGCACCCGCCATAGCGAAAACCACAACAACAAGAATAAGGAATCCTAAAAAAGACACAAATCCACCTAATGCAATCCTTAATCGTTGGCGAGTTGATAAAGTTGCCATTACATATCCATAGAGGATAATACTGATGGTAAAATAACCTTTATGCTAATCAGGATTAAAAAAATCATTTAATTTTGAAGGTTTTTCTAAAAATTCATTGAACAGATTCGGTAAATCAGTTTAATAAATTATACAAACAATTAGGATTTTATAAAATATACTTTCTAGAATAATTATCTATTAGTGGAAATGCTACGATAATTCTTTTATACCCACATTATATTAGATGTTGTGTTCTCACATGTGGGCCGGTAGCTCAGCACGGCTGGAGCGTTCGACTGATAATCGAAAGGTCGCCGGTTCAAATCCGGCTCGGCCCACTAAGAATTTTTGGTCCAAGTAACGATAGACCTAAATAAAATGGCTTATCTAACAAAAAAGGATAATTGAAGAAAAAGTTATCAACCTAAAATTTTATAAAGAGACTTTTTCAGAGTATAAGTATGAGGAATAATTTTGTCAAAAGAAAATGATATGATTGAAGAACTTAGGAAAATTCGTACATTGCTAGAACCTAAAGTAGAAGCTCCTGTAACTCCGCCAAAAGGACTATGGAATGAATTCAAAGCCTTTCTGTCGACCTACAAAGTTTTAGGTTTAGCAGTAGCGTTCATATTAGGCCTTTATCTAGGCACCTTAGTACAAGCGCTGGTAAAAGACTTTGTTATGCCGCTCATAGGTTTGATTATTCCAGGCATGGATAATCTGGCTACATTAACCGTAGCAGTTGGAAGTCAAGTATTTGGTGTCGGTGACTTCTTAGTGGCGTTAATTACCTTCATCATTGTTGCCTTCGTTATCTTCATGATAGTGAAAGTAACAAAGAAATGGGGTATCGAATAAACAAGCAATTTCGCGCTGAAGTAACCTAACCAACCAAAAGCGTTTTGCAGTCTTTGGCTGCATTCGCCAATTTTTTATTTTTACCACTACAGAACATCTACGGGAAGAACTAAAAAATTATACATAATAGAAAAGCTATATCTAAGTCTGAGAGTAAGTACGAGTAACTTAGAATTTGGTGTATAAAAATGACTGAACGCGATAACTTAACTGACCCCAAAAAATCAAAAGAATATGCTCAAACCATGACTAACAGTTTTAACGAGTTAGAATCTTTAAGAACTGAATTACAAAATCTGTTGGTTAAATTTGGATTGCGCGCGCTCAAACTATACCAGACAGGTACTAACGTGCCATTACAGTCAGGGCAAATGTCTTACCTAATCAAGTATGAACTCACCAACGCAATCGCTGATTTGCAGGAAGCAAAAATTCAAGAAGCTATAATTAATCAAACAAAAGAAGAATGGAAAAAGCAACAAGAACAACAACAATAATCTTTTTAATTTTTTAAGCTCAACAATAGAGTTATTTTTGTTAAGCAAAGCTGATTCTGCAGTGTAGATTATATTGACGGCTGAGCGTGGCTTTGCTGCAGGCCATTTAATTTCATCCATTTCCTAAATTCATCGGAAGGAGGATATTTGGAATATAGCCCGGCGCGATTATATTCTAGAAAAGTGTTTGGATGTCCAGTGTATTCTGCTGCAGTTGATATATAATGTTTGGCTTTAGATGCGACTTCAAAAACAGATTTTAGTCGCATTTCCCATTCAGGATCTCTTAAAGTATGATGGTCAATTATTGTAGCTGGAACAATTTGAACTATTCTTTTAAGATTTTCAGTAGCTTCTGAAAGTTGGGTTTCGCTTATTTTTGATCCGCTAAGATAGAAAGGGGGCCCGCCAAGCATTAGCAAATCAGGAGTTTCGGCAATAATTGATTCAACTGTAGTTTGTAACATCGGTCCTTGTACGTCGGGTGCAAACATAAATCGCTCATCTTTGTATTCAATAGTGACCATTATCACCCAGCCTAACGCGGAGTCTTCTAATCCATGAAAAACAGGTTTAGAAAAACGCATCACCGTGTCGGATCCGAAATTAAAGGTTTTTCCATCGGCTGAATCAGTTGTTTTTGCATATTTGCCACTTGTATGCTGAAATGTCAGTGCCCGCTTCCGCTGACTATCGTTAATGCTTTGTTTTGCATTCTTCATCAAGATTTGTTTTCCCTGATAAATTTGCCGAGCGGTTTGGATTGATTGGGTCCAGTTAACGAGCCAATCTTCATGATTAGGTGTATGATGATCAAAATGATAATGACTAATGGTTACAATTTGAACTTGATTAGCGGCTATAGCTATCTTTTCTCTCAGATGAGATATAGTCTGGAACTCAATAGGATGAGGCGGATACCCAAATCGGAAGGGACACAATGAAACCCCTGCATCTAAAAGAACTTTTACATCAGGAGTCTGAACTAAAGTACACATAGAGCGAGCGCCAAAACTTTCGGCCGCTAAAGGAGTTACTTTAATCATTTTCATAATACAAACAGATGACTTAAGAACGGATAAGTATTAA
>CAZWRU010000052.1:0-9999 GCA_964636425.1 uncultured Candidatus Bathyarchaeia archaeon
GATTAAAAATTTATTATATCAAAAATGCCCCTAATCGTTACATTACAGTATATTTTTACACCCTCGCAAACAATTTAAATCGACTATATAAGGAACATTCGGAAATCATAGTTCTAAACTAGATGGTAAGTAAAGTAAGGTGTTAAGAAACAGAAGAAATCTCTCATAAGCGTGAATCCAAAGAATTTGCTTATTAGCACTACCATCAATACACTTGAAAAGAGAATAATAACGTTGAACTTAACTAAGAAAAATGTGGGAATATTGAATGAAAGATATTCGTAAAGTTCTCTTAGGCGCTTTCTTAATCTTAGCGATTGCCGCAGGTGCCTTGTCATTCTGGTTTGTAGGTATGGCAGCTATTGATTATTCTTTAGACCATACTTGTCAATATCAAAAAGTAGGAGATCAATGGATAACTAAGAATTTTCAAACAAATTCTTCGAACGGTATTTTCATGCCCGTTATCTGCAAAAATAATGGCGCTATGGACGGAACTTTTGATCTTATCATCACTTTTACTAATGCTTCTTTTCTTAGAACTACCTCTCAGCGTTATCAAATTATAAACGATACATCAGTAAAGTTCACTGTTACCCTTCGTGGAGGCGAAAAACAGGTTACCAACGTGGATTTCTCAATTGATAATGACGCTGATAGTTTCACAATTTTACTTTCCTTAGAGAGGAATCAAAGCATGCTGCGTGTTGAGAATGCGCAAAAAGGCGAGATAGCTTGGCACCGTGTTTACCGATTCTTGCACTATAACTGGGCATCTAACGCGCAGCTTTACGCTCCAGTCTTAATTGCCTAACAAGTACTGGTTAAAAGAGAAATAGTAAATCGCGAATCAAGATATTACGTTATTTTTAGCTTTAGAGTCGTTTTGGCCTTTTAGAGCACCGAACTTGAACGTTACTAGTCAATTTTTTGATATGCCAGATTTTATAGGTGTTTTAACGAAGTTTCATAAAATAGGGGTATAAAATTGCAGAGCAATTATGGAATGGACTAAAAAAGCGTTTTTGGAAGGGATATAATCATTAAGATAACATCAATTGTTGAGGGGACATCAGGACTTCCGCAATTTTTAAATTGTAATCATGTGATTGCTCAACGGGGATAACTGGTTTGAACGATAATTTACAACCTTATGTAGTATTCCTTCCTTCGGAAGAAAAAAATAAGGTACTGAGCGCCATTTTTGGTTCCAAAGCAGCCGTAGACGTATTACATTTCTCATTAGAGCAAGGGGTACAGAAGAATATTTACCAAAAAGACCTGGTCAAAAAACTCAACTACTCAAACAAGACCATAATAGAAAACCTCAAAACACTAACCAAACTTGGCGTTCTTGACGAAGCCATGGAAAAAAACGAGAAGGAAGGCAGAATCATATGGATTAAAGCATACCAGCTTACTAACTTAGGTAAATGGTTCGCCCTACTGCTCGCTGGAGAAGATGAGCTTACAGAACCAGAAAAAGCGGAAATCATGCAAACCCTTTTCCGCATATACGTTAAGGTCGTTAAGGATTTAGCTGAAAAACTTCATGTAGATAAAAAAATGCTTGAGGAAATCTTTACCCAAGAAATGAAAGAAGAAACAAAATAACCCAGTAAATATCATAAGATTAAGGAATAAACATGCCTGTTGTAATAGCTGTTGTTGGAACGCATCATTCGGGAAAAACCACCACTATAGAGTATTTGATTTCATGCCTGACTAAAGAGGGATACAATGTTGGCACAGTGAAACATATTCACCACGAATTTTCTTTAGACAAGGAAGGAACCAACACATGGCGACATATGCAAGCTGGTTCAAAAATCACAGTCGCTATCGCACCACACGAAACTACCATAATTAAGAAAACAGACTCAGCCCTCAACAGTTTAAACCAAACAATCAACTTACTGAGCGATGAAAAACTAGATTTCATCTTCATCGAAGGCTTCCATGAACTAATCACAAAAAGAGACGATACACTAAGAATAGTCACAGCAAAAAACTTTGAAGATTTAAAGGAAACTTTAGATAAAGTCGCTCCGCCAATACTGGCAATTACGGGATTAGTTGCTAAGCAAAAAACGCAAAGTACAGAATTAGATACACTGTTGATTGACTTACCCGAAGAAGGGCCCAAGTTGATTCAGCAAATTAAACATCACTTAAAGTAAAGCCACAAAACCCATTAAATCATAACTAAGCCAATCGAAGCTGTTTGGACAACAAGAATTATGGCTGGTTGATTTCAATTTTTAATGTTTTAATTTCTTTTGCGCCATGCAAAGAAGATACCATTCCGAATAAGATATTTGTTATAATTGTCTGCGGGAAATCCTTAAGCGGGAGTTTGGCGCCGTTGACCTCGATTATGAATTTGTCTTTAAGGTCAAGAGGACAGCACCGTGCCTTGGACTGACCTGATACAATCGCTTTTGCATATTCATAGCAGGATGGATAGCCGCATTCGCTAAGAGGGTGACATTTAGCGCAGTCAACAAGATTCGGAAGAAGTGTAAATGCCTTCTGCTCTATTAAATCGGCAAGCTTTTCAGCTTGTGTCTTGCCATTAAAAACGGGAATTTGGAGCTCAGAGGCCTTCTTTGTTTCAAAAGTGGACTCTGTTAGCAGACCCGAAATTGCTATAGCAAGACCGTCTAATAATAATGCAGCCTCTTCGGCGTTTTTAGCCGTTACTATTTTTGATAATATTTTTTCTTTTTCAAACCCTTCAAGAATCACGTAGTCCATGCCTTGAAGAAAAGGGGCAACTTCGTTTAGACTTAATTTTCTTTTGATGAACAAAACGGTTTCAGTTTTAGGTAGGCCAACAACAGTGTCTGCCCCTGCCTCTGCATGTTTCCAAGTGTCATGAGCGTCAGCAGGAGTATCTATAGATGCGATGTTAGGCATTTCTTTTATTGTTGCTACTTGATATCCTCGGCTTTTAAGAACTCTAATCAAGTTCTGAATTAGGGTAGTTTTGCCTGAATGCTTTGCTCCTACGACCGCTACAAATTTTGCCATCAAAATCACTTAAACACTAAAAAATGGGAAACACAATAATAAATTCATAGTGCTACTGAACTTCAATTAAGGATACTCCTCTAATCCATCTTTGTGCAAATTCATCATCGCCTATAATCAGTCTTATTGGGCCTTCACCACCGTCTCTTAAAGAAGTTAATAGTTGGTTATCTTTTTTGTAGGCGAGAATTGTGTTTGATTTTGTTGCATCTTGAATGGATATGCTTATTCCGTAGCCGTCTACCGCTTGGATATACACTGAAGAAGCATTTGCCGCGATATTTGCTTGAGCAAGTAGATCTTTTAACGGTACTCCAGTATAGGTGAATACGCCATTTTCCGTGGGTTTACTGCTTGAAGACAAGGTCACTTGCAGAGTTAACTGCGGCTGATTTTGAATTTGATTTAGTTCTATGGTTAAGGGGTGAGCCAAGTTTCCGGATATTGTTATGGAGTCTGCTTTTGCGTTTTCGGGATGAGTGTAAATGTAAAGAGGGATAGCAGATGCAACAAGTAACAAAAAGAGAATTAGGGTAAGTTTTGTTGATTTTTTCATCAGTGACACCTTACGATACTATTATCTGGGAGACCCATCTGACCCAGTATTGACCCCATTTGAAGTCTTCAATTGGAACAATAAGGCGGTACGGTTGACCATTGACTGGTGTTAAGTAGGCGCCGTTTTCTTGGTAGCCGATTAGGATGTCTAAGTCATTGACCTGAGTAATTGTGTAGTCTCTGCTGTAGCCGTCAATTGCGTATATGGTAACTTTCGTTGCATTTGGTGAAGCCCCGCTAGCTTGGAGTATACTTGACAGGCTAATACCTGTCCAAGAGGAAGTTCTTTGTGGTTCGCCCCCAGGAGCAAGGGCCGCCTGCACGGTTTTTATTTGAAGGCTATTTATGTCTTGGCTGGTCAGTACGAATGGGGTTGAAACATCTCCGGTTATGTTTATTGTCCAAGGGCGCAGATTGAGTTCGGAAACCGCTTTAATATTGTAGAATGATTCCAAAGTGGGAGTGATTAGTTTTAGCGGGCCTTCGGTTGTGTCGGTTATCCAATTGCCATTTTTCACAAAAGCCAATATTATTTCGCTATTTGAATACTGTGTACTATTGTATACTTGATAGAAATTTATGGTTTTATTAAAGCCGTCTGCTGAGATGACTGTTATTAAGCCAGTATCCCAAGAAGCCTCAGTGCTATTCAACAGGTCAAGCAAGCTTACCCCAAGGTAAGTTGCTGTTTCGCCTTTGATGGTGTGTGTTACATTCTTTAGAGGCATTTGGGATAATTCCGCAATTGAGAAAGACTTCTCATTTGGAATATGCCCAGTAATTCTAACTTGGGCTTGAGGTGGATCATCTTTAGGTAAAACACTATTTTGGTTTGGTGCCCCAGTCAAACAGTAAATTGACGCAATCAAGGCGATTGTGATTATTGCAATTACGGCTGCAATCAATGAAATTTTTTTGGTTTTATTCATCATTCTTCCTCCATACTCCGAGTTTCATAATTCTTGATAGAAGCATATTTGCGACTAATCCTCCAATGCAACCACTTATTCCCGCGATGACTGCCAAAAAAGATAGGACACTTAAAGGCATCACTAAAACCAGAACACCTACTAATAGGGTTCCAATGATATTCGCAATTGCCGCTGCGCCTATACAACATGCTGAACAACAGGCCTTGTGTCTTGAAAGCAAAAAGAACGCATCTATTGCTAAGCCGGGTGCTAAGTAAATAATGAATGATAAAAGACCAAAATTGCCGAATGGAAGCAGAAGACTAATGCAGGCTTGAATTAGAGCTACAGTGGTTGCGGCTCCGATTTTTCTTATTAGGCCATATGCTATTATTGGCCACATCATGTAAATTCCTCCGGTTACTGCACCTGTCGGAATATATAATGGTCCGGTTAAGGTGGCAGCTAAAGGGTAGATTATGTTTTTTGTAGCCATGCCTAGACTCGCAAAAAGCGCCATGGTGACTAGGTCGACAGTTGCAGTTCTTGTGTTACTGTTTCTCCAAGCCACGGTTTCAATCTTCATGAAACATCGATGTTACTGAACTGTAACATCGATAAAAATAAATGTTTAGGTACAAAACCAAACCCAAACCCAGTTAAATAAACAAAAAACCACTATGAGGACTTGGGTAAAGTTTTAAGCGCCCGTTCAAGCTCAGTCTGAGCAAGCCGATAATTTGTAACTAATTCTTTCCCAAAAGCAGTAACTTCAGAAAATCCTCCTCCTTTGGTTCCTCCTCGACTTCTTTTAACAAGTGACTGCTTAAGGCGCTTCTCTGCAAGCACTATCCTATGAAGAGCATACCGATAGGACATCCCCAAAAACTTGGAAGCTTCCACTATAGAATGCCTTTTTTCGATTTCATCTAATAAATCAGCCACACCATCTCCAAAAACCGCCTCATTCTTATCGTTAACCATCCAAACCTTAATCCTATAATCAAGCTCACTCAAAACCGTCTAACCACAAATAAGTATCTGGTATCAAACAGCAAATAAGCCTACCGATTTACAGTACAATAAGGGCAATATTACGAATTTGTTTGTCGATTAATTTTGTAAAATGAAGGCGGATTTTGGGTTGTTTGTGGGGTTTGGAGATATTGTGGGGGGAGAAGGGAGAGCGAGCGAAAAATATGAGGTTCTCCAAACCTTTCCACCGAACCCGTTTGTGCTGTTTTGTTTTCACTCCGCTGTTATAGCGCCTTGAAGGCTTCAAACCACCTGTTATATAGCGCTAACATATCCATTGAAACGCTTGGTTTTCTCGTGTCAAATATCTGCCGGAAATCAACCATCTTCAAAGGTCGGGGTTTTGCTTGCTTATCAGTAGCTTTGCCTGATTCAAAGAATTCACCGATTAATGAGAGCTGAGCTGATTGGCAGACATCACGTATATCGCTACCTGAGAAACCTTCGCTAAGTCGTGCTAACTCATGCAGATCTACATCTGAGGAAATTTCTAGATTGCCGGTGTAGTGTTTTAGCATGTTTAAACGAGTATTATGATCAGGAAGAGGCACCATGATACGTTTTTGGAATCTGCGTATGAAGGCCCAGTCTAAATCCCAGGGTTTGTTGGTTGCTCCTATAACATAGACGTGCAAGGCTTTACCTTTGTCCATAATGCCGTCCATTTCTTTTAGGAACTGGTTTTTAACTCTGATTTCTCCACCGACTTCATTAGAGTGAGCACCCATCAACGAATCTAACTCATCTACGAAGACTATAGCTGCTTTACCATCGTTTGCTGATTTTCTTGCTGAAGTGAAGAGCTTAGCTACGTTCTGCTCTGCTTCACCTAACCATTTGGACATAATAGAGGCAGCGTCAATTTGATAGAAGTTGGCGTCAATCTCAGTGGCTACTGCCGCGGCAAGTAAAGTTTTACCACAACCAGGAGGACCAAAGAGTAAAATTCCACGCGGCCACCCCAGAGGAAACAGGTCAGGTCTCTGAACCGGATAAACTATGGCCTCTTTAACTGCCTTTTTAGCGGTTTCTAAACCTACAACATCTTCCCAGCTAACATTAGGCTTCTCTTGAACCACAAGTTCTTCAGCTGATTTTCCTTCTGGCGTTGTTCTTTCAACGCCTCCGCTTTCTTCAGCTTCACGTTCCATTTCAAGCCGAACATCAGTGGGTGTAACAGAACCCTGTAATGCTTTAATTCTTTCTTGATAAGCGATTGCTCGTTGGACATAGACTTTGTTTAGGCCGTACTCTGGATAAAGCTGAACAAGCGTAAGCAAGCTGTCAATGGCTTTCTGGTACAGAGTTATTGCCCTGCCCTTATTGCCTTGTTTATCCATTTTCACGGCGTCTAATGCATAGGATGTTGCTGCTTTCTCTAGTTCGTGTGATGCACTCATGGTTTTCCCCTTCAATTTTTTATTCTGGCGATTTTAACTCTATTTTTATTCTTCCTTTATTACCTAAACTTTCAAGCGCTCTCTCTATTTCTTGATTTGACGTATTTAGTTCACTTGAACAACGACTTAGGTCTATTTCACCATTGCTCTTGCGGACATATTCTAGAAGCATATCCTCGATTGAGGGCTTCTCTACGGTTAACGAAATTTCTTTTACTTCCGATTTCTTATATGAAAATACTGTCTGTGCAGGTTCCCGTTTAGGTTCTTCAGTCAATCGGTGTCCAACTACATGAGAACTGGAAGCGCCTAAGGCTACTAGTTCTCGAACTGGGGGAGCTTTTTGCTTTAAATGTGGTCTAGGAGCGTCTATTGGGGGTTCGGGTAAAGTCTCAGCTACTTTTTGTTGAAGGAAGTTAGAGACTTCCTTAAGAATTTCTTCACCGCCTTCAGTTTTTTTGCCTACGTTGATGACGGTGTCAGGTTCTGAAGTTAGTTTAGTAGCGTACAGAGTCTCGCTTATAGTACTATTAACATTGTTGAGTTCTTCAGAAACATCAGGTAAAACCTGGAATAATTCCTGCGAAACACCTTGTAAAAGCTTCAATGCAGGTTTTAAATCAACAACGATTTCGCTAAGCTCTCGAAGAGTTTCTAATCTTAGCACTACTCGTTCTATGGCTAATTGAACACTGTATAAGAATTTGAGAAGTTTGCGGACTTCAGCAAGCTCATTAGCGCAAACGGAAGCGCGATCTTTATTATTCTTTTTTATTGCACCTATGCAGCTTTCAAAGAGAATGCGATCTCGCTCTTTTAGCCGGAAGCTTGCCTGTTCTAGTTTATTTTGTTGAGTTTTGAGTGTGTAAATAGATTTGGAAGCGATTTCTTTTAGTTGTGGAGGGGGCGAGTTCCTTAATACTTTAATTTTTTTTCCCTCCGCCCCACACTACCTTGATCTTTCTGGTTAGATTCCAGCTTTTCCTACTTCTTTTACGTATACTACAACAGGGGGTTCTGGGAGTTCAGTGGTATCGTTTACTACTGGCTCCACAAAATTTGTAACTTTCTTTTCAATTGGTGCAGTATTTACTGGCGAGTCACCCATGAGAATATTTGATAGCTTATTTTTTGTACTTTCCAGATCGTTTTTCTCGTTGCTTGTTCGCTTAAGATTTTCTTGAAGCACTGCAAAAGCTGATCGATATGCATCGTCACTTATTCTTCCGATTTCATGTTCAAGTTCAAGGTGAAGAATACCATAGCTTAACACAGACAATTCCTCTTCACAGCGAGTAACACCTTGAGATGTTTCATCTAAGAGAATTTGCGCATCCTTTCGCAATTGGCCTAGAATAGTGTTGAAGTTGTTATGCAGTTCTTGATAGAGATCTGAACTGATCTTCTTTTTATCGTTTAAATCTTTGAGTGCTTGATCTTTGCGCCAAAGGAACGGAATTTGGTCGCAGAAAACTGCGGCTTTGGATTTTATTTTAGATAAGAGTGTAATTTCAGCGCCATTGAATGTGAGGTTTTCTATGGGCTGCTTTGTGAATCTACCATCAGTTAATTCAATAAACGCAGAGTCGAATTTTCCGTTGGGAATTGTAGCGAAGGAGATTATTCTACCAACTGAACGTCCATATTCATCTTTCACGGGTTTACCAATTGAAAGAAAAAGATTGGAGGGTGTTTGAGACATTTTTTTTCACTCCCTATTAGAATCCTTGAGTTGATTTTTCTGTCTGAGCAGATCCTGATGATGGCATACCTTGTGGCAAGTCGGGGAACTTCTCTTTGATTCTTTGCTCTGCAACAGTTGCTGCTTCATTAAGTATGTTGCTTGCATCCTCGTTAACTGTGTCGAAGTTTAGTGTCATACCTGAGCCTTGACCTGCTTCAATCATTATTCCGCTTAGCATGTTACCGATTTCGCCTAGTTCGTTTTCTGCTTCGGGGAATACGCTCACTAGACCAGATTTAACTGATCGTAGAACACCGACGGCTGGACCTAAGGTGGAAACTACGTCGCCTAATTCTGATACAGTTCGTAATCGTAAGGTTATTTGTTCTAGAGCAAGTTTGGCATTTATGATTAATCTTGACATTTTACGAACTTCAGCTAGCTCGTTGGCAAATACGTTTGCGCGGGCAGTATCGTGTTTGGTGTAAGCATCAACTATTCTCGCGAATATGGCTTTGTCTCTTTGACCGAATCTATCGGTTGCTTGATCAAGCTTTTGTACTTGAAGCTCTATTCTTCTAACTGCGAAGTCTAAGCGTGGCTTTAGTGGGCCTGGTGGCTTAACTGCGTCTTTTATGCGGTTGCTAAAGGGTGCATCTTCCCGTTTACTATCCCATTTTTTAGTGAACCTTTCGGACAATTCTGATTCCTCTAACAACACTGGATGCATAGAACCATCTTATACATTGTTAATATGCCCACAATATGCACATATATACGTAGGGCTATACACCCCCAAAAAATAGGTTTGCCGCTTTAATTATTAGAGTAAAAGATGCATAACATCTTTTCTAGTTTATAGACATAAAAGTGTAAGTTAGACTAAAAAGAAACAGAGCTTAATTGCTATTTAAAGGTGAAAAATAATGGGTGACAGAATGAAAGTATTTGCTATTGTTGCGCTGTTAGGATTCATGGCAGGAGTATTTGCCCAACTATTCGCAGACTATGCTCTACCATGGCTTATATCTGTTTTACCTGCAATCATCGAAGCAAAGTTCGTGATTTCAGGAGTCTGTGGTGCTGTACTTACAGTTGCCATGGTAAGTGTTTGGGCGTACTTTACTGGATCCAGAGAAAGATAAAAGGTCCAGTAATTACCTACTTTCTTCAAAGCAGATACTAATAAGTAAAAAAACCTCATTCTTTTTAATAAATCAATAAAATGCTAAATACTTCCATATGCTTTTGATGTTTGGACTCAGTAGCGGAAAAAGCACTCACAGGCATCCAGCATACATTTCCCCGCCTTCAACCTCGGCGTACCTCGATATCTTCATCGTCCAAGCTTTTAGTGATATCTCCCAACCTATTTATT
>CAZWRU010000053.1:0-9643 GCA_964636425.1 uncultured Candidatus Bathyarchaeia archaeon
TTGTTTATTTGCGTTTGCGTAGCACTAGGGCTGCTGCTATGACGGCGATGATGATAACGACTGCGGCGCCTGCGATAAGCAACGTTTCAGTGGACAATCCAGTACCCGGAGTCGGAGCAACGGTTGGACTTGGAGCAATTGTTGCTGTCGGAGCTACGGTTACAGTTGGAGCAACAGTTGCGGTTGGAGCTACTGTCGCAGTTGGTTTTGCGGCTGCTGCTGGACCTACTGCTACGTAAGTTGAGTCGTATGAACCCCAATATGAGCCAGTGCTGTCAAAGGTTGCTATAATTTGATAGGTACCTTCGTTTGCAGGAGTCCATGCAATGCCATAGTTGCCAAATCCGTCAGTTGTTGTTGATCCTACGTCAAAAGAGTTTCCATTTGCATCAACGGCAGTTATTTTGACTGTTACACCGGTTGCGTCTAATGGGCATGGTTTTTGCATATAGACATATTCCATCCAGTTACCCATACTTGCATCAGACATAGCTGGAACAATACTGAATTCACCACTCTCAACTTTAGCCTTAGCACCAGAAGAAACATCTGCTACTGTGCCTCTTATTGTTAGAACTGATCCTACTGTTGCGCCACTCATTGGTGCTTCAACTGTGGTTTCACTTGGACCTTTACCTATGCAGTAGATTTGGTTGTCGTAGGTGTTGAGGTAGGTCATGTAACCGTCTGCGACTGGTATACCTTCTTCGCCGAACGAACCGATGGCGACCCAGCTGTTCAAAGTCCATAGTTCTGCTCCAGTGTAGGCATCAATGCATCGTAGTTCTGAGCCCTTATACATTGGTGTATTTGGTGAATGCTCGCTAGTGAGGCAGTATACTTTGCCATCTGCAATTGCACCTATGAAAAGCGGGTAGAGTCCCCATGGTGTTTGGTCGCCGCTGAAAGTGTCGTTATACTTCCATTTTAAGGAACCAGTTTGCTGGTCAAAGCACATTAGTTCACCGCCGTAGCCACCAACGTATAGGTTGCCATAGGCTGCAAAACCTGGTGCAGGAGGGTGAGAAACTGTTCCGTAGTATTGGAAGTCTCTAAAGTCGCCAACAGGGCCCCATAGCTGATTACCGCTGTCAAGGCTGAAACCTGACCACTGCATTGTTTCTTTATCGGACATGGTGAAAACGCGAGTTACAGGGTCAACTGTGCCGAATGCACGTGTAATGTTGTTTGGAGGTGCTGGATAGGCTTTAGTCCAGAGTATTTGGCCTCTGTTTGCAGGTTTTAGACTAATTGCAGTTACAGTGAATGGGTCTGGAGTTCCAAAGCTAACGAATGATGACATTGGAGTGCTAAGCAGCAGTAAATCGTCGGGTATAGCACGCAGTACGCTTGATCCTGGAGCTACCGCGGGAATAGTTACGTTCCATGTGTAAGCCTTCGACATATCGGCATTTTTACCTACTGGACGATATTGATACGCATCTGTGCTGTTTCCAGGCACTGATACTAGCGGAGTATTTGCAGCTGCTGAGGAGTTCCACATAGCTAACCAGCCAGTTCCAAGTGTGTAGACCAGTGCTTCTCCACTTGGACCATTTGCGCCACTACCGTAACCTCCTAGGAAGCCCGCTCCGTAGCCTGCTTGAACATTGGTCATGTTGAATAGCCAGTTACCTGTTCTGGAGTCATAGATTAC
Organism: uncultured Candidatus Bathyarchaeia archaeon; assembly: GCA_964636425.1. Lineage (GTDB taxonomy): Archaea > Thermoproteota > Bathyarchaeia > Bathyarchaeales > Bathycorpusculaceae > JADGNF01. The sequence continues at coordinate 1,658 of CAZWRU010000053.1, forward strand.
CCATTTTGCTGGAGATGGCGGACCAAAGAAGCTAGCTCCACCTTCAGCTTGGATTAAATACCCATTCATGGCACCGTGTTGGTTCATTGATTCATATAGGTAAATCATGCCAAAGGTAGGTGAAATTGCATTATTAGTCCATAATGTCTGGCCAGTTCGCAGGTCAACACAAGTATATGGACCGCTAGTGGGATTGTTTCCTAATGGGGTATCATAGTAGAGTCTGCCATTGATTATGATAGGATTACCGAATCTTCCTTCATATGAAAGACCTGTGTAATAGCCTATGTCGGGGATAAAGTAATTAGCTGAGTCGCCAACGATTCCTCCGTCCTCTAATGGTTTTGTCCACATTATGTGGGGTGTATCAGGTGCTCGGCCATTGGGTTGGACTTTATCAAAAATTGTAGCTCCGCGCAGGTAGTTTGAAGCGATGCTTGCCCATGCGGTATTTTGTCCTTCAATAGGGCGTGTCCAATAGTTTGTTGGAAGTGGATAAGAGGGTGGACTTGTTACTGGATCTGCTTGTACTTTTAAGGTTGTTGAGGTACTGCTCGGCATGTAATAGTCACCGATGTATGCATCCAGACCAAAGGAGGCAGCGCCTGTTACTCCAGGTATACCTGTAACAGGGTGGTATAGACTAGCGGTTTGTCCAGGAAAGCTGAAAACGAATGTATATGTGCCTACTTGTTCAGGGGTAAACAATGTAGCATATGCAGATGTAGCATCAGAGATGTATGGCCCAAGAGTCTGCTTTGTGCCATCAGGTTTCGTTACTTCTACTTTAAAGCCAGTCCATCGATCCCCTCCTACTCCGCCTGCGGTGGGGGGAACTTTGTCGAGCCACATGACGATAAAGCCAGTCTGTCCGACACCTATAGGATCGGGTGAAACTACAAGATATGCAAAGGTTGGAATGTTCCATGCTGGAGTGTGAGCAGTGGCCATAGGCAAAGAAATTACAACAGCTGAAGCCAAGAGCAAAAGTAGCAACGGTACTGCAGCGAATCGTTTTTTATTTTTTGCCAGCTTATTTGCCGACAAATTGTTAGATTGTATTTTCAATTTTTAATCTCTCTCCAATTTTTACTGAAACAGTTATTCGATGTAGTTTGCATTTAAAATTTTCGTAAATAAGGACATTTACTTTAAAATAATTGGCATTATCTGAAGATTTAATTAAAAATTTTAAAAAAAGTAATCATCTCAGTATACATTATCTAAAGTTTAAGACAAACAAGATATTACAAAAGGCGAAACATAAAAAATCGCTATAAAAATACTTGTGAATTCAGGTTGATTTAATAAAAATCAGGTATTGCCAAAAATTTTCTTTTTAGTTAATAGCTGAATTCCGAAAAATTTTTAAAAAAGAAAAAAGACAGTAAGTTAGGGATTTGTGTTTTCATATCTTATTAATGAGAACACTTCGTATTTGTCACCTAAGAGTTTTCTGCCACCACAATAGTCAAGTTCTATTATGAATCCTAAGCCCATAATTTTTCCGCCAAGTTTTTCTACAAGTTCAATGTTAGCGTTTGTTGTGCCGCCGGTCGCTAATAGATCATCGATAATAAGCACTTTTTGTCCTTTGATAATTGCGTCTTCTTGAATTTCTATTGTATCTGCTTCGTATTCTTTTTGGTATGTTAGTTGAACGCAGTTGCTAGGCAATTTACCTTTTTTCCGTATAGGAACAAAACCTGCTCCGAGCGCGTAAGCCAATGGTGCCCCGATTATGAAGCCTCGTGCTTCATTAGACACAACAACATCGATTTTTATATTTTTGTAATGTTCAACGAATTTATCGATAACTTCTTTAAAGGCATTTTTGTCTTTTAGCAGAGTAGCTATATCCCAGAAAACTACACCTTTGAATTCAGGTATACGCCTAATTTTTGATTTTAGATTCAACTTCTTCACCTCTTATTTTCAGACTAATGCATTTTTTAATGCACTTTTGCAGTCACAGTTTCGCTCTTTGGGCAGTATTGCGATGGCGTTGGTGAGGATAGCTTTTACTTTTTCGATGTTTGCCTTCATAGTGGTTACGATTTCTTCAGTCGTTACGGGATGGTCTTTCCAGCAATCATAATCAGTAACAGTAGCCATAGAAGCATAGCAAATTTCAGCTTCCCTTGCTAAGACGCACTCAGGAACTAAAGTCATACCCACCAAATCTGCGCCCCACTGCTGGAAAAGCTTAGATTCGGCTTTTGTAGAGAATCTTGGACCTTCTATACAAACATATGTTGCAGTTGGATGGGCATTAATTTTAGCTTCTTTTGCTGTGGAAATCAAGAGTTTTCTTATTTCAGGGCACATCGGATCAGCAACAGAAATGTGACAAACTTGTCCTTGTGTATAGAAAGATTGTTCACGTTTAGTAGTTCTGTCTATGAATTGGTCAACAAAGGCGATTTCACCAGGTTTATAGTCTTCTTTAAGAGAACCAACCGTCGAAACGGCTAGAATTTGTTGAACACCGAGTTTCTTGAAAGCATACATATTTGCACGTGAATTTACATCAGTGGGTCGTATGGTATGTTTGTGGCCATGTCGAGCTAAAAAGGCTACTTTTCTACCCGATAGCTCACCGATTACAAAAGCGTCTGAAGGTGCACCATAAGGAGTATTAACTTCGATTTCTTGGATATTTTTAAGAAGCTTTGGGTCGTAAAGACCTGTTCCTCCGATAATTCCGATTTCGGCTTTCATAGAAAATACATTTCCTCAATTTCGACTTATAAGAATAGCGAAAAACAACAGCCAATAAATAGGTTTCAAAAAGAAAGCCAGAAACCGAACAATAAAAGCCTAAAGTTATAGACACGTATTTCCTGTTAATATGAACTTGTAAGGCTATTATCGCAGAATTAGCAAAAATAAGCAATTCTTCTGCTTTCGAACCTTACAAGTCCGTGAGAGTAGGGTGTTGGGTTTAACTCTCACCCTAAAAAAGATAAAATTATTTAAAACATTTTTTCAGAATCAGACCCAAATTTATCCCAAATCAAATAATGCCAATAACCTTGCAAGAGACAACTTTATTTACTAATTGACTGCAGAATGAGGTAAGAATCTCAGTGGAGAAAAATGAATGTCTGCAGCCACACGCCCACTAAAGTATCTGCTTGGATGGTTAATTGCAGGTACAAGAGGTGGAGCAACACGTGCAGAAATAATAAAGAGCATTCATGAAACTCCTCAAAACGCAAATCAACTAGCAACCGCGCTTAAAGTAGACTACAAAACTGTAAGATATCATCTAGAGGTTCTTGAGAAGAACCGAATCGTTACTTCAGTTGGAGATAAGTACGGAGCAACCTATTTTCTTTCCCAAAGCTTGGAAGATAACTATAGCGTTTTTGAAGAGATTCTGAAGAAAATCTGGAAAAAGTAAAAAAGGAAGGGGAAATGAAGGGAAAGCATATGAACAGAAAACAACAACTCCTAATTATTCTTGCAGCTTTTGTAGTATTAACTTTGGCTGTGGCAATCTATGCGGTTTATTCTATGAGTCAACCTCCACAGGAAGTTTTCCCTTTTCCGCCAAATCGACAAGAAGTAAATCTTTCAGATATGCGACTTTATTATGTAACAAGAACGGTGTTTAATACAATTAATATAGTGCTTTTGATAGTGCTTCTAATTACTTATGTGAGTATTTACCTTAAAACACGCTCAAATTTTACAGTAGGATTACTATTATTTGCTTCAGTCTTTTTGATTAAAGATGTTGCAGCAAGCCCACTCTTGTCAGGAATGTTTGGCTCGGGAATGTTTGGGTTAGGACCATTTGTGTTATGGTTCATTTTATTGCCAGACATATTTGAATTAATAGCACTTTCAGTTCTAGTTTACCTAAGTATAAAATAATTGATAATTTGAATGCGGATGAATAAGAATGGCAAAATACAGAAACACTTTCTAAGTCTAACTTCAAAGTAGTTACTTGTAGGTCAAGTTGCTTAAAAAAAATCATTATTTCATTGTTGGGAAAGTTTGTTTGGAGAGGATTATGTGGAAAAGGAAAATCTTAATCGAAAGAAAGTTAATAGATTAATTAATGAAAAAAGCCCATATCTGATTCAACATGCTCATAATCCTGTCGATTGGTATCCATGGGGTCAAGAAGCTTTCGATAAAGCTATAGCTGAAGATAAGCCGATTTTTGTTTCTATCGGATATTCGTCTTGTCATTGGTGCCATGTTATGGAGAAGGAATGTTTTGAAGATAGTGAAGTTGCCTTTTTAATGAATATGGCATTTGTTTGTGTCAAGGTGGATAGAGAAGAGAGGCCAGATATTGATGCCGCTTACATGGCGGTTTGTCAAGCTATGGGCAGAAGTTGTGGTTGGCCGCTAAACGTGTTACTGACACCTAGTAAAAAGCCATTTTTCGCAGCTAGCTATATTCCGAAGAACAATCGTTTTGGAGCGGTTGGAATGTTAGATTTAGTTCCACAGATTATGGAAATCTGGAGAATCCGACGCGCAGATATAGAATTGACGGGTGATAACGTTTTAAGTAGAATAACAGCAGCTGAACAAAGAAGCCCAGGTGAGAATTTGGGAAAAGAAGTTTTGGATGATGCTTATGAGAAACTGGTATTGGATTTTGATGACGAAAGCGGGGGTTTTGGTGATGCACCTAAATTTCCTAGACCTCATTCTCTTCTTTTCCTTTTAAGATACTTTAAGAGAACTGGAGAGAAAAACGCTTTAGCAATGGTAGAGAAAACGCTGCAGCAAATGCGACTGGGAGGCATGTTTGATCAAATTGGATTTGGGTTTCATCGGTATAGCACAGATTCACAGTGGTTAGTTCCACATTTTGAGAAAATGCTTTATGATCAAGCTCTTCTTTCGCTCGCTTACGTTGAGGCATTCCAAGTTACGGGTACTGTAAAATACAAAATAACAGCCCAACAAACGATAGAATATGTACTTCGGGATTTGAGTTCACCTCAGGGGGGTTTCTATTCATCTGAGGATGCAGACTCCGAAGGGGAAGAGGGAAAATTCTATCTGTGGACAAAACAGGAAATCCGAGAAACAGTTCCTTCTGAGGATATTGAGTTAGCAATTCAGCTTTTCGGAATAGAAGCGCAGGGGAACTATTATGATCCCGCATCCCGAGGAAGAAACGGATTGAACATCCTACATATGCCTAAACCGTTAGAGGAGATTGTATCAGAATCAGGTCTAACGATTGATGAACTCATCGTTAGATTGGGTAGAATCCGCAATACCCTCTTTGAAACGAGAAAACAAAGAATAGCACCGACAAAAGATGATAAAATCCTAACGGACTGGAACGGGCTCATGATAGCAGCTCTCGCAAAAGCAGGCCAAATCTCCAACGGTCAGGAGTACTTATCCTCAGCTATAAGAGCGGCAGAATTCATTTTAGGAAATCTAACAGATCAAAATGGAAAATTGTACCATTGTTTTGCCAAAGGCGAGAAAACCATTGAAGCGTTCTTAGATGATTATGCGTTTTTGACTTTTGGTTTAATCGAGTTATTTGAAGCATCATTCGAAGAGAAGTATCTGAAAGCAGCAATTTCCTTAACGGACTCTATGATTTCACAGTTTTGGGATCAAAATAATGGAGGATTCTATCTTACCCAAGATAATTCAAAAAATGGATTGATTAGGGTAAAACAGATTTATGATGGCGCAGTACCATCAGGAAATTCGGTGGCACTACTAAACTTATTACGTTTAGCATATCTGACAGACAATACACAATATGAAGAGTTGGCATCTAAAATAATTAGCCTGTTCTCTAAAGAAATACAGACAGCCCCTACAGCATATACTTACGCACTGACTGGTATTGACTTCGCCAGCGGATCGCCAAGCAATATAGTTATTGTGGGAGATTTTAAAGAAAAAGAAACGCAAGATATACTATCGGCTTTACGAAAAACATATCGACCTAATCTAGTAGTTTCGCTCAAAGTACCCAGCAAAGAGAAGGATTCAAATTACAAAAAAATAGGTGGAAAAATTACTGCATATATTTGCCGTAATAAAATTTGCATGTCCCCAACAAATAACATTACAAAGATTCTGGAACTGTTAGATTCAATTTGAAAGGAAATTGTTAAATCAGATTAAGCTAAATTTAATTCAATGAAGAAAGTATTTATTGCTGGGCCGATACAGGGCGTGGAAAATGAGCAGGAGTATCGAAAGATAATCACAGACATATGCAAACGCTTAAGTTTTGAAGTAATCGATCCGTGGAATCGTGAAAAAGTTCTTTATCGAAAAGAGGAACCGACCTGGTGGAAAAAAGTTCCGCCTAGCGAGTTTGTACAAAGAGACTTAGATGATGCTGAGCGCTGCGATTTTATGATTGTATATTTGCCTAAACTTTCAGCAGGAGCATGCATGGAGTTATTCTATGCTAAGAAGAAAGGAAAGAAAATCATTTTAGTTTCAGAAATGGATTGCTTAAGCCCATGGATCGTAGTACACACTGACATTATAGTAAAGAATTTCAAAGAACTTGAAGACATCTTGAAACAACTCAAGCTATAAAATACAAGTGTTTAAACTTAAAAATAGCGTAAACGTTGGTTGACTTCTTGGAAGGCATTTATATTTTAATTATCGAAATAAATAAACAAATCAGAATCAGAATTGGCGCACTAGGAGACCAAATATTCCAGAAGGGCACCTATGCATATGTTGGATCCGCACAAAAAAATTTAGAGCAAAGAGTAAAACGGCATTTTAAAAAAGAGAAAAACAAATTTTGGCACATCGATTATATTCTAGACAACAAATCCGTAAAAATTAAGAAAATCCTCTACAAACAAGCTGAAAAAAAAGAAGAATGCACAACCGCCAATCAAATATCCCAACGGGGAATCCCAGTTAAGGGATTTGGCTGTTCAGACTGCAACTGTGAAAGTCACCTTTTTCAAGTAAATAATTTTGAGTTCCTAGAGGAGTCAACAACAGCTATAAATCTAGACAAAATTTAATATTTGGATAAATTTTCTTAAAATTCTGAAAAAAATGCCTGCGTCTAAACTTATTATTAAAATAAATAAACTTACTTTTGTTCTTTGAGGAAATGATATTGAGCGGTAAAGTAGGAGAGTTTTTTCAGCAAAGTACAAAGTACAATCGCGACGAACGTTTTGGACATGGATTAGATTGGTCAAAAAAGCCCTCAACCTACAAGAAATATCAGACAAAAAGAATCCCGTTGACTATGGATTTTTCTGTCAAATCTCGCGCGCTTAGCCCGTTTATTGAAGTACTCAAGAATCGCAAGAGTATTCGCTCTTTTTCAAATAAACCGATGAAAATGACAGAACTTTCGTTTCTACTTTGGGCATCAACTGGAATTCGCAAAGACAAAGAAGTATATGAATTTCGCACCGCGCCTTCAGCTGGAGCGCTTTATCCAATCGAAACCTACATTGTAATAAATAATGTCAAAGAACTGCAAAATGGACTATATCATTATGACATTGAACAAAACCAATTAGAGGAATTAAAGATTGGCGAGTTAGGTGAAGAAATTGCACGTTCTGCATTGGACCAAAAAATGTGCGTTGATGCTCAAGTGATTTTTATTTGGACAGCCATTTTTTTAAGGTCTACTTGGAAATACAATCAAAGAGCCTACAGATACGTATACGTTGATGCAGGACATATCGCTCAAAACCTAGCTTTATCAGCCACAAGTATAGGTTTAGGGTCATGTCAGATAGGGGCTTTCTTTGACGACGAAATCAACGAAATATTACAGATAGATGGCATAGAAGAGAGCACGATTTACCTTAGTGCAGTTGGGAATCCGTATAGTCAAGAATAAGTAATATTTAGGAAAAATAATCGGAATAAATTCTGTATTTCTACAGAGTCATATTGGGTTTGCTGGGGCTTTGGCGGGCGATTTTCAGGAGAGAAAATGAAACTCTTTGCTGCTACCACTTTTTAAGAGATTACTCG
>CAZWRU010000054.1:0-2600 GCA_964636425.1 uncultured Candidatus Bathyarchaeia archaeon
CACCTCATCAAGTTCTTCAACAATAAATACTGCAAGTGTTATCTATGCGGAAAGACCATGGACATCAACTGATATTTCCTATATAGCTAGTCACTTTGATCTTATTGATGTCGATTTTAGTACCTATGGCGTTTCGAGTATTAAAGCGCAAAATCCAAGCATCAAAATAATCGGCTATAAAGACCTGCTTGCAATGCAACCCTATTTCCCAGATTGGGGAGAGGTCAACACACACGAAGACTGGTTCATTCACGACATATACGGAAACCGAATCCAGAACTCTCTATATGGTTGGTATCTTATGGATGTAGGTAACTCTGGTTGGCGCGAACACTGGGTCAGAAATGTAAATAGTTATATGGGTAGCTTATTTGACGGCGTATTTGTAGACGATGTATGGAACTCATTGAATGGATATGTTAGCGGCGTTTCTTCTTCAGTCTACAACAATTGGCATAGCAACGTGTTGGGAATGCTACAATACATCAAAGCTAACATTACACCCGGCAAACTCGTAATCATAAACACAGACGAATGGAACAGCTACACCTACGTATCAGTCGTCGACGGACAAATGCTAGAAGGCTTCGTACACTGCAGCTGGGAGGGCGTATATACGCAGGGAACCAGAAACGCAGCACTAATAATGACAATAATAAATAACATGGCGACAACTTCAGCAGCAGGAAAAATGGTTATAGGCCTTTCAGGAACTATTGTGTCCTCTGATAGTGCAGCAATGGCGCGGATGGTAAAATACTGCTATGCAGGTTTCCTCCTCGCTAAAAATGGGCCTAATGCGTACTGGGCATTCAACAATTACTATAGTTCGGATGGTTCGCATGGTTATTATCCCATCATGGATACGCCGATTGGTAATCCAACCAACTCTTACTATCAAAGCCAAAACGTCTACATGCGAGACTACACAAACGGAAAAGCCATATTCAACCCCTCAGGCAACACATACACCATAAACCTAGGCGGCACATACAAAACCCCCGAAGGCACAAGAGTAACAAGCATAACCATAGGAGCCTACTCGGGAGAAGTACTGACATATTAGATCAATTAAATACAAAAAATTGATCAATTTCTTTTTCTTTTTTTAATTTAGGTTTAATACGATTTATTAATTCTTTTTTGTTGTTTCGATTAAATTATTTTTCATATGCATCTGCTGACTTATTTGTCCCTCTTTTTAAGAATAAAAATTTCTAATTATTGTTCCTTTTTTTATTATGGTATAACAGTAACCTTTTGAGAATTATTTATTAATGAAACCTGAGAGTTGATAAGCATCTGCATATGCAAATATGCTTGGTTAAGAAATGGTAGTTAGAGGAATTAAATCATTGAAAAGCTTCCTTATTTGGGGAATTATTTGCGTCTTCGCATTTTCTATTGTAATCTCTTTTCAGGATTTTTCTTCTTCATCTGAGGTTCAATTTACTCCAATTAAGAAAGCTACAATAGTTTATGGTTACGAATGGAATAGTCAAGCTACTGCTTTTGTTGGGGCTAACTATGATTTATTAATTGTTGATTTTGATAAATCAAGAACAGATTTCTATATTCCGTATGGTCAGTGGATGAAAGACTTACGTGGAAAAAGTAGTTCGATTCTAATATTCGGTTATAAAAATATTCAATATATGAATACTTACTTTGATGATTGGAATGAAGTTAATTCTCATGAAGATTGGTTTGTACATGATGTTAATGGTAACAGAATAATTAACAATCATTGGGGAACCTATTTAATGGATGTAGGGCATATTGGATGGCGAGAACACTGGCTTTCTTATGTACTTAATAAGCTAGCTGCTTCTCCTGAATATAGTGGCGTTTTTGCCGATGATGTATCAGCTGAACTTAGTCAAGAGGTTTTCAGTCAAACTCTGAGCTTTGAAACAATTAGTCGTTGGTATTCTTCCACTTTAGGTATGCTTATGTATATACAAGCAAATCTGCCTTCAGATAAACAACTTATTATCAACACTGATGCCGGGTGGGCTCCTAAACATCTGAATTATAATTATCTTGAATTTGCTGATGGCATGTTAATTGAAGGTTACTTCCATGCCCCTTGGGAAGATTCCTCTTCTTACACAAAAGTGCTTTCTTCTCAAATAGACTACTTAAATAAGGGCTCTTCGGAGGGAAAACTTATGATTGCAGTATCCGGATCTTCTGAGGAAGATAGCAGGATATTAAAATGGACTTATGCGTCTTTTCTATTGGGTATAAATAGCCCAATTTCTTATTGGTGCTGGAACATAGATTCTTCTTTTGTCGTTGATCCAGAATTGCATTCGATAACAGAAACAAATATAGGGTCTCCACTTGGCTCATATTACATAAGACAGAATATATACATGCGAGATTTTACCGGCGGTAAGGTATTATCTAATCCTTCTGAAAATCCTGTTACTATCTATTTAACCGATGATTTTTGGTTTCTTAACAATACCAAAGTATTAACCCTGACTTTATCTGGGTATTCTGGCGAAATACTATTAAACGCACCCTTATTTACTCCTACGCCATCAGTTTTTCCTCATCCTACAATACCTATTCCTACTTTTTCATTTTCTCCT
>CAZWRU010000054.1:2700-9621 GCA_964636425.1 uncultured Candidatus Bathyarchaeia archaeon
TCGTTTAGTCCTACGGTTAGTCCGAGTTTGACGTCTTCTCCTTCGTTTAGTCCTACGGTTAGTCCGAGTTTGACGTCTTCTCCTTCGTTTAGTCCTAGCGTTTCTCCTGGAACTTCTGGGATTCCTGACTATCAAATCGCGTTGATTGTGTTGTTGCCAATTAGTGCACTAGCCACTTTTGCAGCAATTAAACTAAAAAAAATTCCTTGGTTACGTAAATACATTTAAAGATATAAAGGCCTTATCGAAAAGTTGCGTAATTCATCTACTAATATTTGCTAAAATAATATTAAATGACAAGTAAAGAATATTTTATGCTATTTTGATAATATCTTTGTTTTATTATTTTAAAACAAACGTAATTTTTTTGAGGTGTTATTTAGTTTACGCCTATTTTTTTGTCATACAAAGCTTTGTGTTTAAAATCTAAAACGTCAAATATGTTCTATCTATGTGAATTGGATTTTCTTGCTTCTGAGTGGCAAGATTATCTTCATTTGTGGTCAGTTAACTTTAAGTGCTTTGAAAACTTTACCTGACGCTAATGACTATTAATAAAGCTGATTTAGCAGGAATAAGCCTTGATGAAAAAAAGACTTAGATTATCCATAGGTTTTTTTGCATGTTTCATTATTTTCGGGTTAATTTTTCTTTGTATAACTCCAGTTTTCGCTCAATCTGATCAAGCTTATCTAAAATTAGAATCTGCAAATATGGCATTTAAAGAAGCCTTTAATGCGATCTATGACGCTAAAACAGCTGGCGCTAATATTACTAATCTAATTGAACAATTGAACAATGGTGCTGATTTATTAACGCAAGCAAAATATGCATATCTTCAAAACGACTTTGATGCTGTTATTATTAAATCAGAAGGTGTGATTTTACTAGTTGAGCAGGTCAACACTGCAGCCCAAAATGCGAAACTATTTGCTTATAATTCAAGTCAATCTGCTCTGTGGTTAATTCGTGGAGTATCCATAATCGGTAGCATTATTTTCATAATAGTTTTGCTCTTGCTCTGGACTTGGTTCAAACAAAGATACGTTAAAAAGATGAGTTCAGAAGTAACTGAGGTGCAAAATCAATGAAACTTGATAATTATAGATTGATTTTTATTACGGTTGGAATAATCGGATTATTATTACTCTCTTCTCCTGTTTTGATTGAATTTATCCCTGTTCCTTTAGGAGAAAAATTCTCTGAGCTTTATTTATTAGATTCTAATCATTTGACTGATAATTATCCATATACCATTGAACTTGGGCAGACTTATTCCGTTTATGTAGGAGTTGGAAATCGATTGGGCACTCCCGCTTACTACGTTTTATACGTGAAATTGTTAAGTGGTTCTGATCCATTACCTAATACTCAAACAGGTGAATCAAGTTTAGAAAAAGCAATTTATGAATATAATTTTATTGTAGATAACAATCAGACTTGGGAGACCGTTTTGCCCTTCTCAATATCTGAGGGATTAACGTCTGCTGATCAAGCCATAATAAATGACATTTCAATTGATGGTAACAGTATGAATGTTAATAAGGGTGCTTTGTGGGATTCGGATTCTTTCAGTTATCCATATAGGTTGTTGTTGGAATTATGGGTTTATAATTTCCAAACGGATAGGGTTGAGTATGACAATCGTTATGTGTATTTAAATTTTAATTTTTCAGCACCTACCTAATTGACTTAGGCACTTTAGTCTGGTTACTTCTAATTTGTTTATTATTGTTGTAGATGTGTCGATTTTGGAAATATTATTATTTTTGCAATCTGCTTTTTAGGTTTTGTTGGTCTGTTTATGGTCGGATGGGCATAAAATGTCTGAAGTAATGCGTCTCAATAAATACATCCAATCTTTGAATCGTATGCCTATAATCAAATGTGATTGCGGAAAAGACATTCTACTATTACCCGACTTAAAAGCAATGGACAAAGCGATTTTAAATCACATCCACGAGCACTTAAAAAGAAAAATTGCTACTGAAGAACGCTACTTTAAGCAGAATAACCTTGAAACTGACTTGATTCAAAAAATCCTTGCAGAGGCTAGTCAAATAGGAAGTTAGCTCCACTTATTTAAGGGATATTTTAAAAAAATTTTTTGCCTTGTTATTTTTATACATCCAATTGGTGGCTCAAATGCCTTATTATTCACTTGCGCAACAGGGATTTCCTCTCTGCATAATAGCTGGATCTTTTTCATGGCTATATTGACTGGAGTAATTGCATTGCTTACGCTGATTTTCTGTGGGGTAAGAGTTAAACGTTTTAAAAGAAAATTAATCTTAAACTTAAAAAAGGTTTTACATTTTTTATTTTAGATATTACATTTAAAAAAGGACTGGAAATTCCTGTTAGAAAAAATTCAGATGTCTAATTTTTTGTAGACATGATAGATGACTTGTTTCATTAATGCAAGTCGAATAAATATTGGTGATTGATAAGTTAGCGCTTTGTTTTTTTCCATTTGGTTTTTATGGTTCTGAACATGATTTTCAATTGCTTCTTGCATTACTTTGAGTGTTGGAATCATTAGGATTTCTTCATTGCAAACCGGACATTTGATAAAGCCTTTTCTCGCTGTATTTTTGTTCGCGTTTTCAACTACTTTTGTGTATATCTGGCCTAATTTTTTTTCATCAAATGTTTCTTCGGTCATTTATCTGTCTCTCCTGTTAGTCTACTGAATAAGGCTATGTTCAGGGTTTTGGTATTAAGGGTTCATAATATGGTCGTATAGCTGATTTGATTATATATGACGTCTTAACACTTGATTTTCAACTCTTATTTAAGGTTAAATACGTCACTATTGCACATTTCCAAATAGAAAATTATCTCATTCCTGTCTAAAAATTACGCCATTCTCTGCTTAACAAAATTTTATAATCTTTCCAGTAGCTACTTTTTAGTATTAAATGCGCATTTTCAAAGCAGAGTCTTAGGCTTTTCTTTTTTGCTGATATAATCTGCGAAGATTATCAAAAGCATCTTTATCGTATGCTTTATTTGGATCAAGTTGTGCAACAATCTCTTCGAATGGTTCTACAACTTCAAAAAGAACTTCTGTCCCGTAGTTGTTGATTATTATATTACAAAATGATTCTCCAACGTAACCACCACTGTAAAGTTTTAACATTCTAAGAAAATAACTAAGCACCAATTGACGCGCGCGATTTATCGGTATAATTGATAAGTCCTTAGTTCTATAGTGCTCTGCAAACTCGTTTTTATACGAAGCCCCGTATTCTTTTTGCCAGTTCTTCAAGGTTTGCACAGCTTCTAACATTGTATCACTGGAATATTCTCTAAGCATATCTAAAAGCAGTTGACTTTCCCATAGTTTAAGAACGGATTGCATAGATTTCTTATTCTCAATTCTATTTTGTTTAACTACCCAATAAGCAAGTAAAACTGCGATAACTGCAACAATGGCAATAATTATTATTCCAATATCTTCCAACATAACTAACAGTTTCTTTATGGTTTCATACCTTAAAAAAATTCTGTTTAATTTATTAGCCAAGTTTCCTAACGTCGTGAAATTACGCTGAATACTTTTTTTACGATTTAACTAAATCATAAATTCAGAGTTATTTTAGTAAAGTAAATTCAGTTAATCTAATTATTTCCCTTTAATCATATTTTTAGGCATTCAAATTTTTCCTATAATAATTGCAGAAATGTTTGTCCTATGAAATTTATCTGGTCTTCGGTTACCCCTGGATGGATCGGTAATGATATGACTTGTTTTGCGGCTTTATCAGTTTCTGGCAAGTTAACTTCTCCAAAACTCTTATAGTAAGGCATATGATGAACCGGAGTAGGATAATACGCATCAGCTCCAATACCTTTTTCCCGCAATTGCTTTATTAAATCGTTACGTCGCGTTTCAGTTGCATCTCGTATGCGTACGGTATACAAGTACCAACTAGGAGTACGATTAGCTGGGGAAGGTGGCAAATCTATTTTATCCGTAACTTGCAATATCTTGCTTAGTTTTTGAGCATTCGATTTTCGCTTGGAGAAAAATTCCGGAAGTCTGCGTAATTGAATTATCCCTATAGCTGCTTGGATCTCAGTCATACGATAATTCGAGCCAAGCATAAGCGATGTATATTTAATTTTTTCGCCGTGTGTTCTAACCATGCGGACTAGCTCTGCTAAGTCATCATGATCTGTTGTAACAATGCCGCCTTCTCCTGTTCCGATATTTTTAGCTGCATATAGGCTCCAGCAAGCCATATCTGCCAGGGCTCCTGTTGGTTTGCCTACATATGTTGCCCCGTGGGACTGTGCGCAATCCTCAATAATGATTAAGTTATGCTGAGCAGCAATTTCTCGTATCGGTTTAATATCTGCGGGTAATCCATACAAATCAACTGGTATAACAGCCTTAGTTTTTTCGGTCAAGGCTTGTTTAATTGCTTCTGGTGAAAGAGTATATGTTTGAGGATCAATATCCGCAAATACCGGTTTGGCTCCAGCTAATGCCACTGCTTCTGCAGTAGCAACGAAGGTAAAACTAGGCAAAATTACTTCATCGCCTGATTTTATCTTAGCCCCCAAAACTGCCGCGTGTAAAGCAGCAGTACCAGTATTAACTGCGATTGCGTGTTTTACTCCAGCAAATTGAGCAAAGTCCTTCTCAAACTCTACAGTTTTAGCTCCAGCTCCTAAAGCGTTAGTAAGCATGCCAGTGCGCATAACAGAAATAACAGCCGCAATCTCTTCTTCACCTATTTTCGGCATATTAATAGGAATCAATCTTTAACCACCAGGCGTATTTGATGTCTTTTGGAGGGTTAAATATTTCAATCTATCGGTTTAATTAATGATGAAAAATTATTTTTTTTCATGTATCAATTTCTAAATTGAACTTTGTTATTATCGTACGGTTTAAGTATTGCTAATTTACACTCTATGTGAATAATATGAAAAAAATTCTAGTTACCGGTGGTGCTGGGTTCATCGGTTCAAATTTAATTCCGCTTTTAATAAAAAAAGACTATTTTGTTACGGTTTTAGATAATCTTAGTTCCGGGAAAATCGAGAATTTGAATAATGTAAGGCATTGTTCTAATTTCAAGTTTATTTATGGTGATATCCGAAATAGAACTGATGTCTCTAATGCTCTTAATGAAGTTGATACTGTTGTCCATTTGGCGGCTCTAATAGATGTTTCTGAGTCTGTAAAAAATCCGGTTTTAACACATGATGTTAACGTGACTGGGACATTAAACATACTAAACGAAGCCGTAAAAAAGGATGTTAAAAAGATTGTTTTTGCATCCTCAACCTCTGTTTATGGTGAGGCAAAAACTCTTCCAATAACAGAGAATATTCCTCTTTATCCCATATCTCCTTATGCTGCATCTAAAGCTGCATCTGAAGCTTATCTAACCGCGTTCTCTGATTGCTATAATATCGAAACAATCGCATTAAGATTCTTTAATGTTTATGGACCAAGAAATGAGAACAGCCCTTACAGTGGAGTGATTACAAAATTTTTAAGAAAAGCTCTTGATAACCAGTCTTTACTGATAGAGGGGGATGGCGAGCAAAACCGCGATTTCATTCATGTTAATGATATTGTCCGAGGGCTAATCAGCTCAGTGGAAGCTTCAAACCTTAAAAAAGACGTCTTCAACTTATGCACGGGAATACCTATAAGTATCAATCGACTTGCCGAAGCTATTGGCATAGTTATGAATAAGAAATTGCAGGTGGAATATGGACCTGCTAGAATCGGAGATATCCGATATAGTTATGGCGAAACAACAAAGGCTAAAGAGGTACTAAAATTTCAAGCAAAAATAAACTTAATTGAGGGATTGACTCTGCTCCTCAAAGAAAAAAACTCCTTTACCTGAGATCCAGAAATTCAAAATCCCTGAGTTAAGGGCGCTTCTGTTGTCCTATTCTACCTTAAAGATGGAACCTGGCACGATTTTGCAGCAGTACAGACTGATGATTATGGGAAATTCAGCTATAACTGGTCGCCTAGTAGTGCGGGATCATATACTTTATTTGCGCGCTTTGAAGGAAATGATGCTTATTACTGGTCTAGTGCAGAAACTACGATTCAAGTGTCAACTACCTCTACAGTAGCAACATCGCAATTAGACCTGTACATTATTGGAGCTACCGCCCTAATCATAATAGCAATAGCGATAGCAGTACTCTTACTTAGAAAAAGATAAACTTCAACACTTTTTTCTTTTTTGAATAAAAAAAATCTAAGATGAATATGTGTCCTGAGTGTGGATCAGATAAGATTTTCTTGAATGGACACCGAAAGCTCAGTAATGGCCAATCTACACAGCGTTTTAAATGTTGCATTTGTGAAGCTAGGTTTTCGGAAAATTATATTAGATGTAGAAGTACAATTAATCCTTCAATCCATTATGCGCTTAGAGAAGTAGAAGAAAGCGAAAAAATGAATTCCACAACAGAAATAAAACCGTTGCGGATGATGTGAAAACCACAAACGGAAAAGTCTTAGAATATCTCTTTTACCTCGAAAAACAAGGCCGAGTCTATGCAACACGCAGACTAGCAAGCTCATGTCTTAGAACACTTGAAACTTTAGGCGCACCCCTAGCTGATCCAATATCAGTTAAAAACTTAGCAAGAAATAGACGATCTTATAGCAGCGTCACCTAGCCCACTCGGAGCCTTTGAGCAATTATTAAAAGAAACCGCTATGAGACGAGGAGAAGCTCTACGACTATCTTGGAAGGACGTAGATTTAGAACGGAAAATCATACTGTGCAACAATCCCGAAAAAGGTAGTAACCCGCGAATCTTTAGCAAGCTAAGTCCCAAATTAATATCGATGCTAAATACGCTACCCAAACATGAAAATAAAATGTTATTCGGCGCAACAACCGAGTATGTACTTAAGAATCATTTGTT
>CAZWRU010000055.1:0-9571 GCA_964636425.1 uncultured Candidatus Bathyarchaeia archaeon
GCTATCGTTACCTGATTCTAATGGGGACAGAAACGCGATCACTAAGAAACAGATGATGACGGAGAGCCAAATTAGCAAGAACGCAACGATGTTTTGAACTTGCATCTTGTAAAGGTATGATTGAGAAGGCTTGAATATTGTTCCGCTGGAGATTTGTTGAACTGGCGGTCGAATAACTTTTTCATCAGCAACTTTTCCCATTTTTTAGTCACCTCCTTTGCGCTTGTAGCGAGGCGATTCTTTAGCTGCGAGTTTGTTAAAAATGACGATAGACTGCTCGGTCATGTTGAGCTTTATTTCATAGTCTCTTAATTGGATGTTATACTCTTTTGTTATGGTGTCAAGTGCTTCGCGGCATTCCTGCTCTTTTGGGCACTGTGGACACAGGTTACCACCGTAGCTTTTGTGTTTATACCAGACGATAATGCCTTGTTTTTGGGTATATAAAATGTATACTTGGCTACTGGTTTGGTAGTCATAGCCAATTAGAAGGCCTTTGTAGTCAAGTAGGGTTTCTATGTCAAGACGGTGGCTGTTGGCGTGTTCTTTTAGGGTTTTGATTATTTTTTCTCTTGCTCGGTTGAGTACACGTGAGACGTACGCGGGGGTCCAGTCTTGAGCTGTGTGTTGTTGAGCAATTAGGCTGGTGTTTTTGTTTTGTTGGAATTCTTGCCATACGATGGCTTCGTCGTTTGAGAGGAGGGGCAAACCTAACACCACAATTTGTTTACCAAAATATAGTAAATGTTTACCCAACATATTAAATTTATGCCAATCAAACAAGGCCCCTCAAACGTGAGACCCCATTTCAAGTTTTAATTGCACGACTACCTTGCGGGTTGATAAACATTTGAAAAACATTTACCTTTTCTAAGGTCAACATAGCACTCTCTGGAAGGCCTATCTTAGAGAATAAGATGCTAAGCATTTGGGAGTTTTGCATGTTTTTCTCGTAATTTGGTTTTTTCGATTTTTCCCGTCGGGTTTCGTGGAACTTTGTCAAAGATAATTTTACGAGGCCGCTTATACTTCGGAAGCTGAGTTTCAAGAAAAGCCTGAATTTCCCTTTCAGTTAAGGTTTCAGTCGGTTTTACATCGATTATAGCACCAACTACTTCACCTAGCCTCTCATCAGGAATACCTATGACAGCAACATCGTACACTTTGGGGTGATTATGGATTGCGTCTTCTACTTCAATAGGATAAATGTTTTCGCCACCGACGATAATGAGGTCTTTTTTGCGGTCAACTAAATAGACATAGCCGTCTTGGTCTATGCGGGCCATGTCGCCAGTGTGAAGCCATCCGTCTACTATGGTTTTCGCGGTTAACTCGGGATTCTGGTAGTATTCACGCATGACGCCGTCTCCTTTGACACACAGTTCACCGATCATAAACTGCGGAAGGTCACGCGTACCGTCGACGTCAACGATTTTTAGTTGCCAGCCGTATCCGACTTTACCTACTGCACCCGGCCGAAACTCATTATCAAGCCCCAGATGAACTGGCCCAGGTCCAGTGGCTTCGCTTAGCCCATAGTTGTTGTCGTAGGCCATGTTGGGGAAGTAATCTCGCCAATGTTGCACAAGCGCCGGCGGCACCGGTTGAGCTCCAATGTGCATTAAACGCCAAGAGGATAGGGTGTAATCTTCGAGTTTCAGTTGGCCTCTATCAAGAGCTACTAAAATGTCATGAACCCATGGCACCAACAACCACACTATAGTCCCCCGCTCTTTAGTGACGGCGTCCAGAACGTTTTTGGGGCTAAACTCAGTTAAAATTGTACCTTTAGCACCAGAGAGGAGGCTGCCGAACCAGTGCATTTTGGCGCCGGTATGATACAGTGGTGGCATTAGAATGAAATTGTCGTTATGTGTCTGGTGATGATGTTTTTGCTCGACCTCTGCAGCGTAACTCATATTTTTATGGGTTAACAGCACCGGTTTAGGATCACCTGTGGTGCCTGATGTGAAGTATAAGCCGCATTCATCTGTGGCTGTCAAATCTATTTTGGGGTTGTTGGTACTGGCTGTTTTTATAACCTCATCGTAGCTGGTCATGTCTTTGGGGAGGTTGGGTCCAAAATAGATGTATTCTTGGATTGAGGGTGGTTTTACTTCCTGTACGGTTTTAAGGAAGTATTCCTCGAAGATTATCACCTTAGCTTCCGCGATGTCGGTACAGAACCTAAAATCCCGAGTGTTGAAACGATAATTCAGCGGCACTACCCAAGCGCCAGTTTTGATGATGCCGAAATAATTTATCAGCCAATCGATGGAGTTACGCATCCAATGGATTATTTTATCGTCTTTTCCAATACCTTTTTGAAGGAGGTAATTAGCGATGCCGTTAACTTGCTGGTTGAACTTTTTCCAGCTGATTTGCCTTCGGAAGTTCCGGCTGGGTGCGAGTTCAATTAACGCCACATCATCAGGGTATGCTCGGGCGTTTTCTTCAAGCATTTCAACTATGGTAGGTCTGAAGTGTACTCAACTCCTCTTCAAGACTGCACTTTTAGACGTTAAGTAATAGCGAGGATACTTTTTAAATATGGTTCAAAACAGCCTAACCAACTTCAGCTTCGGCGCACCTATTAATCTTAAGATATAGCAAAAAAAGCAGCCGCCTCAAATTTTAATATTCAAAATAATCTCACGGCAGTCAAAAGACTAACTACACAATCAAATCACTTTAAAATGCAGTAAGCCGAGAAAAGTTCAATCAAAAGCTTGAGAAAATATCAGCCGAGTCTCTATATAAATAGAATTACAGCTGCTTGTGTGTCTGTTGCCTGTTTATTATGTCTTGGATACTGTTTTCTTTTGTGTTACGTCCCTTTTTTTACCTTCTTCGGGCATTGCTGCAAAAACTCCCTTAGTCGTCTTCTTTTTTACCACAACCTCACCTCAGCATATTTTGAATCCTATTCGAAATATTAATTTTACCAACAAGACTTTCAATTTTCCTTGTGAGGG
The DNA here is from genome assembly GCA_964636425.1 of uncultured Candidatus Bathyarchaeia archaeon. GTDB lineage: Archaea > Thermoproteota > Bathyarchaeia > Bathyarchaeales > Bathycorpusculaceae > JADGNF01. The sequence goes on from CAZWRU010000055.1 coordinate 2,976, forward strand.
GTTCTAGAGGAAACTACGCAAAACTGTCAAAAAAAGGAGTGATTGTTTCTGGCGGATTAGATAATTACCTGTTTAATTTCAAAATCAAGGTTAGGCGCAAAAAGTGGGCGTTTTTAGCGAAAGACGCTTACGCTCAAATCATCTTTCGCTTCAAAGCCGAACTCTAGGAACTATCTCGCCCGTGGCAGCGTCAATCAAGACAAGCCCAGGAGGCGGAATCTGAATACCAATGGGGTCTGCAACGACTACCTGCCAAACGTATCTGTAAACTACACCATTACCAAATACAAGCGAGTAATCAGCAGGTGAAGCTTCTAGCTACTCACTTGTTATGTGAAAAGAATTGCATTTATTAGCGAAAAAATTTTGTAAGCAGTTCTTCCAGTTGTTTTTTACTTAGAAGAGTGAGCTACTGCAACTCACCATGGGATGTCCTTACAAGCATCAAATGAAGAATACGCCGCAGGCAGTCAAATCCGAGTTTAGCTAACTTTCTACGTTACTTTCAGGTTTAGCTTCTTTGAGGTAGATAAACTCTATCAATGCGTGAAGCCGCTGGAGTTTGACCCCAGAATCGCATGCACCATAGAATGATTCTAATGGAAACTATGTAGTAACGATGAAATACTTGGGATTGAGAAAAATTATTAGATCCAAATGATATCAGGCAAGTTCTTGAAATGTTGGTCGCCACTTAGAACCTTAGATGTTAACATTCTACCTGTCGCTAACACGATACTATCAAAAAGGCTTGGAGTATTAAGTTTGAGTTTTTTTGCATTAGCTTCAAGTTCAAAGTAACATTTCGCTGCATTAACTGCAAGTTTAGTATTTATACAAACAACAGTAGATGCCTCAACTATTTCTTTTAACCGCTGGTTAACGATTTGAGGATCAACACCTTCTCGAATGTATTTGCGGGCTATCTCCGCTAAAACAATATCAGGAGTATAAACTTCTTCAGCGTCAGATAGAATTTTAATCACTTTTCTTCCTTTCTCGCTACCCACAAAGTGTTCAATCCAAGCGTAACTGTCAGTCACGATTTTCACCGCGGTCAGCCTCCGTAAAGGGTTTGATACGGTTGCAATCTGCACCGAATGTTCTTTCTAAGATAACCTTTCGCTGCTGTTTGACGAGCGTTTGAATTGCTTCATCAATGCTTTGAGCCCCGATTTTTTCGCGCAGTCGGTCTAGTGTTTCTGCAGTTTTCGTAGAAACTCTTATGGTCGTGCTTTTACTCATTTTGTCATCGTTAATTTTATGTATTAATTAGGTAGATAAGCATACCTGTATACACATTTTCATCTGAAGGAACTGGTTGCCACTGATGGCAAATAAACCACCTCAAATTTACAAGTACTATATCAAAGAAAAAAATAGGCGATGGCTTAAAGAAAGCTGGCCAAAAGTTGTGGAAGAAACAAAAAAAAGTCGCAACTAAAGTCAAAGATAGAAACGATTGATAGCTCCATTTTTCTTGTTTGTACGAGATTGTTGCTGTAGAAAAAAATATACGGTAAAAAAATACCGTGTGTTAAAGATTGATTAGTATTCTACTTTTCGAGGTAGTTTCTTAGCGTTTTCTACCCAGCTTTGAACCTGTTTTAGACCCGGCAATTGGCGGACAAGTTTCTTTTCTTTGTTTGTTTCCACCAACTTCAGATGAAGATTTTCGGGTTTCCTATTAGCGAGTTCTACTGCCGTGTCAACGCCTGCGCCTTCCAAGAGGTCTGAGTATTCTTCGCCAACGCCTTTGATTCTCATGAGGTCTGCACGGTTAACCCATTCCAGAATAGATTTAACGGATATGCCTGTTTTGGCAGCAAGTTCTTCCCGAGCTTTTGCTTTGCATCCTACTTCAAGAAGTTTTTCTGTTGTCTTTATACCAGCAGCAAATAGTTTTTCTGCGGAAACCTTGCCAACGCCTTCAATCTTAAGTATGTTCGTCATGATAATTCATCACATCCTCAATGTAATCTTCTCATATTTAATTTTTAAGTATCTGGGATAAGGTCTGTAATTCAATATTTGAAAAAGGTAAAAAGAGAGGAATTTAGAGTTCATGATATTTTTAGGAAAAATAAGCGTCCCATTTCAGGTGCACGTTATGGATACTTACAATTGCCTCGTTTGCTTTTTGGCTTAGCTTTGTGCATAAGCTTTAGTGTGATATCCAAGTTTAGTAATGAAGTATCTATGTCCGTTTTGGAAATCGACGAGCTGGCTGTGGCTGAGTCCCATGGTTCACTAAAGTAATAAGGCTTGTTGAAGTGAACAGAATTCAAAGTAGTTTGCGTAGTCAGACACAATGTATTTGTATAACAGATCAGTTCTTTGAAAACCAGCCTGAAGCATTCTGCCCATCTCTATTGCGTGTTCAACGTCAGAGAAAAAGTTTTAAAGCTATGATTTAAATTCCATTATAATTGCCAACTAAACGCTCTTTTTAATTCTATCTAGTTAAGCTTAAAAATAAAAAAAACAAATACAAATCAAGGTCTACTAAAATTGATTTTAATAAAGGAGGTGATTTTTTGAATTATAAAGAAAGACAAGAGATAATAGCTAAATCACCTATCTCGTTTGGATACTTAAAAAAATTTAACCTTGGCGCGGGAATTTTACACCTCATACAGGGATTACTTATGCTCTCATTAGGCACCCTCATAACATGGGACCGAGACATTTACACATTCTACTTAAAATTCAGCATAACCCAAGGACCACCTGTAGTATTTGATATTGTTCCAAACCCCCAGGTATTATTTACCATAGGCTACATAGGCGTGATAGTCGCTTCTTTTCCGTTGCTCTCTGCTCTAGCGCATTTTCTAATAGCTTTTCCGAAAAACAAAGGCTATAATGAAAATTTAAAGAAAGGAATGAATCCATACCGCTGGTTTGAATATGCATTCTCCAGTTCGATAATGATAGTTCTAATTTCTACGTTTGTTGGGGTCTGGGATTTCTGGTCACTTGTGATGATCTTTACTTTGAACGCGATGATGATTATGTTCGGTTACTACATGGAAGTCATTAACCAAAAAACTGAGAAAACTTCTTGGTCGGCTTTCTTAGTTGGCTGCATCTCTGGGGGTATTCCTTGGATAGTGCTTTTTGCCTATTTCGCAGCAGCAATAACTTCTACTGGAACTAATCCGCCCACATTCGTCTATTTGATATTCTTCATATACTTCGCAGTTTTTAATGTGTTTGCACTTAACATGGTTCTACAATACAAAGGAATAGGTCGCTGGAAAGACTACTTATACGGCGAAAGAGCATACATAATATTAAGCTTTGCAGCAAAAACGATGCTATCTTGGCTGGTTTTCATAGGAATATTCGCACCATTCTAACATAATTTCAAAAATCCTTTTTTCTTTAAAAATCAAAGCGAATTGAGTGAGCTATCATCTGTGATATCTTTTTATCTATTATTTAATTGGAAGATTTTTCAATATTTTATGTGTGTCATAATTTGATGGTTAAACCGCGTTTTTGCCTTTCCGGCAGCTGATTATAAATCCATCTGCCCTTATCTACGCCACTTCTTCACCAAAAGCAACAACCCAGCTGACGCCACAATAATCACTACTATGGTAGCAAGTACTAAATAGTTAATTGAAAAAGATTCCTCACTTGGGATAGACCAGATTCGCATATCAGGATCACAAAGATTAGAAAAATACGTACAGCCTAAGGTGACAATTTCAACTACATCATCTTTATCGATGTCTCCGGTAGCTAAATTCCAAGCGCAAGCGCCCTCATCAATAGTCCAGTCCTTACTATTTTCTAAAGTCAAAGTTTTTCCATCCCAACTCCACACTCTAAGCTGTGCCAACTCAGGAGTTGTTGCGCTATTGGCAAAGCCTCCTTTAGCCCCAACTACTCCGCTAGTAACTATCTCTATCTGGGAATCGCCATCAACATCGCTTAATGATATGCTTTTAATTTCTGTAAGATAATCAGTAACCCACTCTTTACTCGTCTCCGAAGATAGGAGTTCACCGTTCCAATTCCATATTCTAAGTTGGGCATTGATATTTTCGCCATCAAAAGCAAATCCACCAGTCACTATTTCCATAGTGCCATCGCCATCAACATCGCCTACTTTTAAGTTATTAACTATTGTATTGCCCTGAATGCCGCCAGCAATTGTTAAAGCGTAAACGTCTTCTTTTAGTTTCCACTCTTGGCTTGCTTTAAGAGTTAACCCTTTTTCTTCGTATTGCCACACCCTAAGTTGACCGCTACTATTTGAAAGATGGTACACATAGCCTGCTGTGATAATTTCAACTTTCCCATCGTTGTTTAAATCTTCAGCATAAACTGAAGATGCACTAGTTACGTTAGAAAGCCACCATACTTCACTATCTTTGAGCACTAAATTATTATCTTTTAAGTCCCAAATACTAAGCTTAGCACCCACATATTGTCCAGTGACATTAAAGCGCCCAACAGTGAGAATTTCTTTTAAGCCATCTGAGTCTAAATCTTTAACAAAAACATCACTTGTAGAAGCCCCTTCAACACTTGCTTTTAACGATAAAGATTTGCCATCCCAGTTGCAGACCTTTAGTGAAGAAAAGGTTCCTGTGTCGTTCCTAATGTTTCCTGAGATTATAAGCTCAACTTTTCCATCTTCTTCAACATCGTTGGCGTAGACGCAGTTGATGTTGCCCGGCCAGTTTTGTTCATATTCAAGAGTTAGTTTTTGGTTATCCCAGTTCCAAATTCTCAAAGGTGCTTCTCTGGGTGCAGTGGTGCCGTCTGGAAGCATATTATATGTGGAGCCGCCTGTTACGATTTCAATTTCGTTGTCATTGTCAATATCTCCGACAAAAACATTGTGTGTTCCCGCGATGCAAGTGCCGCCTACGCGATAAGTATCCCAATGCTTTTCTGCCTCTAGAACAAAGTCGTCTGATTGACCTTTAACTTGTTGTTGAGCAAGCAAACTTGCAGAAATAAATAGAAAGCAAAAGCAGATAACCCATGTATAATTTTTACGACTCATAGCTGGAGTCACAAGTAAAGCTAATACGAAATCAATATAAGTTTTTCTAAGAGTACTTGTGCCGAATATTTTCATCAACGAGAAAGTAAACCAAATTGGTTAGTGTGCGTTTAAGAAGCATTACGGAATTTTTATTGTATTCTTAGGTGTGTGTATAATGTTAAATCTAGTTAGCCCCATTTTTTTATGGAAACCTATGAGGTCGTTAGGCTTTTGGTTAACAAAGCAATCGTTCCAGCTGAGCCTAAGAGAGCGGGAAATTCGAGGTTTGAAAGAGTCAAAGCACTAAGAGTACTAGTCTACGCAAGGCTGAAAAGATTAGAGAACTACACTCGAGTCGTTGAACATTTAAAGAAGCACAACAACGTTTACAGAACACTATGATTATACAAAGTGCCCGACAGAACCACCGTTGCCGATGGTGGAAAGGATACTTTGACACTCTGAAGCAGACTTTCATCAAAACAGCCGATATACTTAAGAAAAATTTGCAGTAGTGGTAAATGTGTGTGTTCTCACCTCGATGATCCAGGTTGATTTTTAATAGCACGGGTATTTTCAGCAGCCTGAATTTGGCTTAGTTTCTTACGCATAGAAGAGAAAGTACGTCAGTATTCCAAAGAGCAGTGAAAATAGCCACAGCGCGATTGTGGCATCCATAATCTTTTTTCTCTTGTAGCACGGAGCCACATCCTTAGCTTTAACCGCCCAGACCACAATTAGATACACTCCGAGTATCAGAGCCAACGATCCAGGAATTATATGTGCCCAGGCGGTCTGAACCCCTAGAAAATCAAGTCCAGAAACAAAAAAGCCAGATTGTACAAATGAAGGCCCCATAACCAAAATGAAAGAAAACAGATGCAACACAACTGCTGTTCCCATGATGGTCGCATGCAGTTTTATTTTTCCTTTTTTCTTGTAGTATAAGCTAATAAATAATATCGCCAAAGTAATGATTTGTATCAGCAAATTTAGATCGGTGTGCAAAAGGCGTGGATGCCCTAAGCCCAACTCGAGACTAAACATACTTCTCACTGTAAACATATGAAAATTATAAGCAAATAGATGTTTCGGCAGTATTCCTTTTGGCCATATTCTTATTGATGACTATAGAGTTAAAGTGCACGTGAGTTTTCTGTAATTTTCAGGGATTAATATGGAAACAACTCTATTGATGAGATTGGATTAACCCTGCAAATATACGCGTCATATATGCTCAATGATCTTTTGGAGTCCGCAAGACGCAGGATTTAAATTATGGATTTAATCATTCGCTATTTATCTTAGATCGATTTAATTCCGATATTTGTAAACAAATTTTTATAAAAATAAAAAAGACGTAATCGTTGTAAAACTGTGGTGTGTGTGGGTTTTCTGGTGGGCCGCTAGGATTTGAACCTAGACCCCGTGGCGAGATACAAAGAAGTCATCGCCACGTTTGATTGTTCTCCGCAGCCTCCTTCCCTTTTTGTTGTTAAAGAAATTTCTAAATTTTTTCAGGAGAGGAAATTTTGAAAATTTACAGTGATGACCCTAACTTACCATACAAAACTACAAAGTTGAAAGC
>CAZWRU010000056.1:0-8981 GCA_964636425.1 uncultured Candidatus Bathyarchaeia archaeon
TGAATATAACCTTCCGAAAAAACGAAGATTAACGAGCACCCAAACTTACCTAGGTACCCAAAATATAAAATAGAATCGGATATAATAGCATTAATAGTTATGAGAACTCTAAACAAGATAAGAGCTAAATTAGAAGCTCTAAAGCCCACTCTGAAAGAAAAATTTGAAGTGCAAACTATAGGAGTTTTTGGCTCTTATTCTCGCAGCGAGCAAACCCAAAAGAGCGACATCGATATTTTAGTCACATTCTCTGAAGATGCGCATATTGGCTTTTTCAAGTTTTTAGAGCTTGAAGAATTCTTGTCTAAGCAACTAGGCATAAAAGTTGACCTTGTTACTAAAGATGCTCTAAAACCCATGTTAAAAGATCGCATCTTAAAGGAGACGGTGTATGCGTGAAGCAGACTTTCGGCTATACGTTCAGGACATTTTAGACGCGATCGAAAGAATAGACCAATATCTCGAAGGAATCACTTTTGAGCAGTTCTCCAAAGATAACAAAACAATAGATGCAGTTGTAAGAAATTTTACAGTTATAGTGAAGCCGCAAAAAACATTCCCCCAGAAATTAAGCAGCATAATCCAGAAATTGCCTGGAAAAGAATGAGCGGCATGCGTGATAAACTCGTTCACGAATATTTCGGAGTAGACCCCCATATACTTTGGGACACCTCAAAGATTGATTTACCCGCATCAAAACCATTACTACAAAAACTACTATGAAAATAAAAATACCCAATAGCTCAAAGTTATTAGAAATCATCTCAAAATAAAAACCTAAGACAAAACCACCTACTAAAAAAAGAAAAAAAGAAAGGGGATTCCGCAGCTAGTTTTTCTATCGTCTTCTTAGAAGCAGAAGGATTGCGATGATTACGGCAATCAAAGTGATTATCGCAACGGCAATCAGCACTAAAAAGTCCGTTCCAGATGAAGTAGCGCCCACACCAGCTGAGGACCCTATGGTCAGATAGGTTGAGGCTTCTGAGCTGCCATATGCTTTGGTACCCGCAAAGCTCGCTACGATTTTGTATGTACCCTCGTTGGTTGGTGTCCATGCATAGCCAAAGTTCCCATTAGAATCGGTAGTTGCCCATCCTATCTCAGTAGACTGACCATCCGAGTTTACAGCGGTCAGTTTAACCTGCACTCCTTTTACATCAGATGGCTTTGCATGCTGCATATACAAATAGTCCATCCAAGCATCCTGAGATTCATCAGAAACAGCCGCGACAGCACTAACTTTCCCATCACTGATTAGCTGTTTAGCCCCTGCGCATTGATCAAGCACTGACCCAGTTATCATCACCGCAGCTCCCTTTACTGCACCAGCCTGAGGAGCCGAAACAGTAGTAGAACTTGGCCCTTTACCAAACGTAAAGATCGTTTGCAGATAAGAATTCACAGCCGTAACGTAACCGTTTGAGATAGTCTGATAATGATAATAGCCCGATACCGCCCACAGCTTCTGACCAGTGTCTGCATCAATACAATACAGCCTGCCTCCTCGCCACATATCCGAATCTGGCGAGTGCTCATCAGGAGAAACATACACTTTACGATCAGCAATTGTCACTCCAGCATACATCGGATAAGTTCCATAAGCAGTCTCCAACCCAGCACTAGGCAAAGTGTACTCCCATAAACGATCCCCAGTTCGTCCGTCAAAGCACCTGACAACCCCATCATATCCGCAGATATAGTTCCTGCCATAAGCCATACCACCGTGACTAAAGACAGCCCAAAGATTCGGCGGATTAGCAATAGAATCAGTTACGGAAAGCTCCTCACCAGTCTGAATACTATAGGTGCGAATCACCTGCTTAGCGTCATCAAACCGACTGTACATGCCCTCATTTATGTTAAAATGAAGCTCAACCCAGCCATTCATATCCGCCCGATTCTTAACCCAAAGCGGAGACACCGAAGCAGGATAACTGCCATCACTCTGCCTATTTATCAACGCGGGAAAAGCAGCATCAGTATACGTAGGCGGATAACTAGTCTGATCGTTCGGAAACAGCAAAGAACCACTTGAAACCAATATAGCATTATCAGCGATGCTAACTGTCTGTATCGACGGCATACCCACCGCATTCAAATTAGGAACCGCAACAGTCCATTCTATGCCTAAATTCCAATCCGCAACCATTCCAATTGGTGGACTCCAAGCATCCTCTCCTCCACCACTAAACATGTTAGCTGGAGTAGACCTGAAGATACACTTACTAGAATTCCACATCTTCAACGTTCCACCAATCGGATCATAAGTGTAGGATAAGATTTCACCCTTCGGCCCAAAAACCGTGGTACCCGGAGAAGCGTTATTAACAGTCACAATTTGTCTACCAGTCCATCCATCATACATCACCCAAGTCATAGGACCACTCACAGGACCCACAATACCCGGAGTAGGCGCAGTCCACAGATAAGGCAAAACCCCATGCTCATTGGGCGTATCAATCAACAAGGTTTGAGCAAAATCTATCGTTACATTAGTAAGATAATAGATCTCTTCGCCCGTGTACAGATCCAAACAGCGCGTCCCAAAATTATTAACCGGTGTACTCATTGAACTACCAGCAGTCGGCCCATGATCCACATAAATGATTCTTCCACTCAAAATTATCGGCATATAGAATTGCTCATACACTAATCCAGTGTAATAGTTCTTGTCACCAAACTGCTTAGAAACCATCCCACCATAAGTTATCGGTTCAGCCCAAAGCACATGCCCAGTATCAGAAGCCTTAGAAAACGGCGAGAAAGCAATCTGACCATTAAACGCTCGACTCGGCGTATCATAACCCACCATCAACCAGTTATCCATAAACGCACTCCACCCTTTATTCTCAGCGGACACCGGAGTAGTCCAATAATCTGTTGAAAAAGGCAAACTCTGAATCCTTTCCACTGCATTCGGCTGCACAACAAGAGCCACATTCCCACTCTCCGAAGGCTTATACCAGCGATAAGTGTTCTCAAGAACAGGCCCAAACATAGTCATCGTCCCAGCGGTACTGTTAGCCCACTGCCCCGGAAAACTAACCTTAAAATAGTAAGTTCCCACCTGAGTCGGCGTATAAGCGAACCATCCTGCACTTGTAGAATCAGCCGAAAGAGGACCCATAATTTCAGTGGTTCCATCCGGCTTCGAAATTGTCACCATAAAACCGGTGAAAAAGTCAGAGCGAATCAAAGCTATCGGATTAACCTTATCAACCAGATACGTAACGATAACCTGCTGATTAACACCTACCGGGCTCGGAGCCGGATAAATAAAACTAAACGTATCAATGCTTGTAGTTATATCTGCCCCAGCGAAATTTGTAGTCAGCACAAGAACAGAAGCAAACAACAGCAAAATCAAAGCCACAGCAAAAAACCTATCAACTAAACTTTTTTTAATTTCACTCATATCAATTTCTCCTAAAAATCCACTAACCTCAACTCGGCACAAGTTACTTTTAACACTTGCGCAACCCCACCATGCCCCAACATAACCACAACACCCAAACACAATCACAAAATAGCAAAACCAAAATAAAATCAAACAAAAACTGCTTTAAGGGTTTTCATTTGTTAAGAAAATTTTTTATAATCACAGCAATAACATAGAACTGGCCTTTATGAAAAATAAAATTAAACAAACGAGTAACCAGAGTTTGTTTGATGCCCTAAAAAATATTGCGCCGATCGTCCTCTTCGAATTCCAAAACAACCAACTCCACATAAAAAGAATCAACAAACAAGCAGCCAAAATCATAGGATACACCATAAAAGAACTCCAAACCCTCAACCTGTACGACCTACTTGAACAACCAAGTAAAATCAACCTGCAAAAAAGAGCCAAACAGATTCTAACAGGCGCAATAATCGCAAAAACCACCGAATACAAAATAAAAACCAAAGACGGCCACCAAATACACGTCATATTCAACCTAAGACCCCAATACGAAAAAGGTAAACTCAAAAACATACTAGGCATCATATACGATTTAACCCAAACTAGAAAAGCCCAAGAAGAACTCCAAAAAAGCGCACAAACAACAACACAAGCAAAACAAGAATTAAACATCATCTTAGACTCAATACCTACAATCATATTCTACAAAAACAAAAATGGAAAAATAAAACTGGCAAACCAAGCCTTCGCAAAAGCACTCCATACAACTAAAGAACAATTAATCGGCAAAACAGTATTCGACCTGTACTCAAAAAAAATAGCCCACGCTATGAAAAACGACGACCTTATAGTCATGAAAACAAAAAAGCCAAAACTTGCCATAATCGAAACCTACGAATCACCCACAGGAATAAAATGGATTCAAACCGACAAAATCCCCAGCTACAACCAAAACGGACAAGTCAACGGCATCATCGGCTTCTCCGAAGACATCACCGAACGCAAAAAAGCCCAAGAAGAACTAATCGAAAGCGAACAAAAATACCGCATGCTCATAGAAACCGCGGCTGAAGGTATAGTTCTCGCCAAACCCGACGGCAAATACAACTTCATCAACAATCTATTCGCCCAAATGTTAGGATACACCCCAGATGAAATCCTGGGCAAAACAGGTGAAGATTTCGCCGTTGACGAAAAAGGAGCACAACAAATCCGAGACAGCAGAAAACTACTCCATAGTGGCCAATGCGTATTTGGAGAACGCGTATTCCGCAGAAAAAATGGGTCCCCCCTATGGACCGCCTTCAACGCCTCCCCCCTGTTTGACAAAGACGGCAAACATATCGCTGACATGGCCCTCTACACCGATATAAACGAACGTAAAAAAATGGAAACCCAACTCAAAGAAAAAGAACGCCTAGCCGCCATCGGAGAAACAGCCGCCATGGTCGGCCACGACATACGCAACCCCCTACAAGCCATCATGAGCGATAACTACCTGCTCAAAACAGAAATAACCTCCATGCCCTCATGCCAAACAAAAAACATCGTAACAGAAAGCATACAAGGCATCGAAGACAACATCAACTACATCAACAAAATCGTCTCCGACCTACAAGACTATGCAAAACCCCTAAACCCAACATACACAACCATCAACCTACCCGAGACAATCGACAACCTAATCAAAAGCATAGAAACACCCAAAAACATCAAAACCAAACTTCACACAAAAACAAAAACAAACCAGCAAATTCAAACCGACTCCACCTTTCTAAGACGCATCCTAACAAACCTGATAAACAACGCCATCCAAGCCATGCCCAAAGGCGGCAAACTAACAATAACCAACAACAAACAAAAAGACAAAACCACCATAACCATCAGCGACACAGGCATAGGTATCCCAGAAGAAATCAAACCCAAACTATTCACCCCCATGATAACAACCAAAGCCAAAGGCCAAGGCCTAGGCCTAGCAGTAGTTAAAAGACTCGTAGAAGCACTAAACGGAACCATAACTTTCACCAGCGAACAACAAAAAGGAACCAAATTCACTATACAACTCCCCAACGCGAGCAACAACAAAAATCCGTCTTGAGCAAAAAAGAAAAAAGGAAAATAATTTGCTCATAAACTACCTCCTAATAGTCAAGCAGGACGTTTTTTTGCATACCACCCAAATGGACGCTTAGCCCACCAGGTAATTCCAGCAATCATATTGCGAGTCCAAGTCGTTACATACCCAACAAATTTCTGAGGATTAGCAGCCTCAAAAGCTATCGTAAACTCTACTCTATGATCTGTACGTTTGCAACCAGGATTCAAATCATTAGAATCCAATCCGCCGATTCTGCCCGTCATGTTATAGGTTTTTCCTCCCGAAGTATACGTTCCTGATATGCTCCAAACTGGGTAACCACAGTTGCCAGCGCGCTCAATTCGGTGCTGCCAAATACGATTAATATTGAGCACGCCTTGCCATCCATCATGATCCATATCCCATGTACCCCGCAAGAACTCCACCGTACTCACCACAGGAGCAGTAGGATCTCCAAAGAGAATATACATAACCACATCCTGCTCATGAGTCGAAGAATTTGCATGATTAGCAATCATCAACGCTTTTGCCCTCTTCACAATTCCTCCTGGATTAGTTTCGCCATCCATTATCGCCTGAAACAGATACTTATCAAAATCATTATTCGCATATGTTGGAGAATTCCTAGAGGCACCTAAAACAGCAACCGCTTTGCCATCGCGCAAGAAAGTTTCAGCCACCACCTCAAGCGAATTATCATCAATCCACCCATTCTGACAGCAAATACAAAACACTAGCGAAGGCGCATTAGCATTAGTTAGAGCAGAAATATCTCCAACCGTTAAACCATTAGCAGACGACCAATCAGTCTTCGACCCGTGCCCACGATAATTTACAATCAAAGTTCCACCGTTAATCGCATTAATAACCTGTTGCTTAGTGCTAGAATCACCATAAAGTTTAGTCACAGAAAACCTAGGCGCAACAGCAGTAGCAATATCATCTGAACAACCCTTGTATGTATCCGCCTGATAGGCCACAAGCAAAGCTTTACTCTGCCAACCACCCCAATCTGGGCCTCTAACATTCGCATAATTAGCTAGTCGCTGACATATCTGCAACATCTCCGTCGCATTAGAAGTAGGCAACCGCGCCATCATAATCTCAGGAACCAAAGAACCCGAAATATCCGCATAATAATTATCCGAAGCATAGGTACCACCACCAATCGTCTTCATATCCACAGGAATCGTATCCGTATCCCCAGCCAGAACCACATACCGAGGAGGAACCCGCCAATTATTCCAAGCATAAGTTAAGAACGCCTTAATCGACTCCTTCAAAGACGCCGCAGGAAACTCCGCAACAATAGTCTCCGTCGTTGCCACCATACCATAATGCGGCCACCCAGTCTTTGCCTTCAACAGTGGATCCACAGAAGCCTTCAAAGCACCAGATGTAATGATTACATACTCACTGGCAATATCAGTCCTCTTCAGCTTAATGATAGATAACACTACACCCGGAATCGTAGTGACCACCGGTATTGTAGTAGAAATCACTGGTGTAGTTGACATAACTGGGTAAGTCGTAACTGTACCAGCCGGATCCATAGATAGCCCGTCTTTGCCGTCAATTCCGCCAAAAAAAGCTCCTGCTTCAAACCCTTGTTCCTTTGAATCTGTTTCTTCCTCTGCCTGCACATTCTTATAATCAAGTATCAAATCACTCAACGTAGGCTCAATAGCTCGACGCTTCACAAATGCATCCGTATCCGCCGGCACATCATAACTAATTTCAAGAACCATCTTCTTAACCAAAGATAGCACACCTGAAGCGGGTTTATACTGCGCAAGATATACAATCAGATGCGCCACGGGAATCCCTTCAAGCATCTTCACACCTAGAAAATCAAAATCCTTTCCTGGATACTCCTTATCTGAATCATACACCGCCTTCTTAGGTTTAATTTGCTCTTTACCCTCAATGTATTCCTCCTCAACAATAGGTTTAGGCGCCGGCTTAAGCATCCACTTACCCTTTGCAACAGTCATCTCCCGCTCCACAACCTTAACCTTAACATTAATCGCTCCATTAGCAACAGCCACATAGATGCCCTCCTGAGGAATCTCTGGCGCGCCCTCATCAGTACTTAATGCGCCCCCAGGCGCAGCAACAGTATCATACCTCTTAGCGCCCACCTCAAAAGTACCCTTCCAGACTCCACCAACCTCATACACTATCCGCGTAGACTCCTTTCGCAAATTATCCACAGCCGCAGAACGAAGTGTACGCATCCCAGACTTCTCCACCCTCTTAGAAGAAACAGCACCCTCTGCGGCACCAGACTTAACCTTAATCCATTCTTTATTCAACACAATCACCTCCCCTATAATATTTCAAAAAAACAAGAAGCATAAACAATCAACCCAGCTGTCTTAACTCCTTTCTAATCCTTTCTATCTCTGTCCGCATCGCTTCAGAAGTCGCTCTCGCATCATTAGCCATAATAACCAACGAGGAATCTCTGCCATCCACATTATATTCCCGCAACTTATTCTCCGCCTTCTCAAGAGCATCAGCTCCCCTGTCAGAATTCATATTAGCCTGCTCAGTTAACCTGCCTTTCAACGAAGAGATATATTGCTCCTTAATCGCAACCAGCAATGCTGAACCGCCAACCCCTGCAAGCACCGCTGATCCAACAAACTTGTAAACATCAGTTTCAGCCATAATGAAAAAAATCACTAAAGCAGCGGCACTACCAATTATAACATTTGACCAAAGCCCCAAATTATAGGTAGTATCAGGCGGAGTTGGCTTTGTTATGCTTTTCAGATTCCCCTTATTCTCTATCAGTTCGGCAACAAAACCGCCGAAGGCACCAAAAATAATAGCCAAGATGATGTCTAAAAAAACATTTCCAAAAACACCTGCCAACAAAAGTCCTCCTAATTTAACGTCAAGACTTAAGAGATAATTAAGCCTTCCCGAAACAAAAATAAAAAATCAAAACTAAATAGGCCAAAAAACTAAACAAATAACCAAAAGCAACAAAAAAACTAAACAAACAACCAGCAAAAATAAAACTAATTTAAACAAAAACTGGAAAAAGGCAAAATCAACATCGTTTTCTATGAAAAAACAAATTCTTCAAAATACACACATCAAATCAACAAAGGCAACCATCTTGAGGATTAGTTTTTTCACCAAATTTCTATATTTGACATCATCCATTAACATTACAAAGTTTACCTGAATTAATTATCAGCCTTTGGAAACTTAAAATTTAAAAAAATTCTCAATTACCAAGACAACAAAACAGTATGGATGATCATTTCTCCCCAAACTCAAAGAATCAATCAACCTTACAAAAATATTCCCTACTTTACCTAAAATAAATCGTCTTAAAGAACAAAAAAACCCTTAAACTAAACTTTTTAGGTAAACTTTTGGTGCGGTTGCCGGGATTTGAACCCGGGTCGTCAACGTGGCAGGCTGATGTCCTAAACCAGGCTAGACTACAACCGCTCT
>CAZWRU010000057.1:0-8627 GCA_964636425.1 uncultured Candidatus Bathyarchaeia archaeon
CCAGAGTTGTACATGCCGCTAACGGCAAGCCTGTGGTCGAATTCGGTTTAAGACGTGAACATGGTATCGACGCTGGCATGAAAGTAGCCCGAAGTAGCTACATAGTAGGCGACACTTTCAACAATTTATTTTATAGAAACAACTTCGAAAAACCAACTTTAGTCAGTAACCTAATTGGTGTGTCGGCTAATTTTTGGGATGATGGCACTGTTGGAAATTTTTGGAGTGACTATAACGGCTATGATTTAGACGGTGATGGAATAGGCGATTTACCCTACGCTGTATATAACAATATTGTAGATAATTTTCCGCTAATAAACAAAGTCACACCTACCATCCCACCGCCATTGTCATGGAAAAATGTTACACAACCTCAACCAACAACTTCACCTACTCCCGCAGAACCACCAAATGCTACACCTACCTCAATGTTAACTCCATCCCCAACAATCCCAGAGTATCCAACATGGATACCAGTTCTCTTAGTTCTAGCCACAACATTACTGATATTATGCAAGAGGATGCGGGATAAACAATGAATAGAAAACTAGCTCTAGCAGTACTTATCATCTTTGGATTATTAAGCTCATTAGTTGTTAGCATGCAAACTGTTGAGTTAGCTAAGGCTAACTTTATTCCATATGGAACAGTTACAATAATATCTCCAGCTAACCAAACCTACAATTCTAATTATCTCATCCTAAATTTCTCAGCTACCTTTTCTGCAACTAACACTAAGACTATTACTTACCGTATAGATGGTCAACCTCAGATTACAATAACAGGACTGCAATACAATGGAGACGTATTATGGGAAACAACCAATGGAACCCTAACTTTGCCTTACTTATCTAATGGGACACACCTTTTAGAGATGTATGCAAAAACAAACTCTACCACAACATTACCAAACACAGGTTATGCCTCAGTTCACTTCACAATAAACAGCACCACAGAAACTTCATCACCAACCATAACACCTGACCTTACCCCCCAGACAACTCCTCCATATACCCCAACTCCCCCAAAAACACCTAACACTTCATCACCTTCACCATCCCCTAGCCCATCCCCAACACCAACTACAAGCCACTATGGACCATATTCTAATGTTAACCCAGCTTCTTTTGACCTTACAATATATAGCCCAGACACCCAGACAGTTTATGCAGACACAATGCTTCTTAAATTTAATATAACATGGATTGATTTTGTAGACTTTCCCTTTCCAGTAGGTCCACCGCCAAAAGGTGATTATGCTTATAGTATTGATGATGGTCCTCGTATTGCTATTGAATCAAATCAATCTGCAAGTGACCAGTTATATACTCTTCCAGCAGGCAATTTTACTATCAACCCAACTTTTTCAAATTTAGTAGATATTTCTAGCTTAGAAAATGGTTACCACAAAATCGTGATAATAGTAGGCTTGTATAGGCACTCTGACTATTACTATATCAATCAAACTTCCGTTCCAATCATGTTCCTAGTTCAAAACCCAACACCTTCACCATCCCCTAGCCCATCTCCAACAATCCCAGAGTTTTCAACATGGATAATTCTTTCAATTCTACCAATAACCGCATTATTAGCCATCGCAATTGCGAAACGGAAAAAACCAGTCGCCAAATTATTGAGCAATCACCACTCTGGGTAACCAATCGCTTCTTTCATTTCTCAAATAATTAGCAAACAATAAGGATTCTTCACTGATTAATATCTCAATAGTTTGTCTGTGTTTATCCAACCTTAATTCTTGGGATTCCAACTAATGTTTCAAAATAGCCGTATACTCGATTCCGACTATACTTGCCCTTTATTGCTTTCTGCTTCTGAGTAGGAGGCGTATACTCGATTCCGATTATACTCTATATTGAGTATTTACTATAGTTGAGCCTATTCTGAGTATGTGAGTATAGTATATGATCTGATTCGTGTATACGCCTGAAAGGTGCCTTTTTCAGGTAATCCTGACCTGAAAATTTGGTTGGTTGGTTGGTTGGATTAAATTATAATAAAAAAATTAGTGAATAGAAAAGGGGTTAGATTGGGTAAGCTCCGCATATTTTGCAGAAGGAGATTTTTGTTTTTAGGTGTCCTTTGCAATAGGGGCATTCGATGGCGCCGACTTGGCTACTGTAGACGTCTGAGGGTCTACCGAATTGTTTGCGGAATGCTTGGTAATAGATTAATTGTTCTTTATCTTGGATCTTTACGTTATCTTCAGCTAGGATTTGTTTTTTTAGGTCTTCAAATTCTGCGTCGGTGAATTGGTTGTTGAAGTGTGTGCGCAGAATATCAGTGCCTGTGCCAGCTTCTAAAGGTGCTTTTGGTCTCCAAACTACTTCACTGGGCCAATCATTTTCATATGCTTTGCGTAAAATCCATTTACCGAATTTTACTCCGTTTTCCATGTTTACTTTTAGTTTAAGGGGTAATTTCTTAGAGTATTCCATGAATTCTGGATCGAGGAATGGGGGTTTGATTTCTATACCTAAGGCTTTTCCCATGGGGATTGATGAGAATGTCATTTCTGCCCACATGGCTTCGAGTCTTTTCTGAAGTTCTTCATCAGAAAGATGGAACAACCAGGGGTAACCGTATAGTTCGTCAACACCATCGCCAGTGAATAAGCTCTTTATGCCTTTTTTCTTCATTAAAGTTAAACCAATGTACACGGGTAAGCTGTTGCGCACTTCCATGGGATCGAATGTTTTCAGAGATTCAACAACCTTAGGAGCTGCTTGGAGGGCTTCTTCGCTGTCGAAGATGTGTGTTTCGTGATTGAGTTTAAGGAAATCTGCCATTATTTTGATATATTTTGAATCTTTGGATTCACCGTGTTTAAAAGCCAATGACATAGCAACTAATTTCGGATTATGTTTTATCGCTTCGTAGGCGATTATTGAAGTGTCGGTTCCCGCTGAAAAGAGGAGCCCATCAGCCATGTTTCTTTGTATAACATTTTTTATTATTGATCTGAGTTCTGGTATAATGTTGATGTATTCTTCTTTTGTGAGCGCCATAATTTTTTTCCCCGTAATATCTGAGTTTGTCGTATTCGCTCTATTTAAGGGTATCCATATGCATACAAAACTTAAGAAATAATAAACACATGTGAGGAAACTAAGCTAAACAATGAACACACGAATTAAATAACTGGCAAAAAAATCAGTTACATTTAAAAGGCCTAAACAGCGTCTATACAATACTCCAAACAAACCAACAAAAAAAATAGGCAAGGTGTAACCTTTGAAAGTAAGCCTAATTCACCTAAAAATACGCAACAACCTCAAAGATAATCTCAAAGCAGCCAAAGAAGGCATTCATAAAGCAGCAAAACAAAACCCCGAATTTATTGCTCTACCCGAATACTTCTCTGTTCCAAACTCCATGGTAGAATTCACTAATGCGGCAAAAATCAGTAAAGAAACTTATCAAGCAACCTTTGAAATGCTCGCTGAAATATCCAAGGAACTTCCCGAAGCTTACATACTAGGCGGCACGCTACTTGAAGAGGAAAATGGCAAATACTACAACACTAGCACCATTTGGCAGAACAGTAAACTCATTTGTAAATATCATAAACGCAATCCCATCGCTGTCGAAATAGAAGCAGGAGTAAGTCGAGGAAATAAACCAGTTGTCTTAGACACTGAACATTGCAAAGTCGGATTGCTGGTATGCGCTGACATGTTTGATGCACCAACAATCAAGGATGTGGTGAATTTAGGTGCGGAATTGGTCTTTTTACCCGTTGCAGCCATGGGAAAACACCCAGCCGTTAAAGGCCATCCCTTAACTGAGAAGCTAGCAACTCAAAATGGGATCTATGTCGTAAAAGTCGGTAACGTAAGCAGTAGTGCAAGAGGAGGCCGAAGCGCGTTTATTACGCCCTGGGGAATAAATGAAGAAGTAACTGATGCCATTGAAGACGCCGTAATAACCACCAACTTGGATATGGAAAAACTTAGAGAATACAGGAAAAAAATTCAAAATTAGTTTTCGCTTATACTAATTTCGCAGTCTCCAGCAAGGGCTTGAAAGTAATACACTAAAAAATGGATTAAAAAATTTTTTCCCAATTTTCGACTATCCGATTCATTTCTTCAAATTCGTTTTTATTAACCCAATTACGGAAGTCATTATTATGTACCGCATAACGTGCGATTTGGCGGGCGTTTTCAGAGTCATGCACTAAAAGCAAGACGCCCATGAGGTCATGTCTACTTAGATATGCCACGGTTTTTAGGAGCGCATCGGTTTTTTCGTTGGTTAGCATTTCACCACTTAGCTCTACTACCACAGGTTTCTTGAGTATCTTAAGAAAGTCTCTAGCAAGCAGATCAACCCAGTAGTTTGTGAAATAGTCCCTTGAAGAGAGAGGCACATGGAAGTAATCAACTAACTCGGCGATAGCATCGAAGTCTATCCCGAATCGTTCCTTAGCTAGAAGTGGATCAGGAAACATTTCTACTGCGAATGTGCCTTTAACGAGGGCCTTAGCGTTTTTGAGGAAACTTGTTATTGCTTGGGCTCTCCAGTCAGTCCAGTTTAAACCGCTTTTTCCCCATTGCTCTTTACACCGGGGGCAGGTGCAGAATCCCTGTTCTGGAAAATGATACAGATTAAGAGTTACACCTTCAATGTTTTCTTTATTGAGATTTTTTATGTAATCAAAGAGTTTTTCTTGATAAGCGGGATTAGTTGCACAGACATAATCAAAGGGTGAGTTAAATTTTCGGTTTTTTCTTAGTGCAGGACCAGTATCGGAGACCGCTACTAAATTTGGATCATCACGGATAGCTTTAGCGTCAACAAAACAGGTCACATCGTTCTGCATACCTTTTGCTGCAGGAAACGATTGTCCATCCGCCCATTTAGAATAGTAAACATGAATGTCATAACCTTCAACTTTTTCTGGAGCATATGTAACTAGCCCGATTTTCATGTCTGTTCAGCCTTCGCGCAACAAATATATTCATGGCACTTATTTAATTGTTGACTTGTTGGCTTACATGGACAAACCAAAAGCACGCATACTAATTGATTACGCTAAATGTGCGCCTTGTTCAGCAGCAATTTGCATGGGAGTATGTCCAGAGGGAATTTTAGAGCCCGACGAAAATAAGAAGCCCATAGTCAGTAACGATGCAGAATGTACTAACTGCGGAGTTTGTGCAGATTTATGCCCAACAAAAGCCATCACGCTAACTCAAAAAAGTCAACTAAATAATAAATAATCAACTTCTTTGGTGAATATATTGAAGCAGACCAAGATAGGTAATGGCATAAAATTAATCGAAGAAGAAAATATCATCGCAGTTGTTTCTGAAAAACCGCTCACAACAATCGGTTCAGCCATCCATAATGGCGGTTACACAAAGACCAAAGTAATAGTCAACACTCAAGTCACCGACGAATACGGCAACATCAATTTACACAATGACCCTGAATCGTTCATTATAAACAACTACAAAAAGCTTGGTCTGGACGAAGAATTTGTAGGCATGATTACTTACGCAATAGTAAAAGAGCATGAGCTTTTCGCTAAAAAAGATAAAGAAGCTGCTGTAACAGTTATCGCAACAGCCGGATGCACCCATGCAGAATCAGCTGGTGAAAAAATAGAATTCAAACCAATCGAAGGCACCATTAACATAATCGTTATTATTGAAGGCAATCCAACAGACAGCTGCCTAGCAAGCACCATAATCACTGCAACTGAAGCGAAAACCGCGGCACTCCGAGAACTTGACCTACGCAGCAAATGGTCAGGTGATGAAGCCACAGGAACCATAACAGATGCAATAGTGGTGGCAAAAACAGCAAAAGGCCCCACCATCGTTTATGGAGGCCCAGCATCACCCTTAGGCCAAATGATTGGCTGCTGCACAAGAAAAGCAGTTAAAGAAGCTGTGACAAAAGCAAAAGTCGGCGGATTCCCCCCAAACAGACCAATTATAAATAGGCTTCAAGAAAGACAGTTGCCAATCACAAAACTATCTACCGAACTTGCGAAGATTAAAAGTCTAAACATGAACCAAAAAACTCTAGCTGAACGCTTAACTGAACTTTTAAAAGATCCGGCAAAAGCAGCCATAGTTCTTGCTGCGTCTAAATTGGACGAGGACATTCAAAAAGGGCTTATTCCATCCCAATTTAAAGATATAGAGCAAGCGAGTAGTGCGTTTGCGGAAAGTATTGGTAAGAACTGTGAAAACAAAGAGCGTTTGACTGCGAAGACTATTATAGTAGAAACAGAACAGGTAGATTTACCACCTTTTCTTAAAAAAACACTGCTAAATTTCCTCTAAAGTTCATCTTTTTAATGCAATAACTGAAAACCTTAAATAAGCTCCAAAATCATTCCGTAGCATTAAGGACATATAAATGGTGAATAATTTGAAATTCGGAGTCTTCTTATATCAACCAGAACCGGTTGAAGGCGTTGATTATAACTTCTACCGTTTGAAATCAGAATCAGGAATTGTCGGCAAACCAAACCCAGAAATGTACACCAACATTGCGTGCTTTGGCGACAACTTCAAAGCTGAAAAATGCCCAGACTGGGTTTCTACCTCAAGCAAAGGACCAGCCCTACGCACTAACAAACGTTACAACCTGCGCTGGGACGTCGTATGCATGACCAACCCAGAAGCTAGAGAATATAACCTAAAAATAATCGCTGACTGCGCCAAAAAGACACCAGGCATCAGCATCAGCAGCCAACACTTCGCAGACGAAGGCTTCTGCACTTGCCCCAGATGCGTCGAGCAACAACGCAAAAGCGGCCTAAGCTGGCTAGAATGGAGAGCAAAAACCGTAACCGAATTCCTAGGCGAAGTCAAAGAAATAGTCCAAAGTAAACCCTTATTCGTAAACTGCCTACCCGACCCCTTACTCGGCTACACCCGATTCGGATACGACTTTGAAGCCATGGCAGACTATGCAGATTACTTTGTCATACCCATGTTCAGCAAATCCTACCCAACTCCATGGTACTGGGAAACAATCGCAAGAGGTTTCAAGAAAATCCTTGACAAACCAGTATTCGTAAACTTCTACGTCCGCGGTCCAAATGAGACATGGGACACTGTTTCACCAACAAACCAGATAATGACAGTAGCAACTCGTGTAGCCCGACAAGGCGTAGACGGCATCATCTTCTTAGCAGAGAAAGCTGACTACATCAGAGAATTCCAGAAGAACGCCGTAAAAGACAAGAAAACACGAGAATTCCTCAAAGGTCACGACGGCGACGAAGTCCTCGAACTCTTCAACCGCTGGGAAAAAATGCAAAAAGCATAAACCCCCACCTTTTCCTTTATTAAAATTTTATCTTTTTCTCTCCTCGAATTTACTAATGTACGACTACTCTCCTATACGCCCGCGTGCGTGAATAATGTCAGTCAGCCACTCCATCTGTCACTGTCAGTCACTTGCCAAAAACAACATAACTTGACATAACATATAGTAGAAAAAGAGCGCGCTTAATTACAAAAGTAAGCTGTTCTTCTATGGGAACAGTATTGTTCTTGCGAGAGTTATTTAAGAATACTTGACACACTCCCATATGTGATAAAAATGAACAAAGTGTTCTTAGCGATAATCTTCGCAATGGGCCTTTAGTTTTACCAATTGGAATTCAATATACAATCGGACAAAATAACTCGGGCACTATTCCAAAGCATTTTTTAGTTCAAAAAGTAGTGTACGCATTTGATGTGGGTGGACCTTTATGTTCTTTTAATGCCACATCTGGATCCATGGTCAATATATCCTTATCTACAACTGGTGATGATTCGTACCAAACCATTTTTAGAGTCATAAGCAATAACCACGGGATAGTATTTAATTCCTCAATCGGCGGAAACAGAGAAGTTACTAACTTTAATCAAACAGTAACTCTCGACTATGATGACTCCTACAATATATCAGTAGCCAAACATCCGTTCTATACTACAGTAAAAATCAATGGTGTAGTTGACCTTTACCTAAAAGAAGAAACAAACGCAACCAATGTACCAACTTATTCTCCTTCTCCAACAATCCCAGAGTATCCAGCTTTAATAATTACGTCATTTTTCCTAATAATAACATCACTATGGATTCTAATCGTTACGAAGAAAAAAGAGAAAAAGAAGGAAGTTGAATACGAACAATTTGGCGAAAATGCTTATCATATACAAGCAGACATTGAAGGATAACGCTTTGATGTAGTTGCTTACGGTTTTACTGAAGAGAAAAAGACCGATAAAAAGGGTGAAATTTAGGGTTTACCATAGCGGGTCGGGGATTAGAATCGCCAGAGTCTTCTGGACTTTAGTTTTTCTGCTGCCGCTGGGTTAATATTTTCTAATTGTCTAATAATCACAGCTTTTATCATTCGTGTGGAAACAGGAGATTCTAATTTGCTTATTCTAAGCTGAACCTTTTTGCTGATTTCTACTGCTTCTGTTTCTTGAACTCCGATTTTCTTAAGGTAATTAACAATTTTTTGGCTGTCAAATGCCTCGATAATTCCTTCTCTGTGCTCAATGCTAATAGGCTGATGTAAGTGTACCGTTGATGGCAGTGCTAATACTAAGGATGCTTTGCTTCCGGCAATCTTGGATGTTAAATCC
>CAZWRU010000058.1:0-8527 GCA_964636425.1 uncultured Candidatus Bathyarchaeia archaeon
TCGCCTATTTTGGCTTTGTTGGGAGTGTAATGAGTATTGTTGTTCCTTTCCCTAATGTGCTTTCTACAGATATTTCTCCGTTGTGTGCTTCGATGAAGCGCTTGCATATCGCTAATCCGAATCCCATTCCTTTAGCTTTAGTAGTAAAAAGCGGAGTCCAGAGTTTGGTTAAAGTTTTTTCATCCATTCCAAAACCAGTGTCGCTAAAGCGAAAAATTACTTTTCCTTCTGAATTTTTGCTTTCTATTTCTAATGTTCCACCGTTAGGCATAGAGTCAAAAGCGTTTAAAGCCAAATTTGCGAAGACGCGGTTTATTTTATTAACATCAACGATAATTTTTGGATTATTGCTGGTTTTGTCTTGGATTTTAATGTTGTTTGGTAACTCAAGAGTAGAAAATACGTTATTAACCAACGCTTTGGGTGTTGTTTGGCTTAGTTCCAGTTTGGTTTCACGCGAGTAATCTAGGAGGTCTTTGATTATTTTATTTGATCGCGTAATCGCTTCTTCAATTGTTTCAAGATCACCGCGATCTTCCTCTGTTAAACGAGACGCGGCATTTGTTTTTATTAAGAAAACAGCACTCATTATCCCTTGGAGCGGATTTCTAAGATCATGACCTACCATGCCCGCTAATTCTCCAATCGAGGCCAATCTTTCTGCATTCACAAGTCTGTGCTCCATCTCTTTTCGGTCGGTAATATCATGGATAACACAAGTTAATCCAACATCTTGTCCAGTTCTGCTCTTTACAACCGAGCCTGAGAAAAGAACACTCCTTTTTTCGCCAAATTTTGTCTTGAACTCCAACTCGCAATTAGTTATTACTCTCTTTTCAGACAATTCTTTCAACAGATTTGCACATTGTATTTCTTCCCAAAACAATCTGTCCAAATACTGATTCTTCAATTCTTTCCTATCATATCCAAGAAAGTCTACTAATTGGTTATTCACACTAAAAATTTTCCCGTTCATATCCGCCAAAATAAGTGAATCGGGCATTATAGAAACTATATTTTCCGTAGCAAATGCTGCATCAAAAGTGAATAAACCATATTTTAAAATTGCATAACTCGAAAAAACAGCAAAAAACAAAACGGCAATGTGACCAAAATTCGGCGTTTTAACATTCATAATCGGGAATAATGCACCGTTTATTAGATAAGCAAAAACTGGAACTGCTAACCCTATAGTGACAAACTTTCTTTGTTGTCTTCGATTTTTTTCAACCGTCGAGCGAAACTTTCTGTAACATAAAAAGAACGATATCAGGGGCAAAGGAGCCCCCCAGAGGATACTCAGATAGCCAATTAATGTACCCGCTGGATGATCTTCATACCCCCAATATTCTATGATTGGAGGGGCACTTATAAAATGCGTAAAAAAGCTGACTGCAAAAAATAGGATTGCTGGCAAATAAAGCACTATGTAGAATAATTTATTTTTTAGCCATTTGTTTTCAGTAAAAATTAAGGCAAAGTGAAGAGTTGCTGCAGCAAAAAAAGGCCATATGGAACCCATTTTGCTCCAAAATAACGCGCTCTCATAGTTATTTGATTGCCACATTAAAGCTTCAGTAAATCCATAAAGAAATCCAAAAAAAGTAGCTGCTAAAAAAATTTTGTTCAATAAGCCGCGTCGATTAAAAGAAAAAACCAAAACCCCGATAAATAGGCATAGGAAACTTGAACCAAGCGAAACCCAAGTTAACATGCCCACTTTATGCTCACTCCTACAAGGCTTAATTCAATAAGAAGGTATCTTCACTGTTAAGATATTAGTTCATATTATATAAATAAATTCCAAAACGAAAAAATTACATTCAACTACATAATGTAGCTATTTTTTAGCCCTTAATATTTTAGCCTTAACTTCAACAATTCAGTTTCACAATGACAATTCTCCAAAACAAATACCGGACCTTCAATCGTTTTCTCTTCAATGTTTGGAATTCTCCAAAAAATCCACTTTAAAAGAACAACTCCTGATTTTTTCAACTGTTGTTCTTTTGAAGGTCCAAAAATCTATAAGCAGTTGATGAATCGCTTTTTTACATTAACTACTATTCTATTGGCCAAGTTGCGTACTCGCAAACCCCTTGTGGTACTAGTCTATTACACTTTTGTTCATTAAATTTCAGTTATGATAACATTTAGTGGTGTCAAACTTACGCGAATTACAGGGTGAATTTTTATTTTCTTTTTAAAATCAGCACTTGCTATTTCTGTGCTAGGATTGCATTCCATTTTGATTTGGCTTTTGTATAGATATTTATTTTCACAAATCCCTCTGACTCTAGAATTTTCTGGATTTCCCCCAGCGAAACTAAATTTACATGCGCTTTGGTGATGGTTTCAGCATTTTCCACTTCATATAATCCATCTTTAACCATTTCGTTTATCATAAGTAGGTGCCCACCCACTTTTAGAACCCGATATATTTCCTTAAATGCATTGACTATATTAGGCCAAAAATAGTAAGTTTCAATAGCTGTCACTAAGTCAAAAAACTCTTCTTTGAAAGTCAATTTCTCTACTGAACCTTGAATAATTTCTGCGCGATTTGCTGAAATAAGCTTTCTATTAGTTTTTCTTGAATAATTAACCATAGTTCCAGAATAGTCGATACCAAAAATTTTTCCTTCATTAGCACGTCGCGCTAACCTACTTATGGTTCGGCCTCCTCCGCACCCCACATCCAAAATCACAA
The DNA here is from genome assembly GCA_964636425.1 of uncultured Candidatus Bathyarchaeia archaeon. Lineage (GTDB taxonomy): Archaea > Thermoproteota > Bathyarchaeia > Bathyarchaeales > Bathycorpusculaceae > JADGNF01. The sequence goes on from CAZWRU010000058.1 coordinate 2,711, forward strand.
AATCGGATTTAATTTTTATATGTTTTAAGCCCCAAGTGGACAAATCAAAATGGCTTTGGTTCATCAACTTAGCGACTGTTCTACCCTGAACACCATTTGGACATCTGTACTGATCCATAAGGGAATCATTTTTCTTCTTTGGTGGCATCATAAAACTTTAAGAAATCAATCTAATAAACTACACACAATTTAAAATTATAAACAAGTAACAAGCTGAATTGTAACTAAAGCAAAATACCAGTATTCACGTTAATTAAATTGTTCAGAAAAATTCATACAAGTCCAAAATTTAGAAAAATAACAAGAAGAAAAACGCGAATTAACAAAATAGCGCTTAATAATACCGTGATATCTTTATTGTAGCTTATTTCTTTTCGATGGCGCCTTTTCTTCTCTTTTTAAGCTCTTGGAGTTTTTCTTTGTCCTCTGTTATGCTTATCTCTTTATTAATCTGTGTTATCTCGTCTTGCCAATATTTTATCATCTCATCAAAATTCCCAATCAACGATTTATATCCTGGATCATTGTTCAAAGCATTCAGAAGATTTTCCGCATTCCTAGACCACAATTCACCTAACTGCAGTCTTTCTGCTCCATTCATATGTAAAAGCTTGTCTTTATTGAACTTAAAACTGGTGTTTAACTTTTCAAACAACTTCAGCCCAAAATTGAACTGCTTCTTTTCATCTGGTAAAGCATTATCCATACGCTTTAGAATTTCAACCTGTTTGTTTGCCATTAATGTCATATGCCTCTCAACAATATCCGTTTTTCTCTTAAGTAAATCATTCAACAAAACTCACCTCTCAAAGAATACTATAATGTCAAAATCAAAATAAAATTTATGCAATATTCAAGTTAAACAGAGCTTTTCTAATGTCCTATTTAAAGCCATGAGACATTCTGAAACTACTACTATCTTGTTTTAACCATTAAGTGCTGATAGAAACCGGCTATCTATTTTTTAATTTTAACCAAATTTGAATTAATACTATTAAAATTACTAACTTGAGACTTTTTTTCCGCTCATGTTACTAAAAGTTTTGAATATTTTACGACTCTATATGAGTGCATTATGTTTTAAGAAGGCAGGTTTGCAGCTCAGAAATATCCAAATCTTTTCCTTCTAGTCAATTTCAATAATGCAGCAGATTTGGAGTAATATTTTCTTTCAGAAGGTGCTAATATATTGGCGAGGGCTAGGCCAAATTTCGGGAATCGGTCTTAAATCAGTCTCCATCTTTTTGATGTTATTAATCTTTATGATTTCCTCGCTATTTCGATAGATTTCCTCAATTCCCCTGATTAAAATTGTAACCTGAAGGTCATACTCTCCCACTGTTTTGACAATGTAACTCACATCGGGGATTTTACAGATTTTCTCAATCGTACTTTTCATTGTTGTCTGGGAGGCCATTGACAAGTAACAATTCAAAATACCCTTATACCCTAACTTAACTGGATTAACCTGAATTGTAACTTTGATTAATCCCTTCTCTACAAGCACTGCGTATCTTCTTGCTATTGTATCGGTTGAAACTCCGAGCTCCTGACCCAATTTACTAAAAGCGGTTCGCCCATTATTAGTTAATTTATCAACTATCTGCATATCTAACTCATCAATCTTCCCATTCTTATTCTTCATGGCGTTTTTTTGAGGCTTATCTTCTTTCTGGGGAACGATTTTTTGCTTAAAACCCATAGACAAATTTTCAGGAGTGTTCTTTACTCCAGTCCACAAATAGGTCCGAATTGAATTAACGGGGTTTTGTCTTCTCAACTCCTCTTTTATCATATCCAGATCACTTAGTTTCCTCAAATTTGCTATGATTCCAATATTATACAATGAATTATACTGGCGAAACGGACGAATTACAGAAAACTTCTTCAATCGAGTTAGAACCTCACCAATACGCTGTGCTTCCACATTAACCAGGATAGAACCTACTCCCTCATAACCAAAACTTGGATAATTATATTGAACGGTCGCTCCAACAATGACTTCCGCTTTCTCCATCTCCCTATAATGCTTCCAAATTACATCCTTAGAGGTCTGACATTTTTTTGCTAGAGCAGTAATACTTCTTCGTCCATCATTAAGAAGCTCTCTTAGAATTATTACATCTAACTCGCAAAGATTCTTCAATATTACCGTTCCTGATTTTTATTGAATAATAGGGGGCTTGCTGACTTTTTATCGTTTTCGGAAAAGTCGTCTAATTGTGTAAAAATTGACGCATTTATACGATTGGAGTTTGCCGATTAAAGTTTTGTTTTTTAGAATGTTGATATGTACTGTCGGGGTGTAGGCCATTTCTTTGGTATTCTAAAGATTTCTATATTCATCTTAGCAACGCCTGAGATTCTCCCGATATCATCTCTAATTCGAAGTAAGTTCTCAAGATTTTTAAGCATTGCATAAAGCTGCACATCATAATCTCCGCTAGTCTTCATTATACTTATGATATCTGGAATCCTGCTAATTTTCTCAATTATCCCGCTAGTTTCCTGCGAAGTAATGGTTATATAAATTACTGCCATAGCTTGGTATCCGATCTTTGTCGGATCAATCTGAATTGTAACTTTAATTGAGCCCTCGCCTATAAGTTTCTCATATCTACGCTTTACCCTATTAACACTAAACCCCAATTCTTGAGCAATTAAGCCAATAGAAGCCCTGCCGTCTGCAGCTAATTTTTCTGAAATTTTCAAATCTGCCTCAGAAACATTCACATTCTTTTGCCGAATAGACCTCTCGCTAATACTTTTAATTGGCAACTTTTCGGTAACCGCAGCTTTGCAGCCTTGAGGTATAATTGCCAGATTGTGATGCATCTCTTTAACATCGGTCCAAATTGAAGTTTTCAAATCAAAAATAGGAAAGCGGATAGTAAGTTTCTCTTTGATTTCTTCCAGCTCTTGAAGGGTCCTGAGGATGGTCACAATGCGTATAGTTCCTTTTGGGCTGCCCGTGTCCCGAACCGAATACGTCTGAGGCATCTTTTCGATAAACTCAAGTAATCGCTCCGACTCAGAAGATTCAATGTTTAATAAAATGTGCCCAACAGTTTGATAACCAAAATTCCTATAATTAATGTGGATAGTAGCGCCCTTTATTACGCCCAAGTCTTTCATCTTACGATAATTTTTGTAAATTTCTTCTTTAGGTGCGCCAATTTCACTGGCGATTTCGGTAAAACTTTTCCGACCATCAACTAAGAGTGTTTTAAGAATTTCTGCCTGCAGAGCACTAATATACGTAGCGAAGACCCAAACCCCGTGTTTAAGCAGATTAGATAGTACTCTTATTAATAATCTTCCAAATCCTATATGCTTTGAATTACTGTTAAAAATCTATTTTTCTAAAGGTTGCTATCGTTAATTTACTGATAATTTTTTGCTCTATTGTGTTCTCTATATTGTCGATTTAACTAGGTTAATGAGATTTGAAAATCGTAATATGTCGTCTTTAATTGCTGCTCCAGACGTTTTTTTCCTATGGAAATGTGTATTTGCGCAAATATTAAATATTCAAGACGATAAATCGACTGCCTACGAATATAGGAGATGAAACTTTGAAAACCCCTAATTCAAAAATTAACAGGGGCACTGCTCTATCAGTGCTCACAGTAGTGCTAATACTGACTTTCGCAGTATCACTACTATCTATTCCAGCTGCTACTGCACACACACCAGCATGGAATATTCCAACCTACGCCTACATTGTCGCTACACCCGACCCTGTAGGTGTTAACCAAAATACCTTCATTATGATGTGGCTTAACTGGCCTCCACCAACAGCCGCAGGCTCAGGCGGAGACCGCTGGCAAGGATACATGCTAACAATAACCCGACCCGACGGCACAACAGAAACCAAAGGACCCTACACTTCAGACTCAACTTCATCAGCATTCATTCAATACACCCCCACACAAACAGGCACTTACACATTGAAATTTGACTTCCCAGGACAAGTGGCCTCACTTTATAATCCAACTAACGGCCAAGCAGGCTCCAATAGCGCATACATCGGCGACAATTTCTTAGCAAGCACAGCAACAGCCACCCTCACAGTACAGGCTGAACAATTAGAACCCATTCCAAGCTATCCACTCCCAACCACTTACTGGACAAGACCAATTGAAGGACAAAACTCAAACTGGGACTATGTTGCATCAAACTTCCTAGGTACTGCTAGCGGCCAAATTCAAGGCGGCGGTGGCTTCGGCGGTGGCGGTGTCCAACTAGACGGAATTGCACCTAACAGCCCACACATTATGTGGACAAAACCACTCCAAGATGGTGGTGTTGTCGGTGGACAATATAGCATCGGTGCAGGTGTAACATACTACTCAGGTCTCTCATACCAAGGCAGAATGGGCACCACTCTAATCGTTAATGGTCGTGTTTATTATGACACACCTCTAAGTGATGATGCAAGCAAAGGTCCATTCATGTGCATTGATCTGCGAACTGGTGAAACCATCTGGACAAATCCAAGCATTGCACCAACCTTTGGCCAACTCTATGACTATGAATCCATGAATCAGCACGGTGTAATTCCAGACGGATACCTCTGGCAAATTTCAGGCTCCACATGGATAGCTACTGACCCGCGCACAAGCGAATGGCTATTTAACCTAACTGGCTGTCCATCAGGCACTCCAGTGGCTGGTCCAAATGGGGAAGTTCTAAGAATGGTGCTAAACTATAACCGAACATCAAACACTGGCTGGTTAGGTCTATGGAATAACACTGCTGCAGCAGGTCTAGCAGCAGGATTGACCGGAAGCAATGCTTATCAATGGAGACCTCTAGCTGGAAACAGAACAATTGATGCATCCAAAGCTTATTCATGGAACGTTTCAGTTTCTGGTCTAATAGGTGCTGCCAACCCTCAAATGCTAAGCGTAGTATACAATGACATTATAATCGGAACCTCCACTAGCTTACCTGCATTCAGCGCTTTTGGTTCTCCAGAAACCTTAACCTTCTGGGCAATAAGCCTAAAGCCAGAATCACGTGGTCAACTACTCTGGATTAAAAACTATCAAGCACCACCAGGTAACCTAACCGTAGCATATATGGGCGGACCTAGCTCTGGCTCCACCAACCTACAAGTTGATACAAAGAACCGAGTCTGGTTCATGACCAACAAAGAAACTATGCAATGGTGGGGATACGACCTAGATACCGGTAACGAACTCTGGGGACCATCAGGACAATTTAACGACTTCCAATACTACGGCACAGTTTCTAACCCACCAGCACCAGGTTACGTGTATGACGGAATATTCTACGTCGCAGGATACGGCGGTGTACTTAACGCTATTGAATCAAGAACAGGAAGAATACTCTGGACTTACGGCAATGGCGGTGAAGGCAACAGCACCAACAGCGGCTTAGACACACCATGGGGTAACTACCCAACATTCATCGGTGCAATAGCCGACGGCAAAATCTACCTCTACAGCAGCGAACACTCACCAAACACACCACCCTGGAAAGGCGAACAAGTACGATGCATCGACGCTAAAACTGGTGCCGAAATATGGACTATGGACGGATGGCCAGGAATGGGCGGTTTCGGACAACTTCCAATACCAATCGCAGACGGATACATGGTATACCTGAACACCTACGATAACCAAATCTACTGCATCGGCAAAGGTCCGAGCACAACAACAGTAGAAGCACCACTATCAGGCGTAACAGTAGGCCAAAGTCTAGTAATCCAAGGCAAAGTTATTGATGTTTCTGCGGGTGCTAAGGCTAAAGTTGAGAGTGGTGAATTCAGTATTGTTCCAGCTATGTCTG
>CAZWRU010000059.1:0-8502 GCA_964636425.1 uncultured Candidatus Bathyarchaeia archaeon
CTCGATTTCTTTTACGTAAAGGGAGAAACCAAATTCTCACCAATAATCTCGCCTACTAATCGTCTCTCTTTTCGCATCTTCCTCTATTTCGTTGTAAATTCTTTTCTCAGAATCTGTAACAATGGTCAAATCTGCGCCTATAGAGCGCTTAACTATAGGGATTTTTACGAATTGTTTCTCTTTTTTCAATGGAATATAGTCGATTTTAACTTCTTTGGACGTAAAAGTTAGTTTTTCTTCTGTTGACCATAGTTCATACATTTCAACTCTTATATTATGCTGACCTGCTTCTATGCCTGTCATGCTAAGCACAGATGAAAACTCCAACTCATCTGTCATAAGTGGACCCTGAAGAATGCGTAACCGCAGTAAGTCAATTTTTTGCTTGTCAAAATATAATTCAGAGATTACTTTTGAAAAAACTGTTCTTGAAGGAATAAGTTTGAAACCTACTTTGAGATTTAATTCATCCATTTCTGTAACTGCTACTATTTCAGTGATCTCAATCTTTTTCTCAAAAGGAAGAGCTACTGTGGCAGAAGTAGTCTTGTTGTGATGTATAATATTTTCAAGCGTTGTTTGTTTTGCACGATTGACTTCTGCTCGCACTTTTTCTCTCAAATGCTGCCTCTTGGTTGATTTAACCATACTAATCAATCGCCACTTATTCCTTCGTCAAACTGGATAGATACGCCAATCTAAATTAACTCTGCCCCTTGTCGTTTTTCATCTTTAAAAAAGGGATAATGCATTATCTTTTGATTTGCGTTTCTTATCGATGTTTCTTAGGCGTTCTCGATGATTAATCGTTTCATGGCAATCGGCACATACTACTCTTCCGTTCTTGACAGTTGTCTTGCCACCTGATGACCAAGATTTGGAATGATGAAAGTGATAAGCCACACCTAATTTTCTATGGCATTTTGCGCATTTGTAACCTTGTTGAGCAAGAATTTCTTCCTTCTGGGTTTGCGTAAACGCCCTTCGAGTGTCTTTCTGTGGTTCTGCACCACCAATGCTTGGAAAAGTAGTCTTAGGAAGTTTTACAGGGGGAACATCTAAATTGAACTCACCAAAAGGCGAAGATAACTTCTTTTTCTTTGCCATGAAATTATGTTATAGTCTCAAAACATATTTATTATTTTACAAATGTTAATCCGTATTAAAGTTTTTAGATTTCGATTTCTGGTTTTATAAAGTTTTGGCATCAGTGAATTAACTCAAAAAAAATTTCACACTATCGCATGTATGATAATCGGAAAATGCCTTGTGCTATGGTTACAGCGATGAGAAAACATTAGACTTCTAATTCTGATGCTTAGACAAGAAGTTTTTGATTTCACTAATGAATTTTAGAGCGCCACTTTCTATTTTATATGTAGTATGCTGGAAAACACTATTAGTTAGGTTTTACTAGTTTTGGCTGTTTTCAGGTGAACTGTCTGATGGATCTGTGGAAATACTTTGACATCACTCATAGACGACATCAATTGTGTAATCCATTGAGTACCGAGAAGTTTGAGCGACTCTGCCAACTCCTCCAATTGAAGCGAGGAGAACGCGTCCTAGACATAGCCTGTGGGAAAGGAGAGTTTCTCATCAGGCTGGCGGAGCTCTATGATATTGCAGGCGTAGGCGTTGATATGTCTCCCCATCATATTCGAGATTGCGAGGAAAAACGTAGAAGGCGAGTACCGAACGGGAACATTGAATTTGTGAATATGGATGGGGCAGATTATAGACCTAAAGTTGCTGCTTGCTTTGATCTGGCCTGTTGTATCGGAGCGAGTTGGGTGTATGGTGGTCATCGCGGCACGATTCAAGCTTTAAAAGGGATGGTGAAGAAGGGAGGGCTAATTGTAGTCGGAGAACCTTTCTGGTTGAAGCAACCAAGCCAAGAGTACTTGGAGGTCCAAGGGATCAAAAAAGATGACTTCGGCACCCATTATGACAATGTAAAACTGGGAGAAGACGAAGAGTTAACCTGCCTTTACACACTTGTGAGTAGCTACGACGATTGGGACCACTATGAAACACTTCAATGGTGGGTCATTGACGAGTACATCAGAGCTCACCCCGACGACCCTGACATCCACGAGATAGTAGAACGAAAGACGCTCGAAAAGAATCTCTATCTCCAAGGAGGCAGAGAAACCATGGGATGGGCAATATATGTCTTCAGAAATTGATAGGGACAAAACAGCGCGCTACAAAACGGTCAGGTGAGAACGGATTTCGGGTGGTATATTTCTATTCGCAGGAACTTAGTCAAGAAACTTTGACTTCCAATAGCCAAGAAATCTTTACAAAAATGCTTTTATCAAGGTTAAACCCATAGTTACAAGGGATTGCTATGAGTAAGAAAATATTCATGGCATTATTGCTCTTAGTGCTTCTTTCAGCAATGTTAGTGGGAGCACCTCACATTAAGGCTAAATCCAGAACCATTCTTGTTCCAACTGATTATCAGACTATTCAAGAAGCTATAGACAACGCTATTGAAGGTGATACAATATTTGTCAAAAAAGGTACATACTCTAATCAATCTTTAATTATTAACAAGCCGATTTCCATAGTTGGAGAAGAATCTAAAACTACAATTTTAAAAGGCAACAACCTAATTTTTCCCCGCATGTCCATCACTATACAGGTTAAATCAAACAATGTAACTATCTCAGGCTTTAGCTTTGTAGATGATGAATACGCAGTTAACGGGCAAGCAAACTATACTACGCTAAGCTCAAATATCATATCTGGGAAAATAAGCTTAGGTGGTTCATCAATAACAATAGAGGACAATAACTGCTCAAGCATTTCATGTTTTGGAGAAAAAAACAAAATTGTTGGCAATAATCTTAATTATGGTGGCATAGAAGTTCATGGCTCTTTTAATAATATTTTAAATAATAACATAATTTCAAATCATTACGCACCTTATAATTTTGCAATAGAGATAGATGGAAACTCTAACACTATATCTAACAATAAAATAGCAAATGGCAACTCAGGCATAGCACTTAATGGTGATGGCATCCCAAATGCTTTAAGCTCAAACAATGTCATATCAGAAAATATCATAACTGGACATACTTTTGAGGCAATAGACGTGTACATGGGTGATAATAACACTATTACAAGAAACTACGTTGCTAACAATGGCTTGGGCATTATCGGCAGTTACCATTTTGATGCTAATAATGTTATTTACCAAAATAGCTTTGTGAACAACTCTATATCAGCAAAGGTGGACAACTCATCAGTTTCTGTTAATTTTTGGGATAATGGTACAATAGGCAACTTTTGGAGTGATTATAGAGGCATAGACGCTGATAATAATAACATAGGAGATACAGCTTACATTATAGATGCATATAACCAAGATAACTATCCATTAATGACACCAGCTAATAGCACTATAACTTCACCAAACCCAATTCCCACTGCCATTCCAAGTCCATCCCCAACAATCCCAGAGTTTCCAACATGGATAATCCCGCCATTGGTTCTGATAGCAACATTACTCACAGTTATGTATGTTAAGAAAATTAGCAAAAGCAATAGAAGATAGTTCCATTTTCTTTTTAGGCAAGTATGTCATTTACTATTATGAGGATTTAGACAACTAACACATAATATCAGATTTCGGGTGATATCGCCACCGGTGAGTGGATTCGAACCCCACTCCCTGAACTCGAACTATTGAAAAGAAGCTAGAGTCACTTTACTAATTTCTTTCTTTAAACTATGCACATTGGTTTACTCTACTGAGCACGGTTAGATATTGTAAAGTGATCCAGTATTTGACATCTTTGTACTTGGCTCCAGCCATCACACTTACGTCGTATATTCCATTTTCTTGCTTATGCTTCTCAAACCAATGCATTATTTCATAGATTTTTGGATGGGTATTAATTCCAAGAAGTGTCAGCGTATCTATCGTTGATAGTATATCTGTCCAGTGATATGGAAAAGTGAATTTGGTCCAATACTCAACTCCCCCTCTATCCGAGTACTTGTCTCGAGTAAAGACCCTTTCCGCCAATAGCAGTCCTGCGTCCTTGACTTTGCTTCTGTATGCAGACGTTAGAGAATATGGTCTTAACACAATACCTGTAACTAAGTGAGAGAACGACTTTGTTCTATCGGGCTCAATTGTTTCCTTCTCATTTATAGCACCTACTCCTTTGTTTCTGGTTCTTAGTGGAATAGCCCATCCTCCATCATCCTGCCTCATTCTAAGCAACCAGTCAAGTGATTTCTCTATTCTCGTCCCGCCAAATCCTGCCTTTATCAGAAACTCTGTTATACTTGCACTATAATTGGGACTGTACTGATTTCCATACATTCCCCTGAATTCTCCTTCCTTTGTTTGGAATGAAAACAAATACTCTGCTGCTTTCCTGATTGCCTCATGCTTCTTATTTAATCCGTAGAACTCCACTAATTCTGCTACTGTCTTGTACGTTTGATATTGATTATAATTCGTGGGTGAACACAACATTGCTTTCTTGTTGGGATAGACCCATGAACCGTTTGATTGCTGATTTTCGAATATCTTTTTCACTCGGGGCAAGGTCCATAATTCTTCTACATCCACTGCTTCTCCGAGCAAGTTTCGTCTTGTGAATGCTATTAATGCTTCGTTGCTTGCGTCCAACAATGTCTTGATTGCTTCTTCCATTTCTGTTCCCTTTGTGATTAAAGGTGAATGGAGAATGTGTATTCTTTGGAGCCAAAAATTGTTGATTTGTGGCTTGGCTTTTATTGCAGTTTTAGTAAATCGCTTTTGGTTATTCTGGCGCGTGGGGTTTTTCCGGTATCGTGGGTTTTCATGTGCGCTGTTATTTCTGCTTCGGTGTAGGGTGCTTTTTTAGTCCATCCGCATACTGGACAGACAAATTCTTTACCAACATGTCTACTCATGAATTCACCTTGATAGCAATTGTTGAGGTCTTGTAAAAGGTTATTGGCTATCATTTTTTGGTTAGTTTTTTATAAACACAGTTTTTATTATTTATGAAATTATTCTCAAGATATATTAAATTCGAATATTTATTAATAATGCAGTATCGGGCTAAGGTAATGTTTATAAGGATTTTTTCGATTAGCCATGTCGATGAAGAGGTGCACCGAAAATGAAACAGGCTTTTTCAAAGAATACTAAAAATCTGAAGATTCAAAGTGTTCTTCGCTGTAAAGAATGCGGTGCACAGATATCTAAACCCGAACAATGCCAAGGAGACACTAAACCATTATGCACGCCTTGCAAAACACACAATATGACAGTAGCAGTTCTCAAGTATCCTATTTGCGGCGCTGGCGAAGAATAAAACCAGATACTGACAAGGGCATCAAGTAAACGAGTTCGGCATCATATTAAGTCTTCATCCAGACAAAGATTAATTGCCATTATGACAGCTGGACCCCAATCACCTTCATATTTCTTGACTACTCTACCGCCAAAACTTTTGTAATACCCAACCATATTTTCATCATCAATACATCGCCAATAGCCAATTACACTTTTCAAAGAATGACGTCTAATTTCTGACTTAGCAATGAAGAAGAAATATTCAACAAGAATTCTACCTAAATGATAATTTCTTTTTGAAGTAAGTAAACCCACTCTACTTAAGTATATAGCAGGTTGCTTATTCAGTTCAGCTATGGCGGAGTCCGCTCCTTTAATTTCATTTCGAATTCTCAGAACTCCAATCGTATGTTTGGATTTTGCGTCTACTAATAAATAGACATCAAAGGTACCTAAATTCTGCGAATCACTATGCCAATACTCTGCTAGAGTTCCGCTCGGGTTGCACTTATCGAAATCTTCGTGATGAGTTTTAAAAATAATATCCTTATCTTTTTTTCGCATTCTACGAATTTCGATGTTATACCTATCAGCCATATCTTTAATGATACTTAGAGTGACTTTTTAAGGAATATGTCAATTTGAGAAGCTAAATTGATGCTTAGGAAGTTAGATATTTTCGTCTAAACTTTATTTTTTTCTTTTCTTGCTTCTTTAACGCAGTAGCATTCTTGGCTGACCTGATTCCATTCGCTGCAGCACCAGAGCGTATCAACGATAGGATTAAGGCTTTGGGCGTGGCGAGTGGAACAGAAAACTTTAGTGGGGTAGTCATAGCTGTTGTGCCCATCGCAGTTACCGCAGTACCGTTTTTGCCGTGTCTTGGGTTGTTTGCTCACGACTGGATGCTCCTGGAGGTAATTATTGGGTTTCGCTTGAAGTTTTTTCCCAGCCGTTCCATAACTGAGGCAACTATTATAGGGAACATGACCAACGCATCTCCGACGACCATAACATTGTCAGCTGCGCCTTTCATTTTACCCCAACTAATCGTTTCTTTCAAGGTGGATCCTGAGAGACCACCAGTTTCGGGTCTATCCATCGTAATTACAACCGCGTAGTCTAAGCCCTTCTTGGAAGCTAAAACCGCGGACTGCACCGCGTTTCGGGGAACGCCTCCGCCGAGTACAATCATACCGTTTTTGGGCGATTGACTGCAAAGGCCACAGAGCTCAGGAACCTCCTTAAACGCATCCACATTAAGAACATGTTTTACCTCTTTCTGCGAAGAGTGCAACCAATGGATAAAGCCGAATTCGCTGTCCCGAACCGCCGGCATAAAAATCGGAACATCCTCCTCGTAAGCAGCACGCAGAATTGAGTTCGGATCGGTTAGGCGTTTGCCGATTTCCCAGGCGAACTCACGCGAAGATAAACTCTCGCCTTTGCGCGCCTCGGCTATCTCATCATAAATTTTTGAGAATTCATAGTCTAATCGAACGTAGGCTTCCTCGGGCACCAGCACATCGTAGATGCGGAAAATGTGATACTTATACAGTTCAGCATCATCCTCCACCCAGCTGCCCTTGTAGTGTCTTGATCCAATGGCTTCGATAGCATCATGAACCAAACTAGCCCCTGTACAGACAAGCACATCGATAAGATGTTTACGAATCAGATCAGCAACAAGGGTACGCATGCCCGCGGGAACTATGGCGCCGGAGAGCGCCAAATGGATAGCGCAATCTTTGTCACGAAGCATCTTCTCATAAATACCACAAGCAGACGCAAGCCGTCCAGCACCAAAAGAACCCGAACCGTCAAACTGCCGAATAAGCTGATCAACCGAGAGAGGAGCCTCAATTTTTATATGCTCCACAGGATGCTTAAGCAGATCATTTCGTCTCATCAAAAACCGCCCACAACAATCATGACATTTATAGTACTTCGGGTTTGAGGCAGGTAAATAGCTTTCCCTAAAACCGACCCAACCAAAAAATAACAAGGTGAAAATATTCTATTAATAACGAAAATTGGGGTTAAGGCATTTTAGCCATTCGCTAACTCTGATACTGTATATCAAGTTTGATAGTATAGTATTAATCACATAGTTTTAAATAATAAAATATGTATACTCTTATGACGCGAGTAATTCCTATCCGAGACAATGATGCCCGCACTTGTGGGATGGGAGTAATAGGATAGGGTTCGCACTTCTTTACTTCTTCCAAAGATAAATAAAAGAAGCAACATCATTAATTATGTCCGCATAGTCAGAGTTTTTTTGTTCATATTTATGAAAATATGCTCCAGCTACAGCATCAGCGGCTTGGATACAAGGTTCTAGTTTAGAATCAACATGTTGACATTCAATTCGGTTAGTAAGAATATTACATCTCTTTTCATAAAAAAGGTAGTCAGCCTTTTCTTTTACATAGGTGTTAAACTCTTCAATTTCATCTTTTGGAAGGCTTTTATCGAGGAATATACGAATTTTTTGACCATTCTCTAAAGCAGGCAATAATGCGGATATTATATGATGCGCCAATAGCCAATTGTATAGTCTTGGCGGATTATCTCGTAAATGGGATAAAACCTGCTTTTTGTCAACAACAATTACACCTATATTTGCATCGAGTTCGACAAGTTTTTTTAGAACTACTCTTCTACAAGTGTCATTCATTTTGCTAAACTTTAGTTCATTATGTACACGGTGATAAAGTCGTTTTTTATGAAGATATTTTAAAAGATGTTTCAATTCTGTTCTGATTGCTACAGATGGAGAGCAAGTAATATAGCCTATAACAAAATAGTTCGTAGCTTTTTCTTTAAAGCCTAAATTACCTGATTCATCCACATAGACATCCAAGCAAGTTTCCCCTTAAATTTAACTCCAAATATGTAATAAGTGAAGAAATATCTTTCGACATTATCGCTATCCCGCTTGGACCAATGCTTTCATCAAATTGATATTTTGCCACATAAAAATGCAATAATATCGAAAGAACAATATGAAGAAATAAACACCTAACGGTTGAATACATAACAGATAAATTTAGACACAAATAAGCAAACAGCCAAGTATTTCACAGAACCTGCTCAAAAGACCCAGCCAAGTATATGAAAAGTTAGAAAGTTTTTAACCATTTAATGAATTTGTCTTCGCTTAATCCTATGCCGCGTTGACAGTC
>CAZWRU010000060.1:0-8214 GCA_964636425.1 uncultured Candidatus Bathyarchaeia archaeon
TAGAAACAATTTTCGGAGCAGTACTAGTTTTACTTTTGCTGTTTACTATTTTAACTTCTATTTTTCTCATTTACTCAAACTTTAACGACTCTGCTCAAACAAAATTTGAAACCGAACATGCGCGGTCCCAAGAAAAAATCGCCATCATTGACCTAAACGTCGATTACACAGACAACGATAAAATCACAGACATAATAATTCAAAATATCGGGTCAATAGAAGTCAAAATCAGAGCATTATATCGGGAAGAAAACGGGTTAACAACATTTCTAACCGACCCCTCAACTTACATGGACACACACGTAGGCCCGAGCGCTAACTTAACAGTTGATGTCCGAAGTCTCGGACTAATTCTAAGTAATGCAACCTTATCTGCAGCAACTGAAAGAGGCCTAAAAAGCGTGGGTATTAATGAAATCGACTTAGAATTTGGGGAGCCAAACACTTATCAAGACACCTCAATGCTTTACGTAGGTCCTCTTGCATTAAGCTTCGACTCTTTAGAGTGGGCAACTGTAAATAATCAAGGTGATCCGATTGGGTCTTGGGTGCCTAACTATAACATACCCTCTGGAGAAAAAATCGCGTGGAGAATAAACGTCACCAACCTTGACACAGAAAAAAGAAACATAATCATCAATAACAAAAGCGGGTTCACAGCATCAAAAGTTGATTCGCCCTCAAGCCAATCATGGTATCTTAAACCTACTTCACTTACCTTAAATTGGAACCAATCCTCTTCAATAATCTTCGTATGGGATACTTTTTCAGCAACAAAAGTAAGCGCAGTCAGTGCATCCCAGGAGGGAGTAAACAATGTATTTCTCACGTTCTTCGGAATATACTCCGATTCTACAGCTTACGCGCAAACAATACCGTTTGAGGCAATAACAATAGTCAAATAAATCATGGAGGACAAGAAAAATGATAAACAAAAAAAACCGTGCCCTATCCAACGTTCTAGGCGCTATTATGATGATTATCATTATCACTCTTGTCTCTTCCCTTTTCTTAGCGATTTTCAGATACAACGAAAGCATTCAACAGGCAACAAATATAGAAAATTCAAGAACTCAAGAAAAAATCCTCTTAACCGATCTCACAACAAAAACTGAAAGCGGAACTGAATACATCACATCACTTACAATAACAAACAACGGTTCTATAACAAGCCAGATAAAAGCAGTCTATATAAACGGCGAGTTTCATTGTGACCCATCCGACATCAGCCTTAACCCCCAAGGTACTTTCATAAATAATCAAGAATCAAAAAACATCACAATCACCCAAATCCCATATGATCCAACAGCAAAAATTTCAGTAGCCACAGAAAGAGGCATGAAAGCAATCCAATACGCATCAAACCTTAGAAGCGGCGATGCAACTCCCCCTTCCGATCCAGTGTCCACTTCTTATGGGCCTTTGCGCCTCAATTTTACCTTATTCTACTATGCAAAAACAGATGCACTTGGGAATCCTGTAGACATCTGGAAAGATGGGTGGAACGTTCAAGACCCCAAGAATCTTCCTTATTGCGCATGGAACATAACCGTTACAAATATTGAAAAACGCGATATTACCCTCAACGGAAACTCAACATTAACTCTAGTTTCAAACGGCGGAGGCGGACAACTTCCATGGTTCTTAAAAACAAACAGCTTTTTCATAGCAGCAAACAGCACCGTTCATCTAATTTATGTGTGGGACGAACCCGCAAGCGGAAGCGCTCAAGGCTTTAGCGGTACATTCACTCAAACTCAAACCGCCAAGGTTTTCCTCACCTTTTTCGGAGAATTCTCTGACAAAACAACATACGGGCAAACAGTACCCTTCGAAGCTGTTCTAGTAAATCCCTAACATCAAAATAGTTAAAAAATGAATGGAAGACAACTAAATGAAAAAACTCGGAAGCTTTAGAAGAAATAAGAAAGGTATTTCCTCAATCTTCATGGGATTATACATAGCGATGCTCATAATTCTTCTAAGTTCTACCTTATTTATTGCGCTTTCAATATCCGATAAGAGCTTAACCAGCTACCTAAGAACTGAACAGAACCGGGCACAGGAAACCATCCTAATATCTGGACCTGACGGCCTGAAAATCAACTTATTAACTAATACATATGAATCTATCCGAGTCAACAACACTGGCGCTATACCAGTTAGAATAAGAGCCATCTATATCGATGGTAAATTCATTTGTGATCTTTCTTCATTTTCAGGTGATTCCTATATTGCACCACAAGATTCAATCGTTATAGATTTATCCACCGTAAATCCCGCCATTACCTTATTGAATGCCCCTCTTGATAGTCGCTGGACAGTAACAACCGAAAGAGGCACCTCCTCATCTGATATAGGCTCAAATCTATGGTTAGGACCACCAGGCTTCTCGGATCCAAGTGAACTCAACTTTGGTCCGCTTCAGCTCATTTTCCCGATGTTCCATTGGAGCAACGATGGAGGATCAACTTGGCATAATGGCTGGACCATCCCAGACGGCACCTACAATGTAATATGGCGAATACTGGTCGCAAACATCGACAGCGAAAACCGAAAAATCGTTTTGACTGACACCTCAAACTTTGCATTAGTAGGCAACAACAAGCAGAACAATAAAATTCTCACTTGGGATATCGACACGGCAAGAAGCGATATGATTCTAATCCCAAAACGCTACTCTTTTATCTATTATTATTCCACCCAACATGTAACTGGTTTTAGTCCTGTTCCGATAGCTTCAAACTTTTTAACCTTCATTGGAAATTTCATAGAAACAGATAACCAATACACATCTTTTGGGCAAACAATACCGTTCGAAGCTGTTCTTATTACTAATTAATCCCAATTTAATTCCAACAAATCAGCCAATACTCCCCGTACTGTTGCTTTAGCTGCCAAAACAAGACTCACAAGTATTACTATAATCGACATATTCCATTTCAGGTTTCATAGTTTATATTCATTTGATAAATAACTAACCTCGGAGACATCTGCTTGAAGATCTGGAAGATAGGGGATAAGCTAAAACAAACACAATCTTCAACCATTAGCAAAGAAGCACCCCTAACAGAAAACAATTCTACAATAAAAGAGGAAATTAACAACTCTGAAACAACAGAGATACAAGAAACATTCAAAGAACACTATCCTCTGCTGCTTCCCTATTCTTACGCTGCAATCGTAGAAGATGAGAAAAACGAAATCAAATATTCAGTTCTAGAACCAACTATAACTGCAAAAGACAAATTCAGAATGGAAGAGATAAAAAACATTCTTTGGGATGAACTCTTCATAAGTACAAAAGACTTTAAAGCGAAAACTGATGCTGAAGAATTCTTAGCTCAAAAAGTCGAAGATGTAGTAAAAAAATATAAAGTAAAAATTGACGAAAACACCTTATCAAAATACAAGTACTACATTACTAGAGATTTTCTTTATTTTGGAAAAATAGACGGGATAATGAGAGACGAAAATATAGAAGACATATCCTGTGACGGTGTAGATATCCCCGTGTTTGTTTGGCACCGCAAATACGAATCTATCCCCTCTAACATAAAATTCAGCACTCATGAAGAACTTGAAAACTTTATTTTCAAAATCGCTTACATGTGTGGAAGACACATCTCGATCGCTCAACCAATGCTTGATGGAACATTACCTGATGGAAGCCGAGCCCAAGTAACCTACGGCACCGAGGTCACACCTAAAGGCAGCACATTCACCATCAGAAAATTCAAATCAAGCCCCCTAACCATAACCGACCTAATCGTTTACAAGGCATTATCCACAGAAATAGCTGCCTACTATTGGTTCCTCATAGAGAATAGGCACTCAGTACTAATCGGAGGAGACATCGGCGGAGGAAAAACCTCCATGCTCAACGCCATTAGCCTATTCATCAGACCAACCCTAAAAATAGTAAGCATAGAAGACACCCAAGAAATCCGCCTACCTCATAATAACTGGCAAATGATGGTAACCCGACAAGGCCTAGGCACAGGAGCAGGCGCCGTAGGAGAAACAGGCATAGGCAGCATCAGCATGTACGACCTTTTACGCGCTGCCCTAAGACAAAGACCCGACTTTATCATAGTAGGCGAAATCAGAGGTGAAGAAGCCTACGCCTTATTCCAAGCCATGGCAACAGGACACCTGGGTTTAACAACCATGCACGCAGAACACATGCAAGGAGTATTACACAGACTAACAACAAAACCCATGAGCATCCCACATGCCCAAGTAGAAAACCTAAACGCCATATCAATCGTCCGCAGACTAGTAGTTAACAACGTCTCAATGAGGCGAACAATCAGCGTCTCAGAAATGATTGGCTGGGACAGAAAATTAAATGACTTCAAAACCAAAGAAATTTTCAGATGGGATCCAGAAAAAGACGAATACAATCAGGTAGCAAAAAGCCCCTTAATCGAGAAAATATGTAAACAATGGGGCTATTCAACTGAAGATATAAATCGAGAACTACTAATGCGAAAAGCCATCCTTGAATACATGGTTAAAAAGCATATTCGTTCCTACGAAGACGTCTCTAAACTAGTACTAGACTACTTTGCTGATCCTGAACGCGTATACAGAAGAGCCAGAGTGGATTAACAATGAAAATTACCCCTTCAGTGACAGCATACAACTTGCTTCGCAGAAGACTTTACAAAATATACCCTTACTTTGAAGATCTTCATTTTCAACTTAAAAAAGCAGGCATAGCAATAACATACAAAGCCTATGTTTCCTTGATGATTCTAATTTCAGCAATAACTTTTTGTGCATCAATAACCATTTCGCTTGCGTTTATCCCAACTCTGCTAAATGTCAATTTCTTCTCTGTTTCGAATTTTCTTCTCAGCTTTTTACTAGCTGGATTAGCAGCCGTTTTTACTTTAATAATAATTTACATCTATCCCAACATAAAAGCCAACGGTCGAAAAATCCCCATCGAAAATAACCTGCCTTACATCTCCAGTTTCCTCACCTTACTCTCAAGTTCAAATGTTGCCCCTAGCGTAATTTTCCGCTCCGTAGCTAGAATAGATACACTTATTGAAGTTAGACAAGAATTCACCAATATAATCCGCGACATCGAACTTTTCGGAAAAGACTTAATGACCGCTATACTTGAAAACGCAGCATTTACTCCTAACGATAAACTACGCGAATTACTTATCGGGTACGTAGCAACAGTAAGAACAGGCGGAAACCCAACTGAATACCTAAAAATATCAAACGAAAGCATAACCCGAGAACGAATGGGCAAACTAGACATGATGCTAGAATCTCTATCCGCCATAGCAGAAATCTACGTAATGGTCCTCGTCGCAATGCCTTTACTATTCGTGGTTCTTTTCGCAACCCTAGGCATGATAGGCGGGGGAGGAACAGGATTAAACCCATCACTATTCCTTTACCTACTAACCTACCTAGGCATACCAATCATGGGCACAATCATGATGGTTATAGTATCCACACTGGAGAAGTGATAATAATGAAAATAACATTAAACCAAATCAAAAAAATCGCCATAATCTCTACAATAGTGGCACTAATATTTATGGGAATATCCCTAATCTTCTTCTTAACTTCTCCTGTACTCGACTACATGATAGTAATTGCCTTCTCAATAGCAGTTACACCACCAGGCATCGCAAGTGTACTGCATAACCAATGGAAAAACAAGATAGAAAAAGCAACCCCAGAATTCCTCAGAGACTTAGCAACATCAACAAAAACAGGAATGCCCCTTCAAATGGCATTAGAACACACTTCCAAACGAATGTATGGCCCACTAACAACCGAACTAGAGATACTTGTAGCTCATATGAGCTGGGGCATGAATTTTAACGAAGCATTATTAGAATTCAGCGATAGAATAAACCTATCCACAATCAGGAAAGCATCAGTACTGATAATAGAAGCTGCGCGTCACGGCGGGGATCTTTCATCAATTTTTGAAAACACCGCAAAATACGTCGAAAACGTCAATCAATGGAGCAACAAAAGAAAAATGCAGACATTCCCATACGTAGCAGTATTCTATTTCTCAGTAATAATTTTCCTATTTATCATAATAGTCATATCAACCATGATATTTATCCCAATTAGCCAAATGTCTGCGGATACGGGCGGTGCATTAGTAAAAGCTATATTTACTCCAGCTGAAGCAAAACGAATATTTCTACATACTGCCTTACTGGAATCTCTGTTCGGAGGACTGCTCGCAGGAAAAATCAACGAAGATTCCTTCCTTGGCGGGTTAAAGCATACGGCGATTCTAGCTATAGCTTCTGGAATAGCATTCTTTTTATTCTTCCCATAACGGAGCGTTTAAAACAATGAAACCTCAAATACAAAATAAGGGTGCTTAAAAAATGAAAAAAGAAACAGAAAATAACTTTGAAGAAAAAATATTAAGCAAGATAAGACGTTCACCAATACAAGCACCCTTTAAAGAAAATAATCCAACTGACAACATTACCCCTAACGCTGAAATAGAAAGCGAAATTGAAAGAAAAGAAATATACGCTGAAAGTGCAACCCGCAACATTCTTAGCTATCTGCTAGAAAATGAGGACGAGGACATAATTCCCACCTACAATTGCGGTTCAGGATTTACCTACGAATCAATAGAGTCCTTTTTTGAACCCGGTACTAGTCAACAAAAAATATACGAATTCTTAGAACGACTATCCCAACTGGATATTCTTAAGAAAAATTTTTTTGAAGCCATCCTAACATGCCCAAGCTGCAAATCGACGATTCTAACAATGCATTATCGATGCCCAAAATGCAAAAGTCATAACATGCATAAAACAAGTCTAACTGAACACATACCCTGCGGATATATTGCAGAAAGAGAAAAATACACACACCATCGATGTCCCCAATGTAACATCAGCCTAGCCGAAGGCGAATACCGCGATATGGGACGATGGTTTGTATGCAAACAGTGTGGCGAAAAATTTGAGGATGCCGAATCAGATATAATTTGCAGAAAATGCGGAAAAAACTTCAAGATGGAAGAAGCAAAAGTCACCGATATCCCGCGTTTCTCTCTTAATAGAGAAAGAAAGAAAGAAGTACGCCAAAGCGTAGCGAGCCTAGACTGCGTCAATAAGCTCTTACTAGATTTGGAGTTCGATACTCAAATTCCAGGCGTAGCAATTGGCGAAAAAAGCGGCATGACCCACAACTTTAGTCTGATAGCAAAAAAATTCTATAACGAAAACGAAAACACTATTGCGATAGATCATGCGGTTGCAGAAAACGAGGTGCAAGCAGCTCCATTAATCCTTTACCTTTATAAAATATCTGAAGTAAAAGTTGACCTTCCAATTTTTATAGCAATCCCAAAACTAAGTGAGGGCGCAAAAAAAATCGCCCAGGGACATAAAATATTGCTAATCGAAGGTTCAGTAGATGAAGAAGGCGTAGATGAAATAAAGAATATTATAGAAAAAAGAATTGACGAAATAAATCAGCCAAAAATCATACCACAAGAAGAACCAAAAACGTACGAAAATACGATAAATGATATTGCTGAAAAAGAGGGTAAAAAACCTCAAGCGCAACTATTTGATGTTGTATCCACCATACACCCTGAACAGCAATCACTTAACCTAAAAAATAAACTCAACTTCGTTAAAGCATTTAAAAAAACTGTGAAAAAAAGTAAAGAAAATCCGAAATAAATAAACAAACCAATACACGAAAAAATTTCAAATTACCTACCTGCCCATAAAAACTCAACAAAGGCAAGACTAAAATGACTGAAAATAAGGAAAACACAAATCTAATTTCATACTGCGGCCTTTTATGCAGCGATTGTCCTGCCTATCTGGGTAAAATCTCAAATATAGCTATGATGTTGAGAAAAGAACTTCGAAGAACTGAATACAATAAATTCGCCAAAGTAATGTCCAAAAACTCTGCCAGTAAAGACCTGAAAGATTTCGATACATGTTACGCTGTGCTAGGGGCAATGACTATGTTCCGATGCGAAAAAGGCTGTCGTAATGGTGGTGGATCAAGTTCATGCCAAATTAGGCTATGTTGCCAAGAAAAAAAATTAGAAGGCTGTTGGCAATGCACTCAATTTGAACGATGCAAAAAACTTGACGCTCATAATGCCTTACATGGAAACGCTCATCGTGAGAATTTAAGAGCCATCCAGAAAAAAGGAAAAGACGAATTCGTAAAAAG
>CAZWRU010000061.1:0-3072 GCA_964636425.1 uncultured Candidatus Bathyarchaeia archaeon
TCAATTAAACGTTTTTATGTTTCTGGAATTGAATCCTTATATGTAGTTTCTACGAGCCCTGAAGTATCTGATTTGAGGTTTTTCAAATCAGAAAAGCTAATGCTTGAGAAATATCTAAATGAGGAAATTGATTTTATGAGAATGCTATCAAAGTTTTGTACTGAAGGCAACTATTTTCTTTACTGCATTACCCAGTAAATCTTGATATATTTAAGTCATGCAATTCGATAAATCTATCTTATTTAATTACTCATGCTTTAAGCTTCGGTTTTAATCATCTAATGAAAATCCATTTTTTTAAAGTATTATGTTTTGGCGGATGGGGCTTACTGTTCAAAGTACAACTTTGCGACTGCTAGATTAATAGGTGCTGAGTCGGTAATCGCTGATAATCCGCGTAAGAAGGGGAAGAGCTGCAAGGTTGAGTCTAATGACTTGTTGAGATCTAAGCGTTATGTTGATGAGCAGTTTAATGGGTATTTGAAGGCTATTGTTTTAGATGATTGTTGGGTTGGGCCAAAAGGCTTGGCGAAGAAGGCGCGATGGTTTTGGCTGGCTTGATCTGTTGTAATGCTGAAGCGTTGAGGTCGCTGGTTGTTGGCGAGGAAAGTCTAAAATGTATAAGCAACTACTGGGTTTGACCTAAACGCAAAGGTCATGGCGCCCTCAACGATGCCAAACCAATGGCATGCGCGGGTTCAAGCTCAGACCTGCTTACAGATAACTTATTAACTATCAGAATAAAAAAATTGATCACACTTCTATCTAATAGTTTATAAATGACTTGTATTAATTTTGATTTTCAGAAGTTGGCGAGAAATTGTTTCAATCTAATGAAAAACTGTGTTTTTAACAAATTTACGAAAATCTTATATCTAAAACCCAAACAAGATGAGAACGAACACTTGACTCAGAGTTGGAGTAATGAATCATTAAAATAAGGATTGAAACTAAGGAGATATATATAGAATGGTTGCCATGAAAGCCAAAAGTTGGAGTAATGAATCATTAAGACAAGAATTGAGACTCTGTTCTACTTCACGCTTGAGTTGATTATTTTTTGGTTGATGTTTGGCCTATGAAGCTCCCATTTTTCCTGTACCAGTTTCTGCCGCAAATGTACCTGAAGCATCTGCGTAGTGTAGGCGTTAAGATAGGCGTTAACACAATGCTATTCGGGTCTGTAATCATCGATGAAACCTCACCGAAAAAAGTAACTATAGGTCGCAACTGTGTCATAACCGATGGCGTGAAGGTGCTCGTGCACAGCTGGATACATCCAGTGTTAGCGCATAATTACGGGGTTATTTCTGAGGATATTTTAGCTCCGCGTGAAGTAAAGATAGGCAACTACGTTTTCTTAGGAGCAAACACAATAGTGCTTCCTGGCGCATCAATAGGCGATAACGTTATAGTTGGTGCTGGATCTGTCGTAACGCATTCTATTCCAAATAACTGCGTAGCGGCAGGTAACCCATGCAAAGTAATCTGTAGCCTAGACGAATACTACAGAAAACTAAAAGTTGAAGTAATGAATCCCCCAGACCTGCTTAGAGAAAACTTGGTAACTAGCAGAATAAAAAATTAATTGTACACACTTCTATCATGTGATTATATCTATGGCTTTTCTCTGACGGGACTTCCTTTGTTAATTTCGTAGTTGCTACTGTAATTCTGTTAGATTTTACGCTTCTGTTTGGAAATCCAATCCTGAACCTCAGTGATCTCTTAACTTGATCTGTATTATTTTGCCAATCAGATTTTTAATATTTCATTCAGAGAAGCATATCTATAGTCGGAATAATTTTATTATTATACCTTCTGAAGTTGAATTAAATAGTAAGATATGTTAAACACTTGAAAATTGAGAAGGAGTAATAAATGTCGATAAAAATTAATAAAAATTATTCAGTGTTCTGTATAATTCTTGTTGTTGTCAGTTTATTATCAATAGGTTTCTCGGCAACTAAGCTTGCACAATCTGAACCCACTTATGATTATTATATTTCACAAGATTCAGGAATGATTTACCTTAAAAATAGTGAAGGAAACACAATTCATCAAAGCACAGATGCTACTGCATTGTTTGCTTCCATTCCTCAGGGAACTTCATGGTTTATCGGACCAGGAACGTATATTGGCATCATAGTCATAAATCAAAGTTACACCTCAATTACTGGAAGTGGAATCGACTCAACAATAATCCAAACCCCTGTAGGCGTTTATAGAAATTGTATACAAGCTGGAAATGAAGACGGCTTTCTTACATATTCAATCTATATAGGATATTTAACAGTCAATGGAAGGTGGGATATTAATCCTGCAAGAGAACCATGTGCATATCCTAATGAATTACAGCAAAACGGTATAAGCCTCCAATATGTCCGTGGCGCAACAATAGATCATATAAAAGCAACCAATACCCCATGGAACGGAATTCAAGCAGTACAATCTCATTATGTGAATTATAAATATTGCATTGTTGATGGATGTCATTGGCACGGGCTTCAATTCTGGAGTGACACAATCTACAGCACCATGGAACATTGCACAGTTAACAACTGCAGTGGGGGAATTACCTCGGAATTCGGTTCTAATGACAACTCGATTATAGATGTACTCGTAACTAATATCGGCAATAAAAACGACATGACTTGGGGCGGGTCATCAGGGATTCTCATCGGTTATAACGTACACAATATTTATCTAGCTAATGCCAAAGTCATAAACGCTCCCTTCGGAATAACTTTCTATGGATATGGTGTTGAACCTAGTTATAACTTAACATTACAAGGGGCAGAAATTAGTGATTGTTTAGAAGGCATTTATGTAAATTATGCTTACGACGGAATTAATATCTCAAAAACAATTATTTCCAATTGCGAATGGAACAATATCTATGCAATGTCTGCATCCAATGTGGTTGTAAACAACAGCACTTTTCTCAATTCCGGTGTGTATCTTGACCACAACTCCAACTATTGGAATTTCACAAACTGTCTTTTCCAAAACTGCCCAGTGTCTGATTATGGTGTCGGAACAGAATATTACACAATAACAATGCCTACGCCT
>CAZWRU010000061.1:3172-8129 GCA_964636425.1 uncultured Candidatus Bathyarchaeia archaeon
ATTCCTACTGTTACGCCTATTCCTACTGTTACGCCTATTCCTACTGTTACGCCTATTCCTACTGTTACGCCTACTCCTACCCCAACGCCGACTGGTCCAATACAAATTACAGTTAAATTGCAGCCATTCGAAATGACCTTACAACTTGAGCTTACTACGGGCGCATGGACAGCTCCAGATACAATATCTATGTGGGGCAAAACATGGACTTTTAGTAGATGGTCTGATGGTTACAGTGAAGCTGTCCGTACCTTCACCGCAAATGGTGACTTTGTGGCTATCTACACCTAACCTTTTCCTTTTTTTAATTTTATTCTTAAAATTTTTAGTATGTTTCCAGAATCATTAATAATATGAACTATTAATACAACAGCAATATAAGAAGGCATAAAAATTGTACTAAGGAGTGAATTTGATGTCTAATACGAAACGAATTCTAGTAACTGGTGGAGCAGGTTTCATTGGGAGTCATTTGACAGAGGACTTAGTTAAAAGTGGGTTCTCAGTGAAAATAATGGATGACTTCTCTACTGGTAGCGTAAATAACATTATGCATCTTTTCAACTATAGAAATTTCAAAATGATACGTGGCAGTGTTACTGACAAAGAACTTGTAGCCAAGGCTACTTCTGATGTCGATGTAATTTTCCACTTAGCTGCACAAGTTCATGTTGATCGCTCGATAATTGAACCCAGACGTACTTTTGATGTAAATACTTTTGGGACTTTAAACATTTTAGATGCCGCTTTAGAAAATAATGTTGAACTGGTAGCATATGCTTCTACAAGCGAAGTATATGGTTCTGCATTATATGCACCGATGGATGAGAATCATCCTCTAAATCCGGCATCTCCTTATGCAGCAAGTAAAGCAGCTGCAGATCGTCTTTGTTTTTCCTACTACAACACATACAAACTACCAGTTGTTATAGTGCGTTGTTTTAACACTTACGGTCCTAGACAAAAAGATAGCGGTTACGCCGCAGCAATACCAAAATTTTTGCGTAAGGCATTAACACGCTTGCCTCCGATTATTTACGGTGACGGCCTACAAACTCGAGACTACATGTACGTTAAAGATACTGTTAAGGCATACAAACTTGTTATGAATTCATACGAAAAAGTACTGGGACAAACCATTAATTTCGGTACCGGTGCAGAAGTATCAATTTTGGATTTAGCAAAAACTATTCTGGAGCTATGTGGTACCAAATCTGTTCCTGTTCATACCTCTCCGCGCCCAGGTGAAGTTACGCGACTCTGCGCAGACATAAAGAAAGCTAAAGAATTACTTGGTTTCAAACCTGATTACACAATCAAAACTGGACTGAAGGAATTCACTGAATGGTACAAAGAAGGTCGATACGAAGAGTGGACCTCATACACTAGTGACAGGGAGAACTGATAATTTGGATAAACAAGGGATCCCCTTTTATGTGCCTTGGATGACATCAGCCGACAAAAAGGCTGTATCTCAAGCTTTGACATCCCGTTGGCTGACGGGAGGTCCCTTGGTTAGAAGTTTTGAAGCTGACTTTGCTAAGTACGTAGATGCAAAGTTCGCTATTGCCGTAAATAGTTGTACTGCAGCTCTGCATCTTGCTATGAGAGCCATTGATATTGGACCTGGAGACGAAGTTATAGTTCCTGACTTTACTTTTGCTGCTACTGCCAATGCACCTATCTTTTGTGGGGCTAAACCTGTTTTAGCTGATGTTGATGAAAGAACCTTCAATATTTCTCCAACTCAAGTACTAAACAAAATTACTTCAAAAACCAAAGCAATTATACCCGTTCATTATGGTGGTCAAGCTTGTGAAATGAAAGAGCTCATGGAAATAGCTCATGATTACCATCTTCATATAATAGAGGATTGCGCTCATTCTCTGGGATCCGATTATAAAGGTAAAATGACAGGAACCTTTGGCGAAATGGGTTGTTTTAGTTTCTATCCAACTAAAATTATCACCACCCTTGAAGGCGGAATGATAACAACCAATGATGAGAAATATGCTCAGAAACTCAGGCTTTTACGTGAACATGGAATGAGTCGAAATGCAATCGAGAGAGAAAGCGGTGTTACTTGGTATTACGATGTTATTGATTTGGGCTACAATTATAGATTGACCGACCCTCAGGCTGCTTTAGGTGCTTCTCAATTAAAAAGAGTTGACGAAGGCATAAAGAAGAGGATAAAGATAGCAGATTATTATGACAAGCAATTGATAGCCATAAATCAAGGATTAACTGTTCCCAATAGAGCTCCTAATAGATCCCATATCTTTCATTTATATAATCTAAAACTTCCTGAATCTCAGGATGGGGCTGTTAGAAACGCGTTATTCAAAAAACTAGCTCTAAAAGGAATCCAATCTAGTGTACATTATCCACCATTACACTTAATGAGCTTCTATAAACAATTCATCAAAAAAGACTCTGACACCTTCCCCGTTACCGAAAAAATCTATAATCAAATAATTTCTTTACCGCTATATCCTGGATTAACTAAAAAAGAAGTACTTCGAGTTACAACTGAGATTAAGAATTTTTTAGTAAAAAGTAGTTGATTGATTCAGTATGGATATTGAGGTTTTAGATAAAACCCAAGAGAATACGTTTCAAGAATTCCTTGAAAAGCTTCCGTGTTGTTCTGCTCAAACTAGCTTAAATTGGAGAAATCTAATTTGTGATTTAACAAACGATATACCCTATTTTATTGTAGCAAAACAAGACAATAAAATAGTCGCAGTTATGCCTTTATATTATTTTAAAAATAAATTTGGAAATATTTTAACATCTAATGCTTGGAATACAATTTCAGGGATTCTTTGTTCTCCAGATATTTTAGATAAAAAACAAGTTTATTCAAAGTTAATCGAATATTCGCTTTCTTTAGCCAAAGACTTAGATTGTTCTGTACTCACTGTAGGGTCAAATCCGTTTATGAACGATAAAAATTTTTATTCTCCTTTAAATCCTGATTATGTATTAGATAATTTTGTCCAGTACATACCTATCTGTGAGATTTTTTCTCAGGATGGCACTTTTAAACATCCAAACTATTCAACAAGAACTAACCTAAGTAGAAACTTGAATAAAATAAGTAAAATTCCCATGATAATTTCTGATGAGCAATCTCAAGAAAATATAAACCAAGCTTTCCTTCTTCAAGAAAAAAGGATGGCTGAACTTGGGGCTAAAGCATATCCGAAAAAATTCTTCGATTCTGTTTTAAATTTTATAACGATTAATAATAACGGCAAATTTGTCTTTGTTTTTTACGAGCGTAAAATGATTTCCACTTGTTTATTTTTAAATAATGCTAATGTACTGGATATCTATCTGCTGTGTATGGATACAGCTTATAAGCAATTTGGACCAAATTTTGCAATAACAAAATATTTGTTAAACTTGGCTTATAATAAAAAAGTGACCTTGCTTAACTGGATGTCTTCCCCAATAAAAGGCATGGGCGTATATAGTTGGAAAGAACAATGGGGTAGTCGAGAGAAAACATTTCAGTATATGACAAAAGTAACTGGTGATATTTCAAACTGGAAAAAATTAAGCTTCCGAGAATTATGTACTTCCTATCAATATCATTATCTGTTACCATTTAACTTGCTTAATGCTGCCTGTCCAAAAATCACAACAAAAAATGAATTAACAATGTTTATTCAGTCCCTGTCTGCATAAGTCTAGAACTCAACTTAGATTTTATATTAATTTAAAGTGGCTATTATGTATTAATTTCGTGTGTTCATCACATATACACTAATGCTTAGATTGTAGAAGCATACTTTTGTGTTTGTGATTTAACTTGAAATTCAGCAAAACAGTAGATACTCTAATAGTTCTGATTATGATATCATCAGTTCTGATTGTTCTTATTCCAACAGTAACACCGGCCAATGCAGATACTTCGGGTACTTTTGGTCGGACTTCTGTTGGCAGTACTCGGATTGGTACTGGTGGGGTTGCGGCTAAGTCTGGGGGTTATTTCCAGCTTTCGTCTGCGGGTTATGTTTCGAAGATTAGTGCGTATGTTAGTGGTTCGGGTTCTGCGAAGTGTGCGATTTATTCTGATTCTGGTGGGAATCCGGGTTCTCCTATTGGTGGGGTTACTGCTCAGATGTCTGTGCCGTATTCTGCTGGTTGGGTGGATTTCTATTATAGCACTCCTGTTTCGCTTTCAGCTGGCAACTATTGGCTTGTGCTTATCTACAATGGGGATTGTAACTGGTACTTTAGTAGTGGTGGTGTGAGTGCTTGGAATTATGTGAGTTATTATAATGAGCCTATTTCGCCTTTTGGTTCTCATACTGATAGGTCTGATTTGATGAGTATCTATGCGACATACACGTCTTCGTCAAGTTCTACAACTGCTCCATCTACTTCTACAACTCCTGGTACTTTTGGTCGGACTTCTGTTGGCAGTACTCGGATTGGTACTGGTGGGGTTGCGGCTAAGTCTGGGGGTTATTTCCAGCTTTCGTCTGCGGGTTATGTTTCGAAGATTAGTGCGTATGTTAGTGGTTCGGGTTCTGCGAAGTGTGCGATTTATTCTGATTCTGGTGGGAATCCGGGTTCTCCTATTGGTGGGGTTACTGCTCAGATGTCTGTGCCGTATTCTGCTGGTTGGGTGGATTTCTATTATAGCACTCCTGTTTCGCTTTCAGCTGGCAACTATTGGCTTGTGCTTATCTACAATGGGGATTGTAACTGGTACTTTAGTAGTGGTGGTGTGAGTGCTTGGAATTATGTGAGTTATTATAATGAGCCTATTTCGCCTTTTGGTTCTCATACTGATAGGTCTGATTTGATGAGTATCTATGCGACATACACGTCTTCGTCAAGTTCTACAACTGCTCCATCTACTCCGACTACTTCGTATACTCCGCCCACCTCATCAAGTTCTTCAACAATAAATACTGCAAGTGTTATCTATGCGGAAAGA
>CAZWRU010000062.1:0-3969 GCA_964636425.1 uncultured Candidatus Bathyarchaeia archaeon
TTTATCTTCTACGTCTATTTTTAAGCCACAATTTGGGCAGTAAATAGATACCATATGTTCTAATTGCCTATCCGTCTTATTGTAAATGTGTGTGTTATATTCAGCACATCCATTTGCAGAAAGTACCCGATTAATCAAATAGCTTGATTAATTCACAAAGGGTGTATTTACTGAAATTTTAAAGGTTGAACAAGCATATCTGGGGGGCAACAGAGTAAATTTAGGGAATTCTTATATTAAAAATAATAGATAAAACAGGTTAAGCGATTAACATCAAACAACCAGCTTGCTCAACGAGTGGTTCTCTTTATGGCGATTAATGTTTGTGTGTGTGGGAAATGAAAACAAGGAGATTTAACTACTTTACAATAACGCTGTTAATATTGACTACAATCTCTTTATGCAGCGTGAACATCCTTCATGCTGAACAATTAACAAAAGAATGGTTTATGTTTCATAACGATTTAGAGCATTCAGGCAATACAGATTCTGTTGGCCCAAAAACAAATCAAACCTTGTGGAAATTTAACACGGGTGGACCAGTAGATTCACCTGTTGTTTCGGATGATGTAGTATATTTTGGTTCGTTAGATGACAAAGTCTATGCGTTAAATGCCTCTACTGGGATTCTTTTATGGAATTACACTACCGGAGCCAACGTATTATCTCCCGCCGCAGTTGCTGAAGGTTTAATTTTTGTTGGTTCAGAGGACTATCATGTTTACGCTCTAAATGCTTCCACTGGCGCATTTGTTTGGAGCTTTAAAACGGGGTACTTTGTAGATTCCGCTATTGCTTACTTTGAAGGCGTGGTTTATGCAGCATCTGAAGATAACAACATTTATGCTCTGAACTCCTCCAATGGCGCTCTCATTTGGAGTTTCACTACTGGCGGCCAGATTATGCTTTCATCACCAGTAATCTTTGAGGGAATAGTTTATGTGGGTTCTCAAGACCAAAAAGTCTATGCGCTAAATGCGTCCACCGGTACATTGATTTGGGATTATACAACAGAAGACATAGTAGTTTCATCCCCGGCATGCGCTGAAGGCATAGTATACATTGGATCTAATGATTTTCATGTTTATGCTCTGAATGCGTCCACGGGTACATTGATTTGGAGGTATAAAACAGATGGACCCGTATTTTCGGGTGTAGAGATTGAAAGTTCAGTTTTTGTTGGTTCAATAGACGGTAATGTGTATGCTTTGAATCCAAATGACGGATCTTTACGATGGAAATATGCAACAGGCGGAGGAGTTTCAGGAGCACCCACTTATTCTGAGGGAAAAGTATACGTTGGCTCTAGTGATCAAAAGGTTTACGCATTAGATGCTAACACTGGAGGTTATTTGTGGAGTTTTACAACTATGGATGTGGTTATTTCTCAGGCAGCCGTATCAGAAGGCATTGTTTATGTTGGCTCTTGGGATGGTAAATTATATGCGTTAAATGCTTTAGATGGTTCTCTTATTTGGGCTTTTACAACTGGGAAGGTAGTAGATTCGTCTCCGGCTGTAGTTGACGGCGTAGTTTATGTAGGATCACACGACGGAAACTTGTATGCTCTAAACGCTACTACAGGTGTAGTTGCTTTGGACGAATTTTCTAGTGCGGTTATCTGGAGTTATCCTACTCAGGACATGATTATGCTTTCTTCTCCCGCGGTGGTTGACGGCGTAGTTTATGTAGGATCATACGACGGAAACTTGTATGCATTAAATGCTGAAAATGGGAATATTATTTGGAGGTATCAAACAGGTTTTGCCGTTGTTTCTTCTCCAGCCGTATCAGATGGATTGGTCTATTTTGGTTCTGAAGATTTCAATGTTTATGCCTTAAGTGCTGAAACAGGGAGTCTGATTTGGAAATATACAACCGAAGATCAAATTCATTTATCTTCTGTGGCGATAGCTTATGGATTAGTCTATGTTGGCTCAAATGATCATAATATTTATACTTTAAACGCTACGGATGGTGTGCTTGTTTGGAAATATGCCACAGATGGCGCGGTTATTTCTTCTCCAGCAGTAGCTAATGGCATGGTTTTTGTTGGTTCTTATGATGGTAATGTTTATGCCTTAAGTGCTTTGACAGGAGAGCTTTTATGGAAATTTGCTACTCAAGGTCATATTGCTTCTTCCCCGGCTATCTCTAAGGGAGTAATCTATGTTGGCTCCGGAGACAACTGCATATATGCGTTAAATGCGTCGTCTGGTGAGCATATTTGGAGTTTTCGTACAAACGGAGAAGTTGCCTCATCACCATCAGTTGCTGATAATATAGTCTACTTTGGATCTCATGACAGCAATCTCTACGCTTTAGATGCGAATAGTGGTTCATTGGTTTGGAGCTATCAGACTGGGGATTGGATAGTTTCTTCTCCTGCAATATCAAACGGTGTAGCCTATTTTGGATCATATGATCATTTAGTTTATGCAGTGGGTACACAATTTTCTTTAGTCTTTAAAGCTTCAGGCTTGCCGGTTGGACTCAGCTGGGGAGTTAAACTCAACTCAACTATTTACACATCTATAACAGATACAATAACCTTCAAGGTTCCAAACGGTATCTACAACTTTGAAATATATCCACCAGAAGGATACAATGCAGCTCCAAACTCAAAAACCATAACTGTTGATAATACCAACTTCAATGAGCAAATAATTTTTACCCAATCGGATATTCCCTTTATAGGTCTAATCAGTATAGGAGCATTAATTTTGGCATTAATAATTCTAGTTATATGGATGTATAAAAGAAAGAAAGACTGATTTAATCAGTTTAGCAACTGATTTTCATTATCTTTCCCGTATAACTACGGTTTGAGATAGGTAGTTGAAGATTCTTTGTTTACGGCCAGGATAGAAGAGTAACCCTATGAGTAAATCTAGAATCATAAAGAATGCCTTGCCTATACTCTCCAAAGCTGCGGTAGCCATGTTGATTGAAGCGCCGTCTAAGTGCGTTACCCTTAGATGCATAATCATTTTGCCAAGCGATTGCCCATAAGCACCTTCCATAATCATCCAATAAAGGAAATAAACTACGCCCCCTGCGCTGAAGTTAAAGAATGGAGCCCAACTGGGCAGAAAAGAAACAGGTGTCCAGGCAAACCAAGTGAATATGTTTAGAATTCCGATAAAAATACTTAAAATTACTGCATCGATTAGCCATGCAATGAAGCGTTCACCCCAAGTTGCCAATTTGAGAGCATGACCTTGGCTAGCTGTATTTTGTACTTGTGATGTGGGGGGTACATGTGTAGAAACCGTATTGCCACATTTAGTGCAGAAAAGCGCGTCTTCTGGAAGAGGAGCGCCACATTTAGTACAATAGCCCATATAGTTGACTTCCCCATTAATTGGCTATAAAAAGTTAATTATAAGTCTTTTGAAACAGAACAAATTCATGATAAAGTTACTAGTACTCTTGCATAATTCCTAAATATTCAGTTTCTATTTTTAGTAACAGGAAGGTGGTATTTTGGGAGAAGTAAAAAAATTCACTTCAGAAGAGCTTGCAAAGTATGATGGAAAAAATGGAAATCCAGCGTATGTAGCGGTTAACGGAAAAGTCTATGACGTAACAGAAAGTGCATTTTGGACCGACGGAGAACATTTAGGGTCTCACCAGGCAGGCAAAGAGCTAACCGAGGAAATGGATATAGCGCCCCATGGATCTGAGAACTTGGAAAGAGTAAAACTTGTCGGCGTTTTAACCTAAACCTAAAAAGGTCTTTATCAAACTAAATCCCCTTTTTCATAAACCAACAAATCAGCAACAGTAGGTATACTATTGTCTTATTTCATAATAATTAAAGAGTATACCTAGTTGACCTTTAAGGGAAGTGAGATTGTTTACTGTTCTTTTAGAAGAACAAAGTGTTCCGCAGGGAGAGCTAAAAGCAATAGAGTATTCATAGGTTGGGGTGGCGAAGGTGAAACGTAGGTTCCAACCTCTCTCACA
>CAZWRU010000062.1:4069-7085 GCA_964636425.1 uncultured Candidatus Bathyarchaeia archaeon
AGAGCACTCAGGTCTCAGATGAATTTTACACAATAATTCTTGTAGTGTGTTTTTCTGCAGTTTTGGTTTCAGTTAGCATAATGATAACTGTTATTGAGCTTAATAATGCGAGATGCAGAAAACCAAGATTATAAGGGGCACGGTTTTTTTTAATAGTATATTGAGGCGCCTAGATGATAGAGAAGAACCTTAACCTCATAGGACACAAATGCCATGCCATAGTAAACCAAGTTGCAGGGGTTCCTGTCGTATTTTTTCACGGTTATTCTTATAATAGTAATATTTGGCAACGCATCGGTGTATTAGATTTGTTAGCGGATAAAGGTGTGCCTTTCTTAGCTTTGGATATGCCTTATGGTCTTAAAAGTGAATGCCAGCCTAAAACCCAAGATACAAAAACTAATTTGACAGTAGCCCACAAAGCTATCGAGAGCATTTTTGGCTTAGAATCACCAGTTCTGGTTGGCGCCAGCTTAGGTGGCCATATTGCACTTCGATACGCATCAGAATTTCCAGTTAAAGGATTGCTTCTCTCAGCACCTGCCAGAGCATTTGAGGAGGAAAATCTATTTCACGCGTATAAAAAGTTCAATTTTCCAGTTCGAATATTATGGGGCACAGAAGACAATATAATCTCAGGAGAAGAAATGCGTACACTTTCAGATACCCTTCCCAACGCAAAATTAGTCACATATGAAGCCGCAGGACATTCAGGATATATTACTCACCCAACGCAATTTACGCGGGATTTACTTGAACTCTACGCTGCAGCCGAAGAGATATAAGTAAAATTAGGGTTTTGCGGTTATGACGTAATGATGTTCTCCCGCCGACGTTACTTTTTCAACCTTAAAACCTGCTTGCGTAATAAGCTCTGAAGCGCGGGATTCGCTGAAGCGAATTTGGAAAGGTGGACCAAACTTCATCTTTTTCTTCTTCCAATCTAAATTCACCACTAACCCAGTTGGTTTGAGCATCTGTTTTGCGTTCAGTAACACTTTTGTAGGATCATTAAAGTCATGAAGAACCATACTATAGAAAATTATATCTGCACAGTTCTTGCATAGCAAGGTTTCCTCTGCCACGCCAACAGTTGGATAGATATTTGTTATTCCTAATTCAGCAGTTTTACGCTTTAATTTCGCTATACCTGCCGCATCAGAATCTATTGAGTAGACCTTTCCCGTTGACCCTACAATTTTCGCAGCGATAATAGAGAAAAAACCATCTCCGCAGCCTATATCAAAAAAAGTCATACCTGCAGTTAAACCGATTTCTTTGAGAAGAAATTCAGGATTATACCATGTCCGCCTAACCGATTCATCAAGTGAAAAACCTCCATGACAAGCCATAAAATCAAACCTCAAGTATCATGATTGAATTCTGTCTGATTTGTTTTTCGCAGTTCTCGCAGATAGTCAGGTGTTTATCCTGCTTGATTTTTTGAAGAATCCGAAAGTTCATATAAACACAACTAAAAGTTGAGGAAATTAAATATAAAATGTTTCCGAAAATATCGAACTTGTAAGTTCAACATTAAAAGGGGAAAATAAGGAAGAAACTGTATCCAGCCCTATTGCTCGCTTCATCTGTAGAATCAGCACGCCGCATCATTTTTGGCATATGCTGTCCAAGGTTAGCCATCCCCTCTTTCATGGTGTCCAAGAGCTCTTCGTTGATTTCCACATCTATAGTCACTCTCAGATGCCCTTTCTTTTTGCCCATTGAACCCTCAGCCATTAAACCACCTCCTTAAAAACTTAAATTTTTTAGTTACTATGTGAGATTTCAAATTACAGATTTCTTTTTCGCCTAAATCTAAATCCATAAAAATTTTGTAGTGAAGTCTTTGAATTCTTTTTGTGTGAATTTCATATTCGGAAATGAAATTCTGTTTCTTCCAATTTTTTAGTCTTTGAGATAGATAATAAGATATTGCCGCTGGAGCTAAAGGTTCAAAGGCTAGAGCTATCCTAATAGACAATCCCCTAATGAACTACTGAAAAATACGTTCATTATCGCATCATAGAAACTATTTGCTGTTGAGCTTCGTTGATTTGATATTTGAAGCCCTCCAAAAGAGTTATGAGCACTATTAAATTCTATGGTGGCACGGTTTTTAAGGATGTATGATTGTCATAAACCACCTACAAAGGAGCTAAATCATTGTTATTAGAAGAGTTAAACGCTCAGATATGTAAATGTCGAGGATGTGAACTCTGGAAAGAGGCAAAAAACGTAGTTCCCGGTGAAGGACCCTCAAATGCAAGAATAGTGTTGGTAGGACAGAACCCCGGTGCAGAAGAGGACGCCTCAGGCAGACCCTTTGTTGGAAGGTCAGGAAAATTTCTAACTAAAACTTTAGCGGAGTATGGAATAAATCGTGATCAGCTTTTTATTACAAATATAGTTAAACATGTTTCACCTAAAAACAGAAAACCCACAGTAGAAGAAACCAAATCGTGCTTACCTTTTTTAATTAATCAAATACAGATAATCAAGCCTAAAATTGTTATACTAGTAGGTGCATCCGCCAAAGAAACCCCCCGTGAAAAAGGAATAGAATATTTTGAAATTATTCACCCTTCGGCAGCTATGCGATTTACAAAAATGAGAAATAAATTCAAAGAGCAAATTGTCACACTTTCAAAATACATTCAGAACGAAAGTAAGGGCAGTATTGAAGATAGTTAATTAGAACATGATAAAAAGCTGAACGGTAAGTGTGAGTTTGTTCGCTATCAGGCAGACTATATTCAGATTAACATAGAGAAACTAAAATCAGATGCCCAGGCTGTGAAAGTGAATGTCATATTAATGAGGCTACAATAAGAAATAGGATAGAATTAAAGCTAAAAATTAGATTTAGATTAACCAAAATTTTAGTATATTGGTAGAGAGTTTGAGCAGAAAATTGATATCTTTTAGCTGATAATTTTGAAATAAGGTTAAGCGCTAAAACCCTTTTGAATAATAATGTATAGAACAGGTTATGCTAATCTACCTCTTCATGGAG
>CAZWRU010000063.1:0-6859 GCA_964636425.1 uncultured Candidatus Bathyarchaeia archaeon
CGCTCATACTCTACAACACACTCACAAACCTATACACACTTCTTCAAAAAATAACAATTCAATAGAACCAGAAAAAACAAACATCACTGGGCACCTACAAGGTTCAGCATATACTTACACTCTCTCAAACACAACAATACACCCAAATGAGGAGACAACCTAAGATGGATCGCAAAGATGGAGCTGAAGCAAGAAGAGACCGCCTCCAAAGAGTGGCTCAAGCAATACAGGCAGCTCTGCATAAGGAAAACGAACTATCCCTATCTAAAAATATTGCAAATTTGCAATATGAACTTGGTTTAACCAGAGAACGAGTTCAAGAATACCTGGATATCCTTGAAAAACTGGATTATTTTATTATCGATGAAAAAGAGGATAAAATAAGAAAAATGAATCCGCAAAATGAGGTACCCTAGAATGTTTAAAGCCCTTGTCATCACACCAAACGAAAGAACAATTGATTTGGTTGTTTGTTGGCTGTGGCTAGGGCGGAGGTTCGTGGGGTTGAGCAGGTGGAGGTTTTTAGGGTTTATGGTTGAGGTTCAGGGTAAGGGTAGCTTCTCAAAAGTCGCTCCTGCGGAATTAGCGAATGCGTTTAATGAGGAGTGGCAAGCGAGCCAGACGCACTGCCCACCTATAGAACCTGAACCTCTAAAGTGCCCTCAATGCGGAAGCACAAGAATATTCAAAGATGGCTATAGAAAACCACCCTTATGCGACCAATCAAACGAGCCTATCCAACGTTACAGATGCGCAGATTACGGACACAGATTCAGCAAACATCTTTCTAAACAATCATTTAAAAATGGCTTAACCTACAAAATAAGTAGTCAAATAAGCGTAATCTCGCAGGATGCGAAAAACTTGACTCCCACGCAAGAAACAAAGACTTGCGCGGAGAAAGGAAAAACATCACCAACCGAAAACGAAATCAAAGCAGCCCCCCAAATAGAAAAACTCCTCACCCAACTGACCAACGACGGCAGAAAACCAAACACAGTCAACAACTACAGAAAATCCCTATCCCGACTACTCAAAGAAGGCGCAGACCTTTTTGAACCTGAAAACACCAAGGCAACTCTAGCCAAAACTACACTCAAAGATAGCACCAAAAAAACCGTTACCGCAATGCTAGAAGTCTGGTTCTGCTTCAACAATATCAAATGGAAAGCACCAAAATATTCTGATGAACACGAGATACCATACATACCATCAGAAGCACAACTTGACTTGCTGATCGCATCTCTTGGACAAAAAACAGCATGCTTCTGCCAAATGCTAAAAGAAACAGGCGCAAGATGCGGAGAAATAGCAGAACTAAAATGGGACATGATAGACTTTGAACAAAGAAAAGTACGAATCAAAGCCGAAAAAGGCAGCAACTCAAGAATTATCACGCTATCAACTAAAGCAATCGATATGATAGCTAAACTTCCAAAGAATAAAAACCCACAAAGAAAAGACCACCTGTTTGCAAACGCAGACGACATGAGAACATGCTTTTTCCTACAAAAAAGACGAATAGCCGAACGCCAAGCCAACAAAAACCTAAACAAAATTCATTTCCACACGTTCAGACACTGGAAAGCAACTACCGAGCAACATAAAACCAAAGACCCATGGCACGTCAAAATGATATTAGAACATAAAAGCATCAAGTCAACCGAGACATACATACACATCGAAAAGATGATGTACAACGGCGAAACAAACGACCAATTCACCGTTAAAGTCGCTGACACAATAGATGAAGCAGTTAAACTAATGGAAGTAGGATTCGAGTATCATGCAGAAATCGAAGGACATAAACTCTTCAGAAAAAGAAAGTAAACGTATCTGCCGACACAAGATGCATATAATGGATTATTCCAAAAGACCATGCCCCATTTAAGGGATTATCTCGCAGCCGTTATATTTGAGAAACTTGAAATCAGCTAATGCTATTTTTCTTTGATTGATTAACTGTTTTATCCGGGGGATTTGGTTTTCAACAGACTGCACTAGACCTTTTACTGTGTCACAGACATCAGTATAAGCTTCGTTACTCCAGCGTTTGGTTATATTCGAATATAAACAGCGTCCACCACATATCCCTAAAATCTCGCATTCGCTACAAGGTTTGTTATTTACAAGAACTTTTTTGATTTCGTTAGGTTCTGTATCCCGAATATGTCCAAGATAATATTTTTTCATGCCCCACATTGTTGGACAGGGAATTATGTATCCATCAGTTTGTATAGCATAATTTATCCAGCCCCCACCGCACCGAAGCAAGCTGGGTTCTTCATCAAACAGAAACGAATTAGCTATTCCAAGCAATGGATAAAGCTTTAACACTATTCCTTTTTCCTGCATTTGATCAACCCAAAACTCTGTCAGCCGTTCCACGCCAGGCATATAATTTTCGCGACTCCATTTTTTAAAGTCTCTTCTTTGGTAATCGTTTCCCCAGAAACCTGCATTTAGTTGCCAGTGTATACTTGAAAAAGAAAATTCACCGTTATCAAGCAACCATCTTATCTGTTTGTAAATGTCTGTCTGCTCCATAACGGTTACTCGGGCAATTAATTCACCTGAAAAGCCGTTCTTTTTAGCAAGTTTTATGTTTTCAATCGCTTTTCTAAAAGTGCCTTTTCCCCTATAATAGTCGGTTAAAGCTTCTTCTCCATCAACTGATACAAGCATAGTATGAAAACGATTGATATATTGCGGCTCCAATTTATCGAGTAATAAGCCATTAGTTTGAATCATAAAATGTTTTACCGCAACGCCATCCATTATTTGTCTAACAGCATCTATGTTGAGTAGCGGTTCTCCACCATAGAAGGTTAGAGTACAATCTTGATCTTTTCTACAGAAATCAGCTAGCTCTTTAAAATCATAGGATACCTTTTTGGGCAAAGAGTAATCTAACTCGAATTCTCCAAAGTCCTCGTCAAAGTCATCTAAGGTTTCGCCAAAACAATATCTGCACTGTAAATTACAGTCAGTTGTGAGAATTATATGAAAGAACATAAGGCTACTCCAAGTTTTCAGATTTTAGTTTCAATTTTATGCTTTACTGTTTTATGAGAGAAATTAAGCTTTCCATTCTACCTATACTAATGGAAGATGATTGATTAAATTCAAATACATACAATAAAATTCCATTATGGGTCGTTTATAAATTAGTCTACTTGTTTGAGTCTCGAAAGAAAAGGCTCTACCGTAATTTTTAATCCACTGTTTATAATATTGGCCGAAATCACCACTATGTATGGCTTCGGCCACCAATTCACCGTCTAACATGGCAAAGCCTATTCCGCTGCCAGTAATTGGATCTACATGACCGGCGGCATCACCTATCAGAAAACAAGTGGGCCCTGCAATTGACGAAAAAGCATGTGGATTCTTTATGTTGGGTATTAAAGCGGCCCATTCGGAAATCCTTTCAACTTTAGGGTAACAAGAATCGATAAATACATTCACCATTCTTTTTAGCTCAGGAAAGCGGTTTAGGTCAGCGGTGCCACCGCCAATGTTAGTTTGATCACCACGAGGAACCACCCAAATGTATCCTGCTGAATCAG
Organism: uncultured Candidatus Bathyarchaeia archaeon; assembly: GCA_964636425.1. Lineage (GTDB taxonomy): Archaea > Thermoproteota > Bathyarchaeia > Bathyarchaeales > Bathycorpusculaceae > JADGNF01. Next base: position 3,570 of record CAZWRU010000063.1, read on the forward strand.
GTAAAAACTTCAATATCAGAATGTCTGTTTGGATACCTTGCAGGTTATATCCATAACATGCCCCTAAATCACTCCTATTTAATGCACCTAATAATTTTTTTCTGACCAGACTATTTACGCCATCAGCACCTACAACGATTTTGGCCTCGTAAGAACGATTTTGAGTTAAAATTCTCCATGATGAGGCTCTCCGTTCTAAACCCAAAACTTTTTCTTGGATTAAATTAGTTCCTTCATCAACCGCTTTGTTCAATAAATACTGATCCAAACGCAATCTGGAAAAACCTAAAAACTTGTTTTTGCTAATATCTATGGTCCATTTTACTTGTCCAGGAGAAATTAATTGCATTGAACTCATTTCACTGTGTAACACAGGGCATTTTTCTAAAATAGAAAAATTATCTTTCACAGAACTTCTCAGCATTCCACCGCATGGTTTTTCGCGAGGGTGAGAGGAATCAAATAAGCTAACACTTTTGCCTTTTTGGGAAAGATTATATGCACAATTGGATCCCGCTGGTCCAGCCCCTATAATTGCGACATCAATCATCCATTTTCGCTATCAAGCTTAACCATTAATAAGTTATTAGCCTTTTCATCAATACTCTTCTGAAAAATTAAATTAAAAATGCCAGTTTCACGCGAAACAAAAACCTATTAATTCTTGAAAAATTGTCGCCTTTATTTAGTAATATTTTTCAGCTAATTTCTTAGCCTCTTCAAATTCAGAATCCTGATTCTCCGGTAAAGATTCATCTTCTTGAATAAGTATGGATTTCTTATTCTTAGCGGTCTCTTTTTTAAATATCTCAAGAGCTTTATTGACATAATTATTTAGTTCCAAATTCTTCAATATTTTTTCAGAGAGTGTTTCAGGAGCATATATTAAAGGTAAAATGGCCACAAATAAGAAGAAACTGGCAAAAGAAAATACTGCGCCCTCAGCGATATTACTTGATACATATGTCCCGAAGAAGAGTTTAGTTAAATGAGAAAGCAGGTAAGGTATGATTCCCAGCAGATAATATTTTTCACTGCTTTTATTTTGTGCAAGATCACCCCATATTGTCATTATAAATAACATTAAAAAAGCGCCCCATGCTATACCGTCTGCGCAGACGTAAAACCAAGCAGTCCAATAATTATTTGAGAAAAAGCCTAACGCGGCATATGCAATTCCAACAAGGGCAAAACCTATCAAAGCTAAGCGTTTTCTACCTTTTTTATCTGCAATAAATCCACAAATTAAAGCGGAAGCACCTGCAAGAATTGAACTTACAACGGAATTATTATTGATGAAATCAGCTGGGAATATGTTAGAATTACTAAAGTAGTTTGTACTAATTTGATTTGTGAAATCATTTACTAAAGAGAACATAAACCAAGGCAAGATATACAATAGAAAAGACTTGTTGGTTATAACAGAACGAAATGTTACTTTTTCGTCCAATCGCATACTTTTTTCTGGGGGTTTTAAGAACGCAATAAATAACATACCTGAAAGTCGCCAAAGCGACAAAATACCAGATGTGAGAAAGACGTCGTCATGTGCTATTGGAAAAAGGATTGAAAAAGAAACCGCTATTATCAGAAAGATTATTCCGCCTAATCTAGCTCGATTTTCAGGTTTTGTTGTGGCGGCAAAATATCCCATAAGGGCAGGTAACCCTATCCCAAAATAGGAACCGAAAATAGCTCCCATTATACAGAGGCTTTCAAAACTTGTAAGGTTTATAGCTATAGGGAGCATGGAAACCATGATTCCAGTCAATATCCAATATCTGAGTATTTTCAGTCGATTTCTTATTTTATCCACTAAGAAAGACCCTATGAAAGCTGATAATAGTAGGGCTAAGAAATTTATCAAAATTATTATTAGAGATAAATACTCTGCAATATTGGATGAAGCAGGGACATATTTTAAGAATCTTATTACAAGTAGATACCAAACTAAAGCATTCACTACTAGAATCGTATTTATTGAAGCGGTCTTTAGATCTAAACCCAGTATATTTACGAATCTATTTTGAGGCATCTTATCTCATGAAAACAAAATAAAGCAGTATCAATTATTAAGCGTTAAGAACTCAAAAAACTTGTTTAAAATCTGAATTCATTATTCAGGAATAGCAAAATTTTTAAATTGATTCGTACAACAGGTCTACAAATAGAGAAGGGATAGGGGATGGCCAAAAAACAAAAGCTAGTTAGATTCGGCAACTGGTAAAACAAAAAAATATTTTAGACTAAAGGTTTAATGCCAAAGCCTGAAGCAACACAGTTGCCGCTTTTCCCTTTTTAGCATCTCTTAGTAAATAGTTATTTCTTATTTCGTTTTCAGTTAAAGATTTAAACTTGTCTCTTACGCTCTGAACTTCGTTCGAGTTCATAACAATCTTTGACAAATAACTTGCATCTTTTCTTGTTAACGTAGGTTTTTCGATAATTGGCAGAATAAGTTTTTTTAAAGAATCATTTTGAAGGGCACAAATCATAGGATAAGGAGGCAATTCATTTTTTATTCTATGTTGAAGCTCATAAAAATCGTACATATCAACGAATTCATCATTCATGGTCGACAAAACACCAATTAGCCTACCATAATCTGCCGCAGAGGCGAGTGTTTTCTCCTCTGCCCCGCCTATAATCGCGCCTATACGACATTGAAGTTCAGCCACCCCACCTTTTAATTGGATAGTCTCATAATGTTTCTTCGGGGTAACTCTTGCTTTTTTCCATAGTTTAGTTTCAAGGGCTTCTGCTTTTGCTATTTCGAAAAAGGATTGGTTGAGCAAATCGGTTACTGTCTTGCTTTTTTCAGGTATTATGGAGTCACATCGATCACGGAATAACATTGTTCCATAAACCAGCAATGCATCACCTGCTAAAAGAGTAATTGAACCCCCGTATTTGCCAAAAACTGTTTTTCTGCGAAGTTTATGAGTTGATTTATCAATAATATCGTCATGAATATCACCAGATGCGGTTATTAAAAACATAGCAGCCGCCAAGGGGCGCGTTTTCTCAGGATCTCCACCTGCTAATTCACACATCATGGAGTTAATGGCTGGAAATGTAGGTAATACCCTTGGAAAGACCCAATTCGCATAATAATTCAGAGCTGCGGAGATTATTCCTCCGTCATATTTTGAGTGAAGAATTTCTTGGCGAGCATCCTCTAGTGCTGTTTTACCTCGTTTATGAATAATCTTTAAAGCTCTCTCTATTATAGGATCAGTCTTCATATTAGGGTATAATCAATTTTTCAGTATTTCTAATTTTAGGTAAAA
>CAZWRU010000064.1:0-6575 GCA_964636425.1 uncultured Candidatus Bathyarchaeia archaeon
TTAGATGGGATAGGCCTCTTCGAGACAGGTAGCCCGATTTGACGCAAAAGCTGAAACGGCACCTTCTAGGCAAAGCATAAGTTGCAGGTGGGTTATAAGGGAAAATTTCTCTACACATAACAAGAAAAGTTTACCGAAGCAACTTTAGATAGTAAAAGGACCTAAAGAAGCAAAAGTCTAAACCTAAAGAAAATTATTAAATAAGGGGAATAATCAAGGATTAGAAAAGGCTGATAATAAGATGAGTTTTTTCAAGTTAGGAATGGATAGAATTCAAGAGGCATTAATTTTTGCTTTAATGTTGATATTCGTCTTAGCCATTGCATATTCTAAAATAAGTCTCACCTATAAAATAGGAATTGGGGTATTAGTTTTCGGGGTAATTTTCGCAGTGAGTTTAGCCAATCAAGCATTAAAACAACAAGAAGAAGAACAAAAAAGAACCAAAAATTGAGCAACCTGTAAACAAAACAACCATAAACAAGCAAAAATTTTTTAGCTGTTTAAAGAGTTTCTTAAAATAAAGCATACCGTTTCAGCTGTTCAATTATTTAGCGGTTTAGGCCTTATCTCTTTAAAAAGGAAAAATGGAATTTTTTAAAAGAGCCAACATTTTCTTGAAGAGTAGAAACATAGAGTGATCATTATAGCGCCTATTGCTGCAATACCGATTATTCTGAGTTCTTTTGCAGTATTTGAAAGAAAAAATAAGATTATCGCCGTTTGGACAATAAAAGTTCTTGATATTCTTCATTAACTTCACCATATTTGCCTTTTATTGCTCGATTAATTTTTATCCAATCATTAATCAAAAGAGGCCACATTCGACTGGGAACAATGCGTTTTGTTATATATTCCTTAATTTGGCCCTCACGTTTGATTAGACGATTGCGCCAATCAATACTAATTAATCCACCATTCTGCAAATGCTGAATATTTTGTAAGACCTGCTCTTTATCAATAGGATAATTGAGGCTATCTGCTAAATCTCCGAATAATGAGTCAAAGGAAATTTCGCTGTCTACACGTAAACAAACTACGGAAGCGATGTCCTGAAGTAATCGGGCATTTCTACCTATATAGAATAATCTACGTTTAGGAGTTAAAATCTGCTCTACCCTGTAGGTATTACGTTTGTAGAACCAACGCTTTACAAGCTCTCCCACTGCAATGTAAGATCCGAGCAGTAGAATTAAAAATACGAAATATAGCGGCGGGGGAGGCACGAAATTAAAATATTCATTGCCTATTGGCGTAAAGGGAATTATTGAAGCAATAATTAGAATGCCAAAGCTACTCAGTAATAATAGTTTACTGGGTTTGCTTTTCCAGAATGGTGATTTACGCGTTCGGATGACAAATATAATCACCATCTGTGTAGCTAAAGATTCCAAAAACCATGCAGTTTGAAATAGCGATTCCTGAGACTGGGAAGGATTCATTAGTGGAATATTGAAGAATATTATCATTATTAGGAAAGTCAAGAAGTCAAATAGAGAACTTACTGGCCCAAAAGAAATCATGAATTGGCGTATAAATCCAATATCCCAGCGTTTTGGTTTCTCAATATAGTCTTTATCAATGTTATCGGTAGTTATTGCTGACTGGGAAATATCGTATAGCAGATTATTTAGAAGGATTTGTATAGGCAACATGGGCAGAAAACCTAGAAATAGAGAAGCTACTGCTACACTGAACATGTTCCCAAAATTTGAGCTTACCCCCATCATAACATACTTCATCGTATTTCCGAACGTCTTTCGACCCTCAAACACTCCTTGGGCCAGCACGGTTAAATCGTTCTTTAAGAGGATGATATCTGCAGATTCTTTTGCAACATCAACTGCATTATCGACAGAAATACCAACATCACAAGTTTTCAAAGAAGGAGCATCATTAATTCCGTCGCCCAAGAAACCTACAACGTGACCATTACCTTTCAGCAAGTTGATTATACTATCTTTTTGGGCAGGAGTTACTCTTGCGAAAACGTTGGCTTCCTCAACCACTCTAGCTAGGGCATCATCATGCATTTGTGCAATTTCGTGTCCTAGAGCTAATCCTTTAATTTCAAAACCTAATTGCTCGCAGGTCTTTCTCGTTACTAGTTCGTTGTCTCCTGTAAGAATTTTTAATTCAATACCTGCGTCAGTAAGCAGTTTAATGGATTCTTTAGCTGTTTGTTTAGGGGGATCTAGAAAAGCCACAAACCCAGTAAAAACCATGTCAGTTTCATCATTCACAGAATAGACAGCCTTCTCTACTCTGAGTTTCTTGTAAGATACACCTAAGACTCTGAAGCCTTCAGAACTTAAATCTAGATACTTTTGTTCAGCTTTCTTGCGCAGTTCCTCGGTAAAATCTGCAGGTAAGCCACCAAATTCACAGAAAGAAGAGACTTTTAGAATCTCTTCCGGAGCACCTTTGGCGATTAAGAATCTCTGGCGATCTTTTTCTACAACAACGCTAACGCGTCTACGTACAAAGTCAAAAGGAACCTCATCGATTTTTATATAATCAGTTATGTCTTGCTCTTTATGTACTAGAATAGCTGCATCAAGTGGACTTTTTAATCCAGTCTGGAAGTAACTATTCAGGTAAGAATCAAACAGAACCTTATTCTCGTCTTTGCCTTCTAAATCAACATATAATACTAAAGTAATCTTATTTTCTGTGAGAGTTCCAGTTTTATCAGTACAAAGTACATTCATGCTGCCAAAGTTATCAATAGAAGCTAAACGTTTCACGATTACTCCTTGATGGGACATATTCATGGCGCCTTTTGAAAGATTCACCGTAATTATCATAGGTAACAATTCAGGAGTCAACCCTACTGCAAGAGCCACTGAGAATAGCAGAGCCTGTAGAACGCCGTTAGTGCTCGGATCTTTTAAGGCGTTAATTAGAAAAACAAATAAAACTAGTAAAAGAGTAATCTGCATAATTAAAAAGCCAAAGCTTTTGATACCTCGCTCAAACTCAGTTTCAGGAGATTTCTGGACTAATCGTTTGGCTATTTTTCCATACTCGGTATTGGCACCAGTTCGGACAACTAATGCATTTGCTGTTCCGCTGACAATTGAAGTGCCCATAAAAAGATGATTAGTCCATTCACTGATAGAGGCGTCTTTATATTTTATTTGCGCGGGTATTTTCTCAACAGGAAAAGATTCCCCTGTTAAAGAGGATTGATTAACGAAAAAATCTTTTGCGCTGATTACTCGCGCATCCGCAGGAGTAATATCTCCTGCAGAGAGATAAATCACATCACCCGGAACGATATCATGTAATTTAACTTCATTCTTTATTCCATCTCTAAGCACAGTTGCTGTGGTAGTCACTTTCTCTTTAAGTGCTTCTGCAGCCTTTTCAGCCTTAGATTGCTGATAGAAGTCAAGAATTACACTTAAAAATACTATAACGAAAATTATCACCATGTTAGCATATTCTTGCAAAATACCTGAAATAACACCAGCAATTAGCAAAATAATTGTTAATGGGCTTTTGAAATTCAAAAGAAATTCAAATATCGCAGTATGTTTCTTTTTCTTAGCCAACTCATTAGGACCGTAGATTTCAAGACGATCAGTAGCTTCATCAGAAGAAAGTCCAGAAAAAGAAGTACCTAAACGTTGGAATAGCGTTTCAACAGGAGACTCAAGAATTTCTTCTGTGCTTAGCAGCGGCTGGGGGACATCAAATTGAGCAGCTCCATTTTTTTCCTCCAAAAGCAATTTCTCAGTATTAGCCATGAAGAGTCTCCCTAGCCATGCAATTAATGCAGAGCACTAAATCATACGGAAAGCTTAGGATTAAAATAAGTTTCTAAACATTCATAGAAAAGAATTTGAAAGGATATTTAAATTTGGAACATAACAAAGTATCCTTTAAAGAAAATTTATGGTATGGATGCATTTTTGAATTTGCCTTGGAATAAATTAATAACTTAGACTGCAATAAAGCGCATGCAAGTTAATGAAACTATTAAGAAGGAACTATAAAGTGGAAATGCAAAAGACATTTGTTATATTAAAACCCTCAACCGTAGCTAGAGGAACGATAGGCGCAATAGTAAGCAGACTCGAAAATAAGGGTCTAAAAATTGTAGCTATGAAGTTAACCTGGATAACTCAAGAAAAAGCAGACAAACTATATGCAATTCATAAAACAAAGCCCTTCTACGAAAGCTTAGTTGCATATATGACCTCAGGTCCAGTAGTTACTATGGTGATAGAAGGCGAAGACGCTGTTACTGTAATCCGCAAAGTAATCGGTAAAACTAACCCTAAAGAAGCTGAAGCAGGCACCATAAGAGGCGATTTTGCAATGAACACCGAAAAGAATGCTATCCACGCCTCAGATTCGGTTGAAAATGCAAAAATGGAAATGGCCATTTTCTTCACACCCGAGGAAATCCTAACCTACAAACGCGCAGACGAAACCTGGCTCTACTAAAGAACGGGTAAATTTTCAACTTTCTCTTCAAGTAAAGTCTCCTTTTTTTCAAATTAGAGTTTTGATAAGTATTAGTGCTCCGGCCGGGATTCGAACCCGGGTCCGTGACTCGAGAGGCCACTATACTTGGCCGGACTATACTACCGGAGCGATTTAGAATGGATTGGTAGTTTAGGATGTTTTATTTAATAAAAATAGCGTTCTTAAAAAGAAGAAAGGGTTAGGAGCGAAGATTATTCTTCGCCGCCAGGCATTCCGCCTGGACCGCCGGGCATTCCGCCTTTTGGTTTAGAGCTAGATATTACGTCGTCTATACGTAGAATCATAGCTGCCGATTCAGCTGCGGATTTGAGAGCTTGTTCTTTAACAACTGCTGGTTCGATTACACCATTGTCTATGCTATTTTGGATTTTTCCTGTGAATACATTTACACCCTTGTATTTGCCATCTTCCTTGTCATGGACTGAACGAAGTTCAACAAGTATATCAATAGGTTCTAGACCTGCGTTCTCTGAAAGTGCACGGGGTATTATTTCCATTGCATCTGCGAAGGCTTCGATTGCGAGTTGTTCTCTGCCGCCAACTTTGTTGGCATATTTGCGTAGTTCTTTTGCAACTTCAATTTCTACTGCGCCGCCGCCTGCTACGATTTTGTTGTTTTCAATAACGTCTGAAATCACTGAGAGTGAATCAGTTATTGCACGTTCGGCTTCGTCTACTAGACGTTCTAGACCTGCTCGGATGAGAATTGCTACTGCGTGGGGATCTTTGCATTTTTCGACGAAGAGCATTTTGTCATCGCCTATTTTGCGTTCTTCCACTTTGCCTGCAAACCCAAGGTCTGTTGCTTTCATGTCGCTAAGGTCAGATACAATTCTTGCCCCAGTGGCTTTGGAGAGTTTTTCCATATCGGATTCTTTAACGCGTCTTGCGGCCATAATACCTTCTTTGGATAAGAAGTGTTGGACCATATCGTCAATGCCTTTTTGACAGAACACTATGTCTGCTCCGGATTTCTTAATTTTTGCAGCCATCTCTTGCATCATACTGGTTTCTTGATTAAGGAATGCCTGCATCTGGCTTGGATCACGTATTCGGATTTCAGCACTCATTTCGGTTTTCTCAATTTCTAGTGCGGAGTCTAGCAAAGCGATTTTTGCGTTTTCTTTCTTTTTAGGCATTGCTGGGTGAACAATTTCTTTATCAACAATTATTCCTTGTACGAGTTGGGTTTCGAGGAGACTTTTGCCTGTTTTCTTTATGAGTTGGATGTTGTCTATGTCGGCTAATGTTTTGTCGCCACGTTTTTCAGCAATCTGAGTAACTGCGTCTATTGATATTTCAGCTAGATGATCTTTAGCGCTGCCAACTGCTTTACTTCCCATTGATGTCAGAGCAACTTTAAGCATAGCCTTCCTATCGGTTACATCGATAGGTATTGAGAGTTTCTCAATTACATCGATTGCTCTTGCGGCTGCTTTTCGATAGCCGCTTACAAGGATGGTTGGGTGAATATTTTGGTCTAAAAGTTCCTCAGCTTTCTTGAGGAGCTCGCTTGCCAAAACAACAGCGGTTGTTGTTCCATCGCCAACCATATCATCTTGGGTCTTGGCGATTTCAACCATCATTTTTGCTGCTGGATGTTCAACTTCTATCTCGTTGAGGATGGTTGCACCATCGTTAGTTATTGTGATATCGCCTAAGTTGTCAATGAGCATTTTGTCCATACCACGTGGACCTAATGTAGTCTTCAGAACTTCTCCGACGACACGTGCCGCCATGATATTGTTTCGCTGAGCCTCTTTGCCTCGGCTTCTTGTTGTGCCTTCTTTAAGAATCAAGACAGGCTGTCCTGAATTTGTTGTTGTTAAGTATGCCATACCATTAACCTCTTTTTCATGTTTAGAATGCTATTTAATCGGATTTATGCAAAAATCAAACAGACATATAAACGTTAACCCCAAACAACCATGCTTATTTGATGAACAAATGGCTTGTACTAAAAAAAGTTAGTATTAGTGCGCTGGCCAACGCGTTTTGGTTATCGTTATATTTTCTTCTTCTTTGGTCTGCTATTCCCGTTTGAAAAATCTAAAATTCGCTTGGCAAAAATTAGATTG
>CAZWRU010000065.1:0-6348 GCA_964636425.1 uncultured Candidatus Bathyarchaeia archaeon
TTGTTTTTGTTTAACGACCATTTTTGTTCGCCCAATCAAAATGTTTAGAGCTCGCTGGGGGTTGCGTACAGCTCGGGCAAATCGGTCGCGGTTAAGTGTTGGGTTTACTAGGGTTGCTTTTGCGCATAGTTCACGCAGGTCGTTGGCTGTGAATTGGGGGGTTTCGATTAAGGGTTGGGCCCAAGATAGGGCTTCGTCGCTGAATGCTGAACTTAGATACCCGCTGCTTTCAGCTTGAGAGTAAAGTTCAGTGCCGATTAGGGGAGTTGCGTAGCTAAAGTAGAAGCGGTCTGCCCCTAGATGCCTTAGCATATAGGCGTAGTCGATTGTTGCTTGGATATCCTCTTTGGTTTCACCGATAAACCCAATTATAAAAAAGCAGCTGACTTTAATACCGACCCTTCGGGCTTCCACAATAGCGGATTCGACCTTTTTAAGATCCTGATTCTTTTTGATAATTTGATTAACTATTCTTTGCACCCCAGATTCAGGAGCAACCATAATTCTTTGACACCCAGATTTACGCATTTTACTAAGCAGACTTGGATCTAATCGGTCAGCGCGAACTCCGTTGGGAGTGTACCATTCAATGTCGAGCTTACGTTGAATTATTTCGTCACAAATAGCTTCCATACGCTTATTATCAAAGGTCAAATTGTCATCTTCAAAATCTACCTGCTTAACCCCGTAAGTTTTAACTATATGTTCTAGTTCGTCGGCTACGTTTTTTGGACTTCGACCACGCCACTTCTTACCCATAACAAGGTGGTTACTGCAAAAGATACAGTTGTTCGGACACCCACGGCTTGTTAGTACTCGAGCACAGGGTTTACGGATTTCACCTCGCACTGGCGTCTGCTTAACTGCTTGGAAGAGCTCTTTCATGGGTAATAGGTGTCTTGCTGGAAAAGGTAGGGAGTCTAAGTCTTCGATTACAGGACGGCGCGAAGTTATAATGACCTCGCCATCGCTGGTGAATCCAATACCTTTAATTTTCTTTAGGGCAGCAACAGAAACATCCTTTTCAAGAACCTTTGCTAACTCCGCAACGGTTTCTTCGGGTTCACCTATAATTACAAAGTCTATATTTGGGTGAGCAAGACTATCAAGAGGCTTCGCCGAAGGATGAAGCCCAATAAGCGCCGTTTTTATACCCTCATCTACGCTTTTTACTGCGGAAGCTGCTTCAAAGGCAGTACGCCACCAGCCACTAAAAGGAACCGTAATGACCACTAGGTCAGGTTTCCAATGCCTAACGCGTTCGGCGATTTGCTCTTTTGTTAACCCTAAGCGGTACTTGACACCGTCTATTTCCTGCAAGTTTCGCCAGCCCTCGGTAGGGCAATCGATGATTGTTACATCATGCTCTTTCTCAAGAACAGCCGCAACATAAGCAATATCCAAAGGCTGAAAAGCTGCAGGTTTACCCCACAGCTTGGGTTGAATGCGAGGCGGATTAATCATGCAAACACGCAATTAATCAACCTCCAAAATCGCCGCTAAACCAAATCCAAGAGTAAAGGCAAATTGTCTGTAAACCAAACGGCGCATCACTGTAAACATCTCTGACCACATATGATAACCACATCATTAAAGGATTTTGCAAACAAGCAAAAAGGTAAACTCTTAAACTTTAGAGGACTAGAACGGAAAAACAAAATATCGAACAAGAAAAAGCACAGGCAAAGAGAGAAAAACGCATAAAACAATGGCACCGTTTCGAATTCGCAGCGACTTTAGTATCTTATCTGCATCTAATGGTTCGGTTGGATCGCCGAGAATGTATTTGTCAGGTTTTTCAAATTGTACCCGCAAAGCACCTGCCATGGCCGCCATGGGCCAACCGTGGTTTCGGCTTTGAGTCTTCAAATGGTCCCGACGCGCAATTTTCCAAGCATTCTTGTAATCTTCGCCGAGAAGGAAAGCGGAAGCAATTATGAGTAAACCGGTAATACGACTGGGGATAAAGTTGATTACATGATCTAGATTAGCACTAAACCAGCCTAGATTGATATTTTCTTTGTCTTTGAATCCGACCATACCGTCCAGAGTGTTAACTGCGCGGAAAGCTATAGCACCCGTTGCACCGAAGAAGCTGTAGAACATTATCGGAGAGAGTTTGAAGTCGATGAGATTTTCAGCCATCGACTCGATAACTGCGGAGCTAATTTGGGAGCCATTTAGGTTGGAAGAATCCCGACGCGAAAAATGCGAATACTGACGGGCTTCAACAAGATCGTTGGCCGCTATCGCCTTAGCAGCTGCTTTTGCCCAATCAGTTTCTAATTTAATACATAAAGTAAATTTTACAAGAATAATCGCCAAGACCGAATATGCTACAATACCTAGCCAAAAATTGAAACCGCTAAGGAAAGTATAGATTGCCCAGAGCCCAAAGAAAACAGGTAAACTAAACACCAACACAGTAGCTAAACCAAGAAATACACCATTAAGTTTTTCACGTCGGGGATTAGGATTTTTAAGATGCCCCTTAAGGGATTGGATAAAGTTACCCATCAAAACAGTTGGATGAACCTTATAATAAGCTGCATAAGGGCTGTTTGGGGAAGGATCACCAATAACCACATCTAACAATATCGCCAAAACAAGGATAGCCAATGCAATCAACATGATTATGAGGTTCGTAACCACATAGAGCCCAACATGAAACGCTACATCAATATGTCTTGATAACAGCAGAAAAACTGTTTATATCAATTACGGTCAAATGACAGCGATAGAGCTAAAACTTAAAGGCGCTTAGACTTCTGTGAAAAATCAGTTATCAAAAAGACTATACGCATCAACTTAAAATACAGAAAAACCGTAATCAAATCTTGATAATGATTCATCCAATTTATCAAATCTGCAAAAATGTGAAAAAGAGATATTCTTCTTTAAGCTAATCTTGAATCAGCTAAGAAAGAGAAGACCCCCGCGAAGTGAAATATAGAAAAAACTTAAGAATCACCAAAAGCATCATGCTTTAATGCGGTCTGCATTACTCGCCAACTTGGGGTTCGTCCTGCAAACATCCGGAATTTTCATTATTGCCCCAATTATAATTTCGTTTATTTTAAACGAAACTAATGCCACTATAGGATTATTCTTAACAGCTAGCGCATTTCTGGTCTTAGGCTTTTTATTAAATTCGTTATGCGAACGAAAAGCAATGAGCTATAAACAATCATGTGGTCTTATCGTTTTAGTATTTATTGGATTAAGCTTCATCGGATCATTGCCTTATCTTTACATTAACTTATCTAATGGAGGTCCAATACAGAGCTTCACTGATTGCGTATTTGAATCAACTTCAGGCTACACTACAACAGGGTTTTCGATAATATCTGACTTTTCAAACTTGCCTAAATCCATTATTTTATACCGTGCGCTAAGTCAGTTCATAGGAGGAATCGGCATTGTGCTAATTATACTTGCCTTCTTTTATCCTGACGCGAAATTAAAAGAATTTTCACGAAGTATGGGTTATGGTGAAAACTCAAAAATCAAGAAAACTCTGATTCTAATCCTTTCTATCTATTGTACATTCACGGTTATAATGGTAATTAGCGGTTTTCTTTTAGGTTACACAGATTTAATAAATTTGACATCATTTATTTTCTCAGCACTAAGCACAGGTGGCCTTGCACCTATTGTGGATATAACAAGCGCTGTTACCCAAACGCCCTTAAACTTTATTGTCCCAATAAGCATGCTGTTTGGCGCTACAAACTTTGTAATATTAACAGGCTTATTCAAGAAAAAATTTAAAGAGTTCTTCAAATCCGAAGTTTCAGCATTTATAATACTCGCTATAAGCGCAGTCTTCATCGTACAATATTTCTTTAAGTTAACTCCTTATGATACTACTTTTCATATTTTAAGCACAATGACAACAACTGGTTTTAGCTACCTGCCAATACAGACCGCCCCTGACACATTCAAGATTACATTGATTGTACTCATGTTCATAGGTGGCACAAGCCTTTCTACTGCGGGCGGCGTAAAAATATCAAGAATCTTATTACTATTAAAATCAGCAAAACGGGCAATTACACAAAAAATAACGCGTAAACGCAACAAAATAACCCTCAACGGAAAAGAAATACCAAAATACGAAATCATTCGATCAATAATGATGATAGTTCTAATGATAGTTACAATTCTTGTTTCTGCTCTAATCTTAACATTATATGGATTCTCACCCATAGACGCAGCCTTTGAAGTTACAGCAGCAATATCAACCACAGGACTAAGCGTAGGTATAGCGGGACCAACATTAATTTTACCGCTAAAATGGCTCTTTATTGGTTTAATGATAATCGGAAGAGTAGAAATCATAACGATTTTAGCTATTTTCTTAAGATCAAAACAGCAAAAACAAAGACCAAATAAAAGAGAAGCTAACCAATAACTAACTGATTTAGCAAAAGTTAAATTCACGCAAAACTACCCGCCTATACATAGTTCAAAATAATTTGGGAGAAAAGAACTATAGTCGGCAGGATTAGAAGTGGCGATAGATGAAGTATTAAGAGCAACAGTTACGATATGCATTCTAGTATTTTCAGCGAAAGTGCTAGGGGAACTCTTCGTAAAAAAGAACCTACCTGCCGTACTAGGGGAATTATTCGCCGGAATGCTTCTTGGGCCATACGCGTTTGGAGCAATAATAGCTATAGGCGGCACCCCCTTAATTGAACTAAACGAAATTGTACTCGCCTTCGGAGAAATAGGTGGTATCCTAATCCTGTTCATTGCAGGGTTAGAAATGACTTTCACCGATTTTAAACGAGTCGGAAGAGCAGGATTCACAATCGGAACACTCGGCGTCGTTATCCCCTTTATAATGGGCTACGGCTTCTCAGCCCTTCTAGGATTTAACATTATAACCAGCCTAGTAATCGCCGCTGCACTAGTTGCCACAAGCATATCCATAACATCGCTGGTTCTACAGGAACTTTGCCAAACAAGAAGAGTTGAATCAAGAATAATGATAAGCGCCGCCGTAGTAGACGATGTCCTAGGGCTCGCAATTTTAGGAGTTATTGTATCCTTTATTTCCACTTCTGCAACTATAGAACCCCTAAATGTGTTTATGGTTATAATGTCGTCTCTCGCCTTATGGTTAGGCATGACAATTTTTGCCTCAATTGTTCTGCCCTACATTATTGATCTTACTGCACGCGGAAAATCAGAAGAAACCGTAGAAGCCGCAGCCACAGCATCATGCTTTGGCGCCGCAGCATTAGCAGCATACCTTGGTCTATCCCCAATCGTCGGCGCCTTCGCAGCAGGAATGGCTGTTGCAAGCTCCAACGCAATCGAGAAAATACGAGAATACACCAAAAAAATAAGCACAATCTTCTCCCCTGTCTTCTTCGCATTAGCAGGAGCCGCCTTCGACATCAGAAGCTTCATCACATCAGACAGCTTCTTCTACCTTTTCTTCATATCTCTAGTCATAATCGCTGTGATAAGCAAAATGATCGGATGCGGCCTACCAGCAGCCTTCTTTCTTAAAGACCGCGCAAAAGGAGCCAAAGTCGGATACGGAATGATAGCTCGAGGCGAAGTAGGCCTAATAGTGGCAGGAGTAGCCATCTCAGCAGGAGCCATAAACCAAAGTACCTACGCCGCAATTTTAGGAATGATTATGATAACAACCATCTTGACCCCTATACTGCTTAGAAAAGCCTGCGACAAAGACTCAAACGAAGAAAACATAGAAGACATAAACAACAACCAAGCACCCGACTACATACCAACCTACCCACTCTAATCCCCAACCCATAACAAAAACAACCAAAACACACTAAAAGAAAAAAGCTCCACAACCCTGCCTAAAAAACACAATAGAAACTTATCAAACCCTTTACTTCACCAAATGCTCCGCTATAAAACATGTTGCTAATAAGGAAAGATAAATTGAAAAATCGAATCTAAAAAATCCAGTTAATATGAAGACCATAAAAGGTTTCATCCAGATAGTTTATAGTAAAGATGATCCAATCAGGTTTTTATCATGGAATAGTTAGACATTACAAACCTTCAGCCAAATTTCTTTATGGATAAATTAAAAATTAAATTCAGCAACAATTCTCCATGCATAGGCCAAATTTGAGCGCAACAACTTTTTGCAAGTTCATCAAATATCGCTCAGACACCACTAGAGGACCCGACATCTTAGGCGGTTGGAAACTGCAGGCTGAGCTAGTCGCCCGAAGGCTTCTAGCTTACACCCCAGTCCCATCAAACTCATCTTTTATGAGAGCCTTCGTCTCGTAAAACGAGAATGGCTGCCTCTTTTCGGGAGAGGCTTCGAGCTTAGATGCTTTCAGCTCTTAT
>CAZWRU010000066.1:0-6277 GCA_964636425.1 uncultured Candidatus Bathyarchaeia archaeon
GTCGTCAACGTGGCAGGCTGATGTCCTAAACCAGGCTAGACTACAACCGCTCTCATGGTCTTTTAGGTTCCTAAACCAGCTTTGGTGTTGGTTTTCACCTTGTAGGTCAAAGGTCCTAGTCACTGGTCTGAACCAACATGGATTATATCTATTTAAGTTTTCTGAATAAGCTGATGCCCTCTTTATCCATTACGTATTCAAATCCTGGTTCTATGAGTTGTTTTGCTTCTTGGAGGATGATTGCTTCTTTGCAGATGTATGTGGTTTTTATGTCGTATGCAATAATGCTTCAGCGATGTGGTTATTTTATCTAAAATTTTCGTGACAAGCATTGACGTTTCAAAGATATAAGGCGCCAATTCATATACACAAACGAAAAATTTCATTGAAGCACATATTGGAAACAATATTATCTCAATTAGTCTGCCTTCCTAATGTTTAATAGCGCAAGCAAACCGAGCATAGGAAATTATTTTAAAGAGCAGCTATTAAATAGAGAATACTTGGTTGCTGATACCATCGTTCAATAAGAGCTTCTATGGAGAGATTGCTTTTGCCTGTTCGAGATGAATATACCTCAACTTTAACACGTGCAGGGTTAACTCTTTTACAAGCAAAAATCTATCTGACCCTTGCAGGATGCGATAAACAAACCATAAAAATGATAGCAAAAGCGGCGAACGTTGACCGCGCTAATGTTTACCGTGAAATTCTTAATCTTCAAAAAATGGGTCTTGTAAAAAAAATAATTAGCACACCAAACCTTTTTGAGGCTATCCCAGTTAAAGATTGCATCTCCATTCTTTTACAGCGAAAAATAGAAGACTTTGAGAAAATAAGTAAGGAAACAAAAGAGTTAGCTAAGCATTTTTCAGCTAACAAGGACAGCATAGTTCTAAACGAGGAACCTCAGTTTGTAATAATTCCAAAAAAAGCAATTTTTATAAAAACATCAATAGACGTTATTCAAAACGCCCAAGTAAGCAATGATACAATAACATCTTTACGCAGATTTACACAAGCCATGCCGTACTCCTTTAGAGCTCATCAAATAGCCCTTGAAAGAGGAACGAAAACAAGAGTTATTATACAAAAACCCGAAACCGAAAATTTTTCAAAATACTTGCAGACTCTAATGACATATTCTAATTTCCAATTACGACAAGTCAGTAAACCGCCTACTGCTTTTGGCGGATGCTTTGACGGAAAAAGTGTCTCAATTTTAATCGATTACGTAGCGGATATTACTGAATCTGCTGCTCTTTGGACCAATCATCATAGCTTTATAGCTTTATTCCAAAACTACTTTGAAAAATTATGGACCTCCTCTACCCCGATTAGTCTACATTTATGCAAAGCTAAATCCAAATAGTTCGTGACAATAAATGATGCTTGCTAACTCGCAATCTTTGACAATGCGTTATAGATGGCTAATGCTATTCATTTGTCTACTTGCTTGTGATATTTACTATTTCGCTCTGCAATCAGTCCCACCACTATTGTATCGTTTTGAATCTATTTTTACCATAGACAAAGCAACCGCTGGACTTTTAATGTCAATTGTAGTTATTCCGGGAATTATCTTAGCTCTACCAGCGGGACTACTTATCAGCAAATATGGCTTTCGAAAAATAGGTACTTTAGCTTTAATCTCTGTTGCATTAGGTAGTCTGATTACAGCATTTTCAACAAATTTTTCATTAGCCCTTCTAGGAAGGTTAACTGTTGGATTCGGCAGCTGTTTTTTAACTATTGGTACAGCAACAATTATCCCTCAGTGGTTTAAAAAAAATGAGCTAGGATTGGCGATGGGCATTTACTGTATTGGCTCGCCTGCCGCCACTATAGTTGCATTTTTTATAGTGCCCCTTGCGGCAGAGTGGTTAGGTTGGCAATCACCATTTTACTTAGGCGGTATTGCTGGACTAATTTTTGCAACGTTGTTTGCGGTCATATTAAAGGATGCACATATAAAATCCACAATGGCTAATACAAAGCTGTCTGATATTCGACGCAGCTTAACAGGAAATGTTTTACGAGTAAGTCTTATGTGGTTTTTATTTAGTGTTGCTTCTTCAAGTTTTGTAACTTGGACGCCAAATTTACTTCTGAATTTCAAAGAGTTGAATCCTCTATTTGCAAGCATGATTTCAAGCCTTTATATGGTTTCAAGCATATTTTTTGTTCCCTTTTACGGCTTGATTTCAGACCGATTCACTGATAGACGAAGGTTTATAATTGCAGGTCTTATTGCGACAGCCATTAGTATGTATCTATTTAGCTATTTACAAGGTTCAACTTTAATCGCAGGCATGCTTTTTATTGGGGCATCAGCAGGCATAATTCCTGCACTCGCGTTTGTATTAATGGCGCAAGCTCTACCTTCACAACACATAGGCGTAGGATTCGGAATTATGTCCTTCTCAAATCGCATAGCAACAGTAATTGGAGCACCTCTGATCGGATTTGTCCTGCAAACTACCCAATCAATGAATTGGACCCTACTTTTTATCTTCCTACCGAAAAAAATCCAGTTCACAAACCTCATTCTAGCTGATGCAAAAAGCCTTGCGGTTGTAAGTTACATACACTGAATTTTAAAAGAATACAAATTAAGTAAGCTATGGTGAAAAAATGAATAAACATTTTAAACCGAGACAAAATATGTCAAGGTTAAAACAAAAAAAAGTTGCACCGATAGGTCTTATTCTGTTGCTGTTGACAGGCGCAACTCTTTTGTCTTTTTTACCCACCGTTGAAGCTGCAAACGTTAATACTTACGCTTACCTTTCTGTTGCTCCAACCCCCGTCGGGGTAGGTCAACCTGTTTCGATTATAATGTGGCTCGATAAAGCACCCCCTGTAAATGCGCAAAACCAAGCGTTAACATTTAGTAACTATAACGTAGTAATTACCAAACCTGATGGAACACAGCAAACCTTAGGGCCATACCAATCTGATTATATTGCTTCAAAATATCTTTCTTATACACCTGATACAGTTGGCACGTATACTTTTCAATTTAAGTACCTTGGAGAATCCCTTAACAACATAAGGCACTCAAGTGGAGCTGCCCTTGGCAATTATACCTATTTACCTAGTAATAGTAGAGTCATGTCACTTACAGTTCAATCTTCCCCAATTTCGACTCAGTACCCTGCAGCTGAACTGCCGACACAATACTGGCAACGCCCAATAAATGAAGAAAACCGTGAATGGTCAACAATAGGCGGCAACTGGCTAGGCGTCCCGCTTCAATTTGGAAACGGCTATGACGCTCTTGGCGCATTTGCTCCATATACAAAAGCGCCAAATACTGCACATATAATCTGGACCAAACAACTTCTATTTGGAGGCATAGTTGGCGGAGAATTTGGTACTAAAGGCTTCTACACTGGACTATCCTATGAAGAACATTGGGTTCCGCCGGCAGTTGTAGTTATTGCTGGACGACTCTACTATCACTTACCAATAAGCAATAGTCCTACAGCAGGAGGCTTAGCATGCGTAGATCTACGAACTGGGGAACAAATATGGTGGAAAAACATCAGTGTCACTGTAGGGCAACTGCTTAACTTTGACTCAATGAACCAACATGGCGTACTAGCCTACTTATGGCGCACCGGTTCAACCTATACAATGTATGATGCCTTCTCAGGTGAAACGGTCTTATCTATGGCAAATGCATCTACTGGAAGAATAATGTTTGATGACAACGGAAACATGCTTGTCTACATAATGAACGGAGCCAGAAACTGGCTTGCGATGTGGAACTCAACAAAAGTGACAGGATTAATAACTCTAACAGGCGCCACAGAAGGATATCAATGGAGACCAACAGTAGGAGCAACCCTTGAGACCTCCAATCGGACAAACAAAAGACTGGCGAGCAGGCATACAATGGAACGTTACAATACCTTCAATTTCTGGACAGGCATTGACAATAGTGGGCAAAGATGTACTAGTATCAACAAAGCCTTACGTAGATGAAAATCCGCCTTTAAACCAACTAACAGGCTATAATGCACACACCGGTGAATATCTGTGGGCATTTAACATCTCAGAATATGCAATGGTTTCAAGATCCAACTACCTCTTCGGTCCTATCGTTGATAGCGTTTTCACTTACTTTGATCAGGCAAAGACAGTATGGTTTGGATACGATGCTAATACTGGAAGACAAATATGGGGTCCAACTGAACCTTATGATAATCCTTGGGGTGTATACAGCCAAAACTACCGCGGTGCTGGGCAACCATTTGTTCAAGTAGCATACGGGAAATTCTATACAACAGGCTATGATGGAACGGTACGCTGTTTTGACCTGAAGACTGGAGAAAACTTGTGGAATTACTATACTGGTTCGAGTGGTTATGAAACGGTATATGGTAACTATCCAATGTATGGCGGAGTAACCATAGCAGATGGCAAAATCTACATAACTAGCAACGAACACAGCCCCAACTCACCCAACTGGCGCGGAGGAAAAATGTATTGCATTGATGCCGAAAAGGGAACTCTTATCTGGAGCTGCGCTGGGTGGATGATTGGACCAATTATTGCAGATGGTCAAATGGTTGTACTAAACTCCTACGATGAAAAGATCTATAACTTTGGCAAAGGGTTAACAAAAACAACAATATCTACCCCAGATACAGCAGTTCCAAAAGGAACCCCCGTCTTGATAAAAGGAACAATAACTGATCAGTCACCAGGTCAAACATGCCTTGGAATTCCCGCGGCAGGAACCCCCGCTATCTCTGATGAAAGCATGAGTGCTTGGATGGAATATCTTTACATGCAAAAGCCAAAACCAACCAATGCGTCCGGAGTTCCGCTACAAATAACAGCAACTAACCAAAACGGAGAAACAATCAACATAGACGCAGTAACAAGTGATATTGACGGAAAATACAGCTTACTATGGACTGCACCAGCTGAAGGCAAATATACAATTAAAGCCACCTTTAGCGGATCTGAATCTTACTACGCCTCACATGACTCAACCGCATTAGCTATCAGCGTAGCATCAACAGCACCAACTGGAACTCCCACATCAACTATTCCTCCAACCGCAACACCAACACCCACAGCAACATTAACTCCAATAACATCTCCAACTGTAGCTCCTACTCCAGGCACAGGCTTATCTACTGAAACCTTGCTTATCGCAGGCGCCGCAGTTGTAATCATCATCGCAGTCATCGCAGCAGCACTCGTCCTACGCAAACGCAAATAAACAAACAAAAAACGCATAAAATTTCCCTCTTTCCTTTTTTGTGAAAGAAGACTCGTAAATATAAACGGGCGCTGAGAGGGCTTTGACGGTCTCACTACTCCGCAGCGATGAATGTTAAACTTTCTCTCCATGTTTCTTCTAGGTTTCCCCCGACCGAAGCCCCAGCAAACCCGATTTTAACAAAAGCATTCACTCAGAGTTTAGGCTTAATCCGGAGGATAATCTTCGCGTAAGTCTAAGTTACATCCTTAACTTACGCAAGACATGAAATTTATTCATATTGCATAATACTTTTTAGATTTAAACGATTTTTTTTAAAAAAAGTGACAAAAGATCCAATCGCTACATTTCTGATACTGCTCTTTACTGCTTAATAAGTAGCCATTTTACCGAGTATTTCACATAGCGCGATAACATATACCCCTGTTTTAGAAATATTTACTTCCCTTTTGCTTATCGATGGGTAATTCATAAATTATAGACAAATTATAGCTGTTTCTGTAAGCTACATACGCCAGTTCTTAAAAAATGTACCTTATAGTAAGATAATATCTAAACGTAGGCGATTTTAATGAACATACAAAAAAGTAAACCAATATTAAGTCTTCTCCTGTTTCTGCTGTTGATAACTTCTGCTGCAGAACTAATTCCGATTTCTTCAGCTCAAACAAAAATAGAGACCACGGCTTTTGCTTTTGCCAATCCGCAGCTACTTGGAATAGGACAAACAGTGTTTATTAATGCTTGGATTTCACCCCCTACGGGAGTAGGAAACCAAAAATATCAAAATCTTACCGTTTTAATCACTAAACCAGATATGACCACCACGACGATTTTTATCAAAGAAACTGATGTCGGTGCAGCCGTAAACACCAAATACGTTGTCGATCAAGTGGGGACCTGGTCTGTTAGACTAATCTGGGCAGGGTCAGCTACACATAACGGCGCTGAAAGCCCCCCATACACCTGGACAGTGCAGAAAGACCCGATAGACTTTAGTCTCCCCGAAGTTCCCTTACCGACTGGAAGATGGACTTT
>CAZWRU010000067.1:0-6136 GCA_964636425.1 uncultured Candidatus Bathyarchaeia archaeon
AACAATCAGTTCTTGATCAGCCAAAGCCTTCTGCATCAATTCAAGGATTGACTTCCTAAGGTTCCCGCCAAAGTAAGGCTGCACAATTTTCCTAGCAAACTCAGTAACCAAAGATACGGGAAAATCGTGAAAAGTTAAATCAACGAGTAAGTCATTTTCCAGCGTTAATTGCGGATATTCTTCTTCCAAACTTATCACCGAGCTTGAATCTATCAAATAAAATAAATAAAAGACACTTGCTGAAGCGACTACTTTGAACCCCCCAGAGGTAACTTAAAGTGTTTTTTAAAAAATGAATAAAATTTGTTTTTAAATTTAATTAAGACAAAACATATAACGGGTTTCGCTGAATAAACTCAAATAACTAAAATCGGCAAATTAACGAAATATGTTTTTTCTCTTATGCTAAAAGAAATTATAAGAGCCTGAAAACAAAATCCTGAAGAAATCTGAATCAAAGATATTTACTGCGGGAAACATAACATAAACCCAAAATTAATAACAAACTCATCAGCTTTTCCTTTTAGTGATTAGCTTAAACAGCTAATCAAAGCAGAGGTTTTGGTTGATTAAACGAAAAATTGGGTAGTTTTTCGTGTTAAGAGTGGCGCCGCCTAAAGGACTTGAACCTTTGACCTACTGATTAACAGTCAGTCGCACTACCTAGCTATGCAAAGGCGGCATAGTAGAATTGGTATATTGAGATTGGTATTCCTTTTTTAAATGTTTCCTTTTAGATTTAGGTTCTTTTTTAGTTGATTTTGTTATATTGTTACGTATTTTTCTGAAGAGACTTTACTCTCTAATTATATTTTATCTCATAAAGTTTATTTTCTTGCAGAATTATTGATTATTACGGGGGTACCTGATTTTTTCGTATATGTTCTGCAATACTTATATTGCACAATATTGTTTTGTACATAAAAGTCAAGGTTGACATATCCCTATGAAAGTCATAACTTTGCACATCGGCATGCCTACTCTTGAATTCTTGACAACAAGCTATATCAAGGAACTTTATATTTGACTGAAATATAAAATTGGGGAGTTGGGGATTATTGAAGAAAATGTTAGAGTTTAGATGGCACGGTAGAGGCGGACAAGGTGCTTGGACGGCTAGTGAACTCTTGGCCCGGACCGCAATTTATGAAGGAAAATTTATTCAATCATTTCCTGAATTTGGACCTGAAAGAATGGGCGCGCCCATGTGTGCCTTTACTCGGATAAGCTCTGAGCCAATTAGACTTCATTGCGCAGTGTATGATCCTGATGTAGTAATAGTCTTAGATAATACACTAATAAAGACTGTTCCAGTAACAGCTGGAATAGACCAACCTGAGGATATTATTATCATAAATTCGCCGGAAACCCCATCTGTAATTCGAAAAGCGCTTAAACTAGAAAAAGGTACAGTTTGGACCGTGTCTGCAACGGAAATTGCCCTAAATATCTTAGGTTCACCAATAACTAATACTGCGATGCTTGGAGCCGTAGCTAGAGCAACAGGGATAGTAGCGTTAGAAGCTTTAGAAAAAACATTATATCAGCGTTTTAATCCTAACCTGGCAGAGAAGAATTTTGTAGTAGTCCAACGTGCATTCGAGGAAGCAAAATCTGAGGAGAGTAAATAATGAGTAGCAAAGAAAAAACTTGGAAAGAAGTTGATCCCGCAGGGGTATGCTCAAAATCAAGCACTAGTTTCATGACTGGTGACTGGAAAACTTTTACTCCTGTGCGAGACTTAGAAAAATGCACTACCTGTTTACTTTGCGTAATATACTGTCCTGAAGGCGCTATACGTTGGGTTCAAGAAATGGGACAAATAGCTTTTGATTACGACTTCTGTAAAGGCTGTGGTATATGTGCACAAGAATGCCCTACCAAAGCGATAACAATGAAAATTGAACATGGAGAGCAATAATATGACAAGTGATAATTGCAAACAGAATCTGTGTGCATTAAACGGTGACGAAGCAGTTGCTTATGCGGTTAAACAATCAGATGTAGATGTTGTTGCAGCGTATCCAATTACTCCTCAAACAATAATAGTTGAAAGATTCGGTGAATATGTAGCCAATGGTGAAGTCCAAACTGAATTTATCTGTACTGAATCAGAACATAGTGCTCTTGCTGCATGTTTAGCTGCATCGTGTACTGGCGCTCGGACTTTTACGGCAAGTGCTTCTGCAGGATTAGCCTTGATGCATGAAATGCTTGCGGTAACATCAGGTTTACGTATGCCAGTTGTTATGGCTGTAGTCAATCGTGCTCTTTCAGCGCCTTTAAACATAAATGGCGACCAATCCGATGGAATGGCCCAAAGAGACACAGGTTGGATTCAAATTTATGTAGAAAACGCGCAAGAAGCCTATGACTCTATTATCCAAGCATTCCGGATATCAGAAGACACCAAAATTTCACTTCCAACAATGATAGGATTAGACGGATTTATTGTGAGTCACACCCTAGAGAACGTAGAGCTTCTTCCTGATAATGTGATTAAAGAATTTTTAGGCGACCGACAATTTCTTACAGTTACTAATCATCAAGGAAATAAAGTTCCTCTAAAACTAGATCCTGACAATCCCTTAACTATGGGATCTGTTGCAATGCCTAACTACTACTTTGAATTTAAAAGACAACAAGAACAAGCTATGATAAACGCGTTAGATGTTATTCAGGCAGTTCATAATGACTACGCAAAAATCAGCGGAAGAAGTTATGGTAATGCGTTAATAGAGTCCTACAGACTTGAAGATGCGGAGATAGCAACTATAGTTGTAGGTTCAGCAGCAGGAACAATGAAATCTGTAGTGGATGAACTCAGAAACGAAGGAATAAAAGCCGGCTTGTTAAGACTCAGAACATTTAGGCCTTTCCCAAAAGCGGAAATCCAAAATGCTTTATCTAAAATAAACGCTGTTGCAGTTATGGACCGAAGTATGAGTTTTGGTGGTAATGGTGGCGCCGTATTCCAAGAAATACGCCATTCATTATATGAATCAAATCCCAAACCTTTCCTTGTAAATTACATTTACGGATTAGGCGGCAGAGATTCAAGTCCAAAAGAGTTCCAAAAAGTCTACAGTGACTTAAGTAAAATACAACAAACTGGGCAAGTCGGGAAATTAGTACGTTACCTAGGATTAAGAGAATAAAATGGAGGAAAAATAATGACAAGCCAAGAATGGAATTTTACCATACGTGATATAGCCTTAAAACCAGATCAATTTTTACCTGGCCATAAAGCATGCGCTGGATGTGCACCTGCAGCTGTCCTAAGACTAGTTATGAAGGCAACAAGAGGACCTACAATCGTGACAGAAGCAACAGGCTGTATGGAAGTAATATCCTCTATTTTCCCCTACTCCTCATGGGCCACACCCTGGTTACATACTGCCTTTGAAACTGCAGCTGCAAACGCGTCAGGAATTGAAGCAGCAATAAAAATTATGAAAAAGAAAGGCAAGATAAAGCATGATCACGTCGATGTTATAGCATTTGCAGGAGACGGCGGAACATACGATATTGGTTTTCAAGCTTTATCAGGTGCGTTAGAAAGAAAGCATGACTTTCTATTTGTTTTGTACGATAATGAAGGCTACATGAACACAGGAATCCAACGTAGTGGCGGAACACCAATGGGTGCAGCCACGACAACAACTCCTGCAGGTTCACTTATCCCGGGAAAAATTGAACATAAAAAGCCTATAACGGATATCGTGGTTGCTCACAACATTGAATATGCGGCGACAGCCTCCCCTTACTATTGGAAAGACCTACTCGTAAAAGTACGCAAGGGTTTAGAGGTTGAAGGCCCTGCGTTTTTACATGTCTTTGCCACTTGCCCTCGAGGCTGGAGAAGCGATCCTGCTAAATCTATAGAATTTACAAAATTAGCCGTTGAATCCTGCATTTTCCCTCTATACGAAGTAGTAAACGGCAAGTATAAACTATCAGCACCAAGTAAAGTAATTCAAATAAATCCAAAGAAGAAACGACCCGTAACCGAATATATGCAAGGACAAGGCCGTTACAGACACCTCTTTAAACCCGAAAATAAGAAAATCCTCGATGAAATACAGCGCATGACTGATGAACGATGGCAAAACCTGCTTAAAAAAAGCGAATGCACCTCTCCAGAAACAGCCTAACAACAAATCATTTTTCAACAGAATAATACGTATTAATTTACTGATTTAACTTGCAGATTATACCCTTAACTGCTGAATGGGAAAACTAATTCTGGAATCAAGTCAATCGGGATCCTCTGGATTACCATTTTTTTATCTATGATTGGAAATACAAGAAAAATCAAAGTAAAATTTTCCTCGCAATTGATGAATCACATAATATTTCTGGACTTATGCTGATTTACAATGAACACACTATACAAATAAGAGCAAATTCACACGTAACAAAACTGCTGCTTAACTCAATTAACGAAAAAACAATAGAACTCAATGCATCACTAAATAGCAAAGAAATTATTATGCAAAAATATCCCACGCCTAAACTCATTCAAGAAATAACCCTTATGCAATTAGCCAAAGGAAACGAAACTATCCAAATAACAACAGAACCACAACTTCTAGACCTTAATAATGCAGAAGCAATTGCTACTTTAATGCGAAAAATTAACCCTCTGTATTGGGCTGATTTTAACTCCCGAATTTTGCAGAATCTTTTTAATGAAACCATCTGGATAGGCATTAAAGAAAAACATAACCTTGTCTCCTTAGGCGTAGATGCGTCAACAGAGGGAGCAAATCATATAATGTTTATAGCAACCGCTGAAAAATTTCGAAACAGAGGTTATGCCACAAGCATCCTGTCAACTTTAGTAATGAGTATTCTAAAGCGAAGCACAATCGCGACTATATTTGTGATAAGCGATAATAAACCAGCGATAAAAACATATTCAAAAGTCGGATTCACACCTTACAAATCATATTTTTTCCTAAAAACTTAAACCCAATGAAAAATATTGAGCCCAAGATTATTAAATAGGTTTGTTTCTGATAAAAAGGCATAATGTTGAGAATTATTCCGATTTCCTAGGAAGAGTATATTTGGGTCCGATTTTTACTGTATTATGATATAAGCTTAAGATTGGTAGAGCAAATGTGTCCCAAAACTTCATCTCATAGGGTTCCACATAACCGAATTAAGATTTTGGTAAAAGAAGCAAAACAAATGGTTAATGGTCCGTATTATTGTCCTAAATGTAAAAAGGAATTACTACAAGTCCTGGCTGATGTGAATAAGAAAGAAGTTTTAGTAATTTGTAGTTGCGGTTTAGAGGAAAAGTTGAATTATGCACCAGTTTTTCAGCCTATCGACTATTACAGTAAATTTATGGATATTTATAAGAAACGTCTCTGGCAACAAAAGCTGCCACCTAAAAGCTAACCCAAATTCCCTTTAATCAAAATATTCAATTATTATTTTAATGACTTTAGGATTTTTTCTATAGTAGTTTTGGTTTTAAGAATATTTTCAGTGGCACATTTCCTGTTTAATTCTATTGTTAATGGGCCATCATAATGATGTTTGGCTAGTCGAGTTAGAAAGTCAATAAGTTGTGGTGTTTCTGTAATGAAAGGAGTATGGGTGCTATTGCTTAAGTGAATATTATAGAGGAGAGTGTGATATTTATCAAGAAGACTATTAACAACACCTGTTGCCATAGCATGGCTTACATCCAGGGTTACTCCTATTGTGTCATCATCCATTATTTTTAGTATTTGGTCGAGCTCAGCAACATTTTTTCCATATCCCCTATTGGCATAAGTAAGATTTTCTAATGCTATTTTTATACCTCTATCTTTCGCGTAAGGTATTATCTCATGAAAGATTTTCTTAATTATTTTTATTCGTAATTCCTCTGGAATGTTTCGCAGAACATTTGAATGCATAACTATCGTTGACGCTTGAAGGCGGTAAGCAAATTCTATTGAGACTTTTCCATAATAGATGGCTTTCGGTATCTCAATTTCGTCGCCTACATAATGAGTTGCAGAATGAAGAGTCAGGCAATTAAATCCATAATAATTTAGAAGCTTTTTAGCAACATATACCAACTCTTCATGCTCTTTACGGACCGTTTTCATATTAAATTCTACATTTTCAAAAC
>CAZWRU010000068.1:0-6059 GCA_964636425.1 uncultured Candidatus Bathyarchaeia archaeon
TAAGTATTAATATTGATTTTACTTATCTTGAGAAAAATCGGGTTATGGCATTAACCTTGGCTATCTGTAGTCAGAACTGCTCTCTTTGGAGATGCTGATAATGCCTACCTAAAGGAGAAACATAAGGTGGGCAGAAAAATGCAGATAATTGAAATTGGACTTTTGGCAGCAGGTGCAGTTATAGGCGCATTATTGAGGTATAAATTTGTAGAAGCACCTCTTTTGATAGGGGGTTTACAGGTAAACATATTGATTGTTAACATTTTGGGTAGTTTCATTTTAGGTATTTTTTCTGTTGCATCATTAGCATTAAATTTAGACGCCAAGTATGCGCTCCTTGTAGCAGTAGGTTTTTGTGGTTCCTTTACAACCATGTCTTCTTTCGCTCTTGAAACCAGTAATCTGCTTGATAACAATCGTTTTAATTTAGTTGCCATAAACATTTTAGCCAATGTAGGGTTATCATTAACTGCAGTTAGTGGCGGTAGAATTGTGGGTAATGTCTTGATGGAGAATATTCTAAATTGAAAGAAAAAATGTGGAACTTAACTATACGAATAAAAAAGAACGATGAAATAGCGGGCAAACGCCTTCAGACCATTCTCCTTGATCTCTTAATTAAATCAGGTATTTCTGGAGCTACGATTTGGACAGGAGTAAACGGTTTTGGTAAAAGAGGAAAATCAACGCTACAATTAGAAGGAATATCGGTTAACATGCCTTTATTAATTGAAGTAATAGATGAAAAAATCAAGATAGAACCATTACTACCTGAACTAAAGAAATTGATTGGAGATAATGGTCTAATAAGCTTAAATGATGTTCAAGTTCTTTAATGTCCAATATTCATCGAGTACAGTTATTGTTGGTCAGGGTAAAAAATAAGAAAGCAGGTTAATTAAAAACCTACTTTAAATCGAACCCCATGTGAGGAGAAATACCCAAAGGGCATCTTAACTCTTTCACCATAGGCTTGTTTTAGTAACTTTACATTTGCGTCTCGATTATCCATTCTGAATTGATACCGGCCTTGAGAAGAGTTAACGTTAATCTCAAATTCGGTATTACTATCATCATCACCGATATTTTTCAAGTTGAGTTTGACTTCAGTTATTGTATTGTTATTAACCACAAAATTACCTGGAGTCTCGTTAATAATAGCTATCGGATTCATAGTAAGATACCTTTGTGAGTAATTAGATGATGCTTTAAGTTGATCACCCCATTGGCTAAAAAAACCTTTACCCTCTGCTTTAGCCTGGTCCCGAGCTTGCATAGCCGCATCTTTAAGCATTTGACTAGTCAGTTGAGCAAAAATTAACCTATGCGTGGTCACTACACCAGTATAACTATCATACCGACCTAAAGACTTGGATTTCTTCAATGAAAGTATTCCCAGAATATTTTCTTGAGGAGGTTGATTTGGTTCAGATTCTTGTATGTTAGGAGTCAAAGTCTGTTTATTCTGATTGTTAGATGAGGGATGTTGATCTGGCGGAGGTGGAGGAATATGAGATTTTGAGGCTGCTTGAGAAGAAATCACTGTTGGTTCTTTTAGCGAAGCGCCGCATGCTTCGCAGAATCTATCGGAAGGATCAACTGATCGCCCACAATTTTTACAGTAAGGCATTTTTAATCACAAGAATAAGACTACAAAATAAAGCACTAATAAATTTTAATGATTTGAAAAATATATCATTAATCCACAAGATTCAAAAATTTATTTTTGACAATTGCGCATATTTTTCTACGTGGATTATACCAAAACATATAATTGTAGTTTAACATCCCTCTGAGCGGTATAGCTTAGGATGCAGACTAGATGGATATAACAAAACCCCGCGCAACTTTATCGCGTAAAACGATTCTACTACCGATAATAGGGATAGTCGCGTTTTTCCTCTTTATGCTCCTTTTTGATGTGGATATTATAAAAATAATCGATACAGCTAAAAGAGCAGATCCGATGTTCTATTCTGCCGCTATATTAATTGGTTTTGCGGAAGTATTCTTTTCTGCGGTTTCATGGAGAGCAATACTTAGCAGCCTTAAAGTAAAAATCTCGGTGCTGCATTCAAACCTTTATACATGGTACGGAATTTTTCTAGACCTTGTAATTCCAGCTGAGAGCATAACTGGCGAATTATGCAGAATATATTTAGTCAACAAAGAGCATAATGGAACAAGTGGAAAAACTGTTGCTTCTGTTGTAACTCAAAGAATTTTAGGCATGGGCATTAACGTCATAATGCTAGTAATGGGCATAGCTTTTCTCTTTAATACAACCAACATGAAATTCGAATATTTTGCCATAATTGTCTTCTTTACAGCCGGGGTAACCGCGCTAATGATAATATTAATGTTGGTCTCGTTAAAGGAAAACTGGAGTAAAAGAATAATTGAAGGATTAATTCGCATAATCAATTATATCACCAAAAATAAATGGCAACAAAAACTTGTCAATATCAAAGAAGAAACCTTACGCGCCACGAAAATATTTCATGAGTCTATGAAAGAATTTGGACGTAACCCAAAAAAGCTCATAATCCCAACGTTCTATCTAGTTCTAAACTTTATTTGTGGTTTAGCTGTGCCATATCTTGTTTTTCTATCGCTAGGCAATCCTGTTGACTGGACAGTAATTCTAATAACAAACTCAATAGTTATTGCGGTGAAATCTATACCTGTAGGAGTACCCTTTGAAGTTGGTCTTCCAGAAATCACAATGATTGCAGTGTATCAAGGATTTAATATTCCTGCCGATATCGCTGGAACGGCCACAATACTGACCAGATTGATTACTCTGTGGCTAAGGGCAGTTGTAGGTTTCGGAGCTCAACAATGGGTTGACTTGAAAATGGTATTTTCCCAAAAGAATGGGCTACCTCCGGTAAAAGCCTAAATTATGCTTGATGCTTTAGTTTAGTTTAAGGCAGAAAAATGGAAGAAATTATAATAGATTGTGCGTCGATTCGACTCTTAGATGAGCTCTACAGCATAGAAAAAAAATGTTTTGATGAAGAAGCTTTCTCAAAAGAACAGATTTCATACTTATTGAGAGATTATAACTCTTTAAGTTATATCGCATATATCAACGATAAAATAGCTGGTTTTATAATTGGGCTAATAGAGATTGAACGAAACCAGTTTTTTGGGCATATAATTACAATAGAGGTCATGGCGCAATATCGCAGAAAGGGTGTTGCTCAGAGGTTACTTAGAGAAATTGAGACTGGTATTAAGAATCAGGGGATCAATGAATGCCGTTTAGAAGTACGCGAAGATAATATAGCAGCGATAAAGCTCTATGAAAAAATTGGATACAAGAAAATCGCCAAACTTGAGAATTATTATCAAACCGCGCATGGAATATATCTTCGAAAAAGGCTAATTTAATAATCTGAATAGCTAAATAGACTTAATGCTTTGAAAAAATAATTAGGGTTGGCCAATACAAACCCTTAAAAATGTTGAATTCATTGTTTCTATGGGGGCTAAGTGGAGAGTTGTCTCAACTGCATAGTCGCGAACCGACTTTTGTGAGAACTATAGTTGTGCTCATCCGCAATACCACATGGAGATGTGGTAAGCTTGAAAGATCAATTGTTACACACCTTCATAAGCGACATGAAAATCTAGGCAAATCAGAAATGCCAGTGAAAGATATGATGCATAATCTTAATTTAGCTGGCGAAAAAAGAAATGAGTTCTTAGACGCACTAAGACGCCTAGAAAAGAGAAATATTATTAAATTGAGGTAAAAAAAGTTTTAAAATAGGTTATTGAGCATTTTATTTTATTATTTTCTTTGCATCCGCAACCCATTTCTGTACTATCTTAGGTGAAATGTCGAGTTTAGATGCCAAATCAGCAACATTACTCTTCGCTAAGTCTTGAATATTAAGTATCCCACTATTTTTCAGCTGGGCAGCTCTCTTTTCACCTATGCCTTTCACTTGAGTAAGCCCAATTATGTCCGCTATTATGTTAGACGCTTCTTTAACTGAAGTTGGAGATTCAATTGAAGGAGCTTCTATGACAGGGGACTCAACTGAGATAGGGATATCAGATTGCTGAACAATTGGTTCCTCTAAAGGAGCAGCATCAATTTTGGGTAGATCAACTGCAGCTTCGATTTTTGGCGTTTCGACTATTGGTGTTTCAACAGTCGCCTGATACACCGCCGCTGGTACTACTTCATTAGCGGTAGCTACATCAGACACTGACGCAACTTTATCTTTTGGTTTAAGAAGATACCCCGCGCTTACTGATAAAAGACCAAAAACTACAGTTGAAACGGTCCATAAATTTTTACCATTTTGTTCGCTAACCACTACAAATGATATTGCAGTTATTGCAAAGAAAATTATTGCTATTCCGTAAAGAACGTAATCTAGACGCATTATTATATCCCCGGAGTTATTAGTTGGGATTAAAACATTTAAATAATTTTCTCTTAAATAAAGAAAAATCCCTTTTGGCTGTTAAACAAAAATTTGGGGTCTGCTTAAAAAACTATGTCATATTTGGAGGCTTTTTTATTAAACCTTTTTTCATAAGTAATTCAGTGGAGTTTCGAGAATTTTGGATAATTTCAGATGCACGGTCGTATAGTTCTTGCTTGCTCAGCTTCACCCTTGCTACTCCCTGATCAATTGATTTTAGAGCGCAGGCTACTGCTTCGCGTGGATAAACTTCCCATTCATCCATATGAGGGAGAATGTCTTTTTCGTTCATACCTCTTTCTTCAGCGAATTTTGCTAATTCGGTTGCGGCTGCTATGCACATATCGTCTGTAATTGATTTTGATTTGACGTCTAATACACCTCGAAAAATCGCTGGGAACCCTAAGCTGTTATTTACTTGGTTTGGAAAGTCACTCCTACCTGTGGCCACGATTCTTGCTCCGGCTTCTTCCGCCTCCCAAGGCCAGATTTCCGGAATTGGATTAGCACAAGCAAACAGGATTGCATCATCAGCCATAGTTTTTATCCAATCTTTTTTTATGGTATCTGGACCTGGTTTTGACGCTGCAACGACTGCATCTACGCCTTTGAATGCCTCACAAACATCCCCAGTCCGGCCTTCAGAGTTAGTGTTTTCTGCTAAAAACTTCCAGGTGAGTTCTTGGAATAAGTCCTTTCTGCCCGAATGAATCATACCGTTTATGTCAGCCATTATTATATTACCAGGTTTTACGCCCCATTTCATAAGAACATATGCGGTTCGGGTATTTGCTGCCCCTGCGCCTATGAGTGCGATTAAGCTGTCTTGAGGTTTTTTACCGACTAATTTAAATGCGTTAATTAGTCCAGCCAAAATTACGGCTGCAGTTCCTTGCTGATCATCATGCCACACGGGTATGTTTAGTTCCTTAACCGCTTTTTCTAACACATAGAAGCATTTTGGAGATGCTATGTCTTCTAGATTTATTCCTCCGAAGGAAGGCTCTAGCAGCTTACAGGTTCTGACTAGTTCATCTGGATCTTTGGTGTTTAAGCAGATAGGATAGGCGTCTACTCCGCCTAAGTGTTTAAACAGAAGCGCTTTACCCTCCATAACGGGCATAGCAGCCTCAGGTCCAATGTCACCTAAACCCAAAACCCGTGTTCCATCGCTAATTACTGCCACAGAGTTCCAGCGATTAGTGAATTCAAATGATTTTTCAGGATTAGCTTGTATTTCTTTGCAGGCTGCGGCTACACCAGGAGTATACCAGATAGAGAAGTCATCGGGACTTGTTATGGCACATTTTGGTAGAACCTGTATTTTTCCTTCATAGAACTTGTGCAGGGCAGGGGCAATTTGCGCCGGTTTATTCGCTTTTGCCAACAGTTCTTCTACGGTGGGTTTCGCTTCTGCTTTTTTGGCAACCATAATCGTATACCTTTATGGAGTGAAAAACCAAACTGAAGTTAAAAGTCTTCGCTTGTTAAGCAGAATTTTTATAATAAGAATAAAAATAAAATAAAATTTGAAGGGGAGAGCATAAAGTGGTTATGCTCTTTTATTTTAGTATCTTCGGTCTCTGAATCCGCCGCCACCGCGTCGGTCTCTTC
>CAZWRU010000069.1:0-5845 GCA_964636425.1 uncultured Candidatus Bathyarchaeia archaeon
TATTCAAAATGGGCAAAAAACATCGTAGTAAAAATCGCGTTTACTCAGGAAGGAATTAAAGCTGTAAAAATACTTGAAGGAAAAGGAGTCAAAACAAACGTAACTCTAGTATTTAGTGCAAGTCAAGCACTAATTGCTGCAAAAGCAGGCGCAAGCTACGTATCACCCTTCATTGGAAGGCTAGATGATATCTCTGAAGATGGAATGAACCTAGTTCGAGATATAGTACAAATTTACAAAAATTATAATTTTAAAACAAAAATTATTGTTGCAAGTATAAGGCACCCGATTCACGTTTTGGAAGCGGCGAAAGCTGGAGCTCATATTGCAACAATACCAGCTGATGTGTTAGCAAAGATGTGGAATCATCCGTTAACTGAAAGTGGAATTAAGAAATTCAAAGAGGATTTCGCAAAAAGCGAAACTAAAAAATAGATGCAAAATTCGAAAAACCAAAGTAGCTCACGGCGGCCAATGAATAACCTTCACAATTAACAAACTTACAAGCAGAAAACATGACACGCAGGAATAAAAAAAGAGGTTCAGGTGATTTTGTCGCCGACGATGGGTTCAAATCCCTTTCGGGTCTACTTCAAATATTTTTTAAGCGTGAACAAGCTTTTTCTTCTATTTGGTTTCTAATGCTTTGACCACTTGACCATAGTACTTGTTGGTGAAGGTTTGGTCAAATAATTCAGATTTTTTGAGCATATCATCTTTTTCTTCTTGGGTGAAATATTTCATTACTTGATAGAAGAATTGCTTGTCTTCTTTCTCTATGTGTCTTGGATAAAGTTCAGCGAGTGTATTTAGTAGCTGGAGGACATCAGGTAGTGCGTCTGTTTTGCCGTTGATGTAATTCTCGTTAGCAATTTTTAAGCCGCTGATGGTTTTTCTTGCATGGGCATGCTCCATCATCAGTTCAGTCATAAGGTCATGGTCCGCTTCGGATAATTTCTTTTGAGACAGCGCCCTGAAGAGTATGCCTTCTTCTTTTCCGTGATGATACTTATCAGCATATACCTGCAGAAAAACTGTAACCTGCATAATCTTGTTTGGTTTAACAACATTTGTTTTAGCTATTTGCTCAGCTTCTTTCCTTATCAAATCGACAAGACGCATTATCAGAACATGTTCACTAATCAGAACATCAACAGACAGCATATCATTACACTCTTTAGAAAAGAGAAATCTTCAGCCCTTTTAATTTTTTGTCTTTTCTATTATATTACATTGACCGTGGATTCAAAGCATAACTAACGCTTGGGAAATTGCCAAGCTTCTAAGAAGAACAACAGATGAAAAAAATCGCGTGTTGTTCTTTTCAATTAGATTAACTATTCCTTAATCATCTACTTGAAAGCCAGGTTTTTTGTTTTAACCATTCGGATAGGTTTACTTGGTTTGTATTCCTTGTTTTCTCAAACACTACGCAGTCTCTTTCTGATAGACGTTCAAGGATTCTATGGGTTTGAAGGTGGTTAAGTCCAGTTTCGATTAGGATATATTTTTGGAGATATTTATCTTGATGTTTTTGCAGAACTTCGAGGACTTATGTTCATCGCCAGTTAGCGTTTTTAGAACCGAAGAATAGGCTTTCGTTTAAATCACCAAATAGATTAATCTCTAATTTAGCGAAGAACAATTTTCTGTAAACAGCCCTTCAACATGAATGAATGTGTTTTTGCGAGAGTTACTCTTAAAAGGGTCTACCAGTAGAAATGTTTGAGTCCAGAAATGGTTATCCGTAACGAAGATAAACAGCCTTATTCACAAACTCGAACTGTTTTAGGCAGCCTCGGGATTTTTATTTGGATACTTTTAGGCGCCGTTGCGGTTTGGTTCTACAACTCTTTATACGGGTGGATTTTCCTATTTTTCGCCTTAATCACTGTCTTTGCGGTTGTTCGACGATCATTATGTAAAACCTGTGCCTACTGTAAAAAATGTACAATGGGGTCTCACAAACTCTCCGAGTTAGTATTTGGAAAAGCAGAACTAGGAGGCTTGAGTGCTAAATCGCTAATAAGCCGACTCGTCGTAATCTATGGATTATTAACTGCTGTTCCCGTTGCCTTTCTATCATTATCAATTAATCAAGAGAACATGATTTTGGAACTTGTAGTATTAGCTGCGTTATTACTATTTTCGATTTTTAGTCTATATCCAAAGAGAAAAAAAGAATTTTTAAGAAGCTAGCCTAATTGCAGCCGATAAGATGCTATAGGAAGGCTTTGTAGATAGGGTGGGTTTCTTCAAGAGGTCTTGTCCCTAGGTCAGCTGCTGCTGAAGCTATGTATATGTCAGTTACTGCAGCGGCTGGAAATACCCATTCTGCTTGCTCTGCGGGACCAAACATCACATAGTTTGCGCCTGCAGTTTGCATAATCGAGTTAGTTGAGGTTACGGGGCCTTTTCGAAATTCCTTGGCAATGTTTGCTTTAATCCAACCCATAGTGGTGACGACGTTTCCGCTGCCTAATCCAACTGGGTGACCATATTTTTCTCTCATCGCCGATATGGTTCTTACAGCGGTACCCATGTCTGGAGCAAAAGCAGGTATTGCTGTATCAATCAGAGGTTTTGTAATCCCAGCCTTTTCAGCTAAGCTAAGCGCTTCTTGCGCAATAGCTATTTTTCCCTCTACGCTGTTATCTTTCTGGTTATCAGCGAGCACAATGGAGCTTTGGATTCCGCTTTCTTTTATTTTTGTCAATTCCACGTCTGAAACGCCCTTGTAAACTGAGTTGTAGATGCACCTGTCTGTGAGACCCATCTTTTTCGCTAAATCAGCGGCGGCCATACGTGCCTTAGGACTCATCGCGTCAAGCACCAGCGGAGCGTCACTATGTTTTGATACAAAATCGATATACTTCTCAAAAGCAAGCTCAGTGGTTCCAACTATATCAAAAGCAAATGGCATTCCCGTAATGTCGCTTTGTATTTGCATCGTATTGATTATCCGTTCCGCTTCACTTACATCAAAAACGCCTTTATCTGCGTCCTGCACCAGTTTTTGGCCAAGCCAAAAAATAGAGCCTATTAAAAAAGTGGGCAGTTCTCCAGGTTGACCCCCCACCTTCACTTTTCCTATAGTGTAGATGTTTTGTGTTGTATTGAATTTAAGCAACATTTTCTCTCACCCAATGTGCTCATGGCTATAGAGTAGTAAGATAGAATTTTATTAATGCCTATTGATAAATTTGAGATAGGAGGCTTAAACATTTTTCCCCTCCCGATTGGAAGCTTGCCCCAATATAGGTGAAGTAAAAGAAGTAGAAAATCGGTCGAATACAAGCTCTTTGTTTCGTGATTATCCAGTTTAGTTTATTTTTTCAATCGAAACACAAGTTTACGGCGAAAAAAAGTCTTCTTTGCATGTGAATTAAGCGTTTCAGGATTTGAAACGGTTGTATCGCAGTGTCCCTTAATTTGGACTTTACATATTGTGTTGGTGGGGATAAGAATGGGAAAAAAAAGCAGAGTCTTCCTCTTGGCAATATTCGCTATAGCTTTGATTACTATAGCGCCGGCTTCAGCTCTTTTCGCTGGACAAAATCAGCCCTTAGATTTAACTGCAAAAAAAATAGTAGAAATTGCGCAGGCCGCTGAGGCGCAAGTTAAGGATCTAATTGATTCCATTTATGCAGACGATGAAGCGCTACAAAAAATCGCAGAAGCGGACTTGACGGATAATTTAGAACACAACGTAGCATTACATCAAGAAGGAGTTGAATGGCTAACTTTAGCTGAACAGGCTTATGAAAATGCAGAGTATAACGAAGCTGTAGCTGATGCAAAAGAGGCTTTACGAACTTTTAGACAAGTTTTCAAATCAGTCAACTTGATTCTTCAAGATGTTGGCTTAAGAACAGAGCAACAGTTAGATGCGGTAAGTTTGGTTGAGGCAATTAACAGAGCACTAAACAAAATAGCAAAACTAAGAGAGATCTTACCGTCTGATGCGATAGACCAAATTGATATGCTGGATCAAGCTGAAGACCTACTGAATATAGAAGCCCAGAATTTGATACTTGAAGGAAAACTCAGTGAGGCACAAGATCTCTTAAGCCAAGCTAACCAGTTAATAACTCAAGTATATCAATACCTAAAATTTGAAGCAGAAGAATGCAATACTGATAGAATCTATGGATATTTGCAGGGAGCAGCACAGTCAAGAGAAAGAATACGTGAAAGATTTGGCTCTGCAGGCGCAGAAGGAGTAGATGTCACATCGGTTCTTAACTCGCTTGGCTACCAAAACGAGGAAGAGTTCATGCAGGCACTACAAAATAACATACAGAATGCCCAAGGAGAAATCGGCAACTTGGATTCAGTAATTCAGGAACTCAACGCGATTAATCAGGCAATTCAGCAAATGGACCAAACACTCACACAAGAGATGAACCGACACCGAGAACAAGGTCAAAATGGAAGCGGCAATAGCGAGACGGGATCCGGAAACACAGGCACTTCAGGATTTGAAAACGGAGCAGGAAACAATGCGGAGACAGGAACAGGAAGCAACACTGAATCAGGCGCAGGAAATAATATCTCTGATTCAGGAACAACAGGTAACGAAAGCGGATCAGGCAACTCAGGTACATCTGGCGGCAGCGGCTATGGTTCTGGAGCAGGAACAAGTGGATCAGGTAGCGGTTCAGGTTCAGGCGGAAGCGGACAATAAAAAACCTTTTCCCTATTTTTTAAGTTCAACCTGATTTTCAAGACCGATCTTTTTAACTTCAACTATCTCAAGCCGTTCTAATCGTCTAACAAGTCGCCATAGACTTGTTCGAGGCATATCTGGAAACTTTTCTCTTAACTCTGCTTCAAAAGCCTTACCCTCTTTCTCCATTAGAAACTGAATAACCGCTTGATCATCTTTGCCGAGCTGAGGATTCTCCTTAAGGATTCTACCAACTTTGGGGCCACCTTTTCGCTTAAACAGAATAAAACCTAAAACAACAAACACACCAACAGCGACAGCGATTAGGACAATGTACTCAGTTTTGAGACCCAAATCTGATTGCCCAGAAGTGTCCGGAGTGCTGGTAGGATTAATTGGAGTAGAAGCTGGCAGAATATAACTTATCTCCCATTGACCCGCAGGTAAATCCATAGTTATTGCAGAGTTAGTTGTTTCTATAGCATAGGGAATATCGCTCAAGTAAACAACTGTAGAGTTAGAAGGCAAAAGAAGTGTCATGTTATAAGGGTAATATGCAGTAAAAGTCCAAACTTGGCCTTCCTTGGACGTAAGATGCATTGTATCATATTCGACTAAAAGAGAACTTGCGCCTAAGGTATACGCGGTCAAATTAGTACCAGATATTTTGTAATCTACTGCAGTCGAATTCTCGTCCAGCAACAGAATGTTCTGAGGGGAGTCGGAAAAAAGAGGTATTATTATTTGCGGAACTAAAGAACCGACTGAGAATTGTTGCTTACAATGAGCTACTCCATCTCGATATAGGGCAATATTTGTAGATTGAGGATATAGATCTGATTGCCCAAAAGCATCATTAACAGTAATGACTAACATAAGTAAACAAAGATGGAGCAAAACTAAACTTAAGCAATGAATCTTCATATTCGATTTAATAATAGATTAAGATTAGATTATATCTTTTCTGGATTAGAAATACTGAAGCATCTAATAAAAGTACAGAACTGTTGAGAAAACAAAAACTAACCCATGAACATAAAAAACGAAGAAACCCCTGATTGGAATCCTTGTTTCAACTTTTGAAACGGTTATTTCAAGTGTACCTTATATTAAGGTATGCGATAAAATATTATTGAGGATGAAATAAATGAAAAAATTAATCAGCGCTTTAACAAT
>CAZWRU010000070.1:0-5793 GCA_964636425.1 uncultured Candidatus Bathyarchaeia archaeon
CCCATGTACATGTTTTCTCCGTATTTTAGGTAGGCGTATGGTGAGGTGCCGATGCCTACGTTTGTTCCGGCGACGATGCGTGCGGAGATTTCGAAGGTGTAGATTTTTAGGTCTTCGGTTATGACGGTTTCTAGGCAGAAGGGGCCCATTATTCCTGGGGGTGCGAGTTCGCGGGCTTTCTTGTGAACGTTGTCGCCCATGCGCATGATTTCTGGTAGCAGGGATTCGCGTAGTACTATTGGGAAGTTGCCGACGACTGTGTAGGTGGGGTTGATGCCTATGTCTAGTTGTTGGCTTGCCGGAATTTTGCCTATGGAATCGACTGCGGATTCGTAGCGTCGATCCATCGCTAAAAGTTCTACCTCATCTTGAATTATAGATGAGAAATAGCTGGGGTAAACATTTACGCCTAATGCGTATTCTTGAAGATGGATCTTATCTACGTCGCTTTCTTGTAGTAAGCCACGTTTCACCATCTCTTTGAATTTCTTATAGAAGGCTTTAGGGGAGTCAGCTAGGAAGTAGCCTCTGCCGCCTTTGGCGCCTGGAAGTTTTGCGATTATGAGGCGGTCGATGTCTTCAGGAGTCTTAAAAGTTGCGGGTAAGCGTAATCCTGCCTGGCGAAGCCATTCCTCCTGTTCTTTGCGGTCCGCTTCCCAATGTAACAGCTGGCGATTACCAAACATAGGCACATGAAGACTATTGACTAATTCATCTGTGCTCAGGTAAGCGGTGAATGATCCGTGAGGAATCAGAACCACGTTTAGTTTACGTAGTTTCTCTTGCAAACTTTCAGTTAGAAGTTCAGTGAAGTCTTTTACGATAATTAATTCGTCGACAAGGGGATATTTTTGGTACATGATGGCGTCTTTTTCTTTGCAGATACAGACGGTTCGAAAGCCTTCTTCTTTGGCTCCTTTGAAAATGTTAAGCGAAGAATGAGAACCCAAAGTTCCGATTGCGATTTTGTTGAGGTTGTATTTTTCTACGACTTTGCCGATGTCAAGGTTGGCTCTCATGTCACCACTTCAGCTAGCTTGTCCTCTTTGAGAGCACGCTTGATTTCCATGGCGACGCGCTTTCCTGGACCTACTTCGACGCCATACTTATACTTCATGTATGGAGAGGTGGCTTCAACGCATGGACAGCCTGGCACCCGGGGGCTAACATCAAAGACATAGAAGTCCAGATTCTTAGTGATTGCACCCTGTAAAGCAAAAAGCCCTATCATACCTGGAGGGTACTCTTTCTTGCAGGCTTCAACAAACTGTTCGGCGGCTTCAAAAATTTTCTCGATCTGGCTTTCCCGCATCGTCGCACCCTGGTGACCGATTTCTATGTTCTGAGTGGGGATCTTTAGCTCCATTTGTTCCTGAGCAGGCAAATCCAAAATGCCGTCTAAATCAGTTTGAATCCGTCTATCAAAACCCAACAAATCTATTTCATCGCTTATCGGTGACCAGAATAGATTAGCGTTAAACTTTGCACCCACTACGTATTCTTCTATTACTGCTTCTTTAAGGGCCTCTTTGGTGATTATGCCCTGTTTTATGCGTTCTTTAGATATTTTCTCATATTCCTCCGGAGTTGAAGCGTAGAAGAAGGCGCGTTCAATAGCCCGTTCTTTCTCAGCAACCTTCACAATGACTAGTCGGTCGATTTCTTTAGGCGATTTGAAGGTTCTCGGAGTCTTTATTCCCGCTTTCTGAAGCAGATAGAGTTGATTTCTAGGTGTGTTACGTTCTTCCGTTCTTAATATGCTACGGTTACCCATGAGAGGAACTACAAAGTGGTTTTCTATACCTTCATAACTCGCATATACGCTAAAAGAGCGATTAGGCACAAAAATCGTGTTCAGATCGGTCAATTTTTTAACGTTTTTTTCGTTGGTGATTTCTGAGAATTTGTCCAAAAGTAGGGTTTGGTCAAAGAGGTTGCCGTAGTACTTGGTGTAGGTTTTTTCTCTGCCTTTTTGGCACACAACTAATGTTTTAAAGCC
Source organism: uncultured Candidatus Bathyarchaeia archaeon (assembly GCA_964636425.1). Classification (GTDB taxonomy): domain Archaea; phylum Thermoproteota; class Bathyarchaeia; order Bathyarchaeales; family Bathycorpusculaceae; genus JADGNF01. The sequence goes on from CAZWRU010000070.1 coordinate 2,000, forward strand.
TTCTTGCTTGGCGCCTGCAGCGATTTCAAGTGCAGAGTGGCTACCTAAAACGCCTATGCAGATATTTTCGGGGTCATATTTTTTCAGGACTTGTGTAATTTGTTTTTTTTCAATCATGCTTTTTCACCCATTAACTGCTTGTATTTTTCGATGACATCAACTAAATGGGGCGCATTGAATAATCTGCGATTTGTTAATTCATTAGCTGAGGAAATATACATTTCACTAATAATTGTCCGCAGTTTAGGATCCAGTTTAGGCGGCTCGGATTTACAGAGTGCTTTCCAGTCTTTGATACCTTTTGCCTCCGCGTTTTTCTTTGCTTCTTCCATATCCTGATACCAAGCTGTCTTCTTGTAGAATTGTCGAGCAATTTCTTTACTTATATTTAATCCGTCATAGGTGAATCTTGATTCGTCGAGGGTGCCAACTACATCGACTACCATGATTCTTCTTTGGTCATCAAAAGCCAACTCGATTTTACCATCTTCATTGGTTAATCCAGCGTGAGATGCCATCTCAGTGATAATTTCGTTAACTTTTGAGAGCACATTATGAATTTCGTTTAGCTCCTGATCTGTTAAGCCAGCTATCTTTTTTGCTTCTTCCCAAGTGATATAGCGGTCAGTCTTCTCCAACTTAGTGCTCACATCAAAAATTGGTTTAGTGAAGCGTTCTCCGGGCTTAGGGTAATGGTCTAAACCTAACTCCTTAAGGGTTGTTTTTCCCTGTTCAAGACGTTTAAATACGCTTGACCCTTCTGGCAGTCCGTTTCTGTAAATGATTTCTAAAGGAATAAGGCAGTTCTTCAGCTTAGGCGTATAAACACTATAATCATACTCTAATTTTCCCTCGCTAACCCGGGCTTCGGGACGATAAATATTGACGTTACAGACTTCCATCGTATTTACAGGTTGATTAGCTTGACCGAAGGTGATTAGTTTTCCATTCATGTCCACTAACCCCTTGTAATGGGATTTGACGCCTTTCTCTTCCAGGCGCTCAAAGCAGTAAGCCCCCATCAAGCATAAGGCTGCGCCTTTTCCAGGTATCCGATCAGGCATTTCACCCCAATCAAAAACTGAGTAGCGGTCTGAAAAGTGAAATCTTCCCAAGCCCAAAGCTTCAGGAGTAGGATTCTTCAGTACTTCTAGATCTTTAACACTGCCCATCATTAACACTTCTGTAACTGTGTTCGCTGGAAGGAAGTATTCTGCTTAAGCCTATATCAGCTTATTTCTTTTATCCCAGACATTTTCTTAATTTTGCAGCTTCAACTAACGCTTTCTTAGCTTCTTTCTCTTCTTTTTCCAGATACGAGATTAGGAAGTTATTGGTGAAGTTTTCATGCTTACGCTCAGTGGATTTACGGGGACCAAGTTTGAGGTCTAATTCTTCTTCAACACTCTTAAGATCAGCAAGGATTCTAGTTAAAGCAAGTCTAAGGTTGTCAACATTCATGTTTGCTCTTTTGGCGATACGCGGATGCATGGACATGAGCATGTTAATGTTTTCCATTGAAACTAAACCGCTTACCGTCTTTAAATCATGTTTTAGGTTAACATAATATTTACGTAGAATATGCATTTCTTTATCAGTTAAATCTTCTAGAACTTTAGCGCCTACAAATTCGGGGGGAATCCCGATGCTGTATAAGGTGGCGGCGAAGGTGATTGCCCGTGGGAGACTTACGCCCGCAACGCTTCTGCTATATCCAAATAGGCCTATGTGGAGCTTTCTGGCTCTACGCTGAGGCACATAAGGTGAGATACTGTTTATGAAAGGCGCAAAAACTTCTGCTACCGCTTCGTAATGGTGCTTGGCTTTTTGGATAATGCCCTCTATGATTTTTTCTTCTTCGTTTTCAATAGCAATCGGGGAGCCGTTTGGTAGTTTTTCATTTAATGTTTTTATGCATTCTTTTACTTGCTCAATGGGGTAATCATATCTCGCCGCAGACTGAATCGTTACTGTCGATATTCCTTGGTATTCTTGCAAGAATTTATCAAGATTTTCTGGTGAGAGATGCCCGCGGAAGGGTTTTGACCCCACCCCTAAAATGGGGTGTATAGGTATGTCTTTTTCTTTCTCGACCTTTTTGAGTTTTGATAAGCCTACCTTTGAGAGTAACACTGCAGGTAAAAGACCGTAATTTAGGGCAGGATCTGAACGTGCTATGAAAACTCGCATATACTTAGGTTTAACAGTATCTATGTACGGTTCAATTATTTTGTCTATTGAAAGTATACTGTCGTAATCTTCAACAAGAGGGATTACCTCTATATTTTTGGGTTTGAATGTTCCTATCCATTCTTTTGCTTTAGTATGCTCATCAAGCATTACCTCTTCGTTTCCTACTACGCCCCTTTTATAGTAATTATATAGCCAGATTAGTTCAGTACCGCTGGTTGCGAACGGAAAAATTAATTCAAAAATTGGTGTTATGTCTTTTTTATAACATAACGAAGCTATATCATAGGTGACGGGAATATTTTGGAGAGTTTCTAAGACTACCTTTTTTTCTATTACTTCAATTTTAGGATTAGGGATTCGGTAGGTAAGGTAAAGGTCTTTGCCTATTTTATGCTCCGAGAAATAATCATAATAATGGTTGAGTAATTTTCTTACAACGTGAGTATCTGCGTCTTTTCCTTCAGAATCCCACATTACTTCTTGGCAACCTAATGTCTCATAAGCATAGTATGCTTCAAAAACTTCGGCGTTGCCGTCAATAATTTTATCTGTACTCCATTGAGGAACGTTAACGTTGTCCGGGTGCTGAGTGGACATCGTAGCGGGGATTTTTCTTTCTTTAACTTCACGTGTCATAGTTACTCTCCAACCTGTAGGCGGATAGAAACATGTAAACCGTGGGTTTTGAGCTATTTCATGTTTTTGATTGCTTCGTCGGCTTTCTCAATATCTTTCTTCTTCTCCGCTTGATACTCTGACAATTTAATCTTCAGTTCCTTATCTTCAAGCGCAAAGATTTTTGTCGCCGCAATAGCTGCTGCCTCAGCTTCTATAGTCACAACACAACCAATCCCGCTAGGAACCCTTAACGAAGAATACACGTCAACACCACCATACTTATCGGAATAAGGCGGACACGCAATAACAGGCTTAGATGTACTAGCATCAACAAAGGCGCTTAATGCATTAGAGCGTCCTGCGACGGTGATATAGACGACCTTTTGATCTTCAAACTCTTTTAAGATATCAAGAACTTTCTGCGGAGTTTTGTGAGCAGAAGCAACCCGAAAAACATAATCAACGTTAAAGATCCTTAGATTTTTTGCTATCTCCTTAGAAAACTCCAAATCTTTCTCTGAACCCATCACGATAACGGCTTTCCCATTCATAACTATCCACACTCACTGCTTACTAGCAACTTGCTAATTAATTTTTAAAACACCAGAGAGGAAAACCAAAGTTAACCACCGAAAAAAAGCGATTAACAACCTATTTTATATGCCCGTGTTAAATCGTATCTATTTGATATAATACATAAACGAAGTTGAATATTATCGGCTAATATTTTTTTACAATCATACGATATTTTATATCTTGTAGCCGAAGCCGTAGAAGTTACACATAAAATACGTAACAGATATAGCTTTCAACAAACTATTTAGGAAGCACCCTCAGGACCAATCGGAGTCCTAATATACATCTTCGGGGTCGTCGTCTAGTTTACCAAGAAACCGTGTATCTCGGTGAGTTTCTTGGGCTGATGGACTAGGATACATGCCTGGGGCGCATGCGATCCTGGGTTCAAATCCCAGCGGCCCCAC
>CAZWRU010000071.1:0-4306 GCA_964636425.1 uncultured Candidatus Bathyarchaeia archaeon
AAAGTCCTAACATAATTTCGGGAAAAATCAATTAATGCATTGAGATTCCCTTATCCTCAGCGCTCTCAAACCTTGTTAATATCTAACTATTTTGTATCGGTTTCTTCCTAATTGATGCTTTCTTTTTTCCTGTGTATCTGTTAATTTAGAGTTGACAGTTTTAACTTCATAAATTACGGGATTACCTATTTTTCCCCCAAAAAAATCGCGTTCTTGAACAATAAAGTCTCCACCCTTGCGAATTTTTGTACAATCGTTACCCTGTAGGTTTTGTTCAAATGCAAAACGGTCTTTGGCAATTCTGCCCTTTTCCCGTTTGCTACTGAATAGGGTAAACCTCCTTGAGGTATTTCCAAAGCCGAACGGTCGATAATCGTTTAATTCTCTTTTACGCAAGAATTACATCTCTTTTGTGTTTACTTGATGAACGTCTATTAAAAAGTTGCCAATTACTCTGCAGGAAATTATTTCAACCTTTACTCATCTATGCCACTATTATTTTCTATAGAAAAACAATGTTGTATCAAAAATAAGACCTTCGTAATCTTGTTAAATTGAAAAGCGGTTACATCGTTTATATTACCCTATTGGAATTTAAATCGGCTATAATTTTCTTAGTTAGAGCTGCAACTTTTTTGTCCGCAACTAAAAGTCCCGTCTTCTCAGCTATTATTTCAGAAATATCTGTTATGGTTGCTTGGGCTGCTTTGGCTATTTCTTCGGGCACGTGCATCTTACCATGGAAAATGCCTTTACATGTCTTAACTGCGAACGGGTTTAAGTCGAGGAAAATTTTGTTTGTTTTATCATCGTATTTTGTTATAATAAACGGCTCTAGTCGGCATATGGATGGTTTGACATCTTGAATCTTACAGATATTTAGTTTACCCAGGAAGAAACAGCTACCATCTTTTTTTCTGCGAATATTCTTATCTCCAGCTTTAACTGGAGGAGTTAAGAAATTTTCAAAGCCTTTACTTTCTATTTTTTGTTGCTCCTTTAAATTAATATCCGGAGGCTCGTTTCTGCAACAAAATCCACAATTCACGCATCGAAAACTAATAGAATCAGGAAATATAACATTTTCAAAGTTCAAACCTGACACAACACCCTATAGTCTAAAGGAATAGAAAGAAAAGGATTTTGTTCTTAAATTGTAAACTTAACTTAGATTTTCTAGACTAACTATTGAGAATTAATCTAAGAAACTGCATTATCCACCTTGGCTCAATCGAATTAGTCATTTAAGGACCCCAATAGATATAAGAAACAAAGCGGTGTCTATTTTAAAAGGGCGTTTTTGGATCTCATACAATTGCTCGATAAAGGGAAAATGTTTTTTGCTCCATTGAATCGACCCAGACCGAACGGAGTGTGAATTAATGTACAGAAGTATAAGTTATGTTGAACCTTGTCAAAAGGGAATATGTGACTGCGAGTCTTGCCAACGTGGAGATAAAGCCTTATGCAAAAAGAGCTACGCGTAATATCATTATTAAACTGAAGACGCTAAATTATCTTTTTCGTTATGACATTGCATTTTGCTAAAATCAGGGAAAACCTTGCTTTAGTTTTGATTAGGTAACGTCTAAAATCTGAAAAAATCAATATAACAAGACAAATTAAAACATTATAGTTAACAAACCAATAGTATAAGTCAGAGAAAGATCATATACTCTAGCAATAGCATTTTGTCCGTCAATTAAGAGTTTTATAGAAAACCTCATAAGGGAAAAATTGTTAAACGTTATAAGGAAAAGAGGAATTTTTAATGACAGAGGAAATATCTCCAGAAAAGACTTATTGTAGTAAATGTGGAACAAAAATTACTGATGAAGCTTTATTTTGTTCACGATGCGGAGCTAGAACAATTACAGGCTTAAAATCAGGTACATCTGCCCCAGCGGATGAACTACACGAGGCTCTTGCCAAAATGAGTAAAGAAATGGAGAAAGCCTTCAATATAGCAGCAAAAAATATCCAGCAAGCATTTGAGTCAGCCAGAAAAAATGTTCAGAAAACCTTAGTAAAAGAAGTCTTAATATGCGGAAAATGCAGTGAAAGAAATCTGGCTAATTCGAGCTATTGCAGTAAATGCGGAACAAAACTTTATCCAGAAAAAACTGCGGAATAATCTCTTAAAAATAAAATCATTAGATGAAAGATTGTTTAAGATTCAATGCTGCTTGGGAAGTTTATTTATGAAGTAAGAGTAGATTTTGCTTCTTATGGCACTGTTAATTAGAACAGATAAAAAATGATTATGGCATTTGATAAAAACATAATTTTCTTCAGGTAGACAGCCACGTTTTATTTTTACTTCTTCTGCTTTCCATCTAAAGTAGATCTTTTTTATGCCCTCATTTATTGCCCATTCGATTGGCAGATAGTAGCAGAGATTAAAATATGTAAAATCTGTTTTAGCCTGAATCTCATAATCGAATCCGACAATCCACATATCAAGAACATCATTATGTCTAAGAGCCATGGAAAAGCCAACTATTTTATTATCTTTTTTAGCAATAAACAGTTTTGTCTTATCTGGGGCATACTTATTCAGCATAATAAAAAGAGAAGTTAACCTACTCTCTTGTCTTGTTCCTATATACTTTGAAGATAGATTGGCAACAAGGTCTGAGAATTTCTGCGATAATTCCTCGAAATTTTTTTGTGTTTGAACAATTTGGGTATTTTCAAATTTCTTTATTTCATGTTTGATTTGTTTTTGTGTCTTTCTCTTTAAACTCTTTAGATATTCTGTAAAAGTTGGCCAATGAAGGTCAAGATAATACGTTGTTATAGTGGGAAATTTAAGGTAACTATAATTTTGAAGGTTTTCGACTAGCAATCTATCAAATGCTGAAACAAAAAGAAAAGTACTAAACAAAAATTTTTTTTCTTTACAAATAATCTCTAATTTTTTGACAATCAGAGCAAGGATATGCTTTTCATTCAGGTTATCAGCTAAGAGAAGCTTGCTTCGAAAACAAAAAGGAGAATAAACCAAAAGGGCAGGATAATTAAACAATTTTAGTTTCTGACCTAACAAGAGAATACGGTGATAAAATGGTATTAATTTAGGGGTATATTGAAAAAATTGACCCATTAAGTCGATATAGCAAGGAGCTATCGCCACAGGTTTATCGTCCTGAAAAACCACGATGTACACAGGGGACATTCTAGTTGAAATTTGTTCTTCTATTGTCTTGAACCAACCATGAGTAAAAAATCCATCTACCGCCATGGAATCAACAGAAGATTTGCCAATTTCATCAATAGAGGTGAAAACCTTAACTTCCTCAACTATTGCCATGTCCTTTGTTTTCCATCCTAAAAATAGGATAGAAGAGTGTCTATAAATGGTTTAATGATTTTAATAGACATATGATTAACAGATGTTCTCTTTCTCAAAAAGTAGTAAACCATAATACAAAGAAAACCAAAAAAATTAATTTTTTCAATGAGTCGTTAAGAAATATTTTAGCAAATCAAGGGATAATTATCTTAAGTTGAGGCTGAGCTATCATCAATATTATTAAACTCATTGCAGGTTGTTTATTAGATAGAATACATTTTTTATTCTGTTTAATTAAACCTAAATTCTTTTTTCTATCTGTCGATTGCAGGGCCTTTCTTGTAGTTTTCATTATGGACTATCCTGCAACTATTATGTAATGCAAAATAACCTGTTCTTAACCGTGTATCAATGGGGAATATGGGGAATAACGGCTATGATTCCAGCTATCACAAACTGTATCGCTATCGCAAGTACAATAATTGCCATTAATGCGGTAACAACTCGTATTCCGTCTTTTCCTAAAAGATTGAACAATCTATGCCCATTCACCATGCCCAAGTAGGATAACAAGACCCCTATGCCTATTCCTACGAAGACGAAAATGGCCTCAAAGATAGCAGTTGCTTGTGAAAACAATAATATAACTGTCGTTATGGTTCCTGGACCTGCGGTGAGAGGAAAGGTCAGTGGAATGATTGAAATTTCTTCATGGCTGTCATCAGCTGAAAATCCATTTTTTTCAGAAAGCATTCTCAATGCAATCGTAACTAGTAGAATACCTCCTGCTATTTGGAATGCGTATACTTCGAGGCTAAATATTTGGAAAAGAAGGGTGCCTGTTAGAGCAAAAAAGGCTAGTATTATAAAGCCTAATTTTGTGGCTTTCGCGGCTATTTTGCGGTTTTTCTCTGGATTCTTACCTTTCGTGAGAGATATGAATACAGCGGTGGTGCTAAGGGGATTCATCACTGCTACTATAGACGAGATTGCTACTAGCGCAAAGTCAAT
>CAZWRU010000071.1:4406-5603 GCA_964636425.1 uncultured Candidatus Bathyarchaeia archaeon
AAAAAATAAAAATAAGGATGATTTTGGGGTATAAAATTATTCTTTGCATTCTGTTATTTCGTTGCTCTCACTAATTTCTTTTAGCGAAGGCGCCAAGGTTACAACGTCAGCGACGGCCATTACCATTTTAGTAGGCACACAGACCGTGGAGCTTCTGAATCTTTTTTTGAAACCAAGCTCCTCAGCTGCAGTATCGGTCAACTTTACGAGCAGATTGCGAACGTACCAAGTAGTGGTATCGATACTGACGCTTTTGACTTCTCCGACAATGTAAGCACCTGAACAAATCACTTTTTTTCCCAAAAGAGTACTGAAATCGATCAAATCAATTACCAATCTATAATTGTTAATCTTTTTTTTATGGTTTTCGGAACTATATGCTCTAGCTTTAATTGTTTTAATTTTACAGACTGGTGTGACGGTTTTGCTATAATATTTTACAGGGGTATACTTTTGAGGTATTTGTTCCAAAGGTAGGAGGATGCATATCCCGCTACAGCTCCGGTCGCAGGACCAAAGAATGCAACCATAATATCCATAGCTTGGGTTTGCCAAATAAGTTGAGGAAATTGTGTTGTTGCATAATAGGATATAAATCCGATTAAAAGGGTGCTGACTGCCATAGCCAGCATAAGTTTGTTACGGTTTACACCCTCGCTATTGGCTTTAACTTTAAAAATTATAAAGCAAAGATCCACCAAAATTCCAAATATTAGGGCATAAATAATTGAAAATGGAATAAGTGTGGGTCGAAGCAAACTTGTAAGTGTTCCCCCCGTTGCTCCAACATAGGTTGCCCCCATATTTCTAACGAAAAGGGCACTTAATGCAAGAAGAATTGCGTCAACGGCAATTAAGATTTTATCGACAGGAGGAGGAACAAAAAGTCTGGTTACAGCCATTATTGATCCGAAGAGAGCAACGATGATTAAGCGGTATGTTTTTTGCACTTTACTCTTTCCTTTTTTAATAAGAAAGAACTTTCGATTTAAAAACCTTGATGCCTTATTATGAATAACTAATAGTTAGAGTAACAGAATAAAACTGGAGAAAAATTATAAAAGAAAACCCCCAATTAAACTAAAACAGTTTCATACCTTCATTAATAATATGAATCAAGCATAGAATCTGGAAATGCGATATTCTGTTTCGCAATTTATCCTTGTTTATTTATAAATACAACTAAAAAAGAAAAAA
>CAZWRU010000072.1:0-5533 GCA_964636425.1 uncultured Candidatus Bathyarchaeia archaeon
AAGCGTCCTCAGAAAAATAATATGGCATCCAATGATTATTCTCATCAGGATATTTGCCGCTTAACATTGCCGATTGAATGGCAAACGAGTATCCAAAAACGTTATCAAGACTTTGATAATAGGACTTGGTCAGGTTACTCAAAAATGGCATAGTGTAAGGGTTTATGCAATCATTATTCAATGCATCCACATATAAGAACAGAGTCAAGCTTTTCAAATCACTGATCACCCAACTTATTCCTTATAGCAAACAAGGTAATAAAGATACCCAATGAGAGTTTAATCTTGCGTTGATAAAACGGGTAATGGTCAAACTGGAAATAATTCCCACATTCTTTCAGTTATCGAGATATCCTGAGTTGACGTTACTCGATCAATATCTACGAAGCTTCTCATTATTAGGAATCTTAATGCTACATTGATTTGGAGTTTTTTCGAAAAAATAGAATATAGTGCTATCTTTACTCGTTTTTTATCAAGACTAAGAACCGCGGGAAGAATTTTAAATGAAGACAATAACGAATCAATATGTGATAACTTGTTTATTTCAACGTACTGAATAATAAGATGTTGTAAGTCTCTTGAATTATCGACATTCTCAATGCACCCCTGCAGTTCATGAATAAGTACTCTGGAAGCAAGTCGTCTGAAGTATAAGTCAAGACGGGGAATTAGGTTATCAAGGTTCTCTGCGCTCGTTTCGAAGACTTTGGCGACAGGGCAAATATTGCCTGTTAACTTGAAAAGGGTGAAAGCTTCAAAATATTTGATGTCATCTTCAGATAATACTGAATATAATTTGCTAAAGTTCTTCTTTACAGCCTCAAAACGCTTATTATAGCCTTTAAATATAAGGCCTTCAAATAACATTAACGAGTTTAATAACGTAAGGCACCGTTTTGCAATGGTATAACACTTTGCATTTGTGGAAAGAGATAAGTCAGCTTTTAAAAAAACATAGTCTGCTATTGAACTAACGGCTAAGTCAAGACAGTTGATTTTGGTTGGGATAATTGAGTATTGTTTAACAGAATATTTTTCTCGTTTCTTACTGTAGAAAGGGTTCAACTCGAACAAAAAGATGGCGTTTGGATTAACTGATGGCAAATATTTTGCAATATTGAAACAGGTTAATCCTATAGAAACATTAGTTTTGTAGCCCTTTTCAGCTAATTTTAACGTTAATTCTTTTGATATTTGCTGGCTTATATTAAGCAACCGAAATTTAGCATATGTAGACAATGATAAATCTAGGATTATGTCAATATCGCTCACTTCAAGTCTTCCCGAGGAATCAAACCTTAGTGTTTCCTCATTAGTTGCCACGCTCCCAACAAAGAAGGCCGCCCTTAGACCCTCAAGTTGCAATTCTTCAAATAGACATTTTACAACTCTTCGAAGATTAGACCTTGCGTTATTCTGTTCTAATGGCGAAAACGACAACTTACGTCACGAAACCAATTTTTTTATTTCTTGCTTCCTTCTTTCATCGAGCGTCTCTTTATACAATTGAATAATCTTTTTTACATGTTTGCCCATATCAAACTTTTGACTAAAAGCTAAGCTGTTGCTACTTAAATCATTAAGAATGGTCGGATTATGAGAAACCTTTGTAAAAATCTCTTTTAGCGCCAAGACGTTGCCTGGTTCGAAAAGAAATCCGTTATATCCATCGGATACAAGATCAACTGCCCCACCTAGGGAACTGGCAATTACAGGTGTTCCATAAGACAGTGCTTCTTGGATGACAACAGGAAGAACTTCATACCACAAAGAGGGAAAAACAAGCAAGTTTGATTTCATATACAATTCTTTTAACAGCTTTTCAGATGCTCTACCATGAAATGCAATTCTTGTATTACCCGCGGCTAAAGACCTTAGTCGAATGTTTTCCTCGCCAACTCCAACTATATCGAGTGTTAGGCGGGGGCTATCACATTGTTTGAAAGCATTTATTAAAACATGAACACCTTTATAATAGGTCAAATTTCCAACATACAGTAAATGTATTTGATTATCATAGTTTTTTGGTGAACTTATTGCCCTCGTCAATGGTAATCCATTATGTATTACCTCAACACGATTATTTTGGAAAAACCCCTTGCTTTTGTGTAACTGCATGGAAAAAGTTGATGGAAAAATAGCCAGATCAGTATTCCGAGAGATTTGTTTCATGTAATTCATATATGAAATGTCAATAGTGTTGAATGTTTTAATGATTTTCCTCTGCCGCCACAAATTTGAATGGGGATTAAGCAAGTTATAATCGTGAATGGTGTGAATATGAGGGTAATTTCCAGAATGGACCGCAGAGAAGACTGAGGAAGATAACGCTTTAAAATTATGAGTATGCACAATATCAGGTCGTTCTTTAGCCAAAAGCTTAACCACTCTTTCAAACGAATGCAAATTCCAAAGATTGCAAATTTGCCATAAACCGTTAGAAAAAAGTGACCTTTTAGTGAAATCAAGCAAAGAGTAGAGCGGTTTTATAGAAAAACGATAAATCTTTATATTACCCTTAATCGTTTGTTCTTGAAGACCTTTCGAGAAGGGTATCGTTGTTATTACGGTTACTTCAAAGTTTTTTGAAATGCTCTTTACCAAACGACTGAGATAAGTCTCAGCTCCACCTGCAACAAAGGGAGGGTAAAAATCGGAGATATAACATATTTTCATGGTGTTTATGTGCCCCTTATCGATTAAATCATTTTTGTGGAAGGGCTAATTCGCTGATTTTCCTTGTTATTACTTAATAAACCGAGGTATACTTGAGTAGTATCGATAGCAACCGCTTCCCATGTAAAAGTCTTTTCAGCATAATTCTTATTGTGGCTCCCCATTGCCTGTCTTAATTTTTGATTTGCTATCAATACCTTCAGAGCCTCTGCAATAGCGTTGGGGTCATTTGGCGCAACCAAAAAACCATTTGAGCCATGCTTGACAAACTCTGGGATTGCTCCGCATTTTACAGCCACAACTGGTTTCCCTGAGGCCATTGCTTCTAAAATGGTAAGTCCAAAACCCTCAAGAAGAGAAGCTGAAACGTAAATATCGCATAGCCCATATAATGCACTAAGCTGTAAGTCATTTAAACGATCAAAAGTCTTTATGGCACCTTTTATTTTATCCGACAACTGAAAGTCAAAAACTTTATTCATCCTCTTGCCAACCAAGAATAATGACAAGTTGTCGTAGCTTTTTGATACATTTTCGAAAGCTTTCACAAGAATCGGTATCCCTTTTCTAGGTTCCATACGACCGACTGTTAGCAACCAAATATCACCGGCTTTTTTTGTAGTTTGGAAATTCAAAAAATTTGAAGGTTCCAATGCAACTCCATTCGGAATTACGAATATTTTTTTATGGGCGACATCAAAAACCTCGCGTAAATTTCCAGCCGTGAAATTGCTGACTACTATTATTGCAGGGGCATATCTCACAACCAAGAACTCAATAAATCCGCTTATTTTGTTATTTATTTCCAGATAAAATTTCTTACTCGAAGACCTTAGTGAACGCTCAACTAAATATTCAGTATAATCTAAATGGTGCAGGGTCATAATTTTGGGAATTTTATTAATTGTTGGAAAAAGCATCGACCCTAAAAAAACTGCTAAAGGCGTAAAAAACTGAGCGTTTGCATGAATAATATCAAAACCACATGCTTTTTTATTAAGTCTGAGGAGCTCTAGGGGAAGAGTCAATATAAAAAAGGCCGCCAAAAAAGCTGGAGGGAGGCCTTTTATGTTTCGTAATGGTGTTACTCTATGAACGTAGAGATTATCAATAGACTCAATATCTTTTGACCCCCATGTTATAACATGAACCTGATGTCCCATTTTGGCCATATTCTTTGTCAAGTTCCATGCATATACACCAGCTCCTCCACAGTTATTCGTCCAAAAATCACTTGTGGCAAAACAAACATGCATATTTATTCATCAATTCAATTTATTTGAAAAATTAGCGAAATTCAAATTTTTTGTATATTGCCATTAGGACTTTTGACGAGGCATTCCAATTATATTTTTCTTTTACCAAATTCATTCCATTGACTGAAAATTCATTCATAAGTTTACTATTTTTTATTAACTTAACTATTGCTTCAGCAAAATCCGAGGGATTATCTGGAGTTAACAAACCAACATTAGCCTCACGAATAATATTGGACCAGGAACCAACATTATTTGCCACAACTGGTAATCCAACTGATAGATAATCAAAAAGTTTGACTGGTGTACCCAAGCGCCTTGCATAATCTCCCGAAGATGGAAGTACTGCAATATCACACGAAGACAGAAAATTTGTAAAATCTTCCTTTTTAGGGTACCAGAAGAATACAGGGTTAACATCAAGTTCTTTAGCTAACTTTTTTATTTTTTTAAGGTCTTCACCCTTGTCAGTTATGAAAAATTTGACGTCGTTGATTTTTTCTTGGATAATTGGCATGCTTTTTACAAACAAATTTACGTGTTCACGGAAGGTTACTAATCCTGAGTATACAACCTTAGGCGGATTATTTGCGTTCTTTGTTATTTCTCTTGGTTCAGCCCCAGGCGGTACAACATACACGCGATTAGGAGGTATATCATAGTTATTGATGATGTATTCCTTCATTAAGTCGCTTACAACAACAATTGCATCAACTTCGGCGAGATTGTGTTTTAGCATTTCTTGTAATTTGTGGAATTCCTTGCCATTCTTTTTTATAGCGCCAGAGGCGACGAGTTCTTCACTAGTAATATTGTGCAAATCCGCGATTAATGGTAGTTCAGTTCTCTTTTTTACTTCAATTCCAATTGGTAAGGCAAAATCCTGCTCCACTTGAATAATTTTAACAGGATTAAGTTTTAGGGCTTTAACAATCGAGGAAGCAGTGCTCTTTGCAAATCTACTTTGCACGGTTTTACTTGTCAAGAAGTGCTTGATGAAGAAGGAATTATAATACACAAATTTAGTGAGTTTATAATAGTATTTACCTAAACCATGTTTTTGTAGAAAGCTAGCAACTGAAACAACTTTAACGCCTTCACTTAGATTTTGACTATCCTCATATGGAGTAAGTATGAAGCTTTCTACATTCAATTTGTTTAAATGGATAGTTAATTCTCTTAGTCTAACTGTTGAGCCAAGAGAACTGGAAAATGGATGAAGAAACAGAAATGCAACCTTCATAAATAAAGCTCAAAAATAAATAAACTAAAGTTTGATTATTGTTTGTTTGTCTTGGATAGTCTAGAAATTGCATATAACGTTATTGATGTTGAAATCATAAAGAAACCTAGAAGCGAGAAACCTAAAGAGACCAATGCAATGTTAGTGACTATATGGTGTGCAGACGCATATATTTTAATCATCCATACGCCAAACAAAGCCCCAATGATTAAAAATATTATACCGGGTAATCCAAGAGCCATTAGGGGTTTGTCTTCGATAAAAAGTTTTACAATTGACATAATCAGACCTGCGCCGTGTGTTACAGGGTTTTCTGTTGAGGTGGAGATGTCGCCGTTTTCGTATTTGCATGTGC
>CAZWRU010000073.1:0-5486 GCA_964636425.1 uncultured Candidatus Bathyarchaeia archaeon
AGGTGAAAATAATATGACTGAAATTGAGTTTGAAGGAAAAAAAGTGAAAAAAATGGTAATCGGCAGTTTTGGTTTAAACCTTACCTTTAGCATCTTTACTGAGGATGGCAATCAATATAGTGTAGGTTATGCTTTAAGGAAAAAACCCGTAAATAGAAAACTGAAAGCGAAAACCAAGTAGTTACTTCTATTCATTCTTTCCCTTTTATATTAACCTCATAATAGATAGTGTGATCTTTAGAAGCACCTTCCAACACAAAAAGGTCTGTTAATTTTTTTTAAATATCCACAATAATCAGTTTTTATATTTTAAGAAATAATGTTCAAGAGTCTAAGCATTAGTTTTGCAGCAGTATTTTTTTATTCTTTATCATTTTTCTTTGCTGCCATTTTAAGAACTTGTTCTAATAATAGGTCTTGTATATGATTAAAAATTCGTTCTCCCTCTTCGGTAGTTTGGGATCTTTTTTTATGCTCCTGTGCATGAGCTTCAATAGCTCTACCCATCTCGGTAGAATCAGGAATAACTAGAATCTCTAAACCACACTCGCATTTAATAGTCTTCAATCTTCTCTTTAAAGAAGAGCTGGAAAAAGGTTCATTTTTGTTCATTTATTTTTCAAGCGTTTAATGCATAATTATGATTTAAAGTTTTTCTTAATTTACGTATAAAATTTTTCAAAATCTACAGTTCAATGGTAGTAACATTTATAACATAAATATGCAGTCAGAATATGTAAGATGGGGTATGCAGAGTAGTAAACTTGAGATATGCGTGGCAATAATTAAATTTCTTGCCAATAATAATCCACAGACTCAAAGCATGATTCAAATATTAACAAAAACTCCTGCGTCCCGCCTAGCTGATTGTTTAATATTTCTTGAACAGCAAAAATTAATAAGAAAAATATCGAATAACAAAATTCCTACTTACACAAATACCCCTCATGGCTTAAAAGTTTCAGAATTTTTTGAAACTAAAACCCAAAACCTTCAAAAAGCAAAAAACACAACCAATCAATCATCAAACTTCACTTGAAAAATAAGTTAAACTGAACTGCATCTTTAAATTATTAATCAGCATAAGAGGCTTTTATTAATGGAGTCTTCTCAGCCCTATCTACGGGGTAACCATCACTCGGACAGCCGTGTTTTTAGGTAATAGTAATTGTTATGTCCAAGTTATCTCTAATTATATCTAGGTTTTTAAGGCTGCGGAGGTGATAAAATTGCCTTATGCAGTATACATGATTGAAAACTACATTCTTCGCTACGACAAAAAAAACGAGCGCCCATGGATAATTTTTCACTACAAAATAGGGACTCAATGGCATAACGTCAATTGGTTCCCGCCTAAAGAAAACGCCGTATATATCGCAGACATGCTGCGAAACGAGAAACCTGTCTACTGGGTCCCAGAAGGCGGCTACATAACCACAGGAGCAGAAATCGTAGGTGAAAGTGAAACCTGAGTGTAATAGCAAGCTTTCTTTTCCCTTTTTTTTAATTTAAACGATAGACAATACAATTTTTTTCGCACATTTCTATTCATGAACTCTTGTTTAATAATGCCCTTCTTACTCAAAAAGACCATATTCTGATTATAAACAAGAATGGTATCCAACGCGTAGCTGCTTTTAGGGGAACTTGGGATTCTGTGATTATTATCTGTTGGTATAGTCGATTGAGAGAGTTTATCAGTAATTCGAGGTGTAGCTTAGAAATATTTGAGGATGAGGTGGTGGGGCTTTGTGTATTTTAAAGTGCTGTTGTGGGATTTGATGAAACGGTTGATAGTCTTGGGAAAGTAGCAAGGCATATTGTACAGATAGGTAATACAGCTGGAGTTAGCTTAGAGAAACGGGACTTGAAGGAGTAAAATAGCTGGGTATATTTTGTGTGGTATATAGACAGTGCATAGGAAAATCCCAAGAAACGGAAATTGAAAGTTGAGAACTTTATTTAATGCCGCGTGGATTTCAAAGGTGCATAGGAAAATCTCAAGACGTTCTCAGCTATTAGATGTACTTGTGGTGGGTGACGGTATGGAGAGGCGCTTTTTTTAATTGATTGTTTGGTGAGGTTACTAAGCTTATTAGAATAGAAGAAGGAGAGTTATTTGCTTAGTATGTGGATAGTTAGGAAAGTATTCTTTGCCGAAAAAGGCTTAATGGAACACAAAAGTATTCTTAATGTTGTTTTTCGCCTGATAAGTAGCGCGGTTTTTCTGTTTTATACTACACTCAAGCTTTGACTACAAGAAGATAGGTTCAGATTTTTAGTGACAATTCTTTTTTTGTTTACGTTTTTTTACCAGTTGTCTCGTTTGCTGGTTGCTTCTCGTTTCATTTCTTTGTGTATCTCCCAGTAGATGTTTTTTCTCGATTCGAAATAACAGCTAATTCAGCACCTGCTACTCTTCTGATGATGGGTAATTTTACCACTTGATCTTCTTTTCTTAGGGGCGTATATTTGATAAGTATTTGTTTTGATGTGCTTGCGATTTTTTCTTCTGAAAACACAATCTCGTGCATTTCAACTTTTAAGCAGTGTTGTCCTTCTGTTATCCATGTCATGGATAGTACTGAGGAAAATTCTGATCCATCGGTTCCAAGAGGCCCTTGAAGAATGCGCAATCGCAGTGTGGAGATTTTTTGTTCATTAAAAAATAATTCTGAAGTTACTTTAGAAAAAGCGGTTTTTGATGAGAGTAATCTGAATCCTACTTTAAGGAGTAGGTCGTCTTCTCGTGTAATTGTTTTTATTTCTGTGATTTCGATTTGCTTTTTTTGATCTGGCTTGGTTATTTTTGTGACGGCTTTGTTTTTTGCTTCCATCAGATTACTCAGAGTGGTCTATTTTAAGTGTCTGATGTTTGAGAGTGTTTTTTCTCTTTGTTGCTTTTTTGTTGGAGGGCTCATTATTATCGCGCAGTTGCTGCTGATTATTAACTTTGCAGGCTTTTATGTTATCTTGTAAAGGGGCTTTTGCTGTATCCTTTTTTTATCGAGGTTTTTGATGTTAAATTGGTTTTTTTATTTGGATTTTTTTGGGTTTGTTCAGAAAACCAAATAGGTCTATTGTGGTCTAGTTTTCTTTGTTCCTTTATTATGAAGTTTAGGTATATGTTTGATGTAAATTCTGTAAAAGTGTGTTTACTCTGCTTTTAAGCGTATTAACAATAAATCAGCTTATTGAGAAACGGTTGGATTATTGTAGATAGGTGAGTCTTCCCTCAACTTGTTTTTTAGTATTTTGATTATTGCGAATAAATTCTATTATAATATCTTGGGATGAGGTAGAAATTAATTTGGGGTTACTGCTTTGGCAGAGTTGTTCTTGAGTGAGATTTAGATTCGCTTTTGAATTTTTAAAGTGGTAACCTTGAATACACACTTTATAAAGCCTATCAGATGAAACTTCAATTTGACCAACTTTCAGTGAGATGAGTTTTTGCTGCTTATTATCATAGATTGCCCGGACAGCCTGATTCACTTGAAAGCATTCTCCCTCTCCATTTCGATTTTGGGGCCGCATAATATGAGAAAAGATAGTTCTCAGTTTTTCTCCGTTTATAATATACCTTGTTAAAGAGTCGTCATATGGAAAGCATTTGCGCAAGTCTTTAAGTGTAATAATTGGTCCGATTTCTTTTGACCGTATTGAACCACTTCCTACTAATGCGACTTCACATTCCGCTCTCTGTGCGAAAATATCTGCAACTAGATCACCTAAAGAGGTTTCTATTTCTCGATTTGGATGAGTAAGCTTAATTGATAGTTTGCCCGTGATTGTGCTATATTTGAAGTCTACCGCATCTTGAAAGCTACTGATGAATTTCTCTAATTCAGGGTCTGGTTCAGCTAGATTGTTATCTATTGGAATTAGTTGCCACGTGTGGCTGATGATTTTGTTGGTGTCTTCGTCTATAGTTATGTCCAAACGGCCAATCTGGTCTGTTCCAACCCCTGCTTGAACAATCAATATGTTATTTACTTGAGCTGGGCGTTCAAGGATTGTATGGGAATGTCCGCCGATAATTATGTCAACTCCTGCTTCTGGATTGATAATTTTTGCAAGTTCTAAATCAGATTCAAAACCTATGTGAGTTAAAATAACTGTGAGGTCTATATCATTATGTTTGTATGAATTGCATATTTTTTCAATTTCTCGGCTTGCTTCTTCAAGGGTTACGAAGCTGCTGATGAGTTCGTCTTGCTTGAGTGCATCCATAACTTTTTCGGTAATTATGCCTGTGAATAAAATATCTGCACCTGCTTTTTTGAGGATAAGGTGGGATTGCATTAACCTTTTATTATATTTTTTAATGTACAGGTTAGCATTTACTATCGGAAAGTTAGCTACTTTTTCTAGAAATAAAAGATGTGGCAAGCCATAGTCGAATTCGTGGTTTCCAATGGCGACAACATCGGGATCTAGGTAATTCATAATCTCCATGGTGGAAATTCCTTTGTATTCTGCATCGATAAGTGAACCTTGAACCATATCTCCAGATATAACATATAGTACGTTTTCTTCTTCTTTTCTTACTTTGTTAATATAACCCGAGAGTAAAGCTAATCCGCCAATGAGTTTTCCTTCTTGTCCTTGAATTTCTGCCAAAAAGTCTCCATGCATGTCATTTGAATGGAGAATCGTGAATTTTTTAAGGTTCATACTCTCAACTTTCTATTTGATTATGCTACTAATTCTTTCATAAGCTTGTTTATACTTTGCTGAATTAAGATATTGAACGGTTCGATAAGAGTTCATGATTATTCTAAAGTTGATTCTTTTATTTACATGCACTTTTTAATGTGACAGAAAAGCATATGAGAAAGCAATAACAATTTTCACTTGATTCAAAACGTCAAAATATAAATTTTGAAGATGATGAAAATGAGTAAAAAACTGTCTAGTGAGAATTTAGTTGATGAACTTCCTAGCGGGATTAAAAAGAATCTCTCCCTTGGCGAGCAACCACTTCGTTATCTTAAAACTTTCGAGGTAACACAACGACCTGATTATATTATACTCACAAATCAGCGTCTTATCTATTTTGATGAAAAACACTTAGGTCGCTACACCTTTAAATCAATACCTTTCCAAAAGCTTCTTCAAATTAAAGCGCATCGTGGGGCTGTGCTTTGGGGCGATATAACTTTCAAGAGCGAGGATGGTACGGTATTGACTTTAGATAAGGTTAGTCGGAAGGATTTAGCGGGTTTTATTGATGCGTTAGAAATTGCTTACAACAGCATAGCGGTAGAACCAGTTTCTATGCATCATGAAGGTGATGTACTTGGCAAAGAAGAATGGGAGTTTAATAAGCCTGAGGAAGCGATTTTTAGGCAGCCTTCTTCCGTTCAGTCAAATCAGCCTGAAGATCCGATAAATCAGTTAAAAATGAGGTTCATCAAAGGCGAGTTATCCGAAGAGGAATACAAAGCTAAACTTCGAGTGCTACAGGAAAAATAGTGCATAAA
>CAZWRU010000074.1:0-4946 GCA_964636425.1 uncultured Candidatus Bathyarchaeia archaeon
TGATGCTCAGAGACAGTGTGAATCTTGAAGACCCTGAAGAAGTCAAACTCTACATTGCCAGACGGAAGGAATGGAGTAACGGACACAAGATTATTGCCTGTTACGCTTACAACGACTATGCAAAGATGCGTGGAATACAATGGGAAGTACCATATTACAAGAAAAACGAAACGCTTCCTTTCGTGCCAACTGAAAAAGAAATCGATGCACTGATAGCAGGAACAAGCCGAAAAGTATCAGTGACTCTTCAGGCACTAAAAGAAACAGGCTTTCGAGTTGGTGAATTGTACAACTGCAAATGGATAGACCTTGATGAAGAAAAGTCAACCCTTCGCTGTGTATCGGAGAAACATGGAAAACCCAGAGAAGCAAAAATCAGTTTACGACTTATGGCAAGAATAAACAGCCTTCCACGAAATGACCTATTGATATTCGGTACTAAAAACACAGGCGGAATACGTTGGACGTTTGACAAACAGAAGAAGAAATTAGCCAATAAACTCCAAAACCCACGACTGACCCAAATACATTTTCACACAATGCGTCACTACTTCGCGACCAAAGTCTATAATGAAACAAAAAGCATCATAGAAGTGCAAGCAAAATTGGGACACCGAAACATCAACAGCACAATGGTTTATACCCACATTATGCAATTTGACGAAGAAAGCCAAAACTACCACCACGCGTTAGCACGCGATGAAAAAGAAGCAGGCGAACTCATAGATAACGGTTGGATATACATATTAACAACACCGCAAAAAATAATGATTTTCAGAAAACGCAAATAATCCCTATTTCTTAATGCGTTTTTTTCCTATTAACATAGGCTTCCCAAACTTGAGGTTTGACCTCTTTTAATATTTTATGCCACTGTTCATCAGGCATTTCAGAGTCAAAAATTTGCGGATTAGTTACTGCATGGTAAAGCCTATCTCCTAATGTTCTTAATACATGGTCAGATTTTGGATGTACTTTTGCGCAGATATTCATCTGGATTGAAACAGTAACTTTTCTATATTCGGGTACTTCAGTTAGTGCTGTAATAAATAAGATAATTTTAAATCGGCACTTTAAAATGTATATAAATGGATATTCAAGGGTAATATTTCCCTGATGTGAACTTATTTGTCTTATTATAACTTTAGCATTACTGATGGGAGCTTGCCAGTTTGGGGCGGTGCTATTCTTATGGAATGCGTATCCTTCCCAATCTTCTTTAATATACCCTAGTAATTTCTTAAAGTTCGAATGGTAATATTCATGTAATGTTTGGGGTATTATCTGTTCAGCGTAACCTATTGATGTCTCAGGAGAATAAAGTAGGAATAAATAAATTGAAAAAATTAATAATATGAAACTTAATCCCAATCCATACCAATAAGGCAATGGAAACATGAAATTAACGAGATAATTTGTCAGGAAGCCAATTATTACACCTGAAAATAGACTAATAATGTGAGAATGGTATTG
This sequence comes from uncultured Candidatus Bathyarchaeia archaeon, assembly GCA_964636425.1. Taxonomy (GTDB): domain Archaea; phylum Thermoproteota; class Bathyarchaeia; order Bathyarchaeales; family Bathycorpusculaceae; genus JADGNF01. The sequence continues at coordinate 1,474 of CAZWRU010000074.1, forward strand.
AGTAGTTTTTTCAGAAAGAGAGTGAAACCCCGAATGAATCGTATCGGACATAAATCATAATATGGTTAGGTTTTTATAAATTTGTGCTACTTGCGCTAAAATAACCCACAAACTAGGCATAATTATGCTGGTAATCATAGAACTCGGCGTCGCTTGCGCTTCCGCCTCGGGCGTTCCAGACGATACCACACAAACCACGCATCAAGGCATAGTTCGCCAATCTTCACAGTCATCATCTTCAAAGCAGTTATCGAGCCAATCTTCCTTTGCTTTACCGACTATCTGATAGTATAAATCCTCGAATTCTGTTCCACCCTTGACATATCGGATGTGAAGAATCCAGCGTTGATACATATCCAATTGGTACGTAATCAATAAGCCTCCCCCGATAAACAGGCTTTTTTCGTAAATCGAATTAGCATAACTGATTGAGTGCGGAAACGTGGCTATCGCCTCCACTTTATTTCGGGTTTGTAAGATGTCCAGACTAATTGTCCATCTTCGATTGCATCTTCAAGAGTATCTTGCTTGTAATGAGGAGAAGTTCTATCGCACTCGAAGGACTTATTTCCAGAATAACGCAACCTCTCTAATTCGTGGTCGCAAATCGGACAAACCTCTTTTCTTAACTTAACCGTAACCTTCAGCTTACGATAACTGCAAGTGCCAAACCAAGTAGCTACACGAAAATTCTTAACATTGCGTTTAATGCTTGCATGATTTAACTGATACCAAGCCGTACCGACAACGCTTTTGCGTTTGTCTTTGACTTTTACGATATAGCCATCTTTTTCGTATAATCTTCGTGTTTTGCCTTCGAATCCTTTACAGCCACGACAGCCAAGAAACGTGCCTTCCTTTGCGAATTTGCATGACCTACACTTACCATAACCACCCAAAATATAACCTAAAACATGAAAATGCGGACTCCAATACCAACCACGAGGATTAAAAACACCCTTCAAAAGAATGCCCCGATTTCGATAGCGGAAAGCGTGAAAAATCATAACGCCACCGATAATGCCTCGGGTCTTCAGGACTGTATGAACCGCTTTTTGACGCAAATCCTCTAAGCTCAAGCCATAGTCACGTTGAGGAACACTCACGATGATATGCTCAACTTGACCAAAATGCTTAGAACACTCCTCCAAACGTGCAGTAATCGTTTTGGCTTCACGAACAGCCCAACCATACTTAAAACAAATAGGGCAAGTCGGTTTATGACAAGTACAATGAACCTTACGAGCAAACACCTTACCCGAATAATTCACGCCATCAAGAGTAACCTTATTATGAAGCTCAACGTGAGCACAACCTTGAAAACCTAAAAATTTTCCACAACTAAAATTAGTTATTTTTCCATGACCAACAAGCTCATAATCTCCAAAGCTCCAAAATGGGTTTTGAATTTCTGATGACTCATCGGGTCTTTTTTTATTGTTTACCTCTTCATGCGAATCTTGAATTATTTTGCTCATGTCTAGTCAACTTGAAAAAAGTTTATTTGACAGTAAAGATATAGCTTTGGTATGGCGATATCGCGATATAGCTACTATACTATGAAAAAAGGCGATATAGCCATTTGAAGGAGGAAGAAAGCGATATGGAACATGTAGGAATATTTGCTGGAAAACAAAAAGCGCACAATATTCTAGTCTTAAATCTACTTTTTGACAACGGACCATTAACTGTCTGGGAAATGACTGCAAAAATTAGAGCAATCAACAGGCAAAGTCTACATTCTACACTAAATAAACGCCTACGAATACTGGAGAAAAAAGGTTATGTGAAAAGAGACGGAACGAAATGGATTTTACCACTCAAAGGGATGATTGCAACATTATTAATTTTACCCGAACCTCGAAAATGGAGTGAAAAATGGGCTGAAGTATTCGATAAAAAAACGCAGGTACTAAAAACCATTTTTTGCTCATCAAGAGTAAAAATAACATTAGATGATAAATTGATTACAACAGGTGAAATTACAAACGGTTTAGATTTTTTACGCAATAGCGTTGACAGTTTTGAAGCTTGGGTAGGTCTATCAAAAATAGTTAAGGGATTAATTGAGAAAGGTGTAATAAATCTTGACCTGATTGGAGAAAAAGCACTTTTAGGTGTAGTTATCTCAGAAGCGAATCAAGCAAATGAACTTCCATCTGCACTCAAAGAACCAAACAATGAGGAATAGAACGCGGAAATTTTCTGTTCTGGATTTGTTTAAGCCAAATCCACCGCTCCGCTTTGCTACGCTGAATCGAGCCGAAGTTTTGGAGCCCCAAGACCCAAAACCAGCAAGCCGAGCCTCTTCTGGAAGACCTACTCCTCAGCTTGCGCTAAAGTTCGGCTCGACCCTAAGGGCAGAAAATTTTGCACTCTAAAATTTTTTAAGAAGTTGATGAATAGTTTTATGGACTGAGTTCACAATAGCTCCGTCAATAGAAATCATGCCTGCTTCCCAAGAAGACCCACCTGATGACCAAGAATAGTAATTCATAGAAGAGATAACTGCAATTTGTCCATCAACAACAAGCAATTTAGCGTGTATACGGGGGTCATAATTAATTATTATGCCCTTATCTTTTAGTGTTTCATGATACTTCTGTTTCTCTTCAATATTTTCCATTTTATCATGTTTATTATCTGAGGGATTCCTTGTAATAACTAAGACTTTTGCTTTAGCTTCTACTGCATCAATAAGAGTATTGCTCAAGTTACATAATTCTAAATACGGATTAACTAACAATACTTCTTTTTTTGCACGCCGAATAAGGTCTTTAGAAAGGTCATCAAGATAAGTGCCTTCTAAAAAGAAGTGACGAGCATCCAAAGAAAACGATAAGTTTTTGAAAGCTCTCCATTTGGCAACAAAATCAGCAAGGTTTTCATCTTTCGGGAGAGCTTTTTCTAAGGTAATATTTTTTGGTTCTTCATGTTGAATTAGTGGTGTTTTATAATCATCGTTAGGGGTTTCGAAATATGAGCGATATTGATGGTATAGAACAACATCTTTAATCCAATAAAGGCCATCATCTTGACGTGTAATAACATCTAAATGATATAATTCAGAAATAGCTTTGTTTAGGCTTTCAGGAAAAAGTTCAGTATATTCTAGAATTCCATTCCAATCTCGGATATTCTCTACTGCAATTGCTTCTAGAACTCGTCCTTTCCATGAACCATAAAATGGAGGTTCAATAACATCCATGTTTACATTCCTTCGAAATATTACCTTTCAGTATATATACATCATTTGAATTTAAAACATATTACCGCATGGTAAGATTGTATCTAAAAATTTATAACTAGATTCAAACAATATCTTGCTTAGGGATAAAAAATGAGTAAAGAAGTAAATTCTCAGAAATTACTTAGGCTAAAGGCGGGTTACGTCCAACACACCAGCCCAAATTTACGGTGGGAGTCAGGTCTGTTAAGAATTTTTTAGTCGTTGCTTATTGTAGAGTTTAATT
>CAZWRU010000075.1:0-4812 GCA_964636425.1 uncultured Candidatus Bathyarchaeia archaeon
ACATGGACCTTTGGCTAGTAGCACTTCCAATAGCGGGATTGCCTCTGCTATTCAAATCCAAATCCGAAAAATAAGCCTCAACCTTACAAGATGCACCACTTTCGGTGCTAAGTAGAGGCTTCATCTTCATTTTTCTTATTGAAAACTACCGCAAGGACCAAAGCCACTAATGCCAAGGCTACCAGAACAGCTCCGATTATGGACATTGGCATCCTAAAAGCCGGTTCAGAATGGTAAACCACATCACTAGGCAATCTGCTTAGCCCTGCAAGATAAACTATTATGAATAGGCTAACAAAAACTGCTCCTACGCCCTCAACAGCAAATAGGAATCCCTTTACCTGTTTATTTGTTAGTGGCAACACCATTTCTCCTTAACTAACTATAATTATACAGTTAATTTATAAGCATACTCTTCTAAAACCATTAATTCTGAAAATCAGCTATTAAACAATTGTTTATTGCTGATTTATAGCTCAGGTAAAAGATAATATACTAAATCATCAGCTAATGTTAGTAAGGGAGAGCGAAACTATGAGTAATTTAAAGGATTATTCAGCGCTTAAAATCGGTTTACTACTAATTGCAGTGACATGGTTTTCTTTTACTGGATTTCAGTTCATCAAAGGGGCTTTTAACATCTTTCGGGGTAACTACTTCTGGGTTTCATTAACTGATACCGCAGGCACATTCGGTTTAGGTTTTCGGACCATGGCTGCTCTCATAGCCGTATTCACGATACTCTTCTTTGTTGTTAGAAAAGATCTTTCTAAACCCGAGTTAACTATGTCAGTACGTTGGGTTTTACTCGGCGAAGCGGTTGCGATGCTTGCGCTCTTTCCTTGTGTAATCTGGAGTGTTGCGTTAGCCGTTGGAGATGTATCCTCCAATATGGGTTTAGGCTCCTTTGTTGAAAGTACATTGCCTGTCTTTTTTGAGTCTGTAATAATCCCTATAGTGCTCGTTAAGCTGTTTTTTGAGTTAAATCCAAAGAAACCCCCGCATGGTGTGATAAAATGGGGGCTAATTGCTGGCACAGTTTATGTTTTCATGTTCTGGATCAACAACACAGGGAACTGGCTAGGTGCCATCGATCGTAAAGGCATAGAATATTTGACCGCGTATCCAGATCATGTTCTTAGCTTTGTTCTAACCACTGTTGGTTTGCTCGTTTTGGCTTTGTATTCGGCGTACTTTACTGTGAAAACTGCTGGTGCAAAAACCTTTGCGGAAGTAGATCTGCGCAAAATAGGGGCAATAGTAACCGCTCTGGGTCTATACTTCCTAATAATCTATGTTATGTGGCTATTCTTAGGTACCGACGCAAAATGGAGCACTTGGTATGCTTGGTTCTTAGGGCATAACATGGATCTCTGGGCGCTCTCCTTGCCACTTGCGGGAATACCTCTGCTCTTTAGTCGAAAACCATCAAAACAGAAGTAATGGAACCTTAGGATAATTCGATGGTTCCCGCAACTCGGAGTTTACCGCCTTCAAGATACATAAGCACAGCCTTGTCACCTGTGCGGTAAACGAGTTCTTTTTCTAAACTTAATGATAGTGTTGGTTTTCGCCAATCGCCTTCATCGCTTACGGCTTCGACTTTACTGTTAAGGAACTGCATCCAGTGTCCAACATGCACAACCATGCCCTCTTTCATCGGCATTTGCCAATACTTAGCCAATGATGCTTTTGCCTTTAGCACTTTGGAAGCTCTTATTGTGGAATCGTTTGTTAACACTGTACCTCTATCCACTTCAGTTACATCGACGTTTTTCATTGCTAGCCCAACGCGATCGCCTTCAACTGCTGTGTCGAAGTCGTCATCATGCTTCTGAATTGATCTGACTTGAGCTGTTTTTACTCCTGGTAACACATTCATCGTGGCATGTTTAGAGATTCCACCGTTGATTACAACGCCTAAGACGACGGTTCCGACACCTTTCACGTTAAACGCGTGATCGATTGGGACGGTCCCTGTTGTAGCAGGTGTAGTTTTTTGTTGAGCAGCGTCATTAAGTAGTTTCTCTCTAATCAGGTTGGGGTCATCAGGGACGAATTCGTATTTCTCAAGTATGGTTCCTTTTATTATCGGTTCAATTTTTTCTTTAGGAATATAATTTCTTAGAACAAAATATCCGCTACTGATGCCACAACAATCAAGCATAACTAAACTTTCTCCCAAAGTAGCGTTCAACTCATCAACGACAACGAGCGCTGTATTTGCTTCAGAAGCCGTAAAAAACAAAGGAGCCAACCTTTCAGGGTATCGGTTAGGCTCAATAAGTGTGAGTGTATCTTCGCCTTTTTTCAAGTTATATAATGCGATGTCAGTAGCAGTTCCCTTCTTAGCAATACCCCCACTATACCCTGATGCTCCGATAACTGCAACCGTCAAGTTAGTCATAACGTCAAGACCTCATGCTAAGGCACGAAAAGGCACATGAGCAAATAAGTATTATGGCAAAATAATGGGTATCTGTGGCTTTAACCAATCTGCGAAAGAATTTGTATCTTGTTCACCGATCTTAAAAAATATTTAATCCTCTATATTTGGCAGAGGATCTACTGCCTCAGTCAGCGTCTGAGCTAACTTCGGATTGAGTTTTTGGTTTTCTTCTATGTTTCTTAGGCGGCTAGTTCTGCTCATATTCAAGTCCATTATGCAACTTTTATTATAACAGTTCTGATGCGTTTAGCTTCGAAGCTTCGAAGTGTTTGCGTTTTTCATTTGGGCACTTTAACATTTAACTGTATTTTTAAAAGTCTTTTAAATAGAAAATTTAATTTTTTAGATCATTTTTTTATGAAAACTCGTTTAAGAGGGTTAAATCGGTTTATTGTTCGAAGAGTATCTCTTGAGGTTCTGTATATTTTTATTTTCTATGTTAGTTGGCGATTTTTTATTAGTAGTTCTTTGGCTCGTTGAGTGTAGGGATTGGGGAACGCTTCGTTTTCAAGTTTGTTGCCTTCTGTGAAGAAGTGTTCGATCCCGCGTCCCATCTTTGCGCCTTGAGAGGTGTGACTATCCAACGCGAAGTCGGGGATCTGGATTTTTTTATTCTCCTTTTCTCTTTCATTAGAAACTACACATAACAAATCGTCGGTTATCCTACTTTTTGGGCTACGGCATAAACAGACCACCGCATTAACCAGAAAAATTTTATCTGAGCTTTCAACAAGTTTGGCTTTTTCTGTTTGATATTGCCTAAGCATCAAGTCTACCAGTAGGGGCATAGTCGGGTTGGCAGGGCCAACATCTTCGCATGCAATAATTTTGAGTCTATTCCATAGTATGGTTGGACCTGATTTTCCAAACGCTTCAAGCTCTAATGCAAAATGTACCGCTTCATATTCCATACCTCTGCGGATGCACTTTTGCAGTGCACTAAGTAATTCGTGTAGATCATAACCTCTTTCTGTGGACGCCACCTTTTTCACTACTCCAAAATCCGCATGACGCATCACAACAAATAAGCTTTTAGTCCTTTAACGGCTTTGCTTTTGTGTTCTCCAGACAATAAAAGCTGCAACTAAAACTGCGATTATCACTACTACTATCTCGATGATGGTGATAAGGTTCAGTGAAGGATTTGTTTGTTGAGGTGTTGGTGTCTGAGTATTTTGTGAGGAGGGTGATGCTTCAGGGGTATCTGTTATAGTAGGGGCGATTGTTGGAGTTGGTGTTAGATCTAGTGAAGTACTTCCAATCGGTGTCTGCGATGGTTCAGGTGAAGAATTATCTACGGTAGGCGAAGATGAAGGGTCAGCTAAGGATGGCACATATTGAATATTCACGCTTCTGTAAAGTCCAGGTGAAAATCCAAAGGGCTTTCCTCCTTCAGCGTAAATTGTGCCATTTACTGTTACCAGCGAGAAGTCAATGGTGCTGGGCGCGGGGATTGGCGCGCCAATAGTCCAAGCGTCTGATTGTAAGTCATAAATCTGCGTTATCGCTGTACTGTTTATGTCAAAGTACTCGTTTGTGACGCCGAGAACTACTATTTTTGCAGATGTTGATTCGTTGCCTATTACTGCTCCTACAGCATTACCAACCGCGATAGGTAGAGGTTTCCCTATCGTCCAGTTGTTTGTTTGCGGATCATAAACCTGAACCAAATCCAAACCACTTCCATATTTACCTCCATGTCCCCCTCCAATAATGTAGATTTTGTTATCAAGCACCGCTGAGGCGTAATTGTAAACAGGAGTCGGTAAAGGCGCAAGTGTTGTCCAGGTATCAGTTGCGGGATCATAAGCCTGGTTAACATCTGTAACTCCATTATTTGGAAGTAACATTCCACCAATAACGTAAATCTTATCCTTCACAACACTCGCTTTAATTCCCCCCCTTGGCCAAGACAGAGCTGTTTTAATTTCCCAAGTATCATTCTTCACATCATATACTTGATTTGTTTTAGAGTAGTAGCTATCTCCAGTTGGGAATGTATTTGATCCGCCTAAAAGATAGATTTTATCCTGATAAGTGGCAATGGCGAATCCTGATTGAAGAACTGGCATAGAAGTCTTTGAAAACCATCTGTCAGTGGCTGGATTGTAAGCATAATTGAACGCATTCCTAGTAAAAACGGAGTTACTATCCGGTGTATAGTTGAAGCCCATAACAAAGATTTCATCATTTGCTCCAGTTGCTGCCGAGTCTTTTACTAAAATCGGCATCGGGGTTCTTGAAATCCAAAAATCTCCCGAAGCATCCGCATACACAAATGCAACAAACCCTAACGCTAATAGGGCAACGAGAATACTGACTAAAGCGATAGGGCTCTTCATATGCTCACTACATAGATAATA
>CAZWRU010000076.1:0-4569 GCA_964636425.1 uncultured Candidatus Bathyarchaeia archaeon
TGATTTTTTCGGGTGGTCTTCTTCTTTTAATGATAACTCGTCCTCGGTAGCCTTTTGTTGTCTTTGCTAGATTAACTTTGTTGGCGGAACAAGATTTTTATTATAGTATTTTAAATATAATATTATAGTAAATTTGCTATAATGTTATAGTAAACTAGATACAAAAATATTAAACCGTTTGAGGAAAAATAGATGGACACCCCAACCCTTCGAATCCTAGATGCGATATCATCTAACCTAGGCAGTCCCATGTCGATTAACCAACTAACTGAACGAATCAAAGACAAATACGGTTCTGCATACTACGCAAACATTTACCATAAACTACAGGAACTAAAAAATGCAGGCTTCCTAAATATAGAACCTATAGGAAAATCTTCTAGCATAAAACTAAACTTTCAAAACTATTTACTAACCGACATGCTAGCAGAAATCGATATAGAGAAAAAGAGAGCCTTTCTAACAAATAGAAATGACCTATTTTCATTTTTAATTGACATGGATAAATCCCTTACCGATATCTGCGCAATAAAATCAATCAGTTCAATAAATCCATCAAAAAACATTAAACTCAACAGGATGGAATTACTCTTTCTCCTAAACGACACGCCAAATTATCATAACCAGATAATTGAACTTAACAGGAAAATGCAAAAAACACAAAATAAACATAACTTGAAAATTAACAATCTCATACTAAACAAACAAGATTTTCTTGATCTATGCACCTCAGAAGAAATCAACCCTCTAAGAGAAGCCCTGAGCGAAAAAACTACCTTCTTCTGTCCTCAAGCATTCTGGAGTGAAATCAAAAAAATTGCGGAAAAAACCGAAATTAGATCAATCAAATCAGAAACAAAACCTGCAAGCATCTCCGACTTAGATCTAAACTATAACCTCAATAGATTCGGATACAAGGAATTTGGATCTCACCTCGCTCAAGGCAAAAAATTCTGCATTGAATACATAATAACCGCAATACTTCTTCAGGACGAGGCGCGAAGAACCGAGGCTATAGCTGTAATCCTTGCAAAAAATCCCTTCAAAAGCAATATGTTATCCTTCTTAAGTGAAAAATTCCAAACCGCTGGCAGAATTCTAGGAATACTAAAAATCTTAAAGGAACTCCAATCAACTCCAGAAATTGAGCAGACAATAGACATTCTAAAAGCATATAATACGCAAGAATTTCCTGCTGATGAAGAAAGTATACACCAAAAATTGAGGCTATACAATGCCCTGTGATAAAAGCGCGCTGTTTGATCTACTAGACGTCTTGAATGAGGATTTAACTAAAAATATTATTCTTGTGGCAGCAGGTGGAACAGCAATGACCCTGCTTGATCTAAAGTCATCTACATTAGATATTGATTTTACAATGCCAAGCAGAGATTTCGCAGAATTTGAACGCGTTCTAAAAAACAATCCTCCTGGCTATAAGATGGACAGGTGGCCAGATGGGTATATCTTTTGTCAATCACTACCTAATTACTACATCGAAAAAAGTATCAAAATAAAAGAACTCAGTCACATATCGCTAAGAGCTTTGCACCCAACTGATATAATAGTTTCAAAAATTGGCAGACTAAATTCAAGAGATATCAACGACATAGAATCATGCATCAAAAAATGCAAAATTTCAAAAGAAGAAATAATGATCCGCGCATTATTGGTAGCTCCAACTTATGTTGGAAGCGAGGAAAATTACCTCTATAATATGAATTGGGTGCTTGAGAATTTCTTCAAAAATACACTCAGCTAATCAACCTATTTGCTTTAATACTCTGCAACTCGCTATGAAAATGCTAGATTTCAATTGTCTGAGCATATTTGGGTATAACGACTTTGCCTTGGAACATTTCTTTGAATAGTTTTGGGTTGGTGGTGTGGACGGGGATGATTTTTTTTGGGTTGATTTTGTCTATGAGTTCTTTGAGTTCGACTTTGGAGGCATGGCCCGAAACGTGTCTTCGGATAAAGGTTTTCTGGTTGTTCTTGATTTCGTAATCGTATGAGATGTGGAAGAGGTCTAGCCAGTTTACCATCTTGGCTTCATCGATGTCCATTTCTTCGTTGAAGGGCTCAGTTGAAGCTGCTATGTAGCGTGTCTTGTGCTCTCCATTTGGCGGTATCAAATCGAAGAGTTCGTTTGCATCCCAATACGAGAACATCAAAACATACTGCTCTGGTTTTTGTCTAATCTGATAGGCCCTGATACCATGATTCAAATGGTGAGTGGCTAGTTCGTAGAGCTCTTTGTAATTGTAGGGTTCTTGCTGGCAGGTTTTCGGTAGCGGATTCTTGGGGTTATCAGGTTTGCCTCCGATGCCTAATCTTTCTGCGACCCGCACGAGGTTACGGTCATCTTGAGCGCTGTTTCTTCCATGAAAATGCAGATACCCCATTTTGTATTTCTCATAATCTACTTTTGAGTACAGCAGATCGCCTTCCCGTTTAAGGTAGACCTTAAGATTAGGCAGGGTTCTGGGATCAACGTATTCGGTTGGGAAGTTACAGTGGGCTTCATAAAGCAGATACGCAAGCTTCGGCGAAATTACTAAGGTACGCTTATTCTTCTTCGCCGCCTCGTAAATGGTGTGGAAACGCGTGAGATCTTTCCAGCCAAAATTGACAAGAACCAACCCCCCCGAACGCTGTATGTCGGCGGTGATTTCTTCACCTATATCTTTTTCTGTTAAAACGTTATCGCTCTCACAGCGGGTACCCTCCGTAATCAAAACATCAACCGACCCACCGATCGACTGAACATAATCCTCGATAGAAACCTCATTTTCGCCATGGAACCTCACATCACCCGTATAAAGCACACGTTTACCGTCAGGAAGCGTAAGCAGTACTGAACAGGCACCCGGCACCGAATGCCCAACCGGAATTAACCTATATTTAATACCCTTAATCTGACCCTCCCAAGCAGTATTAAAGATCCGATACTGAGGAGCAACCTCAAAAGTAAACTTGAACTTGGTCTTAGGATCCTCAATAACCGGCAACTCGTCTTGCTTCTCCTCAGCAAACGCACACTCCCCAGGACAAAGAGTCTTAAACAAAGGCGCCTTCTGCTTAACAATGACTTTTGTAGCGATTTTATAGTACTGATCATCCACACCCGAAACCGAAACCTCAGTCATAGCCTTCGCCAAAACCCGGGTCTTCTCCGTACAATAAACCGGAATACACGGATCCAGAAAACTAACATCTTGGATATGATCAAAATGAGCATGCGAAACAAACACACCATCCACCGCAGGACACTTACCATCACAAGGCACCACATCAACCGACTTCCAGTAATCAGGAGCCTCATCAACCGGAACCTTACCATTCACCTCCCCATTCTCAAAAAGCAAAGTCATATCAACCAAATGAGCAGTGTAGACGCCATCGATCTTGGGCAACACCCCAAGCCTTAGCATATCCCTTAACGCGTTCTTGGATCTAACCTGAAGAAATTCAGAAAAATAATTCTGATAAAACCCCATCCTGCGGCCAAAATCTAAAAGCACCGAACCATCCTCGGTCTGAAGCAAAATCTTGTTGCCGCCGATTTCTTCAACTCCGCCATAGAACGTAATCTTAGCAACCATGCCTTATCCCAAAGCAAATACCAATTGACTAGCTTTAATAATTTATGAACAACAAAAATCAAAAAACAGCAAAAACCTGCAACTACCTTACACAATATTTTCTAGATCATCGATATCTTCTAATTCGTAATCTGCGCTGCTGGACGATGAAGTTTTTTGGCCATATTTAGCCCAAGCCGCTTTCAACCCGAACTTTTTTGCCGGAATAACATCTCTTTCTAAGGAATCGCCGACCATAAGAATCTCCGAATTAGCTACATCGGGCAGCTCTTTTCGAAGCAATTTCAGCGCTAGCTGGAACGGTAAGCCAGTGTTTTTCAAATTGTTCGTATCTTCATAGCCTACAACGAACCTAAAGTACGGCTCTAACCCCATAGCCAAAAGCCGCTGATAAGCCTTGGTTTTCGGGGCATCAGTAACTATACAAATAAAGACTCCTCTATTCTGCAGCTCTGATAAAATAGGCTTGACATTCGCGTAAGGTTTAAGACAATTACTTTTCGCATCCAAATACGCATTGATAGCAGCCGCCAAAATCTTATGACTAAAAAGCCCCTTACTTTTCAAAAACTCCGAAAACGCGTGATCGGACTCGATGCCGACCGCAAAATAAGTCTTCATCAACTCCTCATACGTCTGCGCCTCATCCATCGGCAATCCCGCAGCAACCATCGCCTTAGTCGCCGCCCTGCACGACTCCTCCTTCATAAAAATAAAATCCACTAATGTATTGTCAAGATCAAACAGGATGGCTCTCATAGTAGACATACCAACACCAGAAAAGGCGGTAAATCTTAAGTCTACCGCTTCAAAACAAAAAAATTCAAACAAAAACAATTAAGCAACAAATAAGCGACTTGTGAATTGCACATAAAAGTAAAATCTTTTAAGCGCAAACAGGGCAAATGCCAATTGAGGAACGGTTTATGTCATTTCTAAATGGATTTAGACCGCCAACTAAGAA
>CAZWRU010000077.1:0-4413 GCA_964636425.1 uncultured Candidatus Bathyarchaeia archaeon
CAACGTAGACGTGGGTGATGTGGTAGCCCATAGATGCAGACATGGAAAAGCTCTGGCTGCCACCCTGTGAAACCGAGACCTGCCCTGAAGGAGAAATAGACGAAAAAGCATCCGAAGAAGCCGAAATCGTAAACTGCGTAGGCCAAGCAGTGAAGTAAGCGGTAATCGCACCGTTATGATTAACTGTTAAAGGAAATGGATGATAGTAGACATAGGTTCCGCCAAGGCTATCTTGATAGTAGAAGTGATCGAATTGATAACCCGGTGGAGCGGTAACATCAATGCTATGGGCGGTGTTGGCGTAAACTCGGTGGGAGGCATACGAACCCCAAGAATTACCATCCACAGAAAAAGAAGCCCCATTATTATCATAAACGGTCAAAGTAGGTTGGTAAAGTTTTAAGTTTGAATTACCATAAACTTTCATCTGGCCTTCACCAGAAACATCAGTTCCAGCCCAGAACCATTGATAAACCACGGGGTTAGCATTAGGATCTATTGGTTTATATACAGGCCAAATTGCCGTGAAACCAGTGAATAAGGTTGTTTGGTCAAAATCGCACCCAAATGTATCCTGCGACGCCAAATCTAAAGCTTCATGTATTGTATAATCAGCTGTCAAAGCCCAATAAAAAAAGTGACATATCCAGTAACGATACTCATATCCTGTTCCGTTAATAGTTTGCTGTAAGGCTGCTGAACCAGCGTTAAAACCTATGTAGCAATTAGCTCCGCTGTCAGCAGAGCCATAGCCATCTCTGCTCATATAACCTGATGGAGGGCTCGACATTGGGGTGTCAGTTACTAGTTTATGTGTCCAAGCATAGGGCATACCTCGCGCTCTGGAACCACCAACTAACCCCTGAGTAGAGACACCACCGTCTGCGGTCCAAAAAGTCTGGTTGACATGAGCCGAATTACACGTATTAATTAGAACGAAGAAAGCCTTACCGCTGCTTCGATCATAAATTTCTGTATCAAAAACAGCATGCTCATTAGCGTGAGTTGTGTCCGTATTATAAGTTGTACCATTGTATGTGCCAAAATCATCTTCGAATAAATAATGGAACTCATCACTTGGTGCACCAGGTATAGCTGATGTGACGTTTCTTTTACCATTTCCGTGGTCAAAATCAACAACAGCAATCCGTGAATATCCGGCTTCATTATTCGAAATTTCCGTCAAAATTGAGGATTTATTAGATGTCTGGTTAGCAGTCCCTTGGTTGTTAGTTGAAGAGTAGCCTATACCTTCAAATAAATTCGCAATATATTGCGCAGTGCTCCTCTGATAGAGTACTTCATTATCATATTTTTTCCGCCAGCTTGAACCTAAATCGTTGTTCCATGCTCCGCTACTTTCGGCACCCCAGACCGTAGCCCGCCCATAATACGGAGTTGCACTCGCAGACTCTACAAACTCCATTAAAACAACAGCAGAAAGCAAAAGACAAAGCAACGCGCCAAAAATCTTCACAGAAAGCGGTTTAGGCAAACGAAAAGGCACTGGGAGTTTTTTCGACATATTCTTATAAATAGGCACCGCTAAGAAAACTATAATAGTGAACACAATAGGGGTTACCAACAAATATAGATCGTTTAGTTTTGTTTCAGAATTTGACAGTTGGGAATCTGAGGACCCTGTAATATATTCTGCAACTAATTCAGGTGATGGATCCATTGTAGAAACGCGTTCTCGCATATAGCAGACTTCCTTGCTATCAGCCCAAAAATAAACATTAAATCCATACACATTTCCAGGATAAAACTTGTCTAAACTAACCCAAACATGCCGCAACGGGTAAAGCTCAAAAAGATCAGAACTACGTACTTTCTCCGAATCAACATAAAGAGAAGGCGCATAGATTGTTTCAATAATCATTGCATTCGTTACGTTATATCTAAAATCTCGAAGAGTAATATTATCAGAGTCAGGGTAAGGCGCATAATTTTTTACTTGCCAAATTGCAGTATCTATGGCTTCTTTCTCAGAAAGATTCACCTTTGTATTGCCAATTTTGTAGAGGTTCCAGTTATCAATGAAATATTTAAGAAAACCATTCTGATACCTTAGGGTCACGCATTTGTCTGGTGCTTCTATACCATTTAATGTATATATCCATCTGAAGGTTGTATCATCTTCTGAAACGATCACCTTTAGCTTTATATTTTCAGCTGTTATAGTGGAGTTTTTGTTTGCATCGACCTCGGCGAGTAGTGAGTTTAGTTCTCCATAGAGTGAGTTTTTGGTTTGGGTTTGATAGTTGCTAAGCAGGTTTTGGGCCATCTCAGCAGCGTTATCAGCAGCTTTAGTCATATATGGTGACCCCGTGTTGTTGAAAATTTCAATCATCTGCAAAGAGCCATTGATAAAGGTACAAAGCGCATCTACCTTGCTATCCGCCGAATCAAGATTACAGCGTACATTCTCTCGGGGAAAAGTATCTCGATAAAAATCGTTAGGATATGCTACGGGGATATTGTTGTACTTTGAAATGTCAAAGCCAACAACATCACTTAAAGTTGATAGCGCTTTTTGTTGACTAGTTATCTCTGCTGCATGCACATTAGAAATTAAAGATGCATAAACTACAGAACTTGAAAATATCATAATTAGAATTGTTATGAAAAGTAGCTTTCGTTTTGCTTCTTTCACCATTCTCGTTCACTTTAATGCGCGGAACCCTTTTCCCCGGATTATCTTTATCATGTGAATTGCCTTTAAATTTTTGCAATATTGTTGTTTTTCAAGCATAGAGTGCAATAGAAATACCGGAATTATATTGAAAATAATTTGCCTTAACCATACGATTAGCTTATCAATAATTTGTGCTTCTAAGATCATCATAGTTTCATGAAACTAAATCAACTATTGAGAGTGGGGTAGAAAGCGGGATTGCTTGCTTTTTGTGTTCTTCTTACAGAACAGTTTGTTCCTTGGGTAGAGCTAAATAGTACTTCTAAGTAACTACCTCTAGCTGGGAGAATAAGTATAATATGAATAAGCTTGTTGCTCTTACATTAATCCTCATAAGTCTAACAGCATTATGCATAATCTTTACTGAACCGGCCACCGCTGCCAATGAAAATTCTTGGACAGAAAAAGCACCAATACCTACTGAAAGAGAGGGGTTTGGAGTTGCAACCGTCAATGGAAAAATATACGTCATAGGAGGCCACATATTTAGCAACGCCAATGAGATGTACGATCCAGCTAGTAATACTTGGACTACCTTAACGCCGATGCCTACTGGAAGACTAAATTTTGGAATAGCAGTCTATCAAAATAAAATCTATGTTATCGGGGGACAAAACACCTCATATGCTATTCCTGGACCTTATTTTGTAGATTACGAAGCTGCAGGGGTAACTGGAGTTAACGAAGTCTACGATCCAGCTACGGACACATGGGAAATAAAAACGTCTATGCCTACTGCTAGAAACTATTTGCAGGCAAACGTTGTAGAGGGCAAAATATATTTAATAGGAGGGTTATGCCAGCAGAAATTAGAATATCCGCTCACAAACCACGCTTCAAATGTAACTGAGGTATACAATCCCATAAACGATACATGGACGACTGCCGCATCAATGCCAACCACAGTATGGAGCTATGCCTCAGCTGTTACTAACGAAAAAATATACATAACAAGCGGTTGGACGGGATCCTCTTCTTCAAGATGGGGCGTAGATTCTTCGTTAAGCAATCAAACGCAGATATTCAACCCTAAAACCAACGACTGGAGCCTAGGAGCACCTATACCTATACCTGTAACACTTGCAGCTGCAGGGGCAACTACGGGAGAGATGGCGCTGAAACGAATATATGTAATTGGAGGCTGTCTGATTGCTAATACCCAAGAACAACCAGGCATCCAAGCAACTCAAATCTATGACCCCGCAACCGACACATGGTCAAGCGGCGCTAAAATGCCAATTGGACGCAAAGGTTTAGGTGTGGCTGTTGCAAACGATATGTTATATGCTATGGGTGGCGCAAGCATCTCACTTATCAACGCAAATGAGCAGTATACACCGATTGGATATGGCACACCTGACCCAACCTATCAAACTCCCACAGCATCGCCAACTCAATCTTTTTCGCCCTCGCCGACACAAAGCCCAACAGTTTCTTCAACATTATCTCCAACAGTAAGTCCAACTCCTTCAATTCCCGAGTTTCCCCCATGGATAATTCTGACCCTGTTGGCTATAGCATCAGCAACTTTCATAGTGCTCGGAAAGAGAGTGAAAAAATAGGATTCAATATATTTCGAGACATGTAATCTGAATGAATCTTTCATTTTACAATTGATTCTAATAGACTCTAATGACTTTAGGATAAATGTTCTTCTAATAGAACACATCGTTCTCTGAGGAGAGCTAAATAGCACTTTAAAGTAATCAATTCTT
>CAZWRU010000078.1:0-4349 GCA_964636425.1 uncultured Candidatus Bathyarchaeia archaeon
TTCCTTCCTGAGTAAACGCGATTTTTACTACGATGTTTTTTGCCCATTTTGAATACGCTTCGCCCTCACTAACAATCTCATCGCATGTATCTGAATTTCCTTCAACTGAAATAGGTCCATTTATTACTTTAGCGATTTCAGAAATTATTTCTTGTTGACTTTTGCCGCCTTCTTTTGCAATAAGCGTTGGATTTGTAGTAACTCCGTCGACAACTCCAAGTGCAGCTGCTTTTCTAATCTGTTCAACATTTGCAGTATCTAAAAAGAACTCCATTATTTCCACCTCAAATTATTAACCATTACAAAGATCAATTGATATTCGCCCCACTATTCGGCAGCAATTCTTTTTTATAGTTCTCACGAACGAATTCTGCAATTCCCTCGGAGTCAAGCCCATATTTTTTCAAAAGTTCAAGAGGTTCTCCTGATTCGCAGAACATATTTTTTATCCCATGTCGCTTTAATGCGCACGGGGTCGACTTGCCTGCTTCGCTTAAAACCTCCGCAATTGCGCCTCCGAGTCCACCAGTTATTTGATGATCTTCAACACTAACTATCAGGCCAGTTTTTTTCGCCCAATATCTGATCATGTCTTCATCAATCGGCTTAATTGTATGACAATCAATTACTGCGCATGAGATTCCTTCAGATTCAAGTTTCTCTGCTGCGATTATCGATTCATACACTTGTGGTCCACAAGCAAAAATTGCGACGTCGTTTCCTTCTCGATAAATATTTGCCTTACCAATCGTAAACGGTGTTAAATGTGTAGTGAATACCGGCATTTTTTCTCGACATGATCTTATGTAGACTGGATTTTTTGTTTTACTTGCTTCAATTGTTGCTTTTCTTGCCTCTTCAACATCTGCTGGAACAATAACTGTCATATTCGGAAGAACTCGAGTAATCGCTATGTCTTCTAATGCTTGGTGAGATGCGCCATCCGGCCCTACTGTTACCCCAGTATGTGAGCCATGCAATTTTACTGGTACGTTATTATAGCAAATTGAAACACGAACCTGGTCCCAATTTCTTCCGGGTGAGAAAACCCCATATGCAGAGATAAAAACTGTTTTTCCCGCAGAAGCAATTCCTGCGGCAACTCCTGCCAAATTCTGCTCAGATACTCCAACTTGAACAAATCGGTCTGGATATTTTTCCGCAAACCAATGCGTTCTGGTGCTTTCAGAAACATCAGCCGTCATTACCCATAAGTTTGGGTTTTCAGCTCCAATTTCAACTAGTGCTTTTCCAAATCCATCCCGACTTGGTTTTTTATTCTGAGGGGATCCAATATTATCGATTAGCTCCATTTGTTTATTTATTTTGGATAAATTTATCATGTTAACACCATAAAATCATTTCAGACAACACTAGTTATTTTGGTATATGTCTACTCCTTATCTTCATCGTGATAGAATTTTCTCTCCTCTTCAAGATCTTCTAAGGCTGTTGTTGTTTCCTTATCACCTGGAGATTTTCCGTGCCACTCGGTGATAAATTCCATAAATGAGATGTCTTTTCCCGGAATGGTATGCGCGATTATCATGGTTGGTTTGTCGATTATCGTTTTCGCTTCGTTGCACGCTGATATTATTTGTTTAATATTGTGGCCGTCGATATTAATTACGTGCCATCCGAATGCTCTATATTTTTCTTCAAGTGGTTCAAGTGGAAGAACATCTTCAGTGAATCCATCGATTTGAATATTGTTCCGATCCATAATTGCAACTAAATTTCCAAGTTTAAATTTAGATGCTAATAGTACCGCTTCCCATATTTGTCCCTCGTTATGCTCGCCATCTGAACAAATACAGTAAACTCGCCAACTCCTTTTTTCTCTCTTAGCAACAAGGGCCATTCCAACTGCAATCGAAAGTCCCTGACCAAGAGGGCCTGAACTATTCTCGATTCCAGGTAATGTTTCTCTATGGGGGTGTCCTTGTAATCTCGAACCTAATTTCCTAAGTGTCATTAACTCTTCTTTTGGGAAATATCCTGCCTCAGCGATTGAAGCATATAATCCTGGGCAAACATGACCATTTGATAAAACACATCGGTCCCGACCTTCCCAATCAGGATTTTTGGGATCGTGATTTAAAACATTAAAGTAAAGTGCTGTAAATACGTCGGCTAAACCCATCGAGCCCGCGGGGTGACCTGATTTTGCTTCATGAAGCATCTTAACAATATTTTGTCTAATATTATTTGATAATAAGTAGAGTTTCTTTATATCATTAATTTTTTTTGCTCCAACTCCAACCGATGGACTCTGCTCAAGAAGTGTTTGCTTTGGAGGTTCGGTAACTAGTTTTGGAACATTAACATCTGCTGTCATTTTCTCACACCCACAATTCCGCGATTTATTTATACCTCGTATTCCCGACTCGTAGATATTCTGAACTGCTTCTGGAATACTTTTTGCCATAAAGATTGCATTCGCTGCTGCAAGAATATTCGCTCCTGCTTTACTCGCTCTCTCGGAAGTATCTGGATTTATTCCCCCATCAACTTCAATTTTAAGTTTTGGGAATTGTGCTCGAAGAGTTTGCACTTTTGTTTCAACTTCCGAAATGTACTTTTGACCGGAAAAACCAGGATGAACGGTCATGAATAAAACTTGTTTAACCCTTTCTGAATTAATGTATGGAAAAAGTTTTTCTATGGGTGTTGGCGGATTAATGGCAAGACCTAATTTTCCACCAACAGCGAGTGCTGCTTTTTCTATTTTATTCCAGTCCGAAATAGTTTCAACATGAACTAAATGCATATGATTTCCGGGGACTTTTAGAATCCAATTTTCAGGATCCTTTACCATCCAGTGGAATTCGTAAGATATTTCAGAGGGAAGATCCGTTAAACTTTCAAGTCCGATTGTCTTGTTAGGGACAAAAATGTTATCCATGATGTCGATATGAACTGTTGTAACGTTTGGCTTGACTTTTTCGATGTGTGCTAGCAATTCTTCTCGACTTTTTACTAAGATTGCCGGTATTACTTCTACTTCCATCTGAATCAACTGTTAAATCTAAATTTCTTACTATTTATCGATTTAATTCATTAATTATTAATTATTAAATGTTGGTGCCCCCGCTAATATTTTATTCCAATTGAACACAAAAAAGTAAAAAATTGGGCTCATAATCCTTCCAAAGAACTTCTATGTTCGACGCGGTCTATTTTATCGCCATGATTTGTATCGAAGAGCCTTACATCTTGGGCAAATTGTTAAAATAACTTCCGCTAACGATTAATTCGGGGTCATCTTTACAACTGCATTTTTGACAACTACAAACTGTTGATTCCATGTTTTTTGTCTCACGCTAAATTTTATCTCTAACCGCTAAAGTCGATTAAAGGTCGTGAATAACAATTTTCGTGCATATTTTATATCTTAGAAAATTCTCCCTTCTAAGAACTAATTAACTGTTCAATCAAAGCAATATTAAATTTTTTCGATTAACAGATAAGCTGCATAGTTGTGCGCTGGCTCATTAATTATTTTGAGGCTTCTTAGCAGGTTTTTCTTAGTACTGTTGAAAGAAAACTTGTTTTTTCCTTCATTGTAAAAAGTCTTTTAACCGTTTTTTTATGCTTACTACTGCTGCAGGACTTGGCACACTATCGCTAACAACAACTTCTTTTGCCCCTGCAGCCCGAATCCTATCAAACGCACAACCTACTAGTAATCCATGAACTGAAGCGCAAACGATTCTTTTAGCTCCTCCCTTTTTACATACCTGGGCAGCCTTAACCATCGTCTCTCCGCTAATAATCATGTCATCAATTAAAATTACATCTCGACCGGCAATATCGGCATCGAGTTTTTCGGATGTAATTTGTCTAAACGCAATTGGTCCGTGAATATATTCCCCAAGGGTTTTTTCCATACTGATCCCGCCCAATTTTTCAACGAAGTGAGCGGCACCTTGATCTGGTGCAATAAAAACAGGGTTTGATACTCGGGGTTTAACATAATCAAGTAAATCGCTAACAATCGATCGATTCTCAATATTTAAGCCAGCGATGGTCTTTTTGGTTTCGCTTGATTCTAAAAAGTGACAATTAAAAGTAACTAGCTCATCGAGATCAGCACTAGCCAGCAATTTGACGATCATCATCGCAGAATTAGCTTCTCCAGGTCTAGAAATCTCATCTTGTCTCGAGTACGGAAGATACGGAATAATCGCAGTCACTTTTTCTGCAACTGGTTTCACTGTACTTAAAATTTGAAAAAACTGCAGTACCCGCGAATCTTGTTCTGGATAACACCTATGTAAGATTGCAACATGTTTCCCCTTCAATTTTTCAATCTCGGGAATGTAAACGTAATTCTCGTAGTCACGGAA
>CAZWRU010000079.1:0-4287 GCA_964636425.1 uncultured Candidatus Bathyarchaeia archaeon
CTTTTATTTTAGTATCTTCGGTCTCTGAATCCGCCGCCACCGCGTCGGTCTCTTCCGCCGTAGCCGCCACCGCTGCCACCGCGTCTATCGCCGCCGTAGCCGCCACCGCCGAATCCTCTACCGCCGCTTCTTCCGCCTCTGAATGGTCTGCGTTCTTGTTCGTATGTTTTGCTAGACACGTTATTTTCTGTGTTAACCTCTGCTGTAAGCGGTTCTTTTGCAGCTTCGAGTTTACCATATTTGCCTATGTTTAGGCGTATATTGCCTTTAAAGAGAGTAACGTATCCGTTTTCAACACGAATAGTTTCTCCTTCATTGACTTTGGTAATGTTGTCATCCCATAGTGTGAGATAGACCACGCCTGTTTCGTCTCCGACTAGTGCGTCGCAGACTTTGTGGGCTGACCCGTCTCTTCCCATTGGAATTTCTCTGATTTCACTTTTGGAAACTACTTTTGCTGTGACATTAACCGCTCGGGATTGGGGGGTTAATTCACCGACTTTCGCTTCAACTGGTTCCCTTTTGTTTTCGAAAAAACCTTCGACTGCCAAACTGATTCAACATCCTTGTGTAGTTTTAGACAAGACAAGAGTAGAAAGGTGGGGACACTTAAGGTTTGCGGTATTTATTTCAGCAGTATTTCTAAAAAAGTCCAAAAATGGAGGTAAGGAGCCTCAATCTTTATGAAAAAGATGGGATATCGAATTTTTCCGTTTTGTCTATTAGTTGGAAGTTACTATTCAAATCCTCAATGAATAAACATGTTAAGGCTGTGGCCTTCCTGGCAATAATCGTTATTGCTATGGGAGCTTTCTTATGGATTAATCTCAATAACTCAGGACCTACTAGAAATTCTAAGACCACGTACTACTCATACATAGTGGTTAACGCTTTTCCACATGATACAAATGCCTTTACTCAAGGATTGATTTATTTGGATGGTTTCTTGTATGAGAGCACTGGACTTTATGGGGAATCATCGTTACGTCGAGTCGATTTAACAACAGGGAATATAATCCAAAAGCTCACTTTAGCAGACGAGTTCTTCGGTGAAGGCATTACATCAGTAGATGATGTAATCATTCAGTTAACTTGGAAATCACAAATTGGCTTTGTTTATAATAAATCATCCTTCGTTTTATTGGATAAGTTTACCTATCCCACCGAAGGGTGGGGACTTACATTTGATGGAAATTACTTAATTATGAGTGATGGCTCAGATGCCTTATTCTTTCTTGAACCAAAAACTTTTCAGCAGATAAAAAAAATCCAGGTTCGCGAGAATAACAATTCAATAATGAATCTTAACGAGTTAGAATATATTGATGGGGAAATTTACGCTAATATTTGGTTGCAACAAAAGATTGCTATAATTAATCCTGAAACCGGACAAGTAAGAGCCTATATTGATTTAGCCACACTACAAGGGGCCACCTCATCATCTTCTGAAGCTGTGCTGAATGGAATAGCTTATGACTCAGAACAGCAGAGGCTATTTGTTACCGGAAAATGTTGGTCACAGATTTTTGAGATTGAACTGGTTCCTGAAAACTGATTTAACCAATTATTTAGCATTTTTCTATTCGCAGATAGAAGTAGAGTTAAGTGTATAATGCTTTTTAGCGAGCACCACTAGATTTGAGGGGGCTTTTGCACTATTGGTTTTTGAGTGTAGACGGAGGGAGTTAAACTCAAGAAGGCATTGATTCGTTTAGTCTTTATACCGATACTGTTTGGTTGTATTCGTTTTGATTATAGCCTCTGCTTTCCCTTACAAATTAATATTGTGTCGTAATACACAATACTTTTATATTTTCTCAACAAAGATAAAACATCATCGACAAGAGGTATCCCAAATGGGGACAGTCATGGTAGTAGACGACGCGTCATTAATGAGAGCAGCACTGAAAAAAATCATTCTTCAATCAGGACACGAAGTAATTGCAGAAGCAACCAGCGGAGATGAGGCAATCAGCATATTCCAAAAATCAAAACCAGACCTTGTACTCATGGACATTGTCATGCCACCTGGACCAAAAGTAAAAGATGGCATCGAAGCACTAAAACAGATAGTAGCAAAAAATCCAACGGCTAAAATCGTCATGTGTAGCTCAATGGGTCAACAGACACTCATTGCTGAGGCCTTGAAATCAGGTGCAAAAGACTTTGTGGCCAAACCGTTCCAGCCTAAAAAAGTTATGGAAGTCCTTTCCAAATACTGCTGAAGTCAAAATTACCCAATCAGCCTTGTTAAAAGCTTCAAGTGAAAGGAAACAAACTCTGAATAACTCGGAAACAATGGTGCATAACAACTACATATCACATACATAAACCGTATCTTCGATTACCAAAGAACTACAAAAACCAACATAGATGGCCCTGGAAGAGGTTCGACTGAAAATGCGGAATTTAAAGCAGAAAATAGGCCAATAGAAGTAGTGACAAGCGTCGAGTCATGCATCACTATTTGCATTTAGGACTCGATGAAAAATCGTGGGGGGGTTGGCTCATATTATGCTTTCCCATTGCAACAAGAGAACCTCTTCCAGCAGAATCTAAAGAAGGGGTAATTATTATCTGACACGTTTTAGACAAAGTGTAGGTTGCCGTTAATGAATATGAAATATTAATTTTGTATTTTTTTCTGTTTGCTCTGCGATGGTTTCCATATTTATTCCTTTTAAGTCTGCGATTTTCTGCGCCGTTGTTGGAAGAAAACTAGGTTCGTTGCGTTTTCCTCTCATATTTTGTGGGGTAAGAAAGGGGCAGTCGGTTTCTATGAGCAGGTCTTTTAAGTCAATCCATCTGGCAGCTTCCTGTAATGGATATGCCTTGGGGTAGGTGATATTTCCGGCGAAGGAAATTAAAAACCCCAATTCTATGCATTGTTGGGCGAATTCTTTGTTGCCTGAAAAACAGTGCATGATACCTTTGATTTTGCCTTTAAAGCTGGAGAGGATGTTTAGTATATCATTGTGAGCTTCTCGGTCATGAATAACTACGGGTAAACCTAATTCTTGAGCCAAATTAAGCTGAGCCTCGAAAGCTTTAACCTGTACCTCTTTGGGTGAAAGGTTCCTATAGTAATCCAACCCGATTTCGCCTATAGCTACAACTTTTGGGTTTTCAGCAAGAGTTTTAAGGGCGGATAAAGTGTTTTCGTTAAGTTGGTTTGCATTATGCGGATGAAAACCAACCGTCGCATATAAGTCTGGATATGTCTCAGCTAATTTGATTCCTTTAAAGCTACCTTCAAGATCAAATCCAATATTCACTATAACGTTTACCTGTTGCTCTTTTGCTCGTTTTAATACTTGCTCGCGGTCTGCCTCAAAAGTTGCCCATTGCAGATGCGCATGACTATCAATAAACACCAACTTCACCTGATACTAGGAACCTCAACACGGCAATTAATTTAATCCCTTCGATGATACGTACAAAATACTTACTGATAAACGCAAAATAACAAAGCTATCGAACTAAAGTAAGATTTTAAGAAAACTATCTTATTATATTATTGATAATATAGAATTAAGATAATAGGGAAAATAAGTTAGAGCATACAAGAAAAAAATCTAAGAGAAAAAAGTATGGACAAATGTGAGCAATGCGGAGAAGAAGTTCTGCTACCTTTTCGATGTAATTACTGTAAAAGTCACTTTTGCCTAAAACATCGACTCCCGGAAAACCATAATTGCCCAAATATTCCAAAACGATTACCTCTGGGAGGTAGTCAGGTTAGAAAAGAAATAGCTATCGCACAAGCTGAAGATGACCAACAAACCAACAGAACTCAAAACCAGAATCTGTCTAATAGAGAACTTCCGACCTTCAGGTTTAATAAAAACAGTAAAAAGAAAACAGCCATGCATTTTCCCAAACGAAAACGAAAAAAATAATTGTTAGAATACTTTAAAAATTATAACTTAGGAATTAAACAGTAGCAATTATGTATTTGGTGAACTGATTGACAATCAAAACACTACTTTGCGGATGCGTTTACGATGAAAACGAATGGATGCTGGTAAGAATAAAAGAGTGCGAAAAACATCACAAACAACGAACCGCAAAGAAAGAGTATCGACCAAAAGCAGAATGCAACCGCAATGACACCAGAGGAGAATAATAAGTCAGTCTTGGCATTACAGTTTTTGATTAATTAAGAAAAATCTGCTCGTTTTAGCTAAGGTTTCTAAAAAAGAGGAATCTTACAAAATTATATATATTAAATATAAACAAAGCTAAGAAAAGTTTTCGGAGAGAGAAAAATGAAAAAAAATAGAAACA
>CAZWRU010000080.1:0-3973 GCA_964636425.1 uncultured Candidatus Bathyarchaeia archaeon
AAGAATTGATTACTTTAAAGTGCTATTTAGCTCTCCTCAGAGAACGATGTGTTCTTTTAGAAGAAGATTTATCCTAAAATTATCTGCGTCTGTTGGAATCAATGTGGAAAAGAAGTTCTATTCAGAGTATCGGTCTCGAAATCATGTTGATTTTTGATTCTCTTTCTGAGCATTATGAAGGTTGCTGATGCTATGGCCAACAGGGTAAGGATTATCCATGAGGGAAACTCTGGAACTGTAGGTGAAGGACTTAATGTTGGTTGTTGTATAATTGTGAAGAAGATGGTTTGTGAGGTTCCGGTGTTCTGGGCAGTGTCGTTTGCGTATATTGTTACGGCATGAGAACCGACGAGCAGTCCGCTTAATGTATTGTTGCCAGTTATTGTGATGTTTGTCTGTTCGTCTAAACTATAGCTTATCCATAAGGTTAGTTCATCAATCGAAAAAGACAGTGAGATATCACTAGTTAAGTAGGTGGCGTTTTGTGGTGAAATAACTGAGATAACTGGCGGATAAGAATCTGAGATTTTAGCGATATCAACTGGTTTAATAAGGGGATAATTGAAAGTTTGAAAGCCTGTTGAGCTTACACGAGTTACATAAGGAGTATCACCTATGCCATCGCTGTCTGAATCGGGTCCAACATAATTGCTCCAATAATTTCCCCGTCGACCGTCATCAAAAACATTTCCCCCCAGTGTAGCATCTCTGCCAAACCATATGCTGACCGCATATGATCTATTGTCCATGAAATTGTTAAGATAAATTGTATTGTAATCCGCTGCTATGTCAATACAGCTTTGAATTAGAGTGTTTCCGATTATTATATTGTGAGAGGATTCTGATGTTGTTTCCCCTAATCGGATCCCGGTGCCTGATATGATGTTGCCGATTATTTTGTTGTAGCTTCCTACAAGGGTTAATGGGCCTGTAATATTATTTCCGCTTATTATAATTCCTGACCCGTTAGCGGTTATGCCTCCGAGTTCATAATATCCTATGTTTGTGTTTGTGATTGTTACTCTGTTTGCTTGTATGGTTATCCCATGGACGGCGGAGTATCTTTCTCCTTCTAATGTGTGTGCTGCTCCGTTGAAGGTAATGTTGTTGCAACGGATTTCTAGTCGGTAGTTGGTGAGATTTTCTGTTAAAGTATAGTTGTTCGCGATTTTTTCTATGGGCGCGGTTGGAGGATTTATGCTTCCATCGGCTTCAATAGTGATAGGGGGTAAAGGTGGAACTATAGGGTTTCCATTTGTCATATTTGTAGATTGAGCAAAAACTGATACTCCTATTAGGAGTACAGCAAAGACTGTTATTAGCTTTTTATAAATATTATTATTTAGACGGTTTTTTGAGGAGCTTTTTTTAACATAAGGTAAAGAAAATGAACTATGGATCAAAGTTGTGCCCTCAAATATTATCAATATAAAACACGCTTATTAGTTTTTTGAAAAAATTATTTTCTTGAAAAATATTTATTTTATTGCAATCAATTGTTAATAATTGAGTATTTTATACTAAGTAATCTCAGTCATTTTGAATTGAATTGCGTATAATTTATAAATACAATTACTCCATATTAGGATAAAAATGAGGGGGAACGGCCAGTTTGAGAAATAATTTATACTATCTTCATTTAAAAAATAATCAAATATTTCCCACTTTAATTATACTTGCTCTTTTGTTTAGTCTTTGCATAATGGTCTCGTATGTTCCAGTTATTCATGCGGAGAATTCTGTGACTTCTTATCAAGCAATAGTGTTTTTAGATGAAGTAGTTGGTCTTGATGTCACAATGTATGATGATGTCTCAAATGTACAAAAGGACTCAGTGCTTTTGAGTTTACCCCATAAAGAAGTAGATTTTCGCTTTTTATCGAGCAAAAGTGGCTTAAGAGTAAAATGTTCTTTTTTAAACGACCGTCTACACCAAATTTACTTAAGCGATTATATTGGTTTACCCCAGCTGAAACAACCTAATCTAAATGTTTTAGAAATGGCTAAAGGATTCTTGAAAAGATACCAAGAGTACTCTCAAGATTCATTCTATAGTACACTGGAATCCATGCTTAATTATGCCAGCGTCAACAAAAATATAACCGAAATCAATGGAAATATCAAACTTGACGTATCTATCTCAAACCAAAACATAGATATGATTTGGACATATGTCAATGAAAACGGAATTCCCGCTATAACAAAAAATGTGATTTTAACCTTCGAAAACGGTAAATTACAATGTTTTATGGATAACTGGCAATTCTATAAAGTAGTTGGCGTTCCCAAATTATCGAGTCAAGAGGCTACTATAATCGCTTTAGACGCATTGCAGGACTTTTCTTGGGCGACAAACCTTGGAGAAGATTTAAAAAATTCAAAAGTAGTCTCAATTGGTAATACAACGTTATGCTTCCTTAATTATAAAGAAACGGATTTAGCGCGTAGCAGCGATCCATTAGTTTTGTATCCTTCATGGTGTATTCCTTTAGGTTTTGACAAGGTTTATCCCGGGGGTGTTACTGGAGTGATAGTGCGCGTTTGGGCAGATACTGGGAAAGTAAGCACTATCGAACCGATGATTTATGGTGTGGATTCTATATCGTATATCTCATCAATAGATTTAGCTGTGACTCAAGATTCAATGATGCTATTTTGTTTCGCTATTACAATCGTTGGTTTTCCCGTATGTGGATATTTTTGCATATCAAGATTTAGTTCAAGTCTCCATCATTTAAGAAAGTCCTATTCAATACTTTTTGCACTTCTGCTTTGTTTGCTATTTTTTTCAATGGCGGTACTAACAGTAATTCCCAATGCAAACGCATCGTCTCAGAAAGCCGATATATATGCATCAACTTATGGACAAACAGCAGGTGAACTATTATACGCTAGTAATGCAGCTAGCTATATACAATCATATTTTCAAACAGCAGGTTATGACGTAACCAATGACTATGGATATTATACTACTAGAAATAATACATTAAGTAATGCTTACAACGATGAACGTAACTATGTTGGCGTGACAGTATTTCATTTTGGACACATGGCAGGACCTAATCGACTGTACGATAGTACTGGTACTGAAGAAGGCATAATTGAAGCTTACAATGCAAGCAATCTACCTGATGTTTTCACTGTAACTGATGGATATATGGATAAGCATTATTTTGTATGGTTATGGGCTTGTAACACCGCAAATAGTGGATCGGATACAGGGGGTATGCCTTTTGCTTGGACTCATAGAAGTTTCTATAATCAAGGTGGTGATGGTTATTTATATCCAGATAACAGTACAGACTGCTTTATTGGATTTAATGGTGCATCTCCCGCTTTGGGCTTTAGAAGTTTTTATCTAAGTACAGCTCTTGGCTATACCTTTTTAGTAAACTTTTATGATTATGTGTTAACCAAGCTTACTCTATTCACGATGCACTAAATTTGGCTTCATTAGACCCAGAAATGTTCGATGTTCCGTTTTCGCAATCGTGGCTTTCTCCAAATGTCGGATTTTATACATGGTGGCCATATAACCCCACTTGGCCTAATATAGCTGAAGGGTGGTATCTTGGTCACATGATGATTTGGGGAAATTCAAACCTCTACTTCCCTCAAACTCTGACTATTTCCTCTTTGACTGGAGGTACAACAAATCCTTCATCAGGTTCTTATCAATACTATCACAACTACACCATACCTATCACTGCTACTCCAAATGCGGGATATTCATTCAGTAATTGGATATTAGACGGCATATCCCATATTGAAAATCCTATTTATATTACAATGGATTGTAGACACAATCTACAAGCGAATTTTACCACGCTGGCAAATCAGTATGTAATTACGGCATCCAGTGATGCTTATTCTTCTGTTTCTCCGTCGGGGCAGGTTTCGGTTTCGCAGGGCGATAGTCAGAGCTTTTCCATGTCTGCATCTATGGGCTACCACATCACCCACGTCTACGTTG
>CAZWRU010000081.1:0-3572 GCA_964636425.1 uncultured Candidatus Bathyarchaeia archaeon
TGTTAATGGGGATTTTTGATTGTTTAGGTGATGTGTAGTTCTGGAGTGTAAAGTTGATGTGGGTTCCATAAAGTTTTTAGCTAAAGACCTTATTTCGTGTATTAAGATATGCGATGACTAAGCGTTTATTTGCTAACTTAGGGTTCCTGCTACAGATATCTGGACTGTTGACCATATTCCCAATCATTATCGGTTTATATTTTAATGAATCAAACGCGGTTATCTCGCTTTTTCTGGCTTGTGTTAGCTTCTTAGGCTCTGGTTTTCTACTTAACGCTCTTTGTGTACGGAAGGATTTAGATTTTAAAGGATCCACTTTCTTGTTTTTAGCAGCTTTCATTGTGCTGCCGATTATAGGTTCTTTGCCCTATCTTTATTTAGATCCATTCGCAAGCGCCAATGTTTTTGACAAATTCACTAACAGCATTTTTGAAAGTGTCTCAGGTTTCACTACCACCGGTTTTAGTTTTATCGCCTCTCCTGAAGCTTTGCCCAACTCGATTCTTATATATCGAAGTATAACCGAGTTGATGGGAGGATTTGGCTTAATTTTCTTGCTTTTGGCCTTTTTCCAATCTAAAAAATCATTAAATAAACTCAGCACGTCAGTTGGCATCGACAACGTTAATGGTAGTCTGAAAAAGACGTACCTCTCCGTATTTGCCATATATACGGTTTGTATACTAGTCTTCATCGCGTTATTCTATGCTTTAGGCTTTACAAACTTGTTGTCAACGGGGACTTATGTTGTTGATACTTTAACGGGGGGTTTCTCGCTTTCAGCGGCGCAATTCGAGCAATATTTGGGTGTGGTGCCAAAAATCTGCACCATATTTCTTATGATCTTTGGGGCGCTTAACTTTGGCGTAGTTTACAATTTGGTTACTGGGAAACTTAGAAATGCGTTTTCCTGGGAAATAATATTGTTCTTTTTAATTATGTTGGTAGGCGCAGTTACTGTTTCTATTGCTGGAAATATTGGAATCTTCGATTCGCTATTTCACGTTGTAAGTTTATCTTCCTCTGTTGGATACAGCTATATACCTCTGGGGTCTCTTGGAGAAACTGCCTTCTCAATGCTAATTATCCTAATGATTATCGGTGGCTGTACCTTCTCGATGGCAGGGGGCATAAAAGTGTCTAGGCTTTTAACCTTCTTTAAAACTACAAAAAACAGCTTTGAAAGCTTACTTGTCAAAGAGCACGCTATCACTAAATCCAAAAAAACCTCTGAAACAAATGGTACTGTTGAAAACACCTCGGCCTCTGTTTCTATAATGATTTTCGTTGGAGCCTTAGTGATTTTTGCGTTGATATTCACTACCATGGGAGTATCTTTTACGGATTCTCTTTTCGAAATAGGTTCTGCGTTAACCACAAGTGGCATAACTCTGGGGGCTATAAATATTGGAATGCCGATTGGCTACAAATGGCTCGTAATAGCGTCGATGACTATTGGGCGAGTTGAAATGCTCTCAATTCTAATTGCAGCATTTACTTTGAGCAGAAAAATCTCTGATCGATTCCAAAATATGAATTATTAACCTAGGACTCTTTTGATGGCGCCTTTAGCTGCATTTGAGATATCATCGACATGGACATCCGTAAAGCTTTTAGCTACCTGGCTTCAAATAGACAACGACAGTCATGTCCAAACCCCTTTTTGCTAATCTTGGGTTTTTGTTGCAGATTTCTGGTTTGTTGACCATCATACCAATTCTAATGGGATTATATTTTGGCGAATCAAGAGCTGTTGAATCGCTTTCTCTGGCTTGCGTCGCTTTTCTGGGAGTTGGTTTTCTATTAAACGCTCTTTGCGAAAGAAAAGAACTTAGCTTTAAAGACTCATATTTCCTATTTCTATTAACCTTCATATTACTGCCGCTTATAGGCTCGATACCTTTCTTATACACAGATCCTTTTGCAAGTCCAAGCTTCATCGAAAATTTTACCAACAGTTGCTTTGAAAGTGTTTCTGGTTTTACCACAACGGGTTTTAGTTTTATCGCTTTTCCTGAAAACTTGCCTGCTTCTTTGCTTTTGTATCGAAGTTTAACTGAGTTGATGGGTGGGGTTGGTATAGTTTTTATGCTTTTGGCCTTTTTTGAATCTAGAAAATCTTTTAACGCTATTTGTAATTCGATAGGCGTTGATGATTTAAATGGAAATTTAAAGAAAACATACCTTTATGTTTTTGGTCTATACAGCATTGGTATAGTAGTTTTTATCGGGATATTCTTTGTTATGGGCTTCACTAATATAATCAATTTAACTTCATTTGTTATTGATACTTTGACTGGCGGTTTTCAGCCTTCCACGATTCAAATCCAACAGTATTTAGGTTTGGCTCCGAGGTTTTTTACGATAATGCTTATGCTTTTTGGTGCTGTGAATTTTGGTTTTATTTATAATATGTTTATTAGAAAAGTGCGAAAAGCGTTTTCTAGGGAGGTAATTTTGTTCTTTTTAATAATTGCTGTTGGAACTATTGCGGTTTCTTTTGCGTCAAATATTGGTGTTTTTGATTCTCTTTATCATGTTGTGAGTATGTCTGCTTGTGTTGGCTTTAACTATATTCCGCTTTCATCATTTGGCGATACGGCGTTTTCAATTTTGATTGTGCTTATGCTTATCGGTGGCTGTACTTTTTCGATGGCTGGGGGTATTCGAGTCTGCAGAATCCTAACTTTTGCCAGAACGACTAAAGAAAAAATAGAGGCGATGTTTGATAGAGAAAATTCGGATGCTCTTCTAAAGAAAGAATTAGATGCTAATGATAATAATGGGGGGCTTTCGGTTTCAGTTTTTATTGTGCTCTTTATTTTTACTTTGGTACTTTTTGCAATAATTTTTACTACTATGGGGGTGTCGTTTAAGGATGCTCTTTTAGAGATGGGTTCTGCGTTGACTACCAACGGCATATCTATAGGTGCTATAAGTGTTTCAATGCCGATTGGCTACAAATGGCTAACTATGTTTGCTATGATTATTGGACGAGTTGAAATCATGACCATTATCTTTGTAATATTCTCCGTAGGTAAAAAAATCCCGATCAAATTACCCAGTCTTTCCAACGCAGTCGACTCGATAATAGATTTTATAAAAGATGTTCTATCTATGCTTTTAGATTTCCTTAGAGACCTTCCTTCACGAATAAGAAGCTAAACACTCTCTTGCTTACCCGCTAAGGTCCCCTTTTTGATTTAACGATAAGGTTTATGAACTTGAAGTGCTCGTACCAAATGAGGTCAATATTATGATTGAAGTTGATAACCAAACCGCACTAGCCGTCCAACTTAAAACTAATCGTGATGTTTTGGTTTTGTTTTATTCGTCTTGGTGTCCTTTCTGCAGAAGGTTTATTCCGGTCTTTGAAGAATACGCTGAAAAACCTGGCTCTTTTACAACTGTTAAGGTTCAGCTTGATGAAGACGAAAACCCTCTCTGGGAAACATATTCGATAGATGCGGTGCCTTCAATTATACTCTTTAAAAACGGAGAGGTTCATAGAAGACTTGACTGTCAACGCGGCATAGGATTAAGCGAAGACAAATTCATTAAATGGTTAAAAA
>CAZWRU010000082.1:0-3508 GCA_964636425.1 uncultured Candidatus Bathyarchaeia archaeon
GAAGTCAATCCTTGAATTGATGCAGAAGGCTTTGGCTGATCAAGAACTGATTGTTTCTCATTTAAATTGTATTCAGAACCCAGTTGAGGGATAGTCAAAGAAGGTAATATCATCGCAGGGTAAGAAAATAGGCTCATTAAGACCTTGGATTTTCTTTATAGTTTATATTCGTAACCAATAATAGCGAAATCCGTATGGATGCCGCAATAAAATAATCATTTTATGATAGCAGGTGGTCTAATAGAATTCTTAGTCCAATGAGTATTAGGATGATTCCGCCTATAATTTTTATTCGGCTTTCAAATATTTGCCCTAAAGTATGCCCGAAGATATAGCCACCAAAGGATAAACTAAATGTTACTAGGCCAATCATTAAAACGGGTAGGGTTATGCTGGTTTGAAGAAAAGCAAAACTTAAGCCTACCATTAAAGCGTCAATGCTGGTAGCAATCGACAGCGTCAGTAACGATGAAAGCTTTAGGTTTCCGTTTTTGCTTTCTTGTTCTTTTTTTGTGGAGTCATAAATCATTTTTGCTCCTATGAAAAATAAAAGGGCAAATGCGATCCAGTGGTCAATACCTACGATTAAATCCTGAAAATTTAGCCCAGCTGCCCAACCTATAACTGGCATGAGCATTTGAAAAGCACCGAAAAAAGATGCAGTAACGAAGGCGTTTTTCTTTCTTTGCTGCGCATTGGTTGAAAGTCCAGTAGCGATTGAAACTGCGAATGCATCCATCGCCAGACCGACTGCGATTAGCAATATAGTGATAATGTCCATCGAAAGCTTTTCAACTCAAAATCCAACAGGTAACTTCTAACATATAGCATTATCGTGATGGTAAATTAATTACATCAATAAATAAAAAAGCATTATTAGCAGTATAGTTTATGATTTCTAAGATTATAGTATGAAATTCGTTTTTGTAGATTTATACTAAAAGTGGTTCTAAGAGCTTTTTCTTATTCAGATAAGACGTCTCCGGATTGGGGTCGGTTATAACCAGGATTAGTTTTGAGTGGATATCACTATTTCGTAATTTATCATTTAGTATATATGTTAATTTATCCATGCTATCGGCTTTGAGGAGAATTATTATGTCGTATATTCCCCAGAGGTTAAATGCTTCTTGAACCCCCTCGATTTTTCTGATTTCATCTAAACTTACTGTGTGAGAACCAATCTTAGTATTCAAGAGCACATAAGCCATAACCATTTTTTTACCTCCTTTTATAAACAGAGGCTGGACTACGAAGTCTGAGCTAGTCTATGAAACGCTGAGAAACAAAAAGGATATCTTTGTTTCCAAACCTCTTTATCCAGCCTATTAAAAAGTTCCATGCATCCCTTCTCCGCGAGATTCATTAAGGCGGCTACTTGCACGTTGGAGCTAAACGGGTGGGCAATTACGTTTTTTTCCTTCGTTACTCAAGCCTCCGGATGCACAATTTAATTTCTGAGGAAATAAAATTTAAAACTATGTGACTGTATCAGCACAATCACAATTCTAAGCATTTTTTTCCTTCAAAGTCGACAAATAGGCAGGCAAACTTTCAACACACTGGATATCTTTTGCCAATAAAGCACCTAAATCACGCCAAAATTTTAGATCAGGATTAATTTTAGCCCACTCCAAATCATGTTTGATGCGGTATGTAATTTCTCGACCGCGTCGATCAAAATCCAAAAGCAGAATGACAACAGAAAATCCTGCGTCCTCGATTTCGCTGATTGCTTCATTTATAGACTTGCCGCCAGTCTTCACGGTTATTATTGGACCAATCACATTTAAGGACCTAAGCGCATTAAAATCCTTTTTCCCCTCAACTATAATCGGTATTCCTTTAGCTGATTTCTCTACAAGCACGCCTATAATCTCTGTGATTTTTTCTTCCTTTTCTTTTAAGTGAGTTGACAAACCAAAGTTACCTTGTTACTTTGGCGTTACGAATAGCATCTAGGCAATCCTGGGCTTCCTTGTGATTGGAGAAGTATCGACGCACAGGTTCTAAGATTTTGCCTAACTGCTCTGCTACCCCACTCTTAAGGTCCATTGGATGCAATTTACCTTCAGTATAAGAAGATGCGAGTTCGTCAAAATTATCGAACTGAATATTACCCCCAAACTTTTGGGGACGTTCAATTATAAAGACTGGATTTTCACGGAATAAGATATATTTGCATATGTCCATTATAGGATTAAACTTGACGGTTCGTTCAGGGCAAAACGCTTTTGATAATTTCTGCTTAATTTCAGCTGGTGTGTCATAGATGAATATGCAGGTATCGGGTTTACTTTTACTCATTTTTGCTGAAGCGATGGCTTCTTTTTCTTGGCCTTCCGGAATGGGCCAAACGCTAGGCTTCGCTAGACCTTGTAGCAGATGGTGATGAACGCAAATTGGTTTCCAGAAGCCCATTTTTTCACCGATCTCCCTGCCCACCATGTTGGCTTTCCGTTGATCCATGCCAAGTTGACAGATCTTGACTTTCAAATGAAATATATCTGCGACCTGCATAGGAGTATAGAGAAAATCAGAGACATATCGTGCATCTGTGTCTTTTCTACCGGCAATTTCCAAAGTCCGGGTAGTTCGCGCGATAGTGAGGTTTTTTGCTATAGCCATGGTTTTTGCCCAGTAATCAAGATCGTCGTATAAAACATCAGAATATATGAATTCAACTTTATCCGCAGGCACTCCGAGGGCAATCCAAGAGTGGCGAAAAAGATCAGCTGCCTTTTTAATTAGCTCAAGGTCTCCGCCGAGTTTATTGTTTAGATATGCGTGCCAAGTTGCCAAGAACGCCTTAAATTGAACACCTGCTTCCGCAAAATCCTTCATTTTATAGGCGCAAATTACACCGGTTCCTAAATGGGCTAATCCTGAAGGTTCCCATCCATTGTATGCTATAGGATGCTCTTCAGCTTCTAGGAGTTGTCTTAAGTCTTCTGGAGTTACGATTTCTTCTGAGGGCGCTCTGCAGATTAATTCAATTTTGCGTTCGATATCCAAAGCTAACCAGCCTTGCCTTGCACACAGTATTGCATGTTACCCTTAAAAAGTAGATAGCTTAAAAGTGGCACTTTTGAGAGCAAGATTGTATCCCGTGTAACCTAACACTTAACTTCACAGCGGAGCGAAACGCTCCTCTAAGATAAGCTCTCTCTGGCACGGGACTATCTCAAACCATGTTGCACGGTTGGGTAGAAACTAAAAGTCACAGGTACAAGTTTTGTAGGGCTTGCTCCTCTGTTAGTTCCGTCATACGTGCTTGCTCTAGCTGGTTGAGACATTAAAATAGGGTAAAAGAACAATTTATCTCCTTCTTTTCTCTAAATTAATATTACCCATTAATCTTACAGTTTTCCATATTCTACAGTAAAAAAACAGATTCAACTTCTTCAAAAATCAAAAAACAGAATAGAAGGGGCCGGGGCGGAGATTTGAACTCCGGCGAAAGGCTCCACAGGCCTCTATGCTAACCAAGCTACATTACCCCGGCCAT
>CAZWRU010000083.1:0-3439 GCA_964636425.1 uncultured Candidatus Bathyarchaeia archaeon
GAACCTCTAATCAATATTAGTGAATTCCAAATGTTGCGGAAACGAAAATAAAGGATAACACACAGTTTCATACAGACAGCGGCCGAAATCACCCGAGACTATTACGGAAAAAATATGTCCGGGGCAATGTAGCTTTATCGTTTTTGGTGACTAATCACACATCACCCGCAACCTTTTTTCCCTTTTTTCTTATTCTATATCAAATTCAGAAGCCAAAATTTGTAATTTAATATTTCTTAACTTACGGCAGTTTCCTAATGAGAAAGGCTTATGACCCAATTCGGAACCAAGCTGGCATTTGCAAAAAAACTAGTATAAGAAATAACAAGATATTAAGTCCCTTCTTTTTTCTTTTAATCAAAAGTTAGGAGTTTTGATTTACTGGGTTATGTAAATCGGTTTTTTAAAAAATGTTAATTTGGGTTAAACTTGCCAAAATTTAAAAGTAACTAGCATACAATAAAGAATTATACTATTTTTGGAGGAACAAAATGAAAAATCAAAAAACTAAAATTATATGTTCTTTAAGTATTATTTTGCTTTTGTTATTTTCTGTTGTAACACTTATAGCGCCATTATCTAACGCTCACACTCCACCATGGACAATTCCTACCTATGCATACGTTGCAATTTCACCTGACCCTGCAGGCGTTGGACAGACTGTGTTTTTGACAATGTGGGTTTCACCCAACCCGCCAACAGCAATAGGCGTCGGCGGTGATAGATGGAGAGACTTTACAATTACAGTAACAAAACCAGATGGCACAACTGAAAAACTTGGGCCTTTCACCTCAGACGCGACCGGTTCTACTTACACATTATATACCCCAACCCAATTAGGCAATTACAATTTTGTCTTTGATTATCCTGGACAAATACTTTCACAATATGGACCAACAGGCATACCTGCACCTATGGCTGATTTGGCTTCAAGAGGATTAGATCAATACATTGGCGATACTTACTTGGCAAGTACTGCACAGGTGACCCTTACTGTACAGCAATCAGCTGCACAAAAACTTCCTGACCACCCCTTACCAACAAGCTTTTGGACAAGACCAATTGAAGGACAAAACACAGAATGGGTAAGTGTATCATCAAACTTTCTAGCAGGAGCCCAAATCTATGGGCGCTGGCAAAAAGATGGTACTGCCCCTAACACCGCTCACATTATGTGGAATAAACAAGTTGAATTCGGAGGAGTTGTTGGAGGAACCACAAGCATCCCTGGCGTAGCTTTCTATGGTGGGCAATCATATGAAGGAAGATTTACTAACCCAATAATTACCCAAGGAAGACTCTACTTCCCAATGCCTTTAGGACACTCAGGAGGAGATCCTAATCGATTGGTTGGTGGCGGCGGATATGTCTGCTTGAATTTGTATACTGGCGAAGAAGAATGGTATACCAATGATATTGGCTATGGAGGCGTTCCTGCACCGATCAAAGCACAATTATTTGACTACGAATCAATGAACCAGCATGGAACTGTTGGCGGAATATTATGGCAAGTAATAGGCACCACATGGGTAGCTTATGATGCATATCTTGGCTCATGGATGTATAATTTAACGAAAGTTCCAAACGGCTTTGAAGTGTATACAACAAAAGGCGAAATACTACGATACGTACTAAACTACAATGATATATCAAATAGTGGCTGGCTTGCACTGTGGAACAATACTCAAGATAACGTGGGATTAGCAGGCGCAATTGGAATTAGCAGCAACGCTTACCAGTGGAGACCAATAGGAAAATCAGTAGATATGAGCACTGCCTATTCGTGGAATGTGACTGTGCCATCTTTGAAAGGAAGTGCACCACCTGCAATATTAGCAGTTATACCAGGCGACATAATAATAGGTAGGAGTGTTGCATTCAGCGCGCGCTTTGGAACACCTGATCCGTATACAATGTGGGCAATAAGTGATAAGCCCGAAAGTAGAGGTCAGCTGCTATGGCTTAAGAATTATCCTGCACCATCAGGTAATGTAAGTCGACTTACACTTGGAGGTACCTTTGTAGACCCAGTAAACCGCGTGTTTATAATGAATGATTTAGAAACAATGCAACTATATGGCTATAGCATCGACAATGGAGAAGAACTCTGGGGACCAGCAGGCGCTGACCTTAAAGCTTTCCAGTATTATGGCACTGTTGGCACTTCTGGCCAAAACGGATATGTTGCGTATGGCAATGTTTACACCCAGGGATACGGTGGAGAAATCCATTGCTACTCAACTAAAGACGGCCAATTGCTTTGGAAGTATAGTAATACTAACAGCGGATTAGAAACACCATGGGGTAACTATCCAACATTTATCGGCGCAATAGCAGATGGCAAAGTTTATGCTTTTAACAGTGAACACTCACCTAACACGCCATTATACAAAGGATCAAAAGTACGCTGTATCAATGCTTATACAGGCGAAGAACTTTGGACGCTACTAAGCTGGGGATCTGTAGGTGGCTTTGATAGTGGTGCTTGGCCAGTCGCAGATGGCTTTTTAGTATATAGAAACGCATATGATAACCAAATCTATTGCATCGGAAAAGGACCAAGCAAAACAGCTGTCTCAGCAAATCCAGGTGTAATATCTCAAGGTGGTAGCGTTGAAATTGTCGGAACAGTCACTGATATTTCTGCTGGAGCTAAATCAAAAGTAGAAAGTGGCGAATTTAACGTAATTGCTGCAGTTTCAGACAATAGCCAAGCAGGCTATATGGAATACATCTATATGCAAAAGCCAATGCCTACAACTGTTAATGGTGTACCAGTTACGCTTTTTGCTACAGACGAAAGCGGCATAACCCAGCAAATAGCTCAAGTTACAAGCGATAGCGGCGGCATGTTCCATTATAAATGGTTGCCTGCAAAATCAGGAGAATACGTAATTAACGCTGTCTTTGAAGGCTCTGGCTCATATTGGAGCTCAAGTGCAACAACCGCTATAGGTGTAGATGTAGCATCAGGAGTAATAGTATCGCCAAGTCCAACACCAACAGTAGCTCCAACCCCTGGAACAGGCATCTCAACTGAGACATTACTTATCGCAGGCGCCGCAGTCGTCATCATCATAGCTGTCATAGCAGCAGCCTTAGTCCTACGCAAACGCAAATAAACAAAAAACAAAGCTACACAAATTTTCCTTTCTTTTTTCTGAAAGAAAGTATAGACAAGAAATGTGGGCTGAATGGCCTCTGGTATTAAACTATTAAAAGCTAAAGTATCCCCATTTTCTCCATCTCCTCTCTGAAAATTCTCCTACTAGCGTCCCAGCAAACCCTTTCATAAATGCAACTTAAATTTGAAAGCTACTGATATATCCCGACCATTAAAGGGTGAATAATAAAAATTTTTTTGGTGAATTGAGTAAAAAAGATTTTTTTCTTTTTTAGTTGTATTTATAAATAAACAAGGATAAATTGCGAAACAGAA
>CAZWRU010000084.1:0-3235 GCA_964636425.1 uncultured Candidatus Bathyarchaeia archaeon
TCTTTTATAAAAATTTGAAATTTTAAAAATCGATTTATTCTATTAGAGTTGGGTTTCTAGAGGAAGCGGCTGTCATTTTTTATTTATAGTAAGGAAAGAGAGGTTGTTTTTTGTTCTCTTCTGTTATTGGAAGTACTTGTGTGAGTTCACGGAAGTATTTGAGCACTGCAATACCTCGTTGGGTGATTGCGAAACCCGCTCTATTTTTGCTAATTATTTGTTCTTCAACTAGGCCTTGTTTGATTAGGAAGTCTAGATTGCCTTTTAGTACTGAGCAATTTACGTTAGCCTTGTACATTATGTGAGTGAGTTTTAAAGGGCCTTTGTGTGCTAGTACTCTGAGAATGTCAATGTACATTTCTAGTTTACTGCGTTTCATAGATGGTCTTTGGATAATTAGTGATTGGGTGTTATAAACCTTTTGCATTTTTGGGTTGCTTAATGCAAGCAATTCTTCTTTTTATTCACAAATATTCATATTAATGATTATTTTGAATAAAAGGATACAAAAATTAATGAAATTATTGTATTTGAATATGGCTAAAAAAAGTGATTATTGTCGGAATTACTCCTCTTTTCAAAAAATTATCTGGTGCAAGAAATTTATATCCCAAATAAAAATATGGTTTAATCAATGCTTAAATATGAACTTGCCTACTTAATCATTGATAGCCTTGGATTATTTATCGCCTTTTAGATCAGAGCTCAAGTTGAAGATTTTATTAAGTCTACTAGATGGAGAAAGGAAAATAGCTGATTTTAGAACCAATATAGAAACTAGAGACACTACTATCCTCCATATTCTTGAGGAATTTGGTGATCTCGGATTAACTACAAAATCTCAGGGGCTTTACAAGTTATCTTCACTAGGAATAATAGAAGCACGAATTCTAAGAGAGTACATTTCAATCACTGATGTACTTGAAAAATTCAAGGATTTTTGGTTCTTACATGACATAACAGATATACCAACGCAATCTCTTTTGAATTTAGGCGCATTACGTAACGCATCAATAGTTAAGACAGAAGCATCAGAACTTGGTATTGTTCATCAGACATTCTTAGAAACAGTTAAACAGTCAAAAAGAATCCGCGGTATTTCCCCCATATTTCATCCTGACTTCATTTCTCTGTTCGGACATTTACTAGATAACGGGTGTACTATAGAATTAATTGTAAGTACTGATGTTCTAAAGAAAATTGTAAGTATAGTCGATTTTAAGTCAATAAAAAAATATCTATCTGCCGATAAGCTAAAAATTTTTCTAAAAAATGAAGTAAAAATTGCACTTGCATTAACCGAAACCAGTTTCTCGTTAGGTCTTTTTACCTTATCTGGGGCCTATGATGATGGCATGGACTTATTGTCTGATAGTCCTGAAGCTATAGACTGGGGGGAAAACCTTTTTGAAGATATTGTTAAAAATAGCGCAAGAGTCGGATTAGAGTCTTGGCCCCAATAAATCTTTTTAATTCTAGATTAAAAGTTCAACTCTATCATATTTGAAATTGGCATAATTTGTTTTGTAAAGAACGCTTATCTTGAATATGAATTCACAATTCATAAGTGTAATTACTTATCTGTGCTCCATGTTTTGTCGGGGTCACATTGGGTGAAGATCCAACTCTTCAATCCAGAATCGGCAAAAGCTCAGACGAGTATTATAAATCACAATTTAAAAGAAGTATACTTCTCCATTTTCAAACTTCTTAATATTATATCTTCCACTTCAATTCTTTTGGCTACAAACAGTGTAATGGTAGTCTTTTTTGGTTTTTTCTTATTTAAATCTACAATAGTCTCTTCGCTTCTCTTAGCGTCATTTCTAGTTACTTTTGGAGTTTACGGTTTAAATAAAGTTACAGATACCAAGGAGGATTCTATTAACCAACCTGATTCATTTCTAAAAGCGTCTAGCTGTTATCTTCTTCTCTCGGCAGCATCAATGGTTGCTGGTTTTTTGATAGGTTTATGGCATGGCTGTATGGTATTTTTGGTCCTTTTTACTCCTGTATCAATCGGTGTTATTTATAGTGTTAGACTTTCGAAGTCAATTCCTAGGCTCAAAGAGATTACAGGGGTAAAGAGCATAGTGGTTGCTGCAAGCTGGGCTTTAACAGGGTGCCTTCTGCCTGCTTCTGTGTGTGGCGAAAATTTTCAGTCAATTCTTATTGTTTTTCTATATATTTTTATACGCATATTTGTTGGTACCGTTCTTTGTGATGTCTTAGATACAAAAGGAGATGCCTCTTCAGGGATAGAAACAATTCCTATTAAGTTAGGGGAAAAGAAAACAAAAAGTCTGCTAATAATAGTAAATGCTTCTACTTTGCTATTGTTGTTCTATAGTCTGGTGAGTGGACTTTTTTTCTCTTTTCTACCCGTTCTATTATTTGGGGTTCTCTATGGGTTCTTAGCTATATGGTACTTCTTTAGAAACAACTGTAGCCGATTTAATGCACGACTCATGTTAGACAGCGAATGGATTCCAATGATTATTTTTGCTAGCTTACTTGTCTGTTAAGCAGCAAAATATCATAACGAGACAAATGAGCCCCAGACGGTATTTCCAATTAAACGCTAATCAAATTCCATAGTAATCCCAATTTAATAATCCAAAACGAAAAAATCCGTTAATTTTTTTTGAGAGACTTCTTTATGATTATTAAATAACATTCCGTCCCTTAAAAAAGGTAATATTTAAAAGTCAATTAACAGGAAAAGGTATAACTTTAAAAGGAAAAGCATTGGAATAAAGAGTAGGGTTGAATAAAATGGACCTAACGTCTTTGTTAATACAAATTGTTGTAGCAGCAGTGATACTTGCTCCAGTACTATGGATAGTCGGAAAATGGTTCGTAGGCAAAGATAAAGCAAAATTCACTGACGCCGTATGGATCGGAGTTCTAGGTGTAGTGATTGGTGCAGTCATTGGTTTCTTCTTAGGCGGTTGGCTTGGTTCAATAGTAGGCACAATAATTATGATAATAGTCTGGTTAGCGCTGATTAGGCACTTCTTTGATTGCAGTTGGATGAAAGCTTTAATCATAGCCATAATCGCTGGAATCATCTATTGGATTATAACGGTCATAATATCATTTATACTGACGCTACTTGGCTTTTCATCATTACCCTCTTTGTGGTAAAGGTAATTTAAAAAACCTCCACCATTTTTTTATATTTAACACTAAAAGCGTTTATCTTTCAAACTACTTTTAATCGAAAATTCTTTCA
>CAZWRU010000085.1:0-3127 GCA_964636425.1 uncultured Candidatus Bathyarchaeia archaeon
AAACTGCTAAAGTGTCTGAGCATTTTGAAAAAAACTGGTAACTATCTTATGATGGCGAGACGCGCTGTTTTGTCCCGAAATTAAATAATGAATCATTTTCGCAAAAAGTTTGGATTTTAAATTGTCTTATTTATATAAATCAGAAAAAGAAAACACCCAAATGTGCTTTAACCTCGAATTTAGGGACGGGGCAGCGCGCTAAAATATGCCGTCCCTCAAAATTTTACAGAACCGAAATAGCCTGTATGCTTAGAACTGTTTAAATAAAAGTCATTGTGTTGATATTTTGATAGGTATGCCTTGGTATAATTTTCTTGTTCTTTTCGCGGGCATAGCCATAGTAGTGTATGGCGCTGATGAAGCTATAAAGCGTCTTTTAAATTTATCAAAGTTCTTTCGCCTTTCTGCTTTTATTACAGGAGTCGTTATAGCCGGCACTCTTGCTGTTCTTCCTGAACTATCTATTGGTGTTCTATCAGCTATTGAAGGCTCATCTACTTTTGGTTTAGGGCTAATCTTTGGTGCTAACGTTGCCGATTTAACATTGGTCATCGGAGTTGTGGTGTTGCTTGCAGGAAACCAAAAAATGACTTCGAGCATGCTTAATAGTTTAAAGATTTCTTTTATTGCGGTTCTTCTTCCTGTATTTTTGCTTATAGACGGAGAACTCTCCAACATTGACGGCTATATTTTGGTTGGGGCTTTTGGGGTCTATGTTCTTTGGTTGCTCATAAGTGGGCGAGGCGAAAAAGTAGTTGCCGAACGTATGCGGTTGTCAAAAAGTGTAGTTCGATTGGGCATAACAGTTTTTATGTTGGCTATTGGCGTAACGGTTTTGTTTATTGGTAGTGCGCTGGTAACTGAGTCTGCTCAGGGATTAAGTTCAGCATTTGGCTTGCCTTTATTCCTCATTGGACTTATTGTTGCTATTGGGACATGTTTGCCTGAGATGGCTTTTGCAATTCGTGCATCTGAAAAAGAAGGCTCTATTGGTATTGGAAACATTTTAGGAAACGTGCTTGCCGATTCAATGCTGGTAATAGGTATAATCGCAATTATACATCCTATAATAATACCTAATTTAGCTGCTTCATTAATCGCTGGGGTGTTCGTGGCAGCATCAGTAATGTTTGTATATCTGCGTTCAAAAGATGGCGATATAGGCAAGAAAGATGCGTATTTGTTAATTGGAGCGTATGCGCTTTTTGTTGTCATTCAGTATTTGCTTGAAGCAATAAAATTTTAGTTAGCTCACACTCACACGCACCATTTTTTAGTGTTTCATTAAAGGGTAAAACAAATAACATGTATTAATCGTAAAATGCAATAGTTATAACAAGAAAGTTATATA
Organism: uncultured Candidatus Bathyarchaeia archaeon; assembly: GCA_964636425.1. GTDB lineage: Archaea > Thermoproteota > Bathyarchaeia > Bathyarchaeales > Bathycorpusculaceae > JADGNF01. Next base: position 1,352 of record CAZWRU010000085.1, read on the forward strand.
TTGTTTAAAATAATTTTCGCTTTAGGTGTTAGTGTTGAGTGCGCCAAAACTTGAAAATATTACTCATAGCATTGAAGAGTGGTTTAAAGCAAACTTTGTTAAAGCTTTAGTGCAACCTCAAACTGAAGGTGAATATTTTAAATTTGGAAAAATAGCAAAAATCACCAGAGTTTGGAAAAATAATGAGTTTTGGACAGTAGAAACTTTCGTTGAATACTCCTATCCTAACCCAAAGCTCAAAACATTTACCTTCCAAGTAGACTGCAACGGCGAAATATTGGGCTTTGACCTCAACGAGCCATCAACCAGAATAATGTCAATCTAACTTTTTTATTAATTATCTTTCTTTGCTTTTTCTTACACTACTTCTAATTGGCAGCTCTGTTTAACTAGCTATCACCATTTTAGGGTACTTTTTCAATGTCAGTAAGCGCGCGTGTTCAAGGTAAACCAGCTTTCATAATTTCGTGCGCGGACGGCGGTGACGATACCCCACCCCTCAAAGCGTATGTGGGGTTTCCGCAGGAACCCCACTGCGAGCCCCCCCTGAATCGAGCAGTGGCGAGAGATGGGAGGTTTGGCGAGTAGCTTTGAGGAGCGAAGCGGGTGGGGGAGTGCGTCGGCGCAAATCTGAAGGGTTTAGTCCGCGCTAATCTTCGTTCGTCTGGAACGTTCGAGGGCGGGCGGTAGCCCGCCGAGCTAAACATAAAATCAGCTTATCTAATCACTTATCATTTGATTTAATTGCGCTATTACTACTTGGATAATAGTTTTCAGTTGGCTGTACTCGTTAGGATACTTTTTTAGAGTAGAAGCAAATGCTTTCATTGATTCAAGACTAACCTGCGTTGTAGATTGAGACATGAAAATGGTTGCAAAATCGGCAAAATCCAAAGAACCTTTATCCTTAACCACAGAACGCGCAACCCTAAGCACAAACGGCTCTAATTTAGGTACGCTTTCAAGAAAACAATGCACAAATTTCAGCTCAGGAAAAAGTACCTTACTTTCTTGGAGTAAAAACTCTGGGTTGGCTCCTTCAAGCATGGCTAAAATCATCCCTTCATCTGTTAGCCAATATTTAGAAAAATCTCGATTTCGGTAAGTTTTGATTTGGGTCTTTCTAATTAGCTTCTTTTTTTGCAGGCTATTAAACGCCATCCACACAGGCTTATAGCTCTTAGAGAGGGCATTTACGGTTTCGTTAATTGTCTGAGGAGAATTTTTGGATAAGTGAATTATTATGAGTTTTTGCAGAGAAGGCAAGTTATCACTTTTTAGGTTGATTGTGGACATATGTTGAGTGTTTTGGGGTTTTGACATATGTTTTTGCCTGCTTAGTTGGGTTATGTCTTGACTTATATTAAAAATTGCTCATTCTTCTTTGGTGACAAGCTTGCAAAAACTAACTAAGCAAGGAGGTGAAGAGGCAAGTAGAGAATGTCCTAATTGTCATAGCAGAAGAAATTGGAAAGCTGGAATTAGGGAGACATGCTTAGGTTCTATTCAACGTTTTATCTGTCGAGAATGTGGTTTTAGATTTAGCGACAACTCATATAAGGCGTATTTACTAAATGAGAGTAGCCAATTATGCGCTAAGTTAGAGGCGAAAAAATTGGACTCTGCAACAGGAACAAAGACTGTTGCGGGAGAACTAAACCAAAGTAAAGCAAACTTGGAAGCCAGAATAATTGAATTTCTCTGGTGGATGAAAAAGCAAGGCTACAAAGAAACCACAATAGTAAGCAGAGGTACAAGGCTACGCAGACTTGTCAA
>CAZWRU010000086.1:0-3087 GCA_964636425.1 uncultured Candidatus Bathyarchaeia archaeon
AATCGCAAGTCAACTGCAAAACGCCAAACAATTCATCCTAAACTATAACATCAACTTAGAAAAAACCCAACTAAGAAATAAACTAATCGAACTAAAGGGACCAATTTTAAAAGCCGAACAAGATTATGACTTCCTCCTTCAGAGACATCGATACTTTTCAAAAAGTGAACTACAAAAATGGTTAGAAATCAACAGACCCATCAAAGACCCAATTGAAACAGCACTAAATAAAGGAATAAATGATCTACCATTTCAAAACACGCTAAATCATTTAAAAGAGATCTTTGAAAACGGGCAAAAACTCCTAATTAAACATAACAAGAGCTTTGTTAACTCTGAAATTCAGAAAACAGATTTATTCCCACCAATTGAAAGTCAAACTCTAACAGAGGAACAACGAAGAGCAATAGTGATCGATGAGGCTAACACTCTGGTTCTAGCTGGTGCTGGAACTGGAAAAACTACCACATTGCTAGGAAAGGCTCAGTATCTTGTGGCTAAAGGACTTGCTTCTCCTCAAGATATCCTGATAGTTTCCTTTGGCGCAGACGTGAAAAAGGAAAACGAAAAGAAAATAAACGGTAATAAGAAAAACAAGTTTGTAGTAAAGACATACCACAGTTTAGGCCTCAAAATTATCCGTGAAGCTGAGAATATTAGACCAACACTATCGAAAGAAGCTGAAGACAAAATAGAAGGCTACCGAAGCATTGATGGACTCCTCAAGGCAAGAATGGAAGAATCCGCTTTTGCACAACTTATCACCAATTATTTCATCTTCAACTTCCAAGAATACAAAACAATCTTTGAATTCAAGCAACAAGGTGATTATTTCTATTACCTAAAGAATAATGAAGTCAGAACTCTAAAAGGCCATTCAGTTAGAAGTTTAGAAGAATGTGAAATTGCCAACTTTCTCTACATGAATGGGGTCAACTATGAATACGAAAAACCGTTCAAAACTCAAACTGATACTAAAGATAGGATGCCTTACAGACCAGACTTCACTCTGACTGACTATAACATTTTTATTGAGCATTTTGGAATCGATAGAGACAACAACACTGCCCCATGGGTCAATCGAGAACACTACTTAGCTGATATGGAATGGAAAATGAAACAACATGACCCAAAAAAGCTCATCAAAACCTTCAGTTATGATAGACAAGAGTGTCAATTATTAGAAAGACTTGAAAAGCAACTCAAAGAACACGGAGTAGTCTTTAACAGAATTCCAAGTGAAGAAATCTTCAAGCAACTAAATGAATGGGGAAGAGTTAATTTATTATCACGATTCCTAACTCAATTTCTAAACCTTTACAAGTCATCAGGAAAAGATATTGAAACCCTAAAAAGGCAAAGTGACTCTAGGAGAACCAGAGCTTTCTTAGATATATTTTCCGCAATACACTCAGACTATAAAGACCAGCTTCACCAAAATAACCTCATAGACTTTAACGACATGATTAACAAAGCAACTATAGCAGTACAACAAAACAGACATACATCTAAATTCAAGTATATACTTGTTGATGAATTCCAAGATACTACCCAAAGTCAATATAGATTTCTAAAAGCACTTCTAAAACAGAACAATGCTAAACTATTCTGTGTGGGTGACGATTGGCAATCTATAAACCGCTTTGCTGGTGGAGACCTTTCGGTGATGACCGAGTTTGAGATTAACTTCGGAAACTCTGAAAGAGAATTAATCCAAGAAACTCATCGATTCTGTGACAAACTATGTGTATTCTCTACAAAGTTTATTCTTGCTAACCCTAATCAGATTAAGAAAACCATAGCAAGCAAACAAAAACAAGTTGTCCCAGCAGTTACCATTATTTCAGATAAAACTGAGACAGCAATAGAAAAGATACTAAGTGAGATTACCCCAAACCAATACAAGAAACTTAAAGTCTTAATTATGAACCGATACAAAGAAATCGGAAAACCAACAAACATAGAAGAACTCAGGAAAAATAACCCTGCCCTTTCAATAGAATACTCAACTGTCCACAGTGCCAAAGGACTCACCGTAGACTACGCAATAATAGTCGGTATGAAGAATGGAACTATGGGTTTTCCATGTCAAATTGAAGATGACCCATTACTTAACTTAGTTCATACTTGTCATGAATATTATCCACACGCAGAAGAAAGGAGACTCTTCTATGTGGCACTAACAAGAGCTAGAAAACATGTCTACTTAGTGGTGGAGGAACCAAGCAATGTCTCACAATTCGTTACCGAGATACAGAACGATGGATATGAAGTAAACGATAATCTAGAAAAAACTAAGCCAATTAGATGTCCACACTGTAAAACAGGGGTTACTCTTTGGAGATTGAAGGCGATAAGCAAAATTAATAATGGATACTACGGATGGGGAGAATGTAGCAACGCGTCCTACTGCGATTACAGACCGAGAAGCTGCCCTGAGTGTAGAAATGGTTTTCTGTACAAAGAGGGGTTAACCTTTAAGTGCTCAAACGAAAAATGCACTTATAAAGAGAAAGTATGCCCTGAATGTAATGATGGACATCTAATACCCCGAACAAGAAGAAGTGACGGCGAACAATTTCTTGGTTGCTCAAATTTCGGTGTAACCGGTTGTAGACATACCGAAGAATTTGCTTCTTAATAATTGAAAAATAATTCAAGTTATAAACCTAAAAATACAAACAGATCATAATCTAACAATAACTAAGCAATAAATAGTGTTGAAAGATTGACTATAACTCTTACCACTTATGTGAAGGGTTTAGCTCTTAAACTCAAACTTGCTAAGCTACTCAAAAAGATAGCAAAAATTATAATTTAAGGGCGGATAGACTGGAACCTTCTTTTATATTTGTCCAAAAATTCTATTCTGTCACCTATATAACGTTTAAACATTTACGCTTAAAATATTTTTCAGAACTTACTATCTGCGCATCCAGCAGGGGAAGAATACTTCGGCCCACATTACCCGTTTTTCTGGTTGTGGTTACATATTGAAATAACACTTGTTTATATTCAAAGAATCGTGATTAAATAATAATTTAAGGTGATGGTTTTTATGTCAAAAAAATATCAGGTATATCGTGA
>CAZWRU010000087.1:0-2637 GCA_964636425.1 uncultured Candidatus Bathyarchaeia archaeon
TATATTGATTTTTGAGAATAAGAACTTAGAAGGCGCCATTTTCGATATGGATGGCACCATGTTTGACACTGAAAACCTCCGTTTTAAAGTGTTAAAAAAAGCATCCCAGGAAATCGTTGGTGAAGAGATTTCAGACCAACTACTCTACAAATCTCTGGGCGTAAGCGCTGTTACAGCTGAAAAATTCGCAAAAGAATGGTACAACGAAGACTATCCTTACAAGAAAATCAGGGAACGCGCTAACCACTTAGAGTTGGAATACGTTCGCCAACATGGTGTTCCTGTAAAAAAAGGGCTCTATAATTTACTCGAACGACTAAAGAAAAATGGTGTTCTTATTGCCCTAGCTACTTCAAGTAGAAGAGAAATTGCAGAGGAATACCTGCTTAGCGCTAGAGTTCTAAGGTTCTTTGACATAACAATATACGGTGAAGAAGTCGAAAAAGGTAAACCTGACCCTGAAATTTTTCTAAAAGCTGCTAGGGAACTTAACTGTGAGCCTAAAAATTGTTTTATCTTTGAAGATTCACAAAATGGGATTTTAGCTGCGAGCGCTGCAGGCGGAGTCCCTATCTTCATAAGGGACATAAAAGAACTCGATCCTGAAGTCAAAGCACTCGTTTATAAATCCTATGATAAGATGACGGATTTACTGGATGACCTTATCTCTAAAATGCCAAAGATGAGCATGCCTAGCCTCAACGAGCATTTTCCACAAAGTATTGGTTACATGATTGCGGGTATACATGGATTCGGCGCAATGGGTGGTGGGTACTTGGCACAGATCTTTTCGCATTGGGATGGATATACCCGTCCACAAAAGATCATAGGGGTAACATCAAATAGTCTTATTCGCCAACTTATCAATGCGTTAGGCAGATATCAGATAAACTATGAACGGATAGCTTTTTTCCAAACCATATCAAACGTTCATTTAATTGACATAAATGATGAAGCTAAAGTAATTGATATGTACAAAAAATCACAGATAGTAGGATTATCTGTTCCTGAAAACGCCATCAGGAATCAAGCCAAAGTAATCGCAAAGGGATTACTTGAAAGATTCGACAACGGTGAAGAGCCTCTCACTATACTCATTATTATGAATAAAATTAACGCTGGAAAATTTGTAAGGAACCATATATTCCATGCTCTCAAGGATTTAACAGGAGAAGAGAAAGCAGAAAAAATCGTGAAATCCATCTATTTCTCCGAGACAGTCGTTAATCGAATAGTCTCTAGACTAGATGACAAAGTATTACTTTCAAGACTCCAAATGAAACTCTTCGGACTACATAATAGCATTCTAAATTACTCGGAGAAAATTGAAAATATCTTTGATTACTCAAAAAGCTACTTGAAAGAAAAAAGTTTACAGAATAAACCTTTGAAAAATAATGAAACAACGGGTTCTCAAACAATCAATGTTGGCGATAATATTTTGTTGGTTACACGTTTTGCAGAGGAACTCTCCAAACTCAAAGTTACGTTATTCAGCAGTGAACCAGAAATGCCACTTTATGCTAGCAAAGGCAGTCCTCTTCTTGAACGATTACGGCAAATAGTAACAGTTGAAAATATAAAATCAATGCAGGAAATAAAAAACAGACTTTCTAATGGACCACACGCAGTTATTGCTTGGTATTCTGCACTTTTGGGGTATCGAACCATTGGTCAAGGTATGGGTGATCTACGAGTATCTAAATTAGCTGAAAACATAATCATCAATGAAATAAAACCTTCTTTGCTATGCGAATATCCGAATTCTAAAAAGTATATTGACTTGATTGCACTGAATTTTTTCAAGCGCTATCGAGCTTCTTTTCAAGATGAGTGTCTGCGAGTTGGCAGAGATCCATTGCGTAAACTTCGGAATGGCGAGCGTATCATGGGAGCAATTCATTTAGCCCAGAAATACGATTTAAAAACTAGCGGTTTAGAGTTTGGCGCTGCTTGCGCAATCATGTACTCTGTTAAATCTTTAAATAAAAAAGATCGGGAAGCACAAAAAATAAAACAGCTCTACGAAATGAGAAATTCGGTTGCAGATGTACTAACCTATAACGATGAGTATTACAAGTTAAAATATTCTGGTTTAGACCCTAAAGCGGACGCTGAATTAATTAATCGAATAGAGGTTCACTTTGATCATTTAAAAGAAGAGTTGGATGAATTAGACGAAAAAATTATTGCTAATGTAGCTCTTAAAACTAAACCGATTGCACGACCAAAGTGTTCAGAATAGAAAATGAATCTGTTGCATTAATCGGAGTCGGATTTAATTTCACATGTAATTTCAACAATCAACGACTACGCAATAAAAAAAGTTGCCAAAATTATGAAGAAGCCAAGCGCAAAATTATCACCAGAACAAACCGGGATTCTTTTTCCATAGTGGTGGGGGTGGAACTTGAACCTCTTGCTGCAAGGCTATTTGATTCTAAATCCGAAAAAAATCGGCGCGAATTATATTTCAAATCTTAAAAACAGAGATTTAAATCCGTAAAAACACTATAGTAATGGGAGAGATTATTAACTTGTCAGTTGTAGAAACTATTGGTATAGTTGCGGTCGTCTTCGCAGTTTTAGCTTTTCTATCAAGTTCCATAAAAGTCGTTCGGGAATATGAAAGAGGCG
>CAZWRU010000088.1:0-2514 GCA_964636425.1 uncultured Candidatus Bathyarchaeia archaeon
TCCCAAAGGTCGAATACTTAGGTAAAGTTCCTCTTCAAGAAGCTGCCAATATTGCTAATGTTTCTGCGGATTTGACTATTGTTGAGTCTAATTGGTTTTTTATGCCTTTTCTTCGTGATAATGATTTCTTAATTTCTCCTAGAGTAGATTTCGTGTTAAATCTCACAGACTCTGTTGACAGCATTACAAATAAAGCAAGTGATGGCAAACGGCGTAGGTTGCGTCAGGTTGCTGAGGCGGGTTTTTCGTTTGAGGTTACTAGGGATTTGGTGAAGTTGCGTTCTTTTTATTATGATATGTATTTGCCTCACATGCTAAAGCGCCATTCTAAGTATGCTTTGCCTATTAGTTTTTCTGAGTGTTTGGATTTGTTTTCTAGGGGGGAGCTTTTGTTAGTTAAGTCCGGTGAAGAACTCATTTCCGGTTGTGTTCTTGTTCCCCAGGATAATGAACTTTGGGAGCCAATTTTAGCAGTAAAAAATGTTGACCGGCAGCTTACCTTGGGCAGCTACGCCATATATTATTTTAGTATCCTTGTGGGACTTAATCGCGGATTTTCACGTTTGGATTTCGGAGAAGCTCCCCCGTTTATGCATGATGGTGTATTTCAATTTAAGAAAGGATTAGGTATGTGGGCGCGTCCTGCACGAGGTGACAACGCTCAAGTTTTTGGTATACGCTTTTCTAAAATGTCTATGTTTATTGATAATTTTCTTTCAGAACATCCTTTTGTATTTATATGTGAAGGCAATTTATGCGGCATCGTATTTCTCAGGTCAGTTGATGATTTATCTGTCAATTCTTTCTGTATTCTTGGTCTTCTTAGCTTATACGTTATAACATATAATTCAAGAATATCTTTGAAACAATTTAAAGTAAAAAAACTATCAATCAATGATTGTATTCAAAGTAATATCAATATCCTGCACTTTTTAGGTGCCACTTGTATTGAAGGCAAACATCATCTTTACCATCTTACAAGATAGAATAAAATTTCATCTAGTTTAGACTGCAGTTCGACAATAACAATAATTAATTAATTTTTATTAAATCTGAATTTAATTGATTAAATGAATATCTTTTTGAAAAGAGCCGGTGAATTCTTCGAGTGTAACAAAAGTATTTAGAATGCAGAAAACATAAAAACTTGATTACTTATTATCAACAAAGAAAGTAGTGTTGATTTAGATAATGTTGGTTTGACTATGAGCTCAATCTTGTTTAAGAATAGTCGGTCTCAACGATATATCATTAACAGTCGTTTCGGAATGCCTCCTTCAATACAGATAGAAATAACCACTAAATGTAACATTAGCTGTCCACTCTGTTTACGAACTATAGATCCCGCAAAAGTGGTTGACGCTGATATGTCTCTCGAACTTTTTAAATCAATAATAAGACAAATAAAGGGTAAAACTCGAGACGTTAGTTTAGTTGGGTTGGGGGAGCCCCTTCTTCATCCAGAAATCTTTTCTATGATTCGCTTCGCCAAGGAAAACGATCTTGAAGTCAGCATAATTGATAATTTCACTCTAATTAATCGAGAAAAATCAATTAAATTGATAGAATCAGGTCTAGATTACCTTTATGTTTCTTTTGATAACATTACTAAAGAAGAATTTGAAAAAAGAAGAACTGGCGCAATATTTGAAGAAGTTGTTAAAAATATCAAGCTTTTTATAGAAACAAAAAAAGAACTTAAAGCCAAAACACCTTCTTTCATCTTTAAATCTACTATCTCAAATAGCAATTTCCCAGAAGTTTTCAAGCTCATCAAATTTGCAGAAGATATAGGCGCAGATGGAATAAACTTTGGAAAAATGATGGATCAAGATGAATCACGAATAATAAATCCGCCAACACTAAACGAAAGTAATCTTCCCAAAAGCAAAATTACAATATACCCCTGTGAATTAGGCGATTATTATATCTGTGATGCAACCAGAGGACTTTATGTCACATATGACGGCAAGGTGCTGCCATGTGGTCTAATGGCTGAATCAGTCTCAAGGGCAAATTATCACAAAATAGAGCTAGGCGATTTGAAGTCTGAAACAATATCTGCTATCTGGAGATCTGAAAGATTTAGGCAATTACGAAAAAACCTTGACGCTGGAAAATATTTGCCTGAATGCAAAACATGCGGGGGTTATAATAAGCACCCCAAAAAACATTAATCTAATAATCTCTTCTATTAACTTATAGGATTGTTTAAAACTGACTGATTTTAAATCTTTTTTTTATGCTACAATATGGCGTATTCTTAAATTAAAAATTTTTGAACCCATACGCCCAAGATTAATTCGTATAGATTCATATTTATTAGAAGGCGTACCAAATTTTTCCGAATCAACTTTTTCGTTGCTTTTTTTTGGCTCTAAGATTGGTGTTGAATATTTTTCCCAGTTCCTTTTTATCAAAACCCCAAAAATAACCTCTTTAGGAAAATTTTCTCTAAGCAATATTGCGTCTAGTAATGGTAATGTTTCTGCGGATTTGACTATTGTTGAGTCT
>CAZWRU010000089.1:0-2264 GCA_964636425.1 uncultured Candidatus Bathyarchaeia archaeon
CTATTCTTACCTATTTCTTTTTTGGACATAAAGATTACACTATATACATGGCAGTCGCACTATAAATAGCTAGTAAATTTAATAATTAAATACACAATCAAATTACTATTATTATAATCAAGATTAACTTATGTTTGCGACTAGATGAAAGTATGGCTTAATTTGATTTAATAGTGGACTGTGGGATTCGGGCCTTCAAAAAGCTACTTCTTCTTGGAGTCAGTTGTCAGTGGCGATGTTTCTCCGCAGCTTCTCTGTTTTTCTTTTTCACGAAGGTTTCTGATTGGAAGACGACTCCTTTAGTGTTGTTTATCGCAGTGGGAATGGCGGTCAACTTTGCGTTTGGCTATACCGTGGTAAACTCAATATCAGCGCAGTTGAAGTTAACTCGTTTAATTGCATGAAGGTTATCCGGGGCGTACAGACCCCCTGTGTCTTTTGGTAAGTATCTTTCAGCGGAGGCTTTAGCGCCATATTAACCTTCGAAGAACTTTGTTGTGGAGACTGCGTTTTTTGGTGTGAACTCGGCTCTGGGCCTGCTTTGAGAGATAGGCAATCAGTTAATCGGTTGGAGTTTTCCATTTAAGGGTTGTTTTTGTGACTGCTGATTGAACCGTTGAACCCAATTCACGTAAACCCCCATAAATTACAGGTTCTGCGTCAAAGCGATCCTTGCCATGTTCCTAAAACAGTACAGTATCCAGGATATCATAGACCAAGCAAGATCAGCAAGTAGCACATATCCTGCTAACCTACTAACGTTATTTTATCAAAAAAAGCTTAATTAGCGTCTATAATTTGAAGAAACTCGCTAACAGAAACTATTCTTGTTTTCATGTAACTTGCTACTTTAAGTAAGTGCTTATCTCCACTGACAATATAATCTGCCCTAGCAGCCAAAGCGCACTCGATGAATTTGTCGTCAGCTGGGTGCTCTACCACAACGCTGTTCTTCTTGGTTACTTCGACAAACTTGACTACTTTCAGTACGGCTTCAATTAATTCCTCATGAAGCACCCCCTCAGACTGATAGGTTTTCGCAATTTTGGGGTAATTTAAAACCTGACTAATTTCTGCGATAATCTCTTCAGAGGCAAAGATTCCGATTCTGCCTTCTTCAGCAGCTTTTATTACGGCTGCAGGTTTTCCGCCCCAGAGCAAAGCGGAGACCCAAACGTTGGTATCAAGTACTACTTTGGGCGCGTGCTTCTTCGATGAGGACATCTATGTCTTCCTCTGCAAGACCCAACTTGCGAACTCTGCCCCAAACGGGTTTCATTGTTTCTTCAAAGGATTTGTCAACTATTTTTTTGAGCACTACAGTATCATTAATGGCTATGGCTAAGATTTTTTCGCCTTTCTTTAGGCTGGCGGCTTTACGCACGTTAGCTGGGATGACGACTTGTCCTTTGGAGGAAATTTTTGTTGTGGATGCTTCAACCATAATCTCACCATGAGATAGTAAGAAATTTCTTACTTATAACGATAATGTAGGCCGGATAAGGTCACGAAGAAAACCAGCTAATCCTGGCTTTAACTGCCTGCCCCACTCAATCTAACCCAGTCTCTTTGAAGTATATCCCAATGGCCAGTAGTAGAAGTTAACCCTCCATGCAAAGAAAAAATAAGCAGAACTTGCTAACATCATTTTTTACAATAAACAACAATTCACATCAACACCAAAAAATCAACAAGCGGATGTTTTTGACTATTCCGGGTAGTTTCCGTGAGACCCCATCACAAAGAAAACTCCGTGAAGTTGGGGGTCACAAGGAGTTTCCTCGTAATTAGGAGATTGTTTTTGAACTCAGGCTGAAAGGTAGCTCAAGTTCTGCAAGAAATGTCACTACATCTAGATTAACCAGAACTTACGAGGCGAAGAATTCTTCAAGTAACGGAAGGCCCAAAACATGAAAAATCACCAAAAATCAGGCACATTTTCCCAGGATAAACCCCCTATAGTTTATTTATGTATGGTGCAGGGGGTGGGATTCAAACCCACAACCTCAGGCAGTGTAACTAGACCTCCGCTAACTGGGGTGCGATGATTTTTTCGCTTTTATGCAGCTACTTTCCCTCTTTTTACCTTCTGAGACTTTTGGCAGAGCGTGATATTAAAAGAGGGATTAGAAAAATTGACAGACCTATACTTGTCACTTAATTTTTTCTTTAAGTCTTAATAAGTTTTGAAAAAATGCTAAGATAAAAAGAAAAATTTATAATACCACTTGCGCCTATCCTACTTGGTGACCTATGTTGGAGCG
>CAZWRU010000090.1:0-1642 GCA_964636425.1 uncultured Candidatus Bathyarchaeia archaeon
ACGAAGACAACAAAGGCAGGAAGACGCCCACTGAAGAAGAGATCTTGGAGGAGATTCGGGCATATCGATTGGAGAAGCAAGCCAAAAAGGGCGCCTAAAATGGTTCGCGTAGTTATCGGCATCAGTATTGTATTATCTGTGTTTTTGGCTGTGAAAATTTGGATAGCTGTTTGGGAAAATGCGTAAGACTTATTAATTATTTATGTACTTAAGTACATAATATTATGTACTTAGAACCATTAACGAAAACTTCAATAGAAATTCTTGCCTTCCTAACCTCAAGAATTCGAGAAAGCTTCACAGTACGGCAAATAGCACAAACAATCGAGAAAGACTACAAAATCACATACACCATGACCATGCGATTAGCTAAGCAACAGTACATAAGTGCAGAGAAGAAACGCCCAGTAACCTATTGCAAAATCAACCTTAAAGGCAACTTTTTGCTTTTTGCCTACATCGAAGGGATACGCGCTAGCCGATTCTTTGAAAAACACAAAGACATAGAAATCCTAGTCGACGACTTAACTTCCAAGATTTCATTACCTTTCTTCACTCTCATATTGTTTGGTTCCTATGTGAAAGGCACAGCCTCGCAAAGGTCGGATTTAGATGTGCTTTTAATAGTTCCTGAGCGGAGTTTTGAAAAAGAGGTAGAGTCGGCTATAGGCTCTGTTCAGCGCGTTAGCCCACTGGGCATCCATGAAACGGTCTTAACATTTAGTGATTTTTTGGATCTTCTTAGACAGAAAAAGCCTAATGTTGCCTGGGAGGCAATAGATAACAGAATAGTTCCGTATGGGGCAGAGATGTTGTTTAAGACATTGGAGGAATTTCTTTGATAGAAAAAGAGAGGTTAGAGGAAGCGAAAAGAAACGTCAAAATCTATATTGAAGATGGGCTACTAAAGACAGGCAATAAAGACGCGGCTAGATTTGTGGATTTTTTCATAGCCAATGCTGATTGCTCTCTGCGGACTGCCTCGATTCTTCAGGAAGTATCAGATGACAACTCCCTTAAAGAAACATTGAAGGCTGGTTTAGATTTTGAGTCCTATTTGTGGGTTATCGTTTCTTCATATTACTCTATGTTCTACGCTGCAACAGCAATTCTGGCAAAGCAGGGCATCCGAGCTACAGGCCAGATAGTACATAAAGTCACAGCTGATGCTCTCATCTATTTCTTTGCTTCAAACGCGAAGCTGGCAAGACTGCCGTAATAATATGAAAAGCGTCACCATCTTAGTTTCTCGGGGTTAACCTGTTGATTCAAATTATTAAAAGCGACACTGTGCTTCTTTTTAGATTCAAATAACTTTGGAGGTTTTTCCGAAAGACCTGCAAGCGCTACAGCTATTTCGGCTATAGCTGTCTTGTATACTTCAGGATCATCATTAAAAAGACCATTTTCGTTTGCGCTATCATAGGCAATATGTAACTTTTCGAGCTGCTCGACCCATTACTTAATTTCGGAAGTTTGAACTCCCATAAAAAGTCCTCCTTCTATAACTTTTGTTTGTACTTCTCTTTTACAATTTTCGTTCTCAAGATTAGTACTCGCCATTACTTAGGTTTCGGGTTTTTTGGTTTCTTAGTTGGCGGTCTAAATCCATTTAGAAATGACATAAACCGTTCCTCAATTG
>CAZWRU010000091.1:0-1601 GCA_964636425.1 uncultured Candidatus Bathyarchaeia archaeon
GGGAGGTGTTGAATAAGGATTTTGTGTATTTATGGAATAAAATGCTAAGAAAAAAACACTAAAGCGACAAACGCAACTATTAGTGTTATATAGCAAGGATTTTTCATGCTCTAACCTCTGATAAACTCGTTGATATTTTAGGTTTCTTCCAATCCCAATTTTCGTTTAGTTACTCGCTTATGATAATCATCTATTGTACAATAAAAAAGAAAAGGGTGTTTATCATATTAGACTATTATAGGTCGGTCCAAGATACCAATTGTATAGGTTGCCATTCGGATGGTACTTATAGTAGGCTGAAGACAAACTTGCGGGGTTCCAATAGCGAAACTACTTGGAGAAAAATTGAAAGAAAAGCACTTACTATCGCTTTACCTATCCGACTTAAGCAAGAATTTAATTAAACAACTTACAGCTAGAATTTTCAAATGGTTTTTATGTAAAGACTGCTAATAGCTAAGGTAGGTATTTTGTATGGTTGAAGACTTTGAACAGGACGATTTTGATATGATTGACCCGACGGCCAGACGGGTTCTTATTGCTCTATCTGAATTTGAGAAAGGTCTGTTAGTGAAAGTGGACCTCTTACATAAAAAAACAGGATTGATGCCTGAAGGTCTTAACGACGCAGTGAGGCACCTGTCAAAATCCGAGCTCATCGAAATAATTGATACACCACAAAGAACAGGTCCATACGATTTCTACGCCGCCGAAATAACCGATTTCGGACGAGAAGTACTCGCAAAATTCGCATAAAGCTACTTCAACATTAAAGCAACCTCTTAATTTTTTTAAAGTTAAGCGCCTCACGCTTGATCTGTTTTAGAGGAAAAGTTCTAATATTTTGGACCAAGACAAAGAACAAACTATCAACAGATTTAACTAAAAACTTCATTTCAACATAAATTAAAAATGGTTTTACTGGGGCTTTGGCGGGCGAATCCCAGGAGAGAAAGTACCCAACGTTACCCCTAATTAAACATAGACCGCCATAACCCTCTCAGCACCCATTTTTTATCCATGTTTATTTAACAAAAAAAGAAAGAAGGGAAATTTTGTCTTGTTTTGGTGGTTATTTGCGTTTTCTTAGGACGAGTGCTGCTGCGATTACTGCGATGATGATGACTACTGCGGCGCCTGCGATAAGCAACGTTTCAGTGGAGGTGCCTATACCTGGTGTTGGAGCAACGGTTGGAGACGCAGAGATAGTTGCGGTTGGAGCAACGGTCGTGGTCGGAGCAATTGTTTGTGTTGGTGAAGTTGTAGGAAGTATTTGTGCTGATGCTGAGCCAACTACTAACGCGGTTTCTCCAGTTGAAGCATAGTAGCTGTTTGATCCGTCAAAAACTGCAGCTATTTTGTAAAGTCCCGTGTTTGTTGGAGTCCATGAAGCAGCAAAAAGCCCAAGAGTATCGCATTCGGTTTGTATGGTATCAACTATGTTGTTATTTTGGTCGGATATGTATAATGTTACTGGTACTCCGTTTACGTTGGTTGGCATAGGTTGCTGTAGATACATGTAGGTTATCCATTCCGTCATATTCTGATCTGCAATTGCTGGGGTGCCTGCTGCTGGAACACCTATAGCTGTTTGACCCGGA
>CAZWRU010000092.1:0-1503 GCA_964636425.1 uncultured Candidatus Bathyarchaeia archaeon
TAAAATGTGGGCAAGCTGATTCTTTAGGGTTTAAATTAGTGAAATGAAAAACCTTGCATATTCCATTATCAAAGTTGTCGCAATCTTCATGTTTATGCTTGTAGAAATCTGTCCTCGGAATTCCGCTTCGAAGTCGCTTCAGAACATTTCGCAACAAACCAAACAACCCTACTATAACTAGCTTGTTTAGTAACAATTTAATTTTTCTGTAAAGATATATGCGATTCTGGGCTTAAAACCTGAGCGCTAAATTTTCTAGTTTGAATTGTCTGTGGTATATTTAAAGTCTCCAAAACCTTGCAGTATGTAGCTTCTTTGCTTCTTCTACGGAGATTGCCTCTAACTCTTCAATTATTATAGATTTTATTAATGACGTAGATACTGGGCCATCAACCTTCATCAGTCTGTTCTCAACTTCGATAACAGTTTTTTTTGCTATCTCTTCATCAATTCCCTTTTCTTTAAGAGACTTAAGAATTCTCTCGGATGTGAAAGCTTCAGTAGCACCCGACTTTCGCGTAACGTTTATCTTTTTTTGTATCTGAGTTAGTCGCGGCAAAGCAACTAAAAAATCGGCCTTGTTTTTAAGTACTCTATCTATCCAATCATAGGGTGCGATAATAGTGATGACGTTTTGACTAATATTAACGCTTATAACTTCTGCCTCTTCAATCACGTCGCCATCACTGAAGATAACCCTTACAAAATCGCCAGCCACCAAACCAGAAGGGATAATCCTACACTCAATAGGCAAGGCGACCTTTTCGGCTGGTAACATTGAGCTAAGTCCTTCTTCTCTAGCTGAAGCTGCAAAATGAGTGACTTTCCCTTCCTTATCGATCTCTATTGACGCGTCTCCAATTCCCCAATCCATAATTAATCTTCTTTTTAACCAATCGGGGATTTCTTCAATAGTCAAATTTTCAGGTAGTATGAATTCCCGCTCAGACAACTCGGTTTTGACTGAGTCCGAAATTCGCTTCTTAGCTGGCATGTCAAGAATGAACTCAGAACTAGGTAACTTAACTTTTAACAAGCTCTCTTTTCTTCTTCCTAAGCCAATGAGGGATCCGCGGGAACTTTTTGGGATTTTTTCGGCAATTTTATCACCTACATTTGCTCCCCATACAGTAAATATCACCACAACAATAATCTCTACGACCCCTCCAAAACTTGGTTGCTCAAGAATCGCAAGCAAGCCACCAGAAAATCCGAGAAACCCAAGGCCAAATATTATACCTAAAATCGAGGAGAGCTTTTCCAAAGTGAAATAGCGATAAACAAAAGCCAATATCAATACAATGAAGAAACCTACAGTTCCAGACATCAATCCTATTATTAAGCCAGACACTGCTTCTATTACTGACTCAAACAATCTTTAATCCCTTACCTGATTATTCCCCCCAACTCATAAAAATATATACACCGCTGAAACTATCCTAATAAGAAAAAATGTAAACAGCTCGTTGATTACTGTATAGACAATTAAAAAGGTAAAAAGAA